>NZ_JACHIE010000001.1 GCF_014207635.1 Acetobacter lovaniensis
TCCTTCATCTGCCGTCCTTTCGCGCAGTCGTTTCTTCCAACGACCATTCTGGCACATTGCGATGCCGTGCGGGGAGGACGGCAACCACCCCATCTCAGGTGGATGTGGTGCAGTCGGTAGGACGTGTAATGCGTGTCGCACCTGGTAAGAAACGGGGCTATGTGGTTCTTCCAGTGGTTATTCCTGCTGGTATTGAGCCAGACAAAGCACTGGATAACAATTCAACTTATCAGGTCGTGTGGCAGGTTCTTCAGGCTTTACGGTCCCATGATGACCGCTTTGACAGCATGGTCAACAAAATGGACCTGCAAGCCAAGCCTGATACATCACGCATGGAAGTGATTGCTGTCACCAAGAAAATTGCTCCCAAAACCAAAGCCCTGACTACAGGAACAGCACAACAGGCTCATTCCTCTTATAATCTTGGGAAAAAATCTACTCCGCAAACTGATGACCGGCAGGACACGCTTCAGTTTGAGGTGGGGGAGATTGAGCGAGCCATTTACGCCAAAATCGTCAAGAAGGTGGGGAACAGACATCATTGGGAGGATTGGGCTGGTGATATTGCCAAGATAGCTCAGACCCATATAACCCGCATTACCACCATTCTGGATAACCCAGAGAATGTTCAGGCTCGTGAAGCCTTTGACCAGTTCGCTACTGATTTACGCTCTGAACTGAATGACAGCATCACACAGGATGAAATCATCGAGATGCTGGCACAACACCTGATTACCCGGCCTGTGTTTGAGGCTCTGTTTTCAGGGCATAGTTTTGTGTCTGATAACCCCATGTCCAAAGCCATGCAGTCTGTTCTGGATGCGCTGGACAAACATAGTCTGCACAAGGAAACAGACAGGCTTGAATCCTTTTACACCAGTGTCAGGGAAAGAGCTTCAGGGATTGATACGGCCTATGGTCGCCAGAAGGTTATCAAGGAACTGTATGATGGATTTTTCCAGCAGGCTTTTCCACGCCTGAAAGATCGTTTGGGTATTGTTTACACACCTCTGGAAGTTGTGGATTTTATTATCCGTTCCATCAATGACGTTCTGGAAAATGAGTTTGGTCAGACCTTGGGAAGTGAGGGGGTGCATATCATGGACCCCTTTACTGGCACGGGCACGTTTATTACCCGACTGTTGCAAAGTGGGCTGATTACAAAGGAGCAGTTGCTTCATAAATATAAACATGAACTTCATGCGAATGAAATTGTTCTGCTGGCTTATTATATCGCTTCCATCAATATTGAAGCGACTTTTGCAGATTTGATGGATGGCAAATATGAACCCTTTGAAGGGATATGTCTGACAGATACGTTCCGGCTCAGTGAACCCCATGATCTGATTGGTTCCACGCTGGAAGATAACAACAAGCGTATCAGGAAACAGAAAAAGCTCGATATCCGGGTTATTATGGGGAACCCTCCTTATTCCGTAGGACAGAAAAGCGGAAATGACAACAATCAGAATGTTTCCTATCCTACTTTGGATAAACGCATCGCTGACACCTATTCTAAGCGGTCGAAAGCGACTCTATCTAAAGGACTATATGATAGCTATATCAGGGCAATTCGGTGGGCATCAGATCGTATAGGAAACTGTGGAATAATTGGTTTTGTTACAAATGCTGGATTTCTTGAGTCCAACTCTGCTGATGGGCTCCGCAAGTGTTTAGCTGAAGAATTTTCGTCAATTTTTATCCTTCACCTAAGGGGAGGGATTCGTGGAAAATCAGGTATTCTGGCAAAACAAGAGGGCGGAAATGTTTTCAACATTATGGTGCCCACCTCCATTTGTATTTTAGTAAAAAATTTTAAAGCAAAGAGTTCAAGACAAATTTTATTTCATGACATTGGGGACAATCTAAATCGTAAAGATAAATTAGAACGTATTGAACAATTGGGCTCTCTCGGTGGCATAACCAGAGCAGAGTTGTGGAGAAATATCAGTCCCGATAAGCATGGCGATTGGTTAAAACAAAGAGACGATAGTTTTGAGAGCTTCATTCCCATGGGTCTTAAAAAGAAAAATGAAAGCACTCTATTTCTCAATTTTTCTTTGGGTGTTGTCACAAATAGAGATTCTTGGTGCTGGAATTACTCGAAGAAAAAATTAGAAATTAATATTAAATATATGATTGATATTTATAATTCTGAACTTACACGCTTCAACCAATCATTTCCGAATGAGAGTAAAAAGGAAAAAGATAAAATCGTTGCGTCTTTTGTTATCTCTGATCCTACCAAAATTA
The DNA here is from genome assembly GCF_014207635.1 of Acetobacter lovaniensis. Taxonomy (GTDB): domain Bacteria; phylum Pseudomonadota; class Alphaproteobacteria; order Acetobacterales; family Acetobacteraceae; genus Acetobacter; species Acetobacter lovaniensis. The sequence goes on from NZ_JACHIE010000001.1 coordinate 2,254, forward strand.
GTTGGACTCGCGCTCTGAGGCAAGACATCGCACGAAATCAGGAACTTTCATATTCTTCAATCTCTATGGTGAAAGCTACTTATAGACCATTCACACATCAATGGCTCTATTTTAACAAACGTCTTAATGAAGTAGTATCGCAGGTAGTTCGTATGTTTCCCGAAGCAAGCACAGAAAATCGTGTTATCTGTTTTAGAGGAACTGGAGGACTGAATGATTTTTCTCCATTGATGGTAAATCACGTTCCCGATCTATGTGTTGCTGATGGGCGAAATTCTCAATGTTTCCCTCTTTTCTTATATAACGAGAACAATGAGAAACCAGATAACGACGATCTATTTCCTGGTGCGTTAAAATCTGGAATAAATAAACAGAATGCTATCACTGATGATGGGTTAAAGCACTTTCAGGATGCTTATCCGGGGCAAATTATCAGCAAGGAAGACCTGTTCTATTACGTCTATGGCCTTCTGCATTCTCCAGAATATCGGGAACGCTATGCTGATACCCTCAGAAAGGAATTGCCACGTATTCCCCGCGTAAAGACATATGAAGCTTTCAAGGCATTCTCTGATGCTGGTAGAAAACTTGGTGAGATGCATGTCAATTTCGACACACAGACCATTTATCAGGATGTGGAAATCGACACAGGGAACAAAAACCTGACACCTGAAGAGTATCGGGTGACACAGATGAAATATGGTAAGGGGAAGGATAAAACCACCCTGCACTATAATGAACGCATTACAGTGACAGGCATTCCCCTTGAAGCCTATGATTACGTAGTGAATGGAAAACCCGCATTGGATTGGGTGGTTGAACGTCAATGCGTCAAGCCAGACAAAGCCAGTGGCATTGTGAATGATGCCAATGACTGGGCTATCGAGACAATGCACAACCCACGTTACCCACTGGAACTGTTTTTGCGGATTATCACCATCAGCCTCGAAACCATGAAGATTGTAAACAACCTTCCGGCTTTGGATATTCTGGAAAATTAAGAGGTTTAAACACGCATGGCGTTTTGCTGTGCAAATTTTTGCCAGCGATGAGCCGGAAAGGGAATAATATTCTCTGGCTCATCAATTCTTTCTCTGAATTTTTCAACTAATTCACTCGATAAATTTCTGCCAATACGAGTGGCTGAGTTCATGTAAAGCTTCATATCCACCCAATGGCAGGTCTTCATCCAGCCTGTATCAAGATTAAAGGCTTTGCAGGTGTTCAGAACCATCTGAGCGTCAAAAGTTACATTAAACGCATAGACAGTCCTGCCAGACAGATGTTTGACCACTTCAGGGTAAATGTCCTGCCATGTTGTGACACTCTGGTTTCCCATAAGTGTTGCACGTGTGAAAATATCCTTCGTTATGTGATGGTGGTCGCTGGCCTGCTTCTGAATGGACACAGAAGGCTGGCAGAAACGATTGAACAGCAGATTCCCCTTATGGTCTGTTATCGTAATCTGAAGCACCTGGTCCTGTTCTTCTCGGCCTGTCGTTTCAATATTCAACACCAGATACGCTTTTGCAGGAATTTTCTTCTTTTGTGAGATAGGACACTGAGCCAGTTTTCCGGGTCTTTCTATCTGTCTCAACAGGGCTTTCAACGCCTTGTCAGTGTCCAGACTGGTCATGAGACGGGAAAAATCATTGTTCCACCACAGCATGGAAATCTCTGCGGGTTTCAGTCCTTCCCATATGTCTTTCAGGATGGTTTTCTGAACCTGAGAGAAACAGTTCCTTAATTGTCCAAGAGCAGGCATCAGCATCCTGTCAAAACCAAAATCCATACGTTTTTTGGTGGTGAAGGGCTGAAGATATGGCTCAACCAGTTGTTCCAGGACCTGACGTTTATAATCAGCCTTGTCTTTGACGTTGGCAGGAACGTCTATGAAGTTTGGAAATAAACCCAGAATGTCACATCCCACCTCTTCCACTTTATCAGCAATGGATGTTCTTGGCGCGTTCACCATGACAAAATCACGAATATAAAAAACGGTTGACCGCCCCACCTTTCGTTCATCAGAGAAACAACGCAGGTAACGTCCAGCCAAGGGACAGGAACGATTATCCGGGATTCTGATGCCTTCAGAGAGCAGGGCAAAAACAGTGCTGTAATTTATCATAATATTACTCCATTCAATAACTCCTTAAATATACGTTATTTATAAACTATATTTATAGTTATTGCAATATTTATATGTATTTATATAAATAAATATATAAAATACTTATAATATTAATGGGAATAATCAACAGGTTTGTTTGTTGTTTTAGTCGTGTGTTTTGCATGAAATGGTCAACAGGATTTTCTGTTGACTGATAAGACAAAAAACACAGCAAGGTTCAACAGGAAACCTGTGCGACTATGTGTTGAAAAAATCAGACACAGACGAAATACCCCGGATATCATTCGGAAACAGGTTTACTGGAATAACCCGGATGGGAAAGCATCAAACATGCTGTTTCAACGAGAAATAAGCCACGTTGAAAGCCAAAACAGACTTTCAGGGAAGATTATACCCTTCACGGGCAAACCATGCTTCTACGGTTCATTTATGGAGGAAACCGGAAGTTCACTACAAAACAAAAAAATCTGTAGTGACCTTTGAAACCAGAAACAGGTTTTCCAGATGAATCTGGTGAAGCAGATAAAACGCGAAATAAGCCACACAGAGACACGCAACAGGAACGAAGGGTATAATCTTCCCCTGTCGGGTGAAAATCGTCTCCACGGGTCAATTATGGAGATTTACGGGGGATATGGAACGAACCTGACAGAGTGAATCACAAGAAACAGAAAAAATGCGTCTGATTCATCTGAAAAGTGATATGGAAAAAGAAAAGAACCAAAAGAAAAAAAGAATGTTGGGTGGATTTCATAATCCATAGTTATCCGTCCCCACCTGTCTCACGTCAAAAACAAAACCGGAACCTTACAAAGTCCCTGATTTTTTCATTCTGTAATAAGTCGCTCTGGAAATGTTCAGGGCTTCCCATGGTTTGGAAACTGACAGATTATTCTCCGTAAGCCATGCTTCTCTGGTCTGTCCCTGACTTGTTGGTCTTTCCTTACGTCCTTCAGTCTGGCGTTTTGTGCGTTTTCTGAGCAATCTTTCCTCATGGTCAATGAAGACACTCAGATGTTTCATTTCCTCGCGGGTAATGCCTAATTTCTGAATGATGGTCTTTGTGCCAGTCGTATAGCCCTTGTGTCGCTTTTTGGCTGAGTAGTCCTGACCGGCTTTCTTGTAGAGGGTCTGCATGGCGTTGTGCATATGTTTGGCAATATATCCCTCATCAATCACGCCTTCAGCCCATTGTTCCAGATTGGAGGGGAGATTGTCAGGATTGGATATCTGAGCCAGCAGGATGCCCGCTTCATGGCAGAAAATATCACATTCCCCTTTTCGAACTGGTCCCCTGTAGCGCAGGAAGCCAAGCGTTTTCAGGTCATACAGTCCTTTCTTGGCCCATGAGGCCCACCCCTTGAAACCCTGGGTTCCACGTTCGTCAGGAACAAGCGCATTGGTTTTCCTGCGAGCCAGATATTCAACCCTGGCTTTTTCACGTCTCTCCTGTCTGGCTATCTTCTGTTTTTTGTAATCTTCGTATTTCTTTGGAAGAACCATGTCGCACAGGGTCGAGAAGTCATAGAACTGACCTCTGTAATCAAGGAACTCGCATCGATGACGCCTTGGATGATGGGAGTTCACACTCCCAGGAAGACGAAAGACACGTGAAAAATCATAGGTTGCCTGGTCTGCTCCCCATGGGATGAATTTTCTTAACAGTTCTCTGTGAGTAGCCTGAAAGCGTCCCTTGCATCGTGCTGGAACAGGACATTCAAACGTATAATGCAGATAAATACCTCTTCCAGAACTGAGGATATTGGAGGGGCGAGGAATGTTGTTGTCATCGCAGAACTTGAGCAGGATTTCATAATTCTCCCCAAGGTCATGATATTGAATGGTGGGGTTGGTTTCATATTTGTAGCAATCAAGGTCGATGCAGATATGGTCAAAAACCGCGACAAACTCACCCCTGCGACTGCATTTGTAAAACCAGTTCATGGAGATATAGGAATCTTCAATGTCCTGGGCCATGTCAAAAACGGTTTCGTATTCCGAGATATGGTAAGGTTTATCCCACCATGTTCTGCCTTTTGCATCAGGCTGTTTTAATTTCTGACCCATGATGAAAAACAGATTGGCATTGTAAGGCATGAACCTTTTCATCCTCCAATCGTATGGATATCTGTCGAGTGCTACTTCAGGTTTTTTAAATGCTAATCCCATAAAATTTTTCTCCTTTAATCAGGATGAAGAAAAAATCACGAGAACTACATTTTTTACTTGACTAATTCATTTAAATACTACATAATCAATTCATAAAAACAGTGCTTGTTTTGCTCTCGGTGGCCTCTTCTCCATCGCATTTGTTAAAGTCAGATGTTTGTCGCATCTGGCTTTTTCCATTATTAAAGCATGAAACATTAATTTATGCAAGTAAAATATAAACTGTAGTTATATACAAACCATATTATAAATAAAAATGTATTTTTACTTGACAAAATACCCAAAATTATGCATGATAAACTTACACAAAAACAGTAGTTTGGATGGAGTAGTTCCCCATCTGTGTTATGGAAGCCAGATTCTCACAAGTCTGGCTTTTTTGTTGTCCGGATTTCAGGGCATCCTTTGTTAAACCGGCTGTTGAGCCATTCCTTGCAACGTCCAGTCTTTCTTGCCTGTGTTCCTGTCATACTGGTTGGACAGGTCTGTTCAACAGGGAAGGAAACATATGGAAGACACTACGAAAACATGGGGCATCAGGGGGATTTCTGCTGATGTCCGGCAAGCTGTCATTACACAGAGCCAGAAGCAGGGCATGAAAGCCGGAGAGTGGCTGACACTGGCTATTCTGGAAAAAATCAGACAGGACAGGAATGCAGGGAAAGCCCTGGTGGCTTCCAATGGAAAACCTGCTGTCAGTGCAGAGGATGCCTCTGCTGTTCTGGCTTTGCTGGAACGTCTTCAGGGTATGGGGATTGAACCTCCTGAGCACATGAAGAAGCAAGCCACCATGCTAGTCAGGAAGTGTATGACATCCCTCAGAAAGGGAACGTCAGCCAGACAAGAACCTGGAATCGTCTGAATGACGGGAATTCACTCAACTGCCATTTAATAGGATTTCTGGTTTCATTGGTTGGTCATCCGATGGCAACTCATGCTTATGCATTGTCGAGACACAACGAGTTAGAAGGTCGTGAAGTGTCGAACTGGTAGCTCCGGAAAAATATCACTTTCCCCATTTTCAGCAATCTTCGTCATATGGTGCTCATACATAAAAGCATGGACGTTAAGATTCATCTGAAAAAGATTATTATTTTTATCGTACTATTTCATTAATAATGAGAAATATTTTTATTCTATGTTGCACAATCATTCATGAAAAAAATTTTAATGAACCGATTTGATAAATTTTCCTAATCACGAATCCACAAAAACCTAGATGGGGCAGGGGCAAAAAACTTTGTTTTTCCTATTGCACAGCAGATGATGTTTATATAAAAACATACTCACACGGTGGGAAGTTACTCCACTTTTGTATCCCTAGAGGCTAACGTGGAATGCCTATAAGTCATTGATTTTAATGATTAAAGATTGGTTTGGGAAAAAGTTAGAACCGGTCCAGGTCCCCCAGCCATATTTTCTCCTAAATGATAAAGCGGTTGTGTTTTGTACCTTAATTTTGATTCAAGGTATTTTACGCATTTGCATGAAAGTCGCGGCTTAACTCACGCCACCGTATGAGTCGCTTACTTACATTTCTCAGTGTCGCACACACTATAACTTCTTGGCGACCATCCCCATGGGCTTAAGATTTTATACAATTTATGCCAGATTCACTCAAATCACAGTTCAAATCTACGATATCGTGAATAGGTTGGGTTTATTTATCTGTGCGTGGAATAAGTATTGCGAGGCATTGATTTAGGTCAATGCCAAGCATAGCTTGGTCATAGGCATGCATTCAATCAGACACACAAAATTCTCAATCGCGTGAAATTCTGTTAACAAAGCCTAAACGAACTTGATATTGTCTTAAAATTATTCTTTTGTAGTAGAGTCGATAAATGAAAATTGGGTGATCTGTTTGATATTCCAGCTTTATGCCACAGTCGCAAAGACTTCGGCATGACGGCATGGAACTGTTATTCATGCACGTAGCAGGAAGTTTTGAGGCTGTCGTTTCTCGAATGACTACGCTTCAGGATATTCCCCGCAGGGACTCTACTTGCGGATTTGTAATCGCAATAGAGGTCAGTCGCTATACTCTTATCACAATAACGTTCTCGTCCATTACCCCTGCATAGTTTTTACGCATCCAAGGCTCAACAATGCTCACTTCCGAATCTTCTGCCCTTTCTCATGATACAACGTTATATTTTGATATGCTTGAGCAGGCGGCCGATGGCGTTGTTATTATTAACCAGCTTAATCACATTGTATTTTTCAATACTGCCGCTGAACATCTCTGGGGCTGCTCTGCGGCAGACGTAATTGGCAAGAATGTGAATTGCCTGGTGCCTCTAGAACACCGCGCCCAGCATGACGGGTATATTAACCACAACAGAAATACCGGCATTAATCATATCGTTGGCACATCCCGAGAGGTTGTTTTCAGCCGCACCAATGGTGATTATGTTGCCGCTGAAATGTCGATTTCCACAGCGATAATCGGACCGGATAAGCAACGCTATTATATGGCTTTTCTTAAAGGTGTGACTGAGGAAAGCCATCGTAGAAAAATACTGGACCTCCAGAACCGTGTTTTCCATGAACTCTCGGGGGAAGCCCCGGAGCAGGATATAGCGGACATGCTCTGCTCGGAAGCTGAGCAACTTGTTCCTAATAGTGTAGCTGTTCTTTTACAGGTAAATTCTGAACAAAATCTTGAGATTCTTTCCGGGGAAGGGTTGTCACGCAGAAAAATTGCAATGCTTATGCGCATTGTGCTGACTGATGCGGATATAACAGCACTCACTCTGGCCCCGGAAGAAGCGCGCGCCATTGTCTGGAACGACAAATCCGGCAGTGGGTATGAAAGCGAATTCCTGGATTGCTGGGCTTCAGCTATCTGCAACGGGGCAGGGGAGCTCATTGGTATTTTTGCCCTTTACTCGCGTAACCGGGATAAAATAACCAACTGGCCCCAAAAAATTGTTGCAGGCTGTGTGCCATCCTGCGCCGCCATTATCGAGCGGGGTAAAACCCGCCAGCAACTGAGTCGGCTGGATCGTTATGACCCGCTGACAGGTCTGCTGAACCGTAATGCGGTCACCACGATCCTGAAGGAGATGACTCTTCAGGCAGCCTGCGCTCCATTTGCATTGCTTGTGCTCGATGTCGACCTGTTTCAGGACATCAACAACCTTATGGGGTACGATCAGGGGGATGCTCTTTTACAGACCATGGCCCAGCGTCTTATCGCGCAATGCCGGAGCAATTTTATAACTGGCCGACTGGGTGGTGATGATTTTGTCGTTATTATCCCCAATGGCGACCACGATATTGCAAACACGTTCGCGGATAGTCTGACCGCGGCAATGCGTGAGCCAGTTGTTATCAACAATCAGGAAATTATCATCTCGCTAAGTATCGGCATAAGTCTGTACCCGGATGACGGCCTTGAAATCGAGCATATTCTGAACCGGGCTGAAATGGCCATGCTTGAAGCCAAAAAAACAGCCCGTAAAAGCTTCCGCTTACTTGGAAGTATTGCGAATGATGATGTCCGGGCGCGTGTTATCATCGGTTCGGCTTTGCGCAAGGCTATTCAGGATTCTGAACTGGAGCTATTTTACCAGCCCCAGATCAGCATTAAAAACAATATGCTATACGGGGTCGAAGCGCTTTCGCGCTGGCATCACCCAACATTGGGCACCATTCCTCCCTCACGCTTTATTCCCATTGCAGAAGAAACCGCCCAGATTGAAGCCATTGGATTATGGTCGCTGAACGAAGCGTGTGTTCAGATAGTCAAATGGGATGCAATTGGGCTGCATGTTCCTACTGTGAGTGTAAACCTGTCCGCTGCACATTTCAGCAATCCCAGCCTGACGGAACAGATTGTCAGCCTGCTCTCCCGTTACAACCTTGCCGCCAACCGCTTGACGATAGAAATAACGGAAGGCGGCATGATGCAGCAGAACATTGAGACCATGACAACACTCACCGCACTGCGCGAGGTTGGTGTCGGTCTGTCTCTTGATGATTTTGGCACGGGTTTTTCTTCCCTGTCGCGCATTTCGCACCTACCGCTGACAGAAATCAAGATTGACCGCAGTTTTATCATTAATTTCGAAAAAGACGTCAGTTCACTTATCGTTACTGAAGCCGCGATCAATATTGGCAAAAGACTTGGTGTCCATGTTGTAACAGAAGGCGTGGAAGATATGTTTCAGGAAACGCGACTGCGCGCCATGGGCTGCGATGTCATGCAGGGATACCTCTTTGCACGCCCCATGCCGCCAGGTGATCTTTTACATTGGATGCAGACAAGACCTTCTTACGCACCCATGGTCTAACAAAAACAAGAATCATTTACCGAAATTATTGAGAACATCTACTGGCCGGGAGGGCATTTCCAGCCAGAAAACCTCAGGAAAATATAAGCAGGAGAAGAGAAATGAATAGCATCTCAAAAGAAATAAAACATTCAGAAATGCGTGCGCATGACTTCGCAGATCTGGAATACCGCCGTAAATTCATGAAATTAACAGACGAGGAGTGCGCCTCCATTCGTCTGATCAAAGATATTATTGATCGTGAACTTCCTGTTGCACTAGAGGTTTTTTACGAACAGATTCGAAAAACTCCTGAAACAAGCTCATTTTTTTCATCTGAAGCGCAAATCGCGCGCGCAAAGCATGCCCAGCAGCAGCATTGGAAAAATATTTCTTCTGCCAATTTTGACCAAAAACATGCTGAAAAAGTATACACTATCGGCAATGTGCATGCTCGGATTGGCCTGGAACCGCGCTGGTATATTGGTGGTTATGCCATTGTTATGAACCATCTGATCCGGAGCGTTATCTCGACTTTAGCGTCCAAACCGGGTCTCTTTACAAAAAAAACAGCCATTTCCATAGAAGAAATAGGCGGGGCTCTGGCAAGCCTATGTTCGGCAGTCATGCTTGAGATGGATTTAACGATCTCCGTTTATCAGGATGAGGCAGAGAAAGCGCGCCAGAAATCACGTGATGACCTGATCCAGAAAGAGCAGGCTTTTGTTGCGGACAGCTTTGGCATCATCCTAAGTGAAGTTGCCGAACGCAACCTGTCCCAGAAAATGGATAAGGAGCTGCCTTCAGCTTACATCCCGATGCGTGATAATCTGAATGGTGCCATTGAATCCCTGCGTGATACACTCGGGATTGTCAATGACACAACAGAAACAATCGACATTACGGCTGGTGAGATCAATAGTGCTGCGCAGGATCTGGCACACAGGACGGAACAGCAGGCTGTATCGGTTGAAAAAACGGCCTCTGCAGTTGAGCAGATTACAGCAACGGTTACTTCCACAGCCGCACGGGTGACTGAAGCCAACGCTTTTGTGAGCAACTGCCAGAACATTACTGAACAGTTCGGAGTTATGATCAATCGCGCAACGGCCGCGATGTCTGAGATTGAGAAGTCCTCCGAGGCTATCAGCAAAATTACCAATGTCATGTCCAACATTGCCATTCAGACCAACCTGCTCGCACTCAATACAGGCGTGGAAGCAGCACGGGCCGGTGAGGCAGGGAGCGGGTTCCGGGTTCTGGCGCAAGAAATTCGTGATCTTGCCAATCGCGCCGGGAATGCTTCCAAGGAGGTCAAGGAACTTGTAGAAACGTCCCGTGAGCAGGTTTTGTCTGGTGTTTCAATTATGGAAGAAGCTGGACATGCCATTAGCACCATTATCTCAAGTGTTGCGGATATTGGCGATCATCTGAAGGCCATAGCGGAAGCAGCATCTGAGCAGGCTACGGCGTTGCAGGAAGTCAATAATGCCGTTTCCTCCATTGATCAGGGCACACGCCAGAATGCCGCGATGGTAGAGGAAACCTCTGCGGCAAGTTCCGGCATGGCACAACAGGCCCGCAGGCTTAAAGGACTGCTGAACGAATTTACTCTGTCGTAATGCGTTTGCTGCCCGGCAAGTAAACAAGGCATTGCATTATTGCAAATGCAATGCCTTGTTTATCAATCACGCAATGATCATACTTTTTAGTAAATCATATTAACGGCAAACTGCGGCGAGATTTTTACGCCTGTATTATGGCCTGCATAATAGATTGCAGAGCCAAAAATTACACCAAAGCGAGGGCTCCAATTATATTCCACGGCAGGGGCAATCTGCCAGTCACCACTGCTGGAGGCAATGCGGTCAACATGTTTACCCGTTGTGTCAGTGCCCCATATGTGGGAGCCATTTGCCCAGTCTCGCGCCAAATCCATGACCAGCACCCATGAATGGTTCAATCCATATTCCAAAGAAAAACCAGCCTGCCCGCTCATTCCGGGACTGCCGCGACCGTGGAAGCCATTACCCGTACCATAACTGGTCACATCTTGCAGATGAGTGGAGGCAAGCGCATGACGGAACCATCCCCATGTGCGCAAACGCAATGCGTGGTTTCCGTTCACAACGTAAGTCGACTGCTCAGTAATGGCCATACGAAAAACATACGCGCCAGTGCCATTACTGTCCTGTTTGTTCTGTAATTTATTATAATCTCCTGTGGGAAAATATACACCTGCGAAAAGGTTAAGAGCCGGAATATATTTCTTAGGATTTGGGTCTAAAAACCTCCAGATCATATCCACAGGGAAATCCCCGAATTTGGGACCTGATGAATGGCCGTGCCCGCGCTCCCAACCGTAATTCACTACCGTATGCGCCTGAATACTGATGTGATCAGTAATTCCGTATTTCCACATGGTAGAGTTACTGAACATCTGCTGCCGTGGATGTTGTGGATGACTGCTGCCATCCGATGCAAAATAACCGACAGGCTGTGTGTAGCTATAATAGGGTTCAACACCAAGAAGGCCAGCACGAGACTGTGCCCCTGATGGCGAGACTAGAGAACCTGTGTACCACTGATCATCTGCTGCACGCGCAGTTCCCGTATAAAATGTCATCATGATACCAGTTGCGGCGAGAAAATTTGGATATTTTATTTTTTTTATACTTAGCATCTTCGTCTTTCTTTTCCGCGCTCAATACAGATCACATGATTCATGGCCTATAACATTGACAGATAAAAAACTCCATACAGTGTATAAATAATTCATGATAAGACATTCATATTATACTTTGTATGGAAACCGTAACAATCCGATATTGAAACCATTGTATGGTTTATTATTTATAAACACTGAAAGAGTCACTTGACAGTCCGGCAGTCACAACAGAAATGTAAGCTTTGAAAACCGGAGAAGCAAAGTTCCTACTGCATGGAAATAACAAATTTTGTTAAAACGCTACTCAATTCATGCCCGGAAATTGCCCTGTTTCTGGCCATCGCCATTGGGTATGCTATTGGAAAAATCCGCTTTGGTTCTTTCCAGCTTGGTGGGGTAGCCGGGTCTCTGCTTGCCGCTGTAGCAATCAGTCAGATTGGTCTTCACATTGATTCCGGCATTAAGGCAGTGCTGTTTGCACTCTTTATTTATGCCGTTGGTTTTCAAAGTGGCCCGCAGTTTTTTCGCTCTCTGGGGCGTCAATCCATGCGCGAAGTCCTTATGGCTGTTGTTCTGGCCGTAAGTGGCTTGCTGACTGTTGTCGCCGTGGCCCGTATCTTCCATCTGGATAAAGGTCTGGCAGCAGGCATTGCCGCTGGTGGCCTAACGCAATCCGCCATTATTGGAACAGCCGGTTCCGCCTTGGAAAAAATAGGGCTTCCACTGGCCCAGGTCCAGCAGATGCAGGGGAATGTCGCGGTTGGTTACGCGGTAACTTATATTTTTGGCTCTCTTGGCCCCATTATTCTTTGCGTCAATGTTCTGCCGTGGCTAACAAAACGCAGTATTCGTGAAGATGCCCTGAAGGCCGAAGCCGCGCAAATGGGCGGTGTTCATATTTATGCTGAGGGTGAACAGCCCGCCCTGCCAGAGCTTGTCGGACGCGTTTTTACCGTTACACAAAGTGGGCAAACGGTTAGCCAGATAGAAACTCCAGCGGTTACCGTGGAGCAGATACGCCGCAATGGCAGCATTCTTGGCTTTGCACCAGATACACAAACCGTTGCTGGAGATACGGTTTTACTCTTTGGCCATAGAGCGGACGTAATTGCTGCCGGGCAGGCTCTGGGTAAAGAAATACGCAACGCAGACAGCATGGATGTGACCATGGTGCGTCGCAACATTGCCCTGACCAACAAAGAATTTTTTGGCAAAACAGTGTCAGAATCTGTCCAGTTGCTGGCTGCATCCGCACGGCATGGCGTTTACCTTATGGGCGTCAACCGGAATGGAAAGCCCGTCCCCCTGAATGCTGATCTGCGCGCAATGTCAGGTGACATCATCTCGCTTTATGGCACCAGTCAGGACGTGCAGCGTGTTGCGTCCCAGTTGGGACCAATTTTGACCAGCAGCGTTAAAACCGATCTTGTTTTCCACGGCTGTGGCCTGGTTCTGGGCCTGTTGGTGGGACTGGTTGTGGTGCGCATGGGATCGGTTCCCCTGACTCTGGGCAGTGGCGGGGGCGCTTTGCTCTCCGGGCTCCTGTTTGGCTGGTACCAAAGCAGGCACAGTACAAAGGGCAATATGCCTCTGGCGTCTTCTGCCTTACTGGTGGACCTTGGTCTTTCCGGTTTTGTTGCAGTTACAGGATTACAAACAGGCCAGCAGGCTGTGGCAACCATTATCGAACACGGCATGACACTGTTTATGCTCGGCGTTGTTGTAACGCTTGTGCCGCTTGTCCTGACCATGCTGTTCGGTCGCTACGTGCTTCGTTACGACAATACGGCCATCTTTGCAGGGGCTCTGGCTGGCTCACGCAGTGCCAATCCAGCTTTTGGCGAAGTCCTTAACAAAGCTGGCAATTCCGTTCCAACAACCCCCTTTGCCATCACCTATGCCGTGGCAAACGTGCTGCTGACCCTTCTTGGGCCTTTGGTTGTTGCTTTTTCCTGATCCTGTTTTGCACTTTATGAAAGCGAGAACACGATGGCTATTGATTACGCCAAGTTCAAAGACCTTAGTCCCTTTGAGCTGAAAGACGAACTCATTCGGCTAGCGTCCAGCCACACAGACCGCGCCATGCTTAATGCCGGTCGGGGTAATCCCAACTTTTTGGCCACACTTCCTCGCTCGGCTTTTTTCCATCTTGGTCAGTTTGCCGTTTCGGAATCCGAGCTGTCATTTTCCTATATGACGGCAGGCGTAGGTGGCCAGGCGCGTGTGGAAGGCATTGAAGAACGATTTGAACGTTTTCTGTCCGACAACCGCGACAAAAGTGGCATTTTCTTTCTCGGGCGGGCACTGAGCTATGTGCGCGATCAGATGGGGCTATCCGCATCTGCCTTCCTGCATGAAATGGTGGAAGGAATACTGGGGTGCAATTATCCGACCCCACCGCGCATGCTGACCATGAGTGAGCAGATTGCAGGACATTACGTGCTGCGTGAAATGGTAGGAAGTGCCCTGTCGGTTGAAAGCACGGACTTTTTTGCGACCGAAGGCGGCACCGCCGCCATGGCTTATATCTTTAACACACTCAAGCAGAATGGTTTGGTGAAAAAAGGAGACAAGGTTGCGATAGGCCTGCCCGTTTTCTCACCTTACATTGAAATTCCACAACTGAAAGAATACGGGCTGGAAGTTGTTTCCATTCATGCCGACCCGAGCATGAACTGGCAGTACCCTGCTTCCGAACTGGAAAAGCTGAAGGACCCGGCTGTTAAAATTTTCTTCTGCGTCAACCCCAGCAATCCGCCATCAGTCAAAATGGATGATGCTTCGCTGGAACTGATTGCATCCATCGTCAAAAACGATCGTCCTGACCTGATGATTCTGACTGATGATGTGTATGGCACCTTTGCAGATAACTTCCGCTCCCTTTACGCGGTGTGTCCGGCCAACACCATTCTGGTTTATTCCTTCTCCAAATATTTTGGGGCCACCGGCTGGCGTCTGGGGGTCATTGGCGTCCATAAAGATAATGCCATTGACGGTCTGCTTCGTGCTCTTCCGGTGAGCGTCCGTAAAGATCTTGGGCAGCGTTATTCAAGCCTGACAACGGATGCCAGTACACTCAAATTCATTGACCGCCTTGTGGCTGACAGCCGTGCAGTGGCTTTAAATCATACGGCTGGCCTTTCCACCCCCCAGCAGGTGCAGATGGTGCTTTTTGCCCTCTTTGCCCTGATGGATGAAACCAGTCATTACAAAGCCTCTCTCAAGGCGGTTATTCACCGTAGAGAGGCAACGCTTTATCGCGAACTCGGTGTTGAACCAAAAGAAGATGCCAACGCGGTTGATTATTATACGCTTATCGATCTGGAAACCGTGGCCCGTGAACTGTACGGCAAGAAATTCGCCAAATGGATGCTCAAGCGTGCCAGCACTGGCGAAATGCTGTTCCGTATAGCGGATGAAACCGGTATCGTACTTTTGCCTGGTGAAGGCTTTGGAGTGCAGAAACCCGCAGCCCGTGCATCATTGGCGAATCTGAACGAATACCAGTACGCAGCCATCGGGCGTTCTTTGCGCAAAATGGCAGATGAGTATTATCAGGAATTTTTAAAAAGCGATGCATAATACCTGATCTCAAATACTGGATAAGATCTTCTTCTCTTCCGGGTAATACTTTTTATATCATGGTGTGGCGCAGAATTCTGTGCCACACCATTTTTACGTAATTCATTCATAATTTCATCTGTCATCACGTAAGCTGAAACTTGATTTTCCAACTTATCTATCTGCACAGGGATGTCAGGAATAGATTCTGAGATTGGTGTGACACCAGATGAATAAAGTATAATTTAAAGATAAGTCTGTATATATCTATATTCAATTAAATATAGATAACTGCTGCATTGAGCCCATTCTGGTCGTGGCTGGCACAGTGAATGTATGCATTTATGCAACACTTCCTTGATTTTGCGCATAAAAACACAAATTCCTGTCGGCATCGCACGTCAATGTGATCCTGATCAATGCTTTAATTTGTGAGAGTATATATACAGGTTGAGAATTACTGTTTGTTTACAAATACCGGGATGATTCAGATGGCTCTGGGGCGCAGAGAGTTTTTAAAAAGTGCAGGAACGTGCGTGGGGGGAGCCAGCGCCATTGCCCTTGGTTTCGCCCCACCGCAGGCTCTTGCGCAGGAAACGCGGCAGTACAAGCTGCTGCGCGCAAAGGAAACACGGAACAACTGCACATACTGTTCGGTTGGCTGTGGCCTGCTTATGTATTCTCTGGGAGATGGCGCCAAGAACGCCAAACCCAACATCTTCCACATTGAAGGTGACCCTGACCATCCCGTAAGCCGCGGTTCGCTGTGCCCAAAAGGGGCGGGGCTGGTTGACTTCATTCACAGCGAAGGCCGCCTGCATTATCCTTCCTATCGCGCACCGGGCAGCAAGGAATGGACCCGGATCAGCTGGGACGAGGCCACGGATCGCATTGCCCGCCTGCTCAAAGATGATCGCGACAAAAATTTCGTAGCAAAAAACGAAAAAGGTGAGACTGTTAACCGCTGGCTCACCACCGGTATGCTGGCCTCTTCCGCCGCCAGCAATGAAACGGGACTGCTGGACTTCAAGTTCGCACGCTCACTGGGCATGCTGGGTCTGGACTGTCAGGCCCGACTCTGCCACGGGCCTACCGTTTCCGCTCTAGGCTCGACACTTGGGCGCGGCGCCATGACCAACAACTGGGTGGACATTAAAAACGCCAACGTTGTGCTGATTATGGGCGGCAACCCGGCTGAAGCCCATCCGGTTGGTTTCAAATGGGTCATGGAAGCCAAAATCCGTAATGGCGCCAAAGTTATGGTTGTGGACCCCCGGTTCAACCGTAGTGCCGCTGTGGCAGATTTTTATGCCCCCATCCGTGCAGGCTCTGATGGCGCATTTTTGCTGGGAGTCATCAACTATCTCCTGACGCATGACCAGATCCAGCATGACTACGTTAAAGCCTACACCAATGCACCGTTTGTCGTGCGTGAAGATTTCAGTTTCCATGAAGGTCTTTTCAGCGGGTATGATGCTGAAAAGCGGAGCTATGACAAATCTTCATGGGCATATGAACGCGATGCGCAAGGGTATGCTGTAACTGACCCCACGTTGCAGAACCCGCGTTGTGTCATCAATCTGCTACGCCAGCATGCCGCACGTTATACGCCTGAAGTCGTGGCGCAGATTACCGGCACACCTGAAAAAGACTTTCTGCATGTCTGCGAAACCCTCGCGGCAACCAGCGCGCCCGATCTGACATCAACCATCCTGTTCGCTCTGGGATGGACACACCATACCAATGGTACACAGATCATTCGTACCGCTGCCATGATTCAGCTGCTACTCGGCAATGTCGGCATGCCTGGTGGTGGCCTGAACGCCCTGCGTGGACATTCCAACATCCAAGGGTTCACGGACCTCGGTCTTCTGTCTGTCCGCCTGCCTGGCTATATGAACCTGCCCAAGGAAAGCCAGCAGACGCTGGATAGCTACCTGCAAGCCGTGACACCCCATGCGGATGAGCCGGGGCAGACCAACTACTGGCACAACACACCCAAATTCTTTGTCAGCCTGATGAAAACCCTATGGGGGGATCACGCAACGCCCACAAACAACTGGGGCTATGACTGGCTGCCGAAATGGGACCGCAGCTACGATATGCTGGCCTATTTTGAAATGATGTATCAAGGCAAGGTGAACGGGTACATTGCGCAGGGCTTCAACCCTCTCGCCGCAATGCCTGATAAAAACCGTATGCGCGATGCGTTCTCCAAACTCCGCTTCCTGGTCACTATGGACCCGCTGGATACGGAAACGGCCAACTTCTGGCAGAACGAAGGGGTCTTCAATGATGTAAAGCCTGAAGATATCCAGACAGAAGTCTTCAGACTGCCCGCGTCGTGCTTTGCAGAGGAAAACGGGTCTATCGTCAATTCCGCACGCTGGCTGCAATGGCACTATGAAGGTGCCAGACCGCCGGGTGATGCATGGAATGATGGTCACATCATCGGTACCATTTTTACCAAGCTCCGGGCACTGTACGCAAAAGAAGGGGGGGCCTGCCCCGAACCTGTCCTGAATATGCAGTGGAATTATCAGGACCCCGAAGACCCAATGCCCGAGGAGGTCGCCAAGGAAGCCAATGGTTATGCATTGGCCGACATAACAGACGACAAAGGTCGGATTGTTGTGCGCAAGGGTGAGTTGTTGCCTGATTTCTCGGTTATGAAAGATGACGGTACTACAGCCAGTTATTGCTGGATTTTTGCCGGTTCATGGACGCAAGCCGGTAACCAGATGGCCCGGCGCGACAATACAGATACCGGTCTGGGCACCACCCCCGGCTGGGCGTGGGCATGGCCTGCCAACCGCCGCATTCTGTACAATCGTGCTTCGCTTGATGTTCAGGGGCATCCATGGGACCCCAAGCGGCAGATTATTGCCTGGGACGGGCAACGCTGGGGCGGAAGCGATGTGCCTGACTACCCGCTCACTTCTCCACCCAATAGCGGCGTTGGTCCGTTTATCATGCATAGCGAAGGCGTTGGCCTGCTGTTTGCCGGTGGAAACAAGCTGGCTGACGGGCCATTCCCGGAACATTACGAGCCAACCGAAACCCCGGTTCTCTCCTCTGCGCTTGGCAAAACCACGCTCCGGAACCCGGCTGCACGTTTTTATGCGGATGAAAAACCCCGTATGGGCGACCCGGCCCAGTACCCCTATGTAGCCACGACGTACTCCATTACGGAACTGTTCCGGCACTGGACAAAACATTCCAGGCTGAACGCTATCATGCAGCCCGAACAGTTTGTGGAAATCGGGGACAAACTGGCAGGCAAGCTTGGCATTGTTGCAGGCGATATGGTGCGTGTTTCCTCCCACCGGGGCTATATCGAGGCCAAAGCCGTGGTTACAAAAAGGCTCAAGCGCCTGAGTGTTATGGGCAAAGACCTTGATCAGGTCGGCGTGCCTTGTCACTGGGGCTTCAAGGGGGCGACCCGCAAAGGGTATCTGGCCAATACGCTTACTCCGGCTATTGGGGATGCTAATTCCCAGACGCCTGAATTTAAAGCATTTCTTGTTAATGTTGAGAAAGTCTGAGGTGCGCTGATGGGTATGCAGTCACAAGACATTATCCGCCGCTCCGCCACCAACGGACTGACGCCGCTGCCACAGGCCCGCAGTCACGAACAGGAAGTGGCTAAACTGATTGACGTCTCCCTCTGCACCGGGTGCAAGGGGTGTCAGGTCGCCTGTTCAGAATGGAACGACCTGCGCGATGAGGTCGGACATAACGTGGGGGTATACGACAACCCTGCCGATCTGACGCCGGAAACATGGACCGTTATCCGTTTTGATGAGCGTGAAGACGAGGCGGGCAAACTGGAATGGCTGTTACGCAAGGAAGGCTGCATGCACTGCGCCGAGCCGGGCTGCCTGAAGGCCTGTCCGAGCCCGGGGGCCATTTTGCAGTTTGCAAACGGCATTGTGGATTTTCAATCCGAACAATGCATTGGTTGCGGCTACTGCGTTGCAGGCTGTCCGTTTGACATTCCGCGTATCAGCAAGAAAGACAACCGGGCCTATAAATGCACTCTCTGTGCAGACCGGGTTGCGGTTGGGCAGGAGCCTGCCTGCGTTAAAACATGTCCAACTGGTGCAATTTCCTTCGGTTCCAAAGCCGAGATGAAAGACCTTGCCGCAACCCGGGTTGAAGAACTCAAAGGGCGCGGCCACAATGGGGCAGGGCTTTATGACCCTGCTGGTGTGGGTGGTACGCATGTCATGTATGTTCTCACCCATGCCGACCAGCCCAGCCTGTACCATCGCCTGCCGGATGACCCGCATATCAGCCCCGTTGTCCGGGGATGGAAAGAATGGCTTAAACCCGTAGGCGCACTTGGGTTTATTGCTACTCTGGCCGGGGCCTTTGCCCACTACATGGGCGTTGGTGCCAACACGACTGACGAAACACCTCCAGCGGAGCCAGAAAAAGAACTGGAAGATGCAGGGCAGGGCCCGAACGACAACGGGAGGGATGCATAATGGACAATAGTAATCTGGTCTTACGCACCAAGCTTATTGACCGCCTGTTCCACTGGAGCATGGTGTCATGTTTTATGCTGGTCGCCCTTTCGGGGCTGTCCTGGTTCTTCCCGAGCCTGAACTGGCTGGGTTATGTGCTTGGCCCGCCGCAGCTTGCCCGTGTGCTCCATCCTTTTCTGGGTATTGCAGTTTTCACGCTACTCATGTGCATGTTTGTCCGCTTTGTGCACCACAATCTTTTTGTGCGCACGGACCTGACGTGGTTCAAGCATATTATGGAAGTGCTGCTGAACAAACATGGACAAAAACTCCAGATTGGCAAATACAACGCAGGGCAAAAAATTCTGTTCTGGGGTATTATGTCCCTGATCAGCCTGCTGTTTGTCAGCGGGTTGATGATCTGGCGGGCTTATTTTGCAGCGCTATTTCCCGTTCCTGTCCTCCGCCTTGCTCTTCTGGCGCATTCCGTCGCCGGGCTGGCACTTATCCTGCTGGTTATCGGGCATATTTACATGGGTATCTGGGTGCGCGGTTCCATTGGCGGCATGATCAGCGGTTATGTCTCCCGCGCCTGGGCCCGGCAGCATCATGACCGTTGGTACGAGGAAGAAATCGCGCCGACCAAGCCTCTGCCATCCAAAAGGCATGGCTGATGCTGGACAGCTCAGATATTGTTGCTCCGGATAAACGCACACCCGGGGTCGTAGCGATTGATCCAGCCATTTACCCCATGCTGGACAAGCTTTATGCGCGCCGGATTGAACGTTTGAAGGCGCAGATCCTTTTGCAGGGGGAAAACGGAGAATATTTTCGTTTTCTAACGCATCTGGTGCAGGTCCAGCAGGATATTCTTGCGCAAACACCACTTGAGCAGGCTGATGTGGAGGCCATTCACAGCCTGCTCAAACAGGGTGTTGCTGACACAGCGCAACTCGAACATAGCCTTGGCAACATGCAGTGCTGGCAGGCCGCCTATACAACACTGACAACACAGCTTGCACCTATGCTCCCACAAAAAGTGGCTCAGGCACTTGGCTCTCTGTCGGCCGACAGAACAGGGCTTACCAAGGCTGCCGCTCATCTTTTGCAGGCTGATTATGCACAGGTTGATGCAGGTGTCGCCGTTGTGCTGTGGGCAGCCCTTTCTACCTGCTGGGCTCAGGCGGTTACGCTCAAGCAAGGGGAGGGGATTACACAATCTCTGGCGCATGCCACGTATTGTCCGTGCTGCCATGCGCCACCAGTTGCCAGTCTTGTCATGGGAGGCGCGCGCGAGGGGTTACGCTACCTGCAATGCAGCCTGTGCGAAGTACGCTGGCACCGGGTTCGAGCTGTTTGTGTAGCGTGTGATGCCAGCGGGCAAATGGATCACTGGACATTGGATGATGCCAAATCCGCTATCCAGATCGAAACCTGTGGAGATTGCAGGAACTACATCAAAACACTCCGTCTGGATTATGACCCGGAACTGGAAGCCGTGGCCGATGATCTGGGCAGCCTGCTGCTGGACAGCGCCATGGAGGCTGAAGGCTTCATGCGCATCGGTATAAACCCGTTCTCCTTCCCCGCATAACAACGTTACGGACTGTCGCGTGCATTCACTCCAACCATCGGCTGCTAAAGACCGTACACCGGCCCCGGCCATGGTGGATTACGAACATGCACTGCGTATTTTATCAGCTCTGGTCACGACGTTACCAGCCCCTGACATTGAGCACGTCCCCGTCCATCAAGCTGATGGACGCATTCTGGCCACAGCGTTGCAAGCACTCGCTCCACGGCCAGAAGCCGATATTTCCGCCATGGATGGCTATGCTTTCTGCTGTGCGGATATTGCCGATACCGGGCTGGCAACCAGTACCATTCCCTTACGGGATTACGTTGTAGCCGGGGATCAGCCCGCCCCCCATCATAGGGGCACAGCCGCTACAATTCTAACCGGCGCTCGCCTGCCAGCAGGTGCAGACTGCGTCATTGCACGCGAACGGGTGGAAGTGCGCAACGGGTTGCTGCACCTTGCCCCGTCCGACATAGCCGTAGGCAAAAACATCCGTCAGACCGGAGAGGAGTTTGCCGCGGGCTCTCCCCTCCTTACCGCCAGCCAGAAACTTGACTGGCGACATATTGCGCTCCTTGTCAGCCAGAACATCACGCAGGTTCCGGTTTATAAGCCTTGTCGGGTTGGTGTGATTGCAAGTGGTGCCGAATTCGCCCAGTCAGCCCCAGACAGCCGGGCAGAAATTAACACACCTTTGCTCCATGCAATGCTCACGCGTCAGGGGGCGCATGTTACAAGCCGTGTTGTATGCTCCGATAGCCGGGAGGACTTGCTGGCTGTCATATCCGAACTGGCGGAACAATCGGATATTCTGCTGACAACGGGGGGCATTTCTGTTGGTCAGACAGATAACGTCCTGCCTGTTATGGAACAGCTTGGCGCAAGCTGTCTGTTTCGGCGTGTTAAAATTCGCCCAGGCAAGCCTTTTACTCTCATGCAGTTAGGGTCCGTGCCTGTCTTTTGCCTGCCCGGCAATCCGGGAGCTACGGCGATATGCGCTCAGGTTTTTGTTCTGCCGTTCCTCCGCTCATTTATGGAGCACAGACAAGCCCTGATGAGCTTCCCCGTTCTGCATGGAAGGAGCAGCTTTTCCCATCCTTCTCTGTCAGATGCGACTGGCTTTGTGCCGGTCACTTGTGCCCAGAGTGGCATGGAAACGGTGTTTTCTCTTGTACCTTCAAAAGGTGCGTCTGACGTTCTCTGTTTTTCCCGAGCTGATGGCCTCCTGCTGATCCCACCCGGACAAACCATAACAATTGGGGACTGGTGTTCCGCAACACGGTTTTGCAGCATATAACAAAGCACATACATTCAATTTTTATGTTATTTCCCATAAAAACAGATTTTTTTGAATATAGTCAAAAATAGATGGGGTCTCGTTCAAAGAGAAAAAAACTTTTTCTGCTTCCGGGTTTAGTAAAGGAACACTATCTGTCGCAACAGCCTGAATATGGGAGGTAGATACAAAGAGCGGCTCTTTGCCTGTTGTGGAACGCCAGACTTCCAGACTGGCCGGAACCTCAACATGGAACCCCTCTACCAGAACAACGTCAACGGGTTTCATGATCTTGAGCAGGTCATTCAATTTGGGAGGGGTCGGGCTTTGATGCTGCAAAAACCAGCGTGTCGGTGTTGCAAGCATGACCTCCACCGCACCACTTTCTCTATGCTGGAATGTATCTTTCCCCGGTGTATCCATATCCACGCCATGATGGGTATGTTTAATTGTGGAAACACTTAACCCCTGTTGACAAAAAAGAGGAACAAGGCGGCTGATAAGATGCGTTTTACCCGAACCACTCCGCCCGATAATGCCAAAAACCCGTTGTTTGCGATAAGGGGATGTCACGAGCAGGCCAGTC
Organism: Acetobacter lovaniensis; assembly: GCF_014207635.1. Taxonomy (GTDB): domain Bacteria; phylum Pseudomonadota; class Alphaproteobacteria; order Acetobacterales; family Acetobacteraceae; genus Acetobacter; species Acetobacter lovaniensis. The sequence continues at coordinate 24,970 of NZ_JACHIE010000001.1, forward strand.
CATACTGTATTGAAAAGAGTCGTTGATTTTTAAGCGGACACACGCACAATAACCAGCACAAACGGGTAGAGACACAGCTTATCATGCCGCACATGTTAAAAATAGCAGGATTAGTGCTGGCAGGCGGGCAGGGCAGGCGCATGCATTATGCTGACAAGGCTTTTATGGAGATCGACCATAAACCCTGCATCGAGTGGGTTACGACCCGCCTTGAGCGGCAATGCGCCAGCATTGCCATAAGTGCCAATGGCAACGCGCAAAGGTTTGACGCATGGAATTACCCGGTTCTGGCGGACACATATTTTGACGTTGGCCCCCTGGCCGGGCTGTTAAGTGGTCTGGAATGGGCCGAAGCCGCAGGGTTTGATGCGTTGCTGAGTGTGCCTGTTGATACACCTTTTATCCCGCATGATCTGGTTGGTACTTTGCTGCCTGCACCATCTTATGCTGTCTATGCGGAACAGCGTCATTCTCTGGTCGCATTATGGCCCGTTAGCCAGGCCCGTGCACTATTAACGGCACAATTGGCCAGCGTAACAGAACAGAACAGAAAGCAGACAACGCGGGTTTGCACACTGGCAAATGCGCTGAACGCTCGGGCAATGGACTTTTCTCACCTCTATCCGTTTGATCCGTTCGTGAATATCAATACACCCGAAGACCTGCATGAAGTCCGCACACTTGGGCAGGCTCAGGCCGGGAGCGGCTCACGTGGCACATGAACAAACAGCTTTTGCCATTTCAGAATCCTGCCATGCCAAAAGAATGATCTGGGGGAATGCACAGGACAGCGCCCCCCAAACCGTCAATGAGACTTTGAATCTGGCAGAAGAAGTGCCGCTCTCTCTGGTCTATAACGGCATAGACTATGCCGTCATGATGATAACCCCACATAATATTGATGACTTTGCTATTGGATTTTCAATAACTGAAGGTCTTGTTAAAGACGTTTCTGAAATCAGGCACATCGCCATCTCTTCTGTACCCGGTGGGTTAAAGGTGGACATGCGCATAAGCGCTGATGCACTTCGCACGGTTCTGGCTCGCAGCAGGCGACCAATCGCGGGGCGTACCGGCTGTGGCATCTGTGGGTCAGACATGAACAGCATTGTCACCCGCAACCAGAACACGGTTGAGGCTTACACTCCGGACCTGTCGGCCATACGCCGCGCATTACAGCACCTTCGGGACCACCAGACACTCAATGCCGGTATAGGCATGCTCCATGCAGCCGCATGGTGTACTCCTGATGGCGCCATCGCAGCAATCAGGGAAGATGTAGGTCGCCATAATGCGCTTGATAAGCTTATTGGCCACGGCCTTAAAAACCCCCTGAGTTTTGCAGACGGGTTTTGTTTGCTTACCAGCCGTTGTTCCTACGAAATGGCAAGCAAAGCCATAGCCGCAGGCATGCGCGCACTCGTCTCGCTTTCCGCTCCTACGGCTATGGCGCTCAGAACGGCTCAGCAGGCCGGGCTTACGCTCATCTCTCCCGCCCGGCCTGACAATATGTGCATTCTTCCCCTATCCCCGGAAGAAATCTGATACAGCCTCTGCACGCGCCATTTTTCAAGGGGCCGTAATGGGGATTCTGGCCACCAGAAAGGGTGGTTTGCGCAAGTCCTGCCCATTATGCAAACGAGGCAGGCGGTTCCATTGCCCCAGCACCACGTAAACGGCCTGATGATCTGCAAAAATGCCATCTGGCCAGACAAACCGTGGGTCCGAAGCCAGCAGTTCAAACGTGCCATCCGGGTTACGGCGAAACACGGCATCATGGTCGGCTGCTGTGGTGTAAATCCGGTTCCATGGGTCGGTCGCCAATCCGTCCGCAGCCCCTTTTTCCCCTTCATCTACAACCAGAGCCGCCAACTGGGCGGAACTGAGGGAAAAGTCAGCCAGTTTATCTGTCGGCAGGCTATATAAGCGTCGGCTGGCCAGAGGGGCGTAATAAACACGTTCGGACCCGGCAGACAGGGTAATACCATCCGCTCCACCTGCGGGAAAGGTCGGGTGGGCCGGGTCATAATGCAGCACGCGCCCATCCAGCACAGTCTGATACCCCGGATCAGGCAGAATAGAGACCGTATTTTCCAGCACGCGGCGCTGCCTACCCGTGGCAAGGTCCAGCACAACCAGAGCCGGGTGCCCATCAAACGAGCTATCTGTAATGAATGCCGTACCTTTTGCACCATGTGTCAGGTCTATGCGCAGGTCATTCATATGGCTTTGGGGCAGCAACGCATTGGTCAGAGGCACACTGGCAATAATCTGCCCTGTTATGGGATTGATCCCAACCACCTTGGCGCCACCTGCAGGAATGGGCTGCCCTTTGATCTTGCCGTCATCAATAACCCACAGGTTTCCCTTGGTATCTGTTGTCATCCCATGAGGCGAAATCAGTCGAGCCTGCGGAGCCCCGCCTGATCCAGCCGAAAATGCGGCTGAAGGAAATGGAAGCAGATGTCCATCCTTCCACTCAGCCAGCACCGGGCCTGTATGATCACCATCATGCTTGGGGAAAGTCAGAAACAGACGTCCATTTACCACAGCAATGCCAGAAGGGTCCGGTGTGGGTATGCTGGCAATAATCTGGACGTGCCCGTTACGGCCAAAAGCGGGGTCGTTGTTATCTGTTATGGTCTGTGCCTGCACAGGTGCCGCTGGCAACTGGCTTACCCATAAACCAGTCACAAGCAAAAAAGAACCCAATCTATTCATTCCTGCCTCCCTCCATTCCGGCATGCCTAATCTGCCCGCTTCCTGGCGTAATGTGTTATCCAACAGCCCCTACCGGGTTGTGAGTGGTATGGGACCGGTTACAGCAGAGCCATTTTCCCATGTTTCCACCACCCGGTCGGTATCAGAAATCGTATTGGCAGGGTTGCCTGCAACAACCAGAAGGTCCGCTCGTTTACCTGCACCAATAACACCACGGTCATGCAGGTCGAGTAATGCCGCGGCTGCCTCCGTTGCAATATGCAACGCCTGCAGGGGAGGCAGACCGGCTTGCACCATCAGAGCCAGTTCCCGATGCTCCGCAACCCCGGCAACCCGCAGGGGTGTTGCTCCACTATCCGTGCCAAATCCGATTTTAACGCCTGCGGTCCACAATATTTTCAGGTTCTGCAGATTGGTCGCAAGGGAGCGACGGGCAAAATCGGCTTTGCTGCCTGTTCTGTTTTCCTGCTGCCAGACGGGATTATTGATCTGCTGCTGCAAGGGGGCAGACAGTCCAGCCTCAACAAACGGGGTTTTCACCCATGCAGGCTGGTCGGCCCATACTATTGTGGCTTCATCCAGTTCCAGTGTGGGGATGTACCAAATCCCCCGCTCCTTGAGCATGGCCACAAAAGATGGAGGCACAAACCTGTCCCGCACACCATGAGCCAGAATATCAACCCCGGCTGCCACCACATGTTCCGCATCGTCCAGATCATGAATATGAGCGGCTACACGCAGGTGTTTTTGGTGCGCTTCATCCACGACCGCCTTGATAATGGCTGGGTCCATTTTAACGGGAAGAGAGTGGTCGAAATCGTCCACCCATATTTTAATCAGGTCTGTGCCTTCCGCCGCCATGGTGTCCACATCCTGCCGGGCCTCTTCCTCCGTGCTGGGCCTGAAGAGCTGATCTGGAGCGACATGAACCGGCGGTGCTCCCTTAGGCACGCCAATCCCCTGATCAACTCCAAACAGGTCTGCTGGCAGCAGCCCCATATGGGCGTCCTTGCGCATGGGGTCGAACACACGCGGAACATTGTTCCCCAGCGCTGTAACGGTCGTAACCCCATAACGCCTGTACTGCGCCAGTTCGGCTGTAATCGTGTCTGCTGTATAAAACTGCGGCCCAGTCTGCACACCCTGCAACTGGCCGATATGACTGTGATCAGAAATAAGGCCAGGTAAAACGCTCATCCCCGAGCGATCCAGAATACGGGTATTGGGGGGAAGAGGTATATCCCGACCGGCTGCAACAATTACACCGTCCTGCATGAGAACGGTTCCATTCTCAACAGGTGGAGCACCTGTGCCCTCTATAATCCGTATATGGGTCAACGCCACAGGCACAGTCTGCGCATAGCCAAGAGCAGGGCAGCCAAAAAGAAGTGCGGCGACTATAACTCCGGGTTTCATAGGCCTATCCCTCCTGTTGTTTCTAGTCCGCCGTCGCTGCGGCGCGTTCATGCCATGCCAGACGGGCAGACAGCAGAAGCCCACCAAACCCCGCCAGACTGCCAACCATGAAAATGGCACTGTCTCCAGCCCATTCGGCCAGAAGCCCGGTCAGAGGACCAGTGGCCCCATAGGCAAGGTCCTGAAAAGCCGCAAATCCACCCATGGCTGTTCCTCGCATCTGCGGAGATACCCGCCTGACAACCTCCACCCCCATGGAGGGAAAAATCATGGAACAGCCGCAGCCGGTCAAAAAAGCACCAGCCAGCGCCACAGTGGGACCAGATGCCTGCCACAGCAGAATCTGCCCACAGGTTTCCGCCATCATGGACACAAACGCGACACGCGCGCCCCCCAGCTTATCTGGCAGATGACTGCACAGCACCCTGACCAGCACAAACGCTGCGCCAAAAAAAGTCAGCCCCATAGCCGCATGTGGCCAATGCCTGTGCAAAAACATAAGCGGCATAAAGGCGCCAATGGCCGCAAACCCGATTCCTTGAAAAAAGACCACCAGACCAAGATCGGAAATTCTGTTGATAATCCGGCTGACGGGCTGTCGCTCTCCCCCATGAGGTGGCACGGCCACAACGGGTGCCGCCATGGCGAACCCAAGCAATGGCACAACCATGCAGGCAAGCGCGACCAGTGGATATCCTCCCTGATCGTACAGGGCCAGACCCACAGGGCTACCGGCTGCCAGAGAGCCGTACATCCCCATTCCCACAATGGATAGCACCCGCCCCGAACGCTGGTGCCCCATCAGTCCGATCCCCCATGCCAGCAGGCCAACAACTGTCAGGCTTTCACCCAGCCCCAGCATCAGGCGCGCTATCATCAGCATGGCAAATGCCGCCCAGGGCGTTGCCAGCCATGCAACCATAAGGGCCAGAACGCCACTTGCGGCATAAAAGGCCAGACCCAACAGCATGCAGCGTTTGCCACCTTTATGGTCTGCAAGCCGGCCTGCGAAGCCGCGGGTCAGAATGGTGGATACAAACGCAACACCAACTGCCAGCCCGGCAAGGGCGTTACCCATATGCAACGACATGGCCACATAAACCGAGGTCGTTGGCATGGACATCGCAACAGCAAGGTAGGAAAGAAAAAGAGCGACGGCGAGCCATACCAGCAAACGCGGCGCGCTATCCTGTTCTGTTGTGGGAGTGCTGGGCATCAGGGTTCCAGCTCCTTCGCCGTATCGATTGTGCCTGTGCATGGCTTTTAAACCTGTTCAGGTCTTGGACAAGTCGGACTTTTTGCCAAGACCTAGCGGTATGACAATGCTGTGAGGGGCGCTGTTGGCCCCGCCTGTCACGCAGATCCGGACTGACGAGGAGCAAACAGCCTGAATAATGGACCTGTGAGTGTGGTGGAAATAACGGCCAGAACCATAAGGGATGCAAACCCGAAGTCTGACAGCATACCCTGACCATGTAAAATGGTTGCTGCCACAATTTCCATCAGCCCCTTGCACTGGAGCAGGGCACCAACACCAAGCGCCTGCCTTGGTTTAAGGCTGGCTGCGGGTGGGTAAATATAAACGGCTGCAATTTTGGTCACCATGGAAATGACAACCAGCGACAAAGATACCACAACAGAAGGCCATGTTAAGGCATCCCCGTTAATATGCAGCCCGCTATGGCCGAAAAACATCGGGGCAAACCAGATCAGGGCAAAAGTTCCCACAGCTTCCACCGGCAGGCGGCGCACCCAGCTCGGTGGCATGATCGCACCGGCAAAATAGGCACCAATCAACTCATGCAGGCCAAGCTGCATGCTCGCCCAGGACCCGGCCGCCAGATAAACCGGCACAGCCAGCCAGATAACCGCCAATGATGGATGACGGAAATGGTGAGAAGCCCAGTACCCTCCAGCAGCCAGCCCCACCAGCAAAAGAACAGCCAGCGCTTCCAGCCCCGTCCAGCCGTGCAGGGCGGCAGAACCACGGGCGGCAAATTGCAGGGCCGCCAGTCCGATCCATAATGCCGCGTCATCCACAACGGCCAGCTTGAGCGCTAACTGCCCCAAAGGTTTTTGTGCGGTCTCAAGCTCCCGCACAACACCGATCAGAACCGGCAGGGCGCTAACTGCCATGCACAGGCCAATAGATGCCGCAGCCACCCAAGGCGTTGCGTCTGGTGCCTGCCAGCCATGAAGATGCAGAAAAACCGTGTAAGCCAGAAACGTGCCGACACAAAAGGGAATACCCAGTGCTACGGCAGCCCCACCAAACAGCCGACCGATTGTGGGCTGTGCAAAGTCCTGCCCCGAAGGCTCCCCACCGGGATGCTGCCACATTTCCAGCCCGGCGGTAAAAGCCAGCACCAGCACGGCAACCCAGCCAATTGTGTTCCCGTAAACGGAGGGAATACCCATTTGCTGCACGGGCACATGCCATACGGCAAGGGCAATACCCACAAGAATGGGCAACACGGCTATTGGCAGCGCTTTTTGCATGAGCCGCCACAGAGCCCAAGGGAAAAACACAAAGATTGCGGCGTCGGTCAAAAGCGCTGTCAAATTTGCCATATTGCATTCTTTTTTATTGAATTTTGTCCCTTGTAACGGATTACTCACCCGATATGCAAGTTTTGCATGCCTTGGTTCTTTTTATTCATAGCACTCATGGTTTTGGCTGCGCATATTCATCAAACATAAGATGTATGCCATTGACACCTTATGTAATCAGCTCTAGTAAAGGTATCTGTATTTTACATCTTTTGGATGCGTTCCATGAGCACAATGCTTGATGACAAAACCCGGTCAATTGTTTCCGCCTGCGTTCCCGCCCTTGAAGCCCATGGGTTAGATATCACGCACGAAATGTACCGGAGGCTTTTGTCCAATCCGGAAATTCGTGATCTGTTCAACATGTCACACCAGAAGGACGGAGAGCAGCCCAAGGCCCTCGCTCTTGCCGTGCTGGCCTACGCCCGCAATATCAACAATCTGGGCGCACTTGGCGCCATGGTTGAACGTATTGCCGAAAAACATGTTGGTCTTAACATTCTGCCAGAGCACTACCCCTTTGTGGGTGAAGCCCTACTTGGCGCCATTGCTCACGTACTGGGCGATGCCGCAACGCCTGAAATTATGGATGCATGGGGCAAGGCATACTGGTTTCTGGCCGATGTTCTGATCGGCCGGGAAAAGCAGATCTATCAGGAACACGCAGACACCCCCGGAGGCTGGACCGGATGGCGCAGCTTTACGGTGCGCAGGATTGTGGTGGAAAGCAGCACAATCCGCTCGTTTGAGCTAGTGCCAAGTGACAATAAGCCCGTTATGCAGCACAAACCCGGCCAGTATCTGAGCTTTAAGCTCGATATTCCCGGTCATGGGTCCCAGCGCCGCAACTACAGCATTTCATCCGCACCCGCATCCGACCATTACCGCCTGAGCATCCGCAAGGCTGATGGTGGCGTGGTTTCCTCCTGGTTTCATGACACGGTCAGGGAAGGGGACGTATTGCAGGTTTCTGCCCCTGCGGGTGATTTTGTCTTGACGCCTGAGCCGAACACAAAGAACGTGCTCATCAGCGCTGGCGTTGGTCTGACACCCTTTATTTCCGCTTTGGGCGCAGTTGAAAAACTTCCCCATGGTCCGATTCACTTTGTGCATGGGGCACATGCCCCCGACACGCAGGCTTTTGCCCCCTATGTGCAAAAACTGGTGGCTGAAGGTGTTATCAAGGCTGATATTTTTTACAGCGCTGGCGCACCGGCAGACGCGTCCCCTCTGCCCGGACTGGCATTGCACTCCGGCCGCATGACAGCCGCATGGCTGGCAACGCAGGTTCAGCCGGATACGCATTACTGGGTCTGCGGGCCTGAGCAGTTCATGCTGGATACCATTCTGGCCCTTAAAGCACAGGGGGTTGCTCCCGCTCAGATTCATTACGAGTTCTTTGGCTCTGCATCAGACGCCCAGTTGCTCGCCGCAGCCTAAATCCGGGCTGTGCGAAATATGCGCTCCTGAAATGATGATAACAGGGCTGTCCGCACATTTGTTTGTGTGGGCAGCCCTGTTGTCATATGACCCTGCCATGGACACCCGATAAAACAGCCCTGATTTCCGCCATTAAAGGCCAAACCGTGCGCGGCATAAGCGATCGTGAAAAACTTTCAACATCACTGCGCGTTGAATTATAAATAAACGTAATAACTGGGGCAGTCATTACCGTAGCGTGGAGCGTTGGTACGCTATTTGCAACACAGGTAAAAAGTAATTAGATAGCGTTTGTCGCTCTGTTTCGTATGGGCGAAGGTCAAAATTAAGTGCCTGAAACCAGATACATCCTGCAAGGATATGAAACATGATTAAGAGCACAAAAGAATTTATTTTGTGGTTTTCAGCTTTCCTCATTGTTGGTGGGATCATGTGGGGTGGCTCTAAGGTCCTGAACAATTACCGTTCGAAGCAGTGGGACCAGTTTGTTCTGGAACACCATTGCGTCATTACTGGAACACAGCCTTCTACTGGATTTTTTACATCTGCCCAGACCATTTATCAGTGCGATAACACCGGAATTTATTATCGCAACAAATAATTTATTATTTCCCCACAAAAAAAATAAAACTGCCAGCCCGTGAAGCCAAAAACGCTCACGGGTTCTGTGCCAGAAAGGTAGATGTCGCCATTTGCCGTTGCTGGCGGCATTCCTCGACCATAAAGTCCAGTAAGACCCGCACCGCTGGCATAATGCCTTTACGGGATGGAATAACAGCGTGAACGAGACCGGCACGTGGCGTCCATTGCGGCAGAGCCTGCACGAGCCGTCCGGCCTGAATATCTTTCCACACCATAATCGTTGGTAACTGCACAATACCAACACCTGCCAGAGCCGCCTCCCGCAGCACGGCCAGATCATCCGTTATCAACCGTGGTGTGTGAAAAACCGTAGCAGACTGCCCCTGCTCATTTTCCAAACACCAGAAGTGTTCCGCCGGGTTGGTATGAAAATCCATGCTGGGAAAAGAGGCCAGATCAGCAGGAGTATCCAGATGCGCCGTCAATACATCCGCCGTACAGACCAGACACTGCGTACTGGTATCCAGAACCCGCATAACAAGATCAGAAGGGGCAATGGGGGGAAAACGCACGCGCATCGCAAGGTCGTACCCTTCCTGCAGAACATCAACCCGCCGGTTTGTGCTCTCCAGTTGCAAGGTAACGGAAGGATAACGCACCAGAAACCGGGACAAAATAGCCCCGAACTGAAAATTGAGTAAAGCCACAGGGCAACTCATCCGTATTGAACCACAGGGTTCCGCCTGTAACTGGGCAATGGACTGCTCCGCCAGTTCCGCTTCGGCCAGCATGGCTTTGCAGTGCTCGTAAAACCGGAGCCCTGTTTGGGTGAGGGAAAAATGACGGGAAGAGCGTTGCAGCAATCTGGTATTCAAAAACGTTTCCAGCGCAGCAATCCGGCGGCTTAAGAGCGATTTTTGCACACCAATCGCCCGAGCGGCAGAAGAGAACCCCCTGTAATCCACAACCTGCACAAAATAATAGTAGTCGTTAAGGTCTCACATCGTCCTACTTATGCAACGCAATGTTTCATCCGTAACTCTTTGTAGGACACTACACGACTTCTATGTTGAAGATAAGCAACATGGAGCATGGGAGTGGTTCCTGTTCCAATATCTGGAGAAAAACCATGCATAAAAAGGTTCTGGGACGTTACGGCAATGACCGTAGGCATTGGGTGGGAAATGGCTTTCCCGTCCGTTCCCTTTTTTCCTACGCCACGCTGGGTCAACACCTCAGCCCGTTCCTGCTGCTTGATTATGCTGGTCCGCACCAGTTCCAGCCAACCGAAGAGCGCCGCGGGGTAGGGGAGCACCCGCATCGGGGCTTCGAGACTGTGACAATCGTTTATGATGGGGAGGTCGAACACCGCGATTCCTCTGGCGGAGGCGGCACCATCGGCCCCGGAGATGTACAATGGATGACCGCAGGCAGCGGCATTGTGCATCAGGAATTCCACTCCCCGGCCTATGCCGCCTCTGGGGGTGCATTCAGAATGGTCCAGCTCTGGGTTAACCTCCCCGCCAGAGACAAGCAGGCCCCCCCAGCGTACCAGACGCTACTGGCCAGGGATATTCCCACAGTGGGCCTGCCTTATGGAGCGGGATCCCTGCGCGTTATTGCGGGCGAATATGGACAGACCCAAGGGCCAGCCCGGGTGTTTTCTCCGCTGAATGTATGGGATGTGCACCTGGCACAGGGCGCATCGGTCACCCTATCCCTTCCGGAAGGGCATAACGCGGCTGTTGTCTGCCTTGAAGGGCAGTTAAGTATTCATGACGTACAGGAACTTGGCAGTGCGCAACTCGTTCTATTGGAACACAAGGGGACAGAGGTGAGTCTTCATGCTCATGTGCAAAGCAGCCTGCTTGTGCTGACCGGAGCCCCCCTTAACGAACCCATCGAAGGGTATGGTCCTTTTGTCATGAATACCCGTGCAGAAATCCGGCAGGCCATTGAAGACTTCAATAATGGCCATTTTGGCGGAATCCCCAGCTAGGCCGCCTTTCCCTCGGCCAAAAGCCATTCCGATGCTTTGCAAAAAAGGACAAATAGCATGACGCCCTCCGCAAACCTGCATTTTGTAACGCTTCTGGGGAGCCTGCGTAGTGCTTCCCTTAACGCGGCAATAGCCCGTACTCTGCCCCAACTTGCACCAGAAGGCGTATCCATTTCCGCGCTGGGTAGCATTGCCGATTTCCCTCACTACAGTCAGGACGTGCAAGACAAGGAGTTTCCGTCCGCAGTGCTGACCATGGCAGAACAGATTCAGGCTGCAAATGGCGTGATCATTGTTACGCCTGAATATAATTATTCCGTCCCCGGTGTGCTCAAAAACGCCATAGACTGGCTCTCACGCGTAACGCCGCAGCCTTTTGCCAAAAAACCCGTTGCGATCCAAACCGCATCTCCCGGGCAGATCGGGGGGGCACGGGCACAGTATCATTTACGCCAGAGTCTTGTCTTTCTGGACGCCTTTGTTCTGAACAAACCCGAAATCATGATCGGGCTTGCCACAAGCAAACTTGACCCACAAACACTGAGCCTGACAGACGACCCAACTCGTGCGTTCCTGACCCGACAGATCGGAGCGCTAGCGGAGTTGGCCCGAACTTTGCAGCCATAATTCTTTACAGAGCGACAGGGCCGGGCATGCTCCCTTCCATCTGGAGATGACAGTCTTCTGGGAGAAAGGAGTTAACTACTCCACAGCCCACATGGGGCACAGGGCCGCATCCCGGCGTTAATCCCCTCTTCCTAGTGGCGGGTGGAGTGCCATGAGGTATGTAGGTTTCCTTGGCACAGCCATGGCGGCTACGCATAAAACTGTAGCCAACCCCATCGCAACATACTATACTCCCCTATAGTAACAGGATCATCATGCAGAATGCCCCATACTCCAGAAGATAAGAAAAAAGCACTGACCCGTCTGCGGCGAATACGTGGGCAATGTGATGCACTGGAACGCGCTTTGGAAGCCGGTTCGGATTGCGCTCCAGTGCTTCAGCAGCTCGCGGCAATACGCGGAGCGGTTAATGGCCTCATGTCCGAAGTTATGGGGATGTATGTGCAGGAGGAATTTGGTTCTGGCCAAGACCTCGACGCAGGAAAAAAGCAAAGCATCGATACCATTCTGTCCCTCGTACGCACCTATCTGAAATAACCATCAAGGAACAATCATGAAATCTCGTGCAGCTGTTGCTTTTGCTCCTGGCGAGCCCCTTAAAATTGTGGAAATTGATGTCGCCCCCCCCAAAAAAGGGGAGGTGCTGGTCCGTATCACGCACACAGGGGTCTGCCATACGGATGCGTTCACCCTCTCGGGCAACGACCCGGAAGGGCTGTTCCCCTGTGTTCTGGGACATGAAGGGGCAGGCGTGGTTGTGGAGGTCGGCGAAGGTGTAACCTCGGTCGTTCCCGGAGACCACGTTATTCCGCTTTATACGGCTGAATGTGGCAAATGCGAGTTCTGTACCTCGGGTAAAACCAACCTGTGCATTGCCGTGCGCGAAACACAGGGTAAAGGGGTTATGCCCGATGGCACCAGTCGTTTTTCGTACAATGGTCAGCCTTTGTACCATTATATGGGCTGCTCCACCTTTAGTGAATATACGGTTGTGGCTGAGGTCTCCCTTGCCAAGATCAACCCCCATGCAGATCATGAGCATGTTTGCCTGCTCGGGTGCGGTGTCACAACCGGCATTGGCGCTGTGCATAACACCGCCAAAGTACAGCCAGGTGACAGCGTTGCCGTTTTTGGGCTGGGTGGCATTGGGCTTGCTGTCATTCAGGGTGCACGACAGGCAAAAGCTGGCAGAATTTTTGCCATAGATACCAATCCGAACAAGTTTGAACTCGCCACATCCATGGGGGCAACAGACTGCCTGAACCCATTGGATTATGACAAACCCATCCAGCAGGTCATTCTGGATATAACCCGATGGGGTGTGGACCATACCTTTGAATGTATTGGCAATGTCAATGTCATGCGTGCAGCCCTTGAATGTGCCCATCGTGGCTGGGGACAATCGGTTGTCATTGGTGTTGCAGGCGCAGGGCAGGAAATTTCCACCCGTCCATTCCAGCTTGTAACCGGGCGCACATGGAAAGGCTCAGCCTTTGGCGGTGTTAAAGGCCGGACCCAGCTACCCGGCATGGTGGAAGATGCCATGGAAGGCAAGATCGACCTTAAACCTTTTGTAACCCACACAATGGGGCTGGAAGATATCAACCATGCATTTGATCTGATGCATGATGGCAAATCCATCCGGTCCGTTATTATTTACTGAGTCTGGCCCACTTTTGTTTCTCCTACTGTTTTTTTGTGAAACAATGGGAGAAACATCATGTGCATTAGGCAGACAGCCTGCATGTGGATCCTCTGGCCGCATGCAACAAAAAACTTCCCAGCACCAGCGCCACCATACCTACCCCAAGGGAAGGTATGGTGGCGCGTCCTCCAGCCATAGCGGCCAGCATAACAGGCGCTATGGCAATATTGGCACAACCAGCCACACGAAGCAGCAATGGTTCACGCTGACTTTCGCTCAGAATAAAAGCCAGCCCCATACAGAACAAAAAAACCGCATAATAAAGAAAAGATGCCTGCGCATAAGTTCCACCCAAGGGTAAAAACGGTGCGCATATAAATAAAATGGCAATGCCCGTTATGCATCCTGTAAGACACCCGGTTGTCAGGCAACTGAGCAGCCATGTGGCTCTTGTCTGCTTACTGGATTTTCCCGCATGCTGCTCCCGCTTTTGCCGCGCGATAATCCATAACCGGCAACCAGTGTAAAATAAAAATGCCCCCCCCAACCCAAGGCAATAATACCCCCATCGCACGGGAAGTCCGCCATAACTGCCAAAATGCAGTGCAATAAACGCGGTTAATGCCGCAAATCCGGCAGATTGATGCCCCGGCAGATAATCTGCCGATAAAACCTTACCGCTTGCCGGGTCCACCGCAGCAAAACCATTAGAGACCCCAAGCGTGGGATAACGCTCGTCATGCCCGGTGACTCTGAGCATTGTCCGGCTTTTTCCCTTGTTGAACTGCGTTGTATATTCCAGCGTATCCACGACAAAACCGGGAGCCTGCCTCTGTAACTCCCCCAGAACAGCCTGTGGTGGCATCAGCCCCTCCAGACTGACAACATTGTGGGGGGCATTATTTTTACTTCTGCTCTCTGCAGGGTCATGCTGTTGCGTCAAGCCATGTTCCGTCCTTTGCCCCTGCTGGAACAATTTTCCCTGCAGAGCAGAAATGGGCCCATGAAAAGCGAAGACAACTGCGGTTATCGCCATAATAAAATGAAATGGCAGGGAAAAAAATCCCACAAGATTATGCAGATCCAGCCAGACCTTGCGCGTGGCAGTGCCGAGCCGGAGAGCAAACAGCATTTTTTTCAAAGCCGGTAAAAATGCAATAACGCCAGAAACCAACGCCAGAAAATAACCTGCCGCCACACACCCCATGGTGTAACGCGCCGCAGCATGTGGCAAAGGCAGCCCGATCTGTTCATGCAACTGGTCAATAAAAAAAGGGATCCCGGATGGGCGGCTAACAAGGGTGCGCAGATCTCCATTGGGAGAGAGTGCACCAAGCACATAATCCTGTGGACCATGGCCCCTGTGCGTTGGGTCCTGCGGCCACATAAGGCGGGCAGGGCGTGCGTTATCCGGGTTAACCACTATAATATAATGTGTGCTTGCATCCGGGTATTGGGAAAAAGCTTTTTGCAAAAGCTGCGGCGTGTCTGCCAGTTCTACAGGTTTTGGCAAAGAGGGAACCGGTGTCAGCCAGACCTGTAAAGGCTGTTCAAACATGCTTATGGAGCCCGCATAAAACGCGACGAACAGGAACAGACTACAGAGAATGCCGACCCAGCTATGAACTTCCCGATAAACCTGCACAATGTCGGGGCGAATTTTCATGCTGTCATAACTTTCGCCAGTATTTCAAACAGGGCCCAGACAAATGTGGCCGCTCCACCCAGCACGATCCAAGCACGCAGGCCAGAACGAAACAGGAAACAGCTTCCCATAACGCCAAGCCACACCAGCACTGCCAGCCACATTAAAAACTGGGAGGAAGCCGTCCGTGTTTCTCCCGTGGTGTGACACAGCAACCCCACTACAGCCATGCAGCCAAAGGAGAACATGATTCCGGGCACAATGGCGGCCACCAGCTTGGCAGGCCATTGCCGGTTGGTCAGTGGCCGATCAGTCATGACCTTTTTTTCCAGACTGAAGCACGACCACAAGCAGGGGGAAAAAACTACAAACGATCATGAGAAGAAGCACGACCATAAAACAGGCGGTCTGCGTACTTTCCACGCTCCCAAGCAGGCAGACAGCCAGCACACCCAGCCCTGTGGCAGAACACTGGCAAAACCGAGGGTTGGGCCTGCACGTAAAAATGCACTGATGCCGGGATGAAAGGTAACACAACACTCCACACAGCAGAGTGCACCCTTCAGCTCCAAACAGAAGCAGGGCGGACATCAGCATCCCCCGTGCTGCATACACACCGTCAAACCCGTACCCTGTCTGCCAGGCCCCATGAGTTACGCTTCGCCATGAGGTAGAGTGTGCCTGCCAGCCAGACCACCACTCCGCCAGAAATAACAAGGCTCCAGTTGACCAGAGATCTGCCCCCGGTCACTTCTGACGGCCTGAGGCTGGCGATGCAGCATGGCTGCTCTAACAAGACGTGCCAGCAAGGTCATGTGGCTCATAAGTTTACCCCACCACATCATGTGAATAGGGGAGGTATATGCAATTAATAATTACTGTCAACAAAATCCGTAAAGCACAACTCCGCGACTGACCCGTCCTGTTGTGTTTAGGACACAACCCGACACAAGTTCTGCTCATTCATGTTATCTTTCGGCCTGACAATGAGAAGGCACACGCCCCATTCCTGCCGGGTCGAGCACGCGGATATTCAAGAGTAATCATGTTGCAACCCTGAGCAAACCGCCAGTTCTTTCATCCGGCATATGCAGGTTGCCCTGATTTTCAAAGTCAAGACTCAACCCAGGCGCAGCCCTTGCATGCACTATGATGAGAATAAACTCGTCATCTTGGATATTTCGCTTGCCAGAAAGAAGTGCCATAGTTACCAGCACTTAAAAAGAACAGGAGAACAGAACCCGGTGTACGCGGCGAGACATTTAATCTTTCCGATTATGTTTGGCTGCCTATTTGCTGCTCAAACTCTTCAGGCAGCACCGTATTCCGCCAGCGCGGATTTTGCTGAAGAACTCTCCAAAGCTGTAGGAGAGTCCTCTCCGCATGTTTTTTTTCCTAATGGAGACATAGCAGCACCCCTGCATATTCCCCCGGCAAAAAAGACTCCCGCACCAGTTCCACAGGCCAAGGCCGTGCAGCCCACCCCCGTACAGACAGCGTCTGTTACACCACAGCTCAAGACGTCCGTGCCGGTTAACGCAGCACCAGCACCAGCACCAGCACCAGCACCAGCACCAGCACCAGCACCAGCACCAGCACCAGCACCAGCACCAGCACCAGTCGTTGAGCTGGATGAAAAGCAGATACAAGCGGAAATAGACCGGCTCCGGAGTCTTTTCCAAAAAGATGTGCCCGGCGCATTTACCCCAACCATTACCCAAAAAGACACATGGCGAGCTCTGGCGCGTCAGCAGATTATCCAGTCTGGTTACGCTATTCAGATACCGCAAGCCGTGGTGGTTGCAGACCGCAACCCCGCCGTGCAGCGTGCCTGCGTTATTGTGGCCCGCCCAGATACGCCAGAATGGACCATTATTGGCTGCACACGCATATCCACAGGCACAATCGGCCGTAAACATCACTACATTACGCCCGTTGGTATTTTTACGAATACGGCAGAAAGACTAGGCTACCGGGCGCAGGGCACCAAAAATGAAAATGGGATCATGGGGAATGGCACCAAAGGCATGCGTGTCTGGGATTTTGGCTGGCAGGTTGCGGAAAAAGGGTGGCTCCCCAGCCGTGAACAAGGTCCGATCCGTCTGGAAATGCACGCAACCGACCCCGTTTTTCTGGAACGCAAGCTGGGGCATATGGCTTCAGCCGGGTGTATTCGCATCCCAGCCGCACTGAATATCTACATCGACAAGAACGGTCTGCTGGACTTGGAGTATGAGCGCAAAGCAGCAACCGACAAGCGTTTTCGTGCTCTTCTGCGGCCAGACAGAACACCATCTTCCCTTGCTGGAATGGCCGTTATTGTGGTGGACAGTGCATCTCCGCCCAATGTGACAACAGTGCAGGCCCCATCACCCAATCTTGTATCTGCCAGAATACCCAATTCGCCTATTCATTAGGCTGATCGCGGCCGAATGGCGCGTCTTTCTGCCATGTTGCAGAACTGGTGGAACACACAGAGCGGGCCATACCTGATATGAGACACACTTCACCCCTTTTTACGGGGTCCATGCCTCCATCACGCCAGCCAACATCCCACCAGCTTTTTACAGACCTTATAAACCGCGCCCTTGCACCTGATCCGGTTCCTTACGGGCTTGTCTGGCCGTGCGAGGATCACGCTCTGGCAGGACCACTGGATGCCGCACAAAAAGGTATCATCCACCCTGTTCTGATCGGGGATGCTCCGCGTATTCAGGCCATCGCACGCAAAAACCAGATAGACCTGAGCCCCTACCAGCTCATACCTGCACCAACACCGGAAGCCGCCGCCCAAAAAGCTGTAGAACTGGCCCGGGCAGGCCATGTGCAGGGATTGATGAAAGGCAGCCTGCATACAGATGCCCTCATGCATGCCGTGGTATCCCCCACCAATGGGTTATGCACTGGCCGCAGGATCAGCCATGTTTTTCTACTTGCTGTTCCGGGTTATGAAAAACTGCTGTTTGTGACCGATGCCGCCATTAATATTTCACCCGATCTTTCAACCAAGCGCGATATCGTTCAGAACGCCATAGACCTGCATACGGGGCTTGGGCTGGGAGTGCCCAAAGTGGCCATTCTCTCCGCTGTGGAAGTCATCAACCCCAAAATCCCTAGCACAGTGGATGCTGCCAGCCTGTGCAAAATGGCCGAACGCGGCCAGATAACAGGGGGGGTACTTGATGGTCCTCTAGGCATGGACAACGCCATAGACCCCGAAGCAGCCAGAATAAAAAACCTGTCCTCCCCCGTAGCCGGACAGGCGCAGATTCTGGTCACTCCAGACCTGGAGGCAGGGAATATGCTGGCCAAAAACCTGATCTTCATGGCGCAGGCGGACTCTGCTGGCATAGCACTAGGCGCCAAGGTTCCCATTGTGCTGACAAGCCGGGCAGATAGCGTGCAGGCCCGTCTGGCGTCCGCTGCCATTGGTGCGCTGTACGCCAGACATCTGGCGCAACAGAATGCCGCTTTTTAAGTCGCCCAGTTCCGCGGAAAACCACCCATGTCAGACGTTGTTCTTGTTTTCAATGCCGGGTCATCCAGCCTCAAGTTCACGGTTTTTCAGGTCGGCCAGAACCCCCTCATACAAAAGCTGATCAAAGGACGGATTGAGTATGATGTTGAAACATTTCATTTTTTTGCGTCCGACCAGAACGATCAGCTTATTGACCACGCGACTTACCCACTCAGCCAGAAAAAACCGCTGGAGCATCTTCTGGACTGGCTGGCCGACCATGAGCAGGGTCAGCACAACATTGTAGGGGTTGGCCACAGGATTGTTCATGGAGGGCCAGATTTTCTAGCTCCCGTACAGGTTACGCCAGAAATCCTGCGCCAACTGGAAGCCCTGACACCCTTTGCGCCGCTTCACCAACCGCAAACCCTTGCCCCGGTCCATGCCATCATGGCTTACCGGCCCAACCTGCTCCAGATTGCCTGTTTTGATACGGCTTTCCACCGCACCATGCCAGAAATCGCCCGGCTTTTACCGCTCCCACGCCGGTATGAAGAAAAAGGCATCTGCCGGTATGGCTTCCATGGTCTTTCCTACGATTTTCTAACCCAGCGCCTGCTCCAGATCGACCCCGCACTGGCAAAGGGCCGCACTGTTCTGGCCCATCTGGGCAGTGGTGCCAGCCTGTGTGCATTAAAGGGGGGCAAAAGTGTTGAAACCACAATGGGCTTTTCCGCTCTGGACGGGTTAATGATGGGGAGCCGCTGCGGAATGATAGACCCCGGCGCACTGCTCTACATGATGCGGGAAGAAAAAGCGGACTGGGACACTATGGTCAACACACTGTACCATCAGTCCGGGCTGCTTGGGGTTTCTGGTGTATCGTCTGACATGCGCGTTCTGCGCGAGCATATGGACACGGAGCAGGACCCCATATTACGGGAACATATCCAGCAGGCCCTTGCCTTGTCCGCCTACCGGATTGTGGAAGAAACAGGGGCTCTTGCCGCCATTATGGGGGGGCTGGATGGTCTGGTCTTTACTGCGGGCATAGGCGAACACGACGCCCTTTTGCGTCAGGAGGTCTGTCTGGCACTGGGCTGGCTGGGTCTCAAGCTGGACCATAAGGCCAATGCGGACCATGCGAGCATCATCAGTTGTCCCGACAGTGCAATCCGCGTGCGTGTTGAGCCAACCCATGAGGAACTGATCATCTGCCAGAATGTCCTGCCCTTTTTGCAGAACAGCCCATAACTACCCGGTTATGGAAGACGGAGCAGGCGGCAGGTTTTTCAGCTTTCGGTACAAGGTGGAGCGGCTTACACCAAGCAGGCGGGCTGCCGGTGCAATCTTGCCCTGCACCATGGCCAGAGCCCCCTCTATGACCGTCCGTTCCGCCTCCTGAAAATCCGGCACACCGGCGGCTCTGGCTCCCAGATCAAAACAGACACTGGTCACCTCCGGGTTGGCTATTCCCAACATGGTGCGTGCGGCGTAGGTCGCACCAACTACAATACGTTTATCGTCCAGAGCGATCATGGGGAGGGATATGCCATTTCCTTCACCCAGCAGTAAGACCGTCCTGTTACGGAAAGCTTCCAAAAAACTCCGTCGCTCCAGCCTGCGCGCAGCATCAACCAGCACGGCCTCCATCATCAGCGCCACACGGCCAGAAGGGTCCGAACGGATGGAACTGGCATCCAGTGCTCCGGCAACATGGCCATCAGGCCCGTAAAACGGCACGGCAGAGCAGGTCAGGTATCGCAAATTTGTGCACCAGTGCTGGTCCCGGTGCACGGTCACTGGCTGCCCCTCGACCAGACAGGTGCCTATTCCATTGGTTCCGGCTACGGCTTCCGCCCAGTTGGCGCCGGGCCACAGATGCCAGCGGCGGCATCCTTTTTCAAACGGAGGAGCGCCACGACGGGCGACGACAATCCCCGCCGGGTCGGCCAGCAGAACATTATAATCCAGCGTAGAGACAATCCCATGCAGCCGGTCCAGTTCCGGGTCGGCTATTTTCATGGTCACGCCCATGCGCTCGCGTGCCTGCCGCAGTTCGGCCGAGCACAGAATATCCGTACCCAGCGTGGTATCTGTGGGAATGGCGTATTGTTCGGCGCAACGGCGCCATGAGTTGCGGAGCAGCGGGGATAGCCCGGACCACACGCCAGAGGACAAAGTGAGTGAGTTCATATGCGCCTGTCCGTCCACAAAAATGTATCTGGCGAGTATTACGTTTCGGATATGCGACACTTCAGCTTCTGCCATCTCAAATACACGTGAGCCGAATTATCCTCTGGCTTCACCCTTTGGCATATCTCCCCGTAACTGAGTGCATACCCGCCTCGCTCTGTTTTTTCATGCGGAGTGGGGCGGAATAATTCCGTTATATCTTCCAACCCACACGGCAGTATCGCCCGGGGGCAGACATGCAGATTGCACACGATATTCTTCTGCGTTCCTACCGTTCCATGCGGACCATCCGCGATTTTGAAGAACGTCTTCATGTAGAGTTCGCTACCGGAGAAATTCCGGGATTTGTTCACCTGTACTGTGGTGAGGAGGCATCCGCTGTGGGTGTCTGCGCTCATCTGAGCGACACGGATACAATCGCCAGCACGCACCGCGGCCACGGCCACTGCATTGCCAAAGGTGTTGGCGTAGAAGGCATGATGGCCGAAATTTATGGGCGCAAAACCGGGGTCTGCCACGGCAAAGGCGGCTCCATGCATATTGCGGACCTGTCTCTGGGCATGCTCGGTGCGAATGGCATTGTTGGCGGAGGACCACCGCTGATCTGCGGCGCTGCCCTTTCGCACAAGGTGCTCAAGGATGGTGGCGTTGCCGTAGCATTTTACGGCGATGGCGCTTCCAACGAGGGCACGACGCTGGAAAGCCTGAATCTGGCCATGGTCTGGCAGCTCCCCGCCGTTTTTGTCTGCGAAGATAACGGCTATGGCGAAGCAACAGGAGCATCCTACGCCTGCGCAGGCACACAGAAGGCGCGCGCGGCAGGCTTTGGCATGCCGTATTTTGACTGCGACGGCACGGATTTTTTTGCCGTGCATGAGGCCGCCGGGCAGGCCATAGCCCACGCGCGCGCAGGCCACGGCCCGGTTATGCTGCATGTTCATCTGGCCCGCTGGTATGGCCATTTTGAAGGTGACGCCATGACCTACCGCGCCAATGGCGAAGTAGCCAGAGAAAGAAGCGAACATGACTGCTTACAGAACTTCCGCAAACACGTCACAGAGACAAGCCTGCTCGACCTGTCCGCACTGGATGACATTGATAGCAACGTAAAGGACGAAATCGAGGCTGCCGTAAAAGCCGCCAAAAACGCCCCATTGCCTGAACCTGCCGACCTTCAGGCAGACGTTTACGTTTCTTACTGAGCCACGCGCAATACGGAGTATTCTCATGTCCAAAAAAAGCTTCCGTCAGGCCATTAACGAAGCCTTGCGTCAGGAAATGCAGCGTGACCCACGCGTTATTCTCATGGGGGAAGATATTGCAGGCGGGCAGGGTGGTTCTGCTGGCGTGGTAGATGCATGGGGCGGCGTGCTGGGGGTTACCAAAGGGCTTTATACCGAATTTGGTGCCGAACGGGTGTTTGATACCCCCATTTCCGAGGCATCCTATATCGGGGCGGCCGTTGGGGCGGCCGCCACCGGCCTGCGCCCGGTGGCGGAACTGATGTTTGTGGACTTTGTTGGCAGTTGCCTCGACCAGATCATGAATCAGGCCGCCAAATTCCGCTACATGTTTGGTGGCAAGGCCCGCACGCCACTGGTTATCCGGGCCATGTACGGCGCGGGCTTTAATGCGGCGGCACAGCACAGTCAGGCGCTTTACCCGCTTTTTACCCATATTCCGGGGCTTAAGGTTGTTGTTCCCTCATCCCCTTACGAAGCAAAAGGGTTGCTGATCGAGGCCATAAGGGATGATGACCCCGTTATCTTCCTTGAAAACAAGGTCATGTATGATGACGAAGAGGAAGTGCCCGATGAGCCCTATTCCATCCCGTTCGGGGAAGCCAACCTGACGCGGGAAGGCGACGATGTAACCATTGTTGCCTTTGGCCGTATGGTCAATTTTGCCAACGAAGCCGCCGACAGGCTGGGAAAAGACGGCATAAGCTGCACGGTTATAGACCCCCGCACCACATCTCCGCTGGATAGCGCCACCATACTGGAATGTGTGGAAGATACGGGGCGGCTGGTCATTGTCGATGAATCAAGCCCGCGCTGCAACATGGCAACCGATGTGGCCGCACTGGTGGCGGAACAGGCGTTTGACGCGCTCAGGGCCCCCATACGTCAGGTTGTTCCCCCGCACACGCCAGTCCCCTTCGCGACCGTGCTGGAAAAACTCTACCTCCCGGATGCGGCCCGCATTGAATCGGCGGTTCGTTCCGTCATGGCCTACAAAAAAGCAAAGCAGGATGCCTGAGCAATGACAGACCTTATCACCCCAATCACAATGCCCAAGTTTGGTCTGGCCATGACTGAGGGAAAAATTACAAGCTGGAACATTCCCTCCGGCGCGCAGGTGGAAGCCGGGCAGGAAATTGCAGACATAGAAACCACCAAAATCACCAATGGTTACGAAAGCCCGGCTTCTGGCACGCTGCGCCGCCAGATTGCAACGGAGGGAGAAACCCTGCCCGTAGGTGCTCTTTTGGGTGTTCTGGCCGAACCTGCCGTAAGCGATGCGGATATTGATGCATTCATTGCAAAGTTTCAGGCTGATTTTTCATCCGATAACGCGGCCGACACGCCGGCCGATCACGCAGAACCCATTATGGTCAGCGTTGGGGATCTGACACTCCGTGTGCAGGAAGCCGGGCAGGGCGATGCTACTCCTGTCCTGTTCATCCATGGTTTTGGTGGGGACCTGAGCAACTGGATGCTCAACCAGAATGCTCTTTCCACCGACCGGCGGACGGTTGCTTTTGACCTGCCCGGCCACGGAGGGTCATCCAAAAATGTGGGGGATGGAACACCCGCAGGCTTTGCGGCAACAACTGCGGCTTTGCTGGATAAGCTGGGTATCACGAGCGTTCATGTTGTTGCTCACTCACTCGGAGGGGCCATTGCACTGGAGCTTGCCAAAACCTGCCCGCAAAAGGTGGCGTCTCTTTCCCTCATTGCTCCTGCGGGTTTGGGGCAGAGCATTAATATGGATTTCATTGAAGGGTTTATCTCCGCAGATCGTCGCAAAACGCTTGAGCCTGTCCTGAATTATCTGGTGCATGACAAAACCCTGATTTCTCGCAAAATGGTTGAAGACATTATTCGCTTCAAACGTCTGGATGGAGCACTTCAGGGCTTGCAGACAATCGCCAAAGCCTGCTTCCCCAATGGCAGGCAGGCAGAGGACCTCAGGTCCGTTCTGGCCAGTTTTGCTGGGCCAGCCCAGATCATCTGGGGGGAGGCGGACGAAGTTCTCTCACCCAATGATGCCAAAAACCTGCCGGATACCATACCCGTAACCCTGCTCCCCCAGACCGGGCATATGCCCCAACTGGAAAAAGCAGCAGACGTGAATGCAGCACTCATAAAGCTTGCAAAATAGATCACAGTTTTTTCCCTTGCAGCTCCATTTTGCTGCAAGGGATTTTTGGTCAGCCTTTTAAGGCCCTGCCATATCTTATCTCTCAAAACATGTTCTCTGAGCATTCTGTTCCGGGAATGAGACAGTTTTTATAGCTTGAGGACACAGCCGCGTGAACTCATGCGGTTTCCAACTATATTATATCTTCTTATTTTATATATCTCTTTCAAAAGCCCAGCCGCCATGCAGCGCAACGGTTGGCGAACAGGACTGATTATTCAATAACCCCAACACGCTGCGCCTGTTTTTACAACGGCAGCCTCCTTGATGGAGATCCTTCATGCTGTTTGGCAAAAAGCCGAAACGGCTCCTGCTGACCTTAAGTCTGTGTGGAGCCAGCATGCCGTTATTAACACCCGGCCTGTCCCATGCAGCGGATATTACCCTGGGGATCATTGGCCCGCATGAATATGACCTGCCCGTGGATTACAAGCCATTTAACGTACTGGTCCAGTATGGGAATGGTAATGCGTCGGGCAACACCTATAACAGCACCGGCCAGCGGGTACCGGCCCATGGAGGAAGCCACACATGGTCCGGGCTCACCAAATACGTGCATTTTCGCACATTTGACGCGCTCCCGCATGTCGGCTTTGCTTTTGAGGTCATCCAATCTGAAAACTATACTCTGGCAGGCGGCACAAATTACGGTGGGCTGGGGGGCACAATCGTAGGGCCTGCTGCGTGGTTTAAACCCAATACACACAGCACTCTTGGTTTTCAGACATTCCTGCAAACACCTTCGGGCACGCGGGATACTTTGGCCACGGGGTACTGGGCCAATATATCGAGCATTATTTTTGATTATGAATGGAAGCATTTTAGCTTTGACGGCGATGTAGGTACTGTTGTTGGCTCAACAAAACATAAAACCGGCCAACATAGCTATTCACCCGGCGTTGTTTTTTACAGCAATTTACGCTTTAGCTGGAAAGCAACAAAACTGATCGAGCCATACTTTGCCTTTGACTGGCAGAATGTTGGCGGAACATATGACCAGAGCATTCATTCAGACCTGAGCAACTCCAACAGCCGGGAAATAGCCCCCGGGCTAGGCGTTATGTTCAATATCAGCCGGACAATCAGTTTTACGACGCGTTACGCACATTCCATAGAAGGCCGCAACACGCCAGAAACAAACGCGTATTACGTGAAGTTCCTCTACCTGTGGCCATAGTACAGAATACCAGCAGGCTTGCCCCGGATATTACAGCGCGAGTGTGTCGTAAAGTAGTTTAAAATTCAGAATAAGAATAACCCCGGCAACAAACCAGGAAAGAACCGCAAAGGGGCGGGAAATGGCAAAAGAGCCCATCATTTTGCGGTCTGAAACAAACAGAACCAGAGGAATGACCGCAAAGGGCAATTGCATGGACAGCACAACCTGACTGGCCATGAGCAACTGACCAACACTTGCGTTACCATACAGCACAATACCGACCATAACCGGAACAATTGCCAGCCCACGGGTTAAAAGCCGCCGCGCCCAGTGTGGCAGTCTGAGATGCAAAAACCCTTCCATCACAATCTGCCCGGCCAGCGTTCCCGTAATGGTCGAATTTGTGCCCGCAGCCAGCAGGGCCAGAGCAAACAGGGTAGAGGCAATCCCCAACCCCAGAAGAGGGGAGAGCAGGTGGTAGGCATCCTGTATTTCCGCGACATCCTGATGCCCTGTTGTATGGAAGGCTGCGGCAGCAACAATCAGAATGGCGGCGTTAATGAACAGGGCCAGCATAAGTGCGATTGAACTATCCCATGTGGCCCAGCGTATGGCGTCCTTGCGGCCACGTTCCGTCCGCTCATACGCCCGGCTTTGTACTATGGAGGAATGTAGGTACAGGTTATGGGGCATAACGGTCGCCCCTATAATACCAATGGCAATATAGAGCATTTCGCTATTGGTCAGGATTGAAAGCGAAGGCTTCATGCCTGCCAGCACTGCCGCCAATGGGGGAGCGGCCGCGATAAGCTGCACGGCAAAACACAGCGCGATAATGCTTAAAAGCCCAATGATGAATGCCTCCAGATACCGAAACCCACGGTTCATGAGGAACAGCACCAGCAGGGCATCAAGGCTGGAAATGAACGCACCGCCAAGCAGGGGAATATGGAAGAGCAACTGCAATGCAACCGCGGTACCAATAACCTCCGCCAGATCGCACGCAATAATAGCCAGTTCGCAGGCAACCCAGAGCAACACATTAAGCACGGGATGAAAACGCTGCCGACAGGCCTGAGCGAGGTCCAGACCGGTTGCAATACCCAGACGGGCAGAAAGAGCCTGCAACAAAATGGCCATGCAGTTGGATAGCAGGATAACAGACAGCAAAACATAGCCGAACCGCGCACCCCCTTGCAGGTCCGTTGCCCAGTTGCCGGGGTCCATATATCCGATGGACACCATATACCCCGGCCCCACGTAGCTTAAAAAGCGCCGCATCCAATGGGTATCATCCCTCGGCACACGGATACTGGCGAAGGCCTCCGGCAAGGAATGCCGACTATCGGCATGATCGGGATGAAAGACAGGTGGCTGCATTATTTCTGGCACTCAGGCAATCCAGCTTGCTGGGCATAGGCGATGCCTTGCCCAGAGGCACAAGACCAGATTTCGGGAATAAGTACTTTATTGGTCCTCATTACAGGACTGTGGCAACAGATCTGCCATTGAGCAAGCCCCCAACACGTTCTTGAACGCAGCGATTAACCCGCAAAATCCCGCCGGGCTGTGCTCTTATGGTTTATGCCGTGTATACTACCGCGTTACAGGTCACGCACGACCGCCAGCAAACTGCTTTATTCTGTCAGAAGATACGCCATGACCGTACAGCCTGTTGTCCTTTTCCCCGATCAGCGTTTGCGTGCGGTTGCCATGCCTGTCACCTCGTTTGACAGCACATTGCGCACCCTTGTGACGGACCTGCTGAACACACTCCGCGCTGTTCAGGGGTTAGGCATAACCGGTCCACATATTGGCATTGGCCAGCGCGTGGTTGTTCTTGACCTGCCAGATTGCGATGAGCCGGAAACTTATATTAATCCAAAAATCATCTGGCTGTCCGAAGATACCGCCCTGAATGAAGAGGGCAGCATTTCCATGCCGGGCATATCCGCCACAGTTATGCGCCCGACAAAGCTGAAGATCCGGTACGCAGACCTGGATGGTCATATGCAGGAAAGGGAGGCAGATGGCCTTCGTAGTGTCTGCTTACAGCACGAGATTGACCAGCTTAATGGCGTGTTCTGGCTGCAAAAGCTCTCCAGCCTCCGGCGTAACCGCCTTATGGCACGGTACAGAAAACTCAGGCTGCCATAAGCTGGATGGCAGGCACCTGTTAACCAGCTACACCTGAGCACACATCTGCCCCAAGATATTTAGCCATTTCAGGCATGCTCTTTGGCGCAACAACTTGCGCCAGGAACATACATTTAACATTTTCAAGGGGGAGTGGAGGTCCGGGCGGGAATCGAACCCACATACGCGGATTTGCAGTCCGCTACATCACCATTCTGCCACCGGACCAACGGTGTATGGTGGGAGCGTTATGTCCTTTTCTTTCAAATTGGTCAAGCCGTTGTGTTGTGCCAATTTTAAAACAGTATGTCAGACAGACTCCTGCCCATGGTCAGCGCGGGTCAACCGGGTAGATGGCCAATCAGGAGTGTACGCAGCATGAATGCCCATACGGCCACCGCCATGCTTCAAGGAGAACAGTCAATGGATGCAACCCTGTATGCCCAAGCACGCAACCTGATGGTGGACGACCAGTTACGCCCATCCGAGATTACCGATTCGCGTATTCTGGAAATCATGCGCCACCTCCCACGTGAGGACTGTGTTCGCCCCGACCTGCGCAATGCGGCTTATGCTGATACCAGCCTGCTTCTGGCGCAGGGTCGTGTTTTGTCACAGCCCCTCCTGACTGCCCGTCTTGTGCAAGCGGCAGAACCAGCAGCCGGGCAGCGTGTTCTGGTTGTGGGAGCCTCCACCGGTTACACCTCTGCCCTTTTTGCACGGCTTGGCCTGCATGTGACCGCACTCGAATCCAATTCCGAACTGGCACAGATCGGGCAGAGGTTCTGTCAGGCTCAGGCTCCGGATGTTGTCTGGCAGCAAGGTGCTTTGACCGAAGGGTCAGCAGACTCGGCTCCTTATGACCTGATTTATTTTGATGGCTGCATTGCAACACTTCCTGACTTCTGCGACCGGCAGCTTTCCGCCAAAGGCCGCATTGTAGGTTTGCTACAGAGTGGATCATCCCTCCCGGAAGCCTTTAGTGCGGTCCGGGAGCCCGGATATTCCCAGCCATTCAGGCTGACATTCCTGTTCGAAGCGCAAGCGCCACTTCTGCCCGGTATGGTGCCTGAACACGCGTTCTCCTTTTAAAAAAGGGCACAGAAGGGCGTCTCATTTTCAATCCGTCACAAACTATAAAATGGAATTTAATCTCGCATCATGGCAAGGAACAGTGCCGCAAACCTATTGCGGTAACTGCAAGCGGGAGCAGCCTCATGCGGCGTATTTGCGAAACCGGCCTGAGCCTGGCGGTCATACTGTGCGGCACAACCGCATGGGCGCAAAAATACGATGGAAGCGGCTCCCCTTCCTTTATCCCGCATACACTGCAGGAATCTCTGGCCGCCGCGTATCTGACCAACCCGACCCTGCAAGCGGCACGCGCCTCGCTCCGCGCCACGGATGAGAGTGTGCCAACCGCCCTTGCAGGCTGGCACCCCACAGTAACCGGGCAGGTCGGCCTTTCTTACTATAACGGGATCAATGATTATCAGGGGGTCGGGCACCCCCGCACACACCAGTCCCTGCGCCGTTACGATACACCGGGATATTCGGCGGGTGTTGCAATCAATCAGCCAATTTACACTGGGGGTAAAACCACAGCGGCTACGCATGAGGCCGTTAATCAGGTCATGGCCGCCCGTGCACATCTGATTTCGGTTGAACAGCAGGTCTTCAAGCAGGTCGTCAGCGCCTATGTAGGCGTGATTGAAGACGAACAGCTCCTGCAACTGAACATTAACAATGAACGGGTTTTGCAGCAGCAGCTACGCGCAACCAGTGAACGTTACAGGGTAGGGGAAATTACCCGGACCGACGTTGCTCAGGCGGAAGCCGCCTACGCATCCGCACAGGCCGCACGCCAGCAGGCTGAGGGCACATTGCAGACTGCTCAGGCAACCTATATGCAGGTTATTGGCATGGCACCGCCCCCTAATCTGGTGCCGCCACAACCCTTGGTCCTGCCCGTTAAAAATGAGCAGACCGCCGCCGCACTGGCGGTCAGGAATAACCCCGATGTTATTCACGCACTTTTTACCGAGGCATCGCACAAAGATTCCGTGGGCGTTGCCATGGCTGCCATTCTCCCCAAAGTGTCTGCAACAATGGGGTATCAGCATCAGGTTAATCAGGCCCTGAACAACCAGATCAATGACAGTAAATACGCAGCTCTCAACTTCAATATCCCCATTTATCAGGGGGGATCGGAGTATGCGGCGGTCCGTCAGGCCAAGCAGCTTGCGCAGGAGGCACACCGGGAGGTGGACGTCCAGCGCCGCGCAGCGGCGCAGGATGCGGTTTCCAACTGGCAGAAGCTGGTCACTTACCGGGCGTCCATCGCAAGCAATCGGGTCGCAATCAAGGCGGGTACCGTAGCGCTGGGCGGGGTAGAGCGGCAGGCCATGGTTGGCACCAGCACAACCCTTTCCGTCCTGCAGCAGCAGGAGAGTCTGTTGCAGGCTCAGGTGGCCCTTGTGCAGAGCCTGAGCAACATGGTCCTGTCCTCTTACAACGTGGCAGCCGCCATTGGACGCCTGACTGCTGTTGATCTGAAGCTGAATGTTCCCCTTTATGATGACAAAGCATACTATAACGCGGTAAAGGATCGGTTATGGGGGTTGAACGATTACGCGCTCAACCAGCCGGGTCGATAATGTTAAGCCAGCAGTGGCAGGGATGTTTGTATGGTGTCGCCTCAGGACTCATCAGAAGAAACAGGTAAATCCGTAGCGGATACCCTGTCTTCCATTCGGCAGGTACTGCATGATGAGCACCTCTCGGCTACAGCAGAACATGCCCCGGAGCCGCAGGATGAACAGGACGACGATGTGCTTGTCCTCTCTCCATCCATGATGGACTCTGCGCAGCAGGGGGAAAAAGAAGCTCCCGCTGTCCCCACCCGTACCACGGATACAGCTCAGGCAGGCGGCAAGGCCGACCTTGTGCAACCGCGGGCCGTGGATCATGATGAAGTATTATCTGTAACGGATCTCAGGCAGATCGAACTTAACAAAAAGGCTGAACATACCATGTCTGGTCCACTGCCCATCCCTTTGAATGACGAAACGGTTTCCGATACCGCCAACTCATTTGCCGTGCTGCAGAAAAGCCTGCAGGAAAAATATCTTAGAGAACATGAGGAGAGAAAAGTGGCTGTCACGCATGAAGGGTCTCTGACGGTTGAAGACATCGTGCGCCAGGAAGTGCGCGTTTTCCTCAAAAAATGGCTTGATGCCCATCTGGCAAGCATTGTGCAGGCTGCTGTACGCAAGGAAGTTGAACGCCTGACGCAGCGCGGTCTGTAAGGTTTTCTTCCCCTCCACCGGCCTGTAACCCTATGGGAGCGGGCCAATGGAGGGGAATCCTGTGGTCTGTTAATTGCTTTGCAAAGGCGGGGGCTAGATGCCTTCCGCCTTTTTTACGTGGTGTGGTTGGATAAATATGCTGAACAAGACTTTTGAGCCTGCACAAACAGAAAACCGGCTGTACGACCTGTGGGAAAGCAAGAAGGCTTTCTCTGCCCAGCCAGCAAGCGACAAAAAACCTTTTACCATCATGATCCCGCCACCCAACGTTACCGGCACCCTCCATATGGGCCATGCGTTGACCATGACCTTGCAGGATACCCTGATCCGCTGGAAGCGCATGCAGGGGTTTGACACCCTTTGGCAGCCCGGCACGGACCACGCCGGCATTGCAACGCAAATGGTTGTCGAGCGCACACTAGCAGCCGAGGGCAAAACAACCCGGCAGGATATGGGCCGCGATGCCTTTATTGAGCGCGTGTGGCAGTGGAAGGAAGAATCCGGCGGGGGCATTACCCGCCAGCTGCGCCGCCTTGGTGCATCGCTCGACTGGCCGCGTGAGCGCTTTACCATGGATGAAGGCCTCTCCCGCGCAGTCAAGGAAGTCTTTGTTTCCCTCTACAAGGATGGTCTGATTTATCGGGACAGACGGCTGGTCAACTGGGACCCCGCATTCCGCTCCGCCATTTCTGATCTGGAGGTGGAAAGCAAGGATGTCGCGGGCAACCTATGGTACATCCGCTATCCGGTTGAAGGGCAGGGCGACGCAACCATTACTGTTGCCACCACTCGCCCCGAAACCATGCTGGGCGACACGGCCGTAGCTGTTCATCCCGAAGATGAACGTTACAAGGGCCTGATTGGCAAATTTGTTCGCCTGCCCCTGACAGGCCGCCTGATCCCGATTGTGGCGGACGAACATTCCGACCCGGAAAAAGGGACAGGTGCGGTCAAAATTACGCCTGCGCATGACTTTAATGACTTTGAAGTCGGCCGCAGGCACCAGCTCCCCATGCTCAGCATTCTGGACGAGCAGGCCCGCATTGTGCTGGACGAGATAGAAGAAGAACTCAGCGCGCAGGATGGTCTGGCCGACCCCGCCTTTGTTCGCTCACTTGCTGGCACCACGCGAGAAGAGGCACGCAAGATTATTGTCGCCAAGCTGGAAGAAACCGGCTGGCTGGAAAAAATTGAACCCCATCGCCATCAGGTTCCCCATGCGGAACGCGGGGGGGCTGTTATTGAACCCCGCCTGACCACCCAGTGGTATTGCGATGCTGGCAAACTAGCGGGGCCTGCCATTGAGGCCATTACCTCTGGCCGGGCCAGCTTTATTCCCAAACAGTGGGAAAATACCTTTTTTGCATGGATGCGTGACATCCAGCCCTGGTGCATTTCCCGCCAGTTGTGGTGGGGGCACCGCATCCCCGCATGGTATGGGCCGGACGGCCATGTGTTTGTTGCCCATGACGGTGAAGACGCGCAGCAACAGGCTCAGGCGCATTACGGCAAGGCAGAACCCCTGACACAGGACGAAGACGTACTGGATACGTGGTTCTCGTCTGCGCTATGGCCGTTTTCAACGCTTGGCTGGCCGGACAAAACACCCGAACTCGACCGGTATTACCCAACGGATGTTCTGGTAACCGGCTTCGACATCATTTTCTTCTGGGTCGCCAGAATGATGATGATGGGCCAGCACTTCATGCACGATGTGCCTTTCCGCAACATCTTCATCCACGGTCTGGTGCGCGATGAGCACGGGCAGAAGATGTCCAAAAGCAAGGGCAACGGCATTGATCCGCTGGAGCTGATCGAGGATTACGGCGCAGACGCCATGCGCTTTACCATTTGCGCACTAACCGGCATTGGGCGGGACGTCAAACTCGGCCGCAAACGGGTGGAAGACTATCGTTCCTTTATTACCAAGCTCTGGAATGCCGCCCGCTTTTGCGAAATGAATGGCGTGCGTGCCCCCGTCAACTTTGACCCCACACAGGTCCAATCCCCTCTGGGCCGCTGGATTCTGGCCGAAGCCACAACCGCCATTGCCGAGGCAACCCGTGCGCTGGATGCCTATCGTTTTGATGAATATGCACTGACCTGCTACCGCTTTGTCTGGAACCGCTTCTGTGACTGGTTCCTGGAATTTGCCAAGCCGGTCTTTAATTCCGCCAATGATCAGGAAGCAGCAGAAATCCGCGCCGTTGCAGGCCATGTATTGGGCGTTATCTTGCGTCTGCTGCAGCCTGTTGTGCCATTTGTAACAGATACACTGTGGCATGAATTCGGCTTTGGTGAGGAAGGCAGCCTGATAGCCGCGCAATGGCCTGAACCCATTGCCCCCACCGGTGCAGACGAAGCCGTAGCAGAATGCGGGCAGATCATTCGCCTGATTACGGAAATCCGCACGGTTCGGGCGGAAATGAACGTTCCGCCGTCACAGACGGCCCCTGTTCTTCTCAAGGATGCAGCGCCACTAACGCTGGAACGCATTGGCCGGTGGCAGGAAGCCATCTGCCGCATGGCCCGCGTAACACAGACAAGCTCGCTTGCCGGGGATATTCCCAAAGGCTCTGCTCAGGCTGTTGTGGATGAAGCTACGGTCATCATCCCACTGGAAGGGCTGATTGATCTGGCCGTTGAACGCGAGCGTCTGACAAAAGAACTGTCCAAAGCGGAAGATGAAGTCGCCAAGACCGAAAAAAAACTCGGGAACGAAAACTTTGTCAGCCGCGCCAAACCAGAAATCGTGCAGGAAATGCGTGATCGTCTGGAAAGCCAGCAGGGCGAATGTGTACGCCTCAAAGCGGCCCTGTCCCGCATAGCCTGAACAAACAGGCCCCACGAACCCGACATATTCGTGGGGCCACCTGACCGAAGGGGATCATACGCATGGCGGAAACAGCAGTGCTGGGGGGAGGTTGCTTCTGGTGCCTGGAAGCCGTTTATCGCCAGATGCGTGGCATAACCTCAGTTGTTCCCGGTTATGCGGGTGGCACGGTTTTACACCCCATATACCAGCAGGTCTGCTCCGGGCAAACGGGGCATGCCGAGGTTGTACAGTTGGAATGGGACCATTCCGTGCTGACTTACCGCCAGATACTGGACTGCTTTTTTACACTCCATGACCCCACAACCCTGAACAGGCAGGGGCACGATGTGGGAAGCCAGTATCGGTCCGTAATTTTTTACACGTCCCCGCAGCAGCGCGACATTGCCCAGAACGCCATAAGCAGCATCACGGATAGCAATTTATGGGGGGCAAAACCCGTAACCGAAGCGCTACCACTGGATACGTTCTGGCCAGCGGAACCCGAACATCATGATTACTACGCCAAGCACCCGTATGCCGGGTACTGTCAGGCTGTTATTGCGCCCAAAGTCGCCAAGGCCCGGCGGCTCTTGGTGCCATGATGTTACAAGCTGGGGAATAACTACTCGCGGCTGTCATCTGGCAGAAAAAAACGGTCGCTCTCTTCATCATAGTCAAACAGTTCTGCAAAACGGGTCCAGCCGATAATGGTCTGGAGTGTCTGCCGCGCATAATCGGGGGACATGCAGGCTTCCAGCTCGTCACGGAAGCGCTCGGCTTTAACGTTATGCGTCGGACGTTCATCCAGCAGGGTACAAATCATTTTAACCAGAGGCACATGGTGCCTGAGCGCATGGCCCATAATGGCTTTGCGCTCATCCAGATCACTCAATAC
The DNA here is from genome assembly GCF_014207635.1 of Acetobacter lovaniensis. Taxonomy (GTDB): domain Bacteria; phylum Pseudomonadota; class Alphaproteobacteria; order Acetobacterales; family Acetobacteraceae; genus Acetobacter; species Acetobacter lovaniensis. The sequence continues at coordinate 58,984 of NZ_JACHIE010000001.1, forward strand.
AAAATGAACGCCCTCGTTGGTCAGCAGGATGTCTCCATCCTCCAGTTCGGCCAAGGCCAGCAGTTCCAGAGATTCCCCAAGCGGGAACAGATCATCCAGTTCAAGCTGTAATTTTTCTGCAAGAACCGGCAGATCCGCTCTCCCGTTCAGGGGAGGCGCGGCCAGAGCCTCCATCATGCCGATCATCATGGTAATGGATACGGGCATCAAAGCCCGGAACCCCGGCGCCACGGAAGATGCCGAGGAGGAGCGATGCATCAGATCCGCTTCCGAGATAATCGGCGCACGCTGTGTCATCAGTGCATAAATATGATCGACCAACTGGCGGAAGGCCGCATCCTCCCGGTTCCGTGGGTGAGGGAAGGGGACAGGCAACACATGGGCAATACGGCCGGGGTTGGAAGAGGAAATCACAATCCGGTCACACATCAACACGGCTTCTTCAATGTTGTGTGTCACAATCAGCATGCTCTGCACGGGCAGTTTGTTGTCTGACCAAAGCTCGACCAGATCGGTCCGCAGGTTTTCGGCAGTCAGAACATCCAGTGCGGAAAACGGCTCGTCCATCAACAGCAGGGCGGGGTTGACAACGAGTGCCCGGGCAAGCCCCACGCGCTGCTGCATACCGCCAGAAAGTTCCTTGGGCCATGCATTTTCGTACCCACCGAGGCCGATCAGGTCGATTGCACTTTCCACCAGCGGATCACGCTCAGCGGCAGGTACACCCTTTGCATCCAGACCAAGAGCCACATTTTCTTCAATGGTCATCCACGGGAAAAGGGCAAAGGACTGAAAAACAATGGCAACATCGGGTGTAGGCCCTTTAAGGGGTTCACCTTTCCACAATACCTCGCCCGATGTAGGCGGGAGCAGCCCGGCAATAATCCGCAACAGCGTGGATTTGCCCGACCCGGAACGTCCCAGCAGCCCGACAATCTCACCGGCATGGATCGTCAGGTTCACGTCATCAAGCACCTGCACATCCGCAGTGCTGTCCTTATGATAGAACTGCCGGACATTGCGCAGCTCCGCCAGAACTGTCTGTTGCGGCGGAGTACGCCCGGGTTGAGAGGGAAAGACCATTGCAGGTTAATCCGTTCAATTCAGTTTCAGACGGCGGGAAACATAGTCAGACAAAGGGCGCCATAAAAAAGCGTTCAAGACCATCATAAACAGGCACATGGCAACCGCGCCAAGGGCTACGGCACTGACATCACCCCGGGCTGCGGCCATGGCCATAAAGCTGCCAAGACCATGTACATCCAGCGTGGTCTGCCCCCACTGGAGCCACTCCACGGCAATGGCCGCATTCCATGCGCTGCTGGTCGCAGCCACAAGCCCCGCCAGATAGTGCGGTAAAATCCCGGGCAACAGCACCTTGCGCCACCACAGGCTACCCGTAACATTCAGGTTACGCGCAGCTTCCAGCAGGTCAGGCGGGTAGGCACTCGCACCAGCCAGCACACCCAGTGCAATATACCACTGCGCCCCCAGCACAATCAGCGGGGATTGCCAGAACGTGGGCACAAACGGACACGCCACCAAACCAGCCGCCCATAATGGAAACAGCAGGTTAGCAGGAAAAACAGTGCAATACTGGATCAGCCGCTGCATACGTCCGGCATAAGATGATTTAAGCCCAAGCCAGACACCAAGGGGTATCCAGATCAGGGAAACCAGCCCCACCATGACAAAAACACGCAGCCCGGTCATACCGCCACATAGCACAACAGTAAAAAGAACAGGCAACCCATAAGCAGCATGCAGGGATGGCCACGCCAGAACTACAGCAAACAGAGCAACTACAGTGGCTAAAGCGGCCACAACCCAGCCGCCCCAATGTGTATCTCCATCAACCGTGTGTTCCTGCACATAACGCGCACCTATGGGCAGGCGGCTCAATCTGCGCGCGGCATTGACACAGAACAGAACACACTGACGGAACAGATGCGTACGCCGCAAAAGCCTGAGAAACCAAGGTTCCACAGGGTGCAGCTCTCCAACCTTGCCCGGCTGAAAGCGCACCGCCCAGACAGAAAGCGGGCGGAACATAATCTGGTCGAAAACGCCGACAATCACCAACATACAGGCAAGTGCTGCCAGCAGAGCCCCCACATTGCGCTCACAGGCCGCTTGCCGGACATAAGAACCAATGCCCGCAAAAAGCCAGTTATGGCCATCCAGCACCACGCTCTCTGCATACAATGCGGCAAACCAGCTCCACCCCATGGACAGCATGGTTTTACGCAGGAGTGCAGGAATGGCAAAAGGCACTTCCAACTGCCAGAATTTCTGCCACGACGTTAGGGCAAAGCTGCAGACCACATCTTCCAGTTCAGCCGGAACGCCATAAAACCGCTGGCAGAGAACCTGCACCATGCCCCAGAACTGACTGCACCAGATGGTCATGACCACCACCACCTCTGCGCCCACAGCCTGTGTGGGCATGTGGCTTTGCACAAAAGGCAGAACAAGCAGCGGAATAGCCAGAACAGGGAAAGACTGCCCGACATCCAGCAAAGGCAGCAGACATTGGGCGGCCCAGCGGCTCCGGAAGATAAGTGCTACGCACAACAGAGCCGAAACAAGGGACAAGCCCAGCCCAAGCAGCATACGGCCTATAGTCTGCATCGCGTAGTCAGGCAGATACACAAGCCCTAGCGGCAGGGCCTCCACAGCACCAGACAACACGGGAAGATTGGACGGAAGATACGTAACGCATAACAGGATAACAGAAAAAACAAGAAACCCGGCAAGCCAGACCCCATGCCTTTTCCCGCAGGATGCGGGCAGTGAGGAACATAACTCAGGAGATAACGGAAATTCCTGCTGCCGGTCGTTCATGACGCTCCCGTTCCTGTACTGCCAAACCCTCCCGCTCCACGTTCGGTTTCGTCCAGATTGTCGCATTCAATCCAGGTTGCGCGGATAACGGGCGCAATGACAGCCTGCGCAATACGCATGCCGGGCTCAACAACAAACGCTTCCTGCCCTGCATTCATGACAATCACGCCGATCTCGCCGCGATAATCTTCATCAATGGTTCCCGGCGCGTTTGGCAGGACAATTCCATGTTTAAGGGCCAGCCCGGAGCGGGGGCGCACCTGCAATTCATACCCGGCAGGAAGGGCAATGCTCAACCCGGTTGGGACAAGCCCTCTCTGCCCCGGCTCAAGCAGCATGGGAGCATCAAGAGCTGCCAGAAGGTCCATCCCCGCAGCACCCTGTGTGGCATATGCTGGCAGGGGGAGGTCCAGTCCATGAGAAAGTCGCCGAACCTTTATACCTACGGTACCAGACGGTTTTTCAGAGACGGACATGCACTACTCCTTGGATTTAAACCAGATATTGTATCAGCGTTATTCAGAAAGCCAGTCTGTTATCCGCACGGCAAGCTGTTTTGCCACGTCTGCCTTGCTCATTCTGGGCCAGTGCTCAACGTTACTGGCGGTTATCAGCACAACTTCGTTGTCCGCCCCACCCATATTGCCGGTCTGGGGGCTTACGTCGTTCGCCACAATCCAGTCGCACTGCTTGCGCTGACGCTTGGCGGTAGCATGCGCGACGACATTTTCAGTCTCAGCCGCAAACCCTACCACCAGCCGGGGCCTGCCCGCGCCCGGAGCAGAAAGTTCGGCCAGAATATCAGGGTTGGGCACAAGCTTTATGGAAGGGGCCGCATCAGAGCCACCGGTCTTTTTTATTTTCTGCCCGGCTTCATGCTCAGGCCGCCAATCGGCCACCGCGGCAGTGCATACCGCCACATCAAACGGCCCGCTCCCCATAACGAGAGCCTGCATTTCCCGCGCGGTTTCGCACGCCAGATACGTCACCCCGGCAGGAGGGAGAAGGGATACAGGGCCACTCACCAGAGTAACCCTTGCTCCCATGTCAGCCAGAGCCGAGGCAAGGGCAAAACCCTGCTGGCCGGACGACCTGTTGGCAAGGTAGCGCACAGGGTCCAGTGGCTCATGCGTTGGCCCCGCCGTAACCACAATACTACACCCCGCCAGCGGCCCTGTCTGACATTGTTGCTGGCGGAAAAAAGCCAGAACTGCGTCTTTGATTTCAACAGGCTCAGGCATACGCCCCGGCCCAAACTCGCCACAGGCCATAGGCCCACTGGCTGGCGGCAGGATATGCACGCCACGTTTGGCCAGCAAGGCAACATTGGCCTGAGTTGCGGGGTGCTCCCACATGCGCACGTTCATGGCAGGCACGGCCATAACTGGGGCATCGGTTGCAAGGAGCAGTGCTCCGGCAAGGTCATCCGCCAGACCACCGGCCATGCGCGCCAGCAAATTGGCCGATGCCGGGCAGACAAGCACCAGATCCGCCGAACGTGAAAGGGCGATATGCCCCATTTCCTGCTCGGCTGTCAGGGAGAACAGGTCCGTATGCACCGGCTGCCCGCTCAGGGCCTGTAAGGTGAGGGGCGTTACAAACTGGCTCCCCCCTTCGGTCAGCACGCACCGGACCTGCATGCCTTCCGCCTGTAGCAGGCGCACCAGTTCCGGGGCTTTGAAGGCGGCAATACTACCACCAACAATCAGCAGAACCGAACGGGCAGGGGAGGACGCAGACATGCCTGATCAGATACGCCAGCCGGAATGGATGGCCGCAATCCCGCCAGACAGGGACTGATAACGCACATGGGACAGACCAGCCTCGCGGAACATGTCCGCCAGTGTTTCCTGATCCGGGAACATGCGTATGCTTTCCGCCAGATACTGGTAGCTTTCTCGGTCCTTGGCAACGATCCCGCCCATGGCAGGCAGCACCTTGAAAGACCACGCATCATAAATAGGAGCCAGTGCGGCAACCTGCACGCGCGAGAATTCCAGACACAAAAAGCGTCCACCGGGCTTGAGCACGCGGCGCGCCTCGCGGATCACGGCCAGCTTGTCCGTGCAGTTACGCAAACCGAAGGCGATGGAAACGCGATCTACAGACATATCGCGCACGGGAATAGCTTCGGCATCCACAACGCAGAAGGAAAGATCGGACACCAGACCACGGTTCAGAGCCCGGTCACGCCCGACAGAGAGCATGCTGCGGTTGATGTCGGTCATAACAACAGGGCCGCCACCTGCCTTGAGCCAGCCGAACGAAATATCGCCCGTACCACCGGCAAGGTCGAGCAGTGTCAGGCCGGGCTGAGGGCCGAGTTCCGTTACGAATATGCGCTTCCATATTCGGTGGATACCCAGCGACATGATGTCGTTCATCACGTCATATTGTCCGGCCACGCTGTCAAACACGCCGCGGACGAGGTTTTTCTTTTCTTCCTTCCTGACGGAGCGGAAGCCAAAATCCGTTTCTTCCACAGTGACGTCAGAAGGAGCGGGGGAGGGCGCAAAAGAGTTGTCGGTCATGGGTTTCCTCTATACCCTGCTTTTTAGCCATGCCGGAACTCCCCGAAGTAGAAACCGTGATGCGCGGTATGCAGATAGCCCTGCAAGATCGCGTTATTGAACAGACCATCATCCGTCGCCACGACCTGAGATGGCGGATTCCTGCCGATTTTTCGCAGCAGGTTACGGGTTCCACGATCCTGAACTTTTATCGGCGTGGCAAATATATTCTTATCCGCCTGTCCTGTGGCCAATCGATTGTGCTGCATCTGGGCATGTCCGGGCGGGTGCTACTCGATTCTCCCAAAACGCCCCAACCGCACGAGCATGTGGTTTTTGTAACCGATGACGGCAAACGCTGCGGATACATAGACCCACGTCGTTTTGGCATGCTGGACCTTGTTCCCACCCACGAGGAAGGCACCTACCGCGCTTTTGTAAAAATGGGACCCGAACCATTGGGCAACCAGTTCAGCTCACAAACTTTGCTGGACGCGGGCAAAGGGCGGCGCACAGCCATAAAACCCTTCCTGCTTGACCAGCATGTGGTGGCCGGGCTGGGCAATATTTATGTATGCGAAGCCCTTTACCGTGCAGGCATTGCGCCAACCATGCCGGCCTGCGACCTCAGACCCAGAGCGGCAGGGGGGCTGGTCCGCGCCATCCGTGCCGTTCTGCAGGACGCCATTGCCGCAGGCGGGTCCAGTCTGAAGGACTACGTGCGACCAGAGGGCGGGCTCGGCTACTTCCAGCACGCATGGCAGGTTTACGGCAAAAAGAACCAGCCGTGCCCCACGTGCCCCGGCACCCCCGGATGCGCCGGTGTGCAGCATATGACACAAGCCGGTCGCACGACGTTTTTCTGCCCGCAACATCAGAAAAACGGGTAAAATTCGAGCATTCGGACCGGAACATGCTTGACTGAAAGCGCATGCGTGCATTACAGCACCGCTTACTCTTTGTGCTGACGGGCCATTGCGGCGCGTTGGCACCTTACTTTTTCTTAGTGCTGGACAGAATAGAAACTCATGGCGAATATCGCTTCGGCGCGTAAGCGCATCCGGCAGACCGCAAAGCGGACTGCCCGTAACACGGCCCGCAAATCCCGCATGCGTACTTTCATCAAGAAAGTGGAAACCGCGATTGAAGCCGGGGATCAGGCAGCCGCTCGTGAAGCCCTCCGCGTTGCACAGCCGGAAATCCAGCGTGCAGCCAGCAAAGGCGTTGCACACCACAACACGGTTGCCCGCAAGATTTCCCGCCTGTCTGCCCGTATCAAAGCGCTGGCAGCAGCGTAATCAGGCGATCGGGCACCCCGCAGGGGGAGCCCATGCGATTGTTTGCAGCAAAGCCGAATCATCAGGCTGATGGTTCGGCTTTGTTTTTGTATAGGGCTATTTCCTGCCATAATCCTGCCTTGCAGCCCGAAAATGCTTTTTCGTTGCCCGCAGGCATGACACTGCTTTATCTTGGTTAGAATACCCTTGAGCAAGCCAGACCAAAAAGAGTATCCACGGTCCTGCTGAGGCAAGGTATACGCATCTGGATAAACAAGCATCGGCAGCCTGTGTTAGAGCACGGACGCCGTTGATTTTTTTGCGCAGCATATGCGCCTTTAATGACCGCTCGGGAGCAAAAATGACAATCGGAGTGGACGATGACGAAAGCGCCTTTTCCCGACTGGAAGACAATAAAGGCCTTGCGGAATCGTGGCTGCGTATCTGTGGCCGCCTGAAAGGTGAGGTCGGGGAGGTTGAATATCGCACCTGGCTAACCCAGATTGCCCTCGGGCCGATTGATGGCGACGAAATTACGCTCCTTCTGCCCACCCGCTTTTTGCGTGACTGGGTCCGCAGTCAGTACGGCGACCGGCTGAACGAGCTGTGGCACAACGAGGTTCCCTCCCTTCGGCGGGTTGAATTGCAGGTTGCACGCGCCGGTGACCCGGCTCCGCTACCTGTCACTGAAGTTGCCGCTGCCCCAGCAAGTGCCCCCCTCCCCACGGAAGACAGCAGCCCGGCAAGCCGCCCCATTGCCGAAGTGCGTAGTGACCTTGTGACCGCGCTGGACAGCCGGTTTACGTTTGACACGTTCGTTGTCGGCAAACCCAACGAATTTGCCTATGCCTGCGCGCGCAGGGTGGCTGAAAAGCCTTCCAGCGTCGGCTTTAATCCGCTTTTCCTGTACGGTGGTGTTGGCTTGGGTAAAACACACCTCATGCACGCCATTGGTGCGGAACTGGTTAAAAGTGGCAATGTCTCGGTGGCCTACATGTCCGCCGAAAAGTTCATGTACCGCTTTATTGCGGCCATTCGCTCCCAGTCCACGATCGAGTTCAAGGAGCAGCTTCGCTCTGTGGATGTCCTGATGATCGATGATCTCCAGTTCCTGATCGGCAAGGACAATACGCAGGAAGAGTTCTTCCATACATTTAACGCTCTGGTGGATGCAGGGCGGCAGATCGTGGTTTCAGCCGACAAGTCCCCCTCGGACCTGTCCGGGCTGGAGGACAGGCTCCGCACCCGTCTGGGCTGCGGCATGGTGGCAGATATTCACGCCACGACATTTGAACTGCGCATTTCCATTCTGGAAGCCAAAGCGGCTGCATCCGGTGTGGTAGTTCCGGCAAAGGTGCTGGAATTCCTTGCACACAAGATCACATCCAATGTGCGTGAACTTGAAGGCGCACTGAACCGCCTGATCGCCCATGCCAACCTGTTTGGCCGTCCGGTTACGCTCGAAGCCACACAGGATGTGCTGCACGATATTCTCAAGGCCCACGACCGGCGCGTGACCATTGAGGAAATCCAGAAAAAAGTGGCTGAACACTGGAATATTCGCCTAACGGACATGTCCTCCGCCCGCCGTGCGCGCAACGTGGCCCGCCCGCGTCAGGTGGCCATGTATCTGGCCAAGCAGTTGACCAGCCGTTCGCTGCCTGAAATTGGCCGCAAGTTTGGTAATCGTGACCACACCACCGTCATGCATGCGGTTAATCGCGTAACGGAACTGATGGAGCGTGACGCGGCATTTGCAGAAGATGTGGAACTGATGCGCCGCATGCTGGAGAGCTAGAACCAGCACTTTCAAAAAGATTGACGGATCAACGCGGCCTGTTAGTTTTAGAATGGATAAGACGGGTTCCATCTCCGCTCAGGAGTGCAGAACTTGCTGTGCAGGAAAGAGGGATACATGAAGTTTTCGGCAGAGCGCGCAACGCTCCTTAAAGCGTTGGCTCATATCCAGAGCGTGGCGGAAAAACGTAACACCATTCCCATTCTCGCCAACGTGCTCATGCAGGCTACAAACGGGCAGCTATGCCTGAAAGCCACCGACATGGAAATCGAGGTGGTTGAAACCATACCCGCCACCATCACGCGGGAAGGGGCCACAACCGCTCCGGCATCCGTGCTGTACGAAATCGTGCGCAAGCTGCCTGATGGCGTTGAAGTTGAGCTCGACCAGACAGACAGCGATGGCCAGCTCCACCTGCGCGCAGGCCGCTATGCCACCCACCTGAATGTGCTGAGCGTTGACGATTTTCCGTCCATGGGGGCTGGGGACTTCCCGCACAAGTTCCAGTTGAATGGAGCGATCCTGCGTTCGCTGATCGACCGCACGCGCTTTGCCATTTCCACGGAAGAAACACGCTATTACCTGAACGGCATTTTCCTGCATGCCGCAGACATTGACGGCAAACCGCTACTCCGCGCTGTTGCCACAGACGGCCACCGTCTGGCACGGGTAGAGGCAGAAATGCCCGCAGGTGCCGCAGGCATGCCCGGCGTGATTATCCCGCGTAAAACCGTGGCAGAACTGCGCAAACTGATTGATGAAGCGCCAGAACACATTGGCGTTGCCCTTTCTGAAACCAGAATTCAGTTTACGGTTGGGCCGATCACCCTGACCTCCAAACTGATAGATGGCACCTTCCCCGAATACGAACGTGTTATTCCGCGCAATAACACGCGTATTCTGCGCGTTGGCAAAAAAGACTTCTCCGATGCGGTGGCACGTGTGGCCGCCATTAGTCAGGAACGCTCCCGCCCGGTCAAGCTGATGCTCGAACCTGGCCTGCTTACCCTTTCCGCCAGCAGCGCAGAGCAGGGGACGGCCAAGGAAGAACTGGACGACAACCGGATTTCCTATGACGCCGAAGCGCTGGAAATCGGCTTTCAGGCCCGCTACCTCAACGATATTACCGATCAGGTGGAAAAAGAGGTTGAGTTCTGCTTCGCGGATAGTGCATCCCCCACCATTGTCCGGGATGTGGATAGCCCGTCCGCTTTGTATGTTCTGATGCCGATGCGCGTGTGACAAGCGCCGCACCACACCTGCACACATCACCCACCTTGTTCACCAGCAAGGTGGGGCAACCTTCCTCGCGGTTGCAACTGGCCAGACTGACCCTCTGCCGCTTTCGGAACTACGATCAGCTTACCCTTTGCCCTCAGGCCCCCATCGTTGTGCTGACAGGGGAAAACGGCAGCGGGAAAACCAACCTGCTCGAAGCGGCCTCGCTCCTCACACCCGGTCGCGGCCTGCGCGGCGCATCCCTTGGCCAGTTTGGCCAGAATGGAAGTGCTCACTGGGGCATTGCCTCCCAAATTCTGGTTGACGGCGACCCCATAGAGCTTGGCACAGGGCTTCAGCCCGGAACGGATGCTCCACGCCGCATTTTTCTGCTCAACGGCAAACCCCTTCGTAATCAGAACGCATGGGAAAACCCGCTGGCCGCTGTCTGGCTAACCCCGCAGATGGACCGGCTGTTCAGTGAAAGCGCATCCGGGCGGCGGCGTTTTCTGGATCGGCTGGTCATGGCGGCTTATCCCCACCATGCGCGCGAACTGGCAGCCTATGATCGTGCCATGAGCCAGCGAAACCGCCTGCTACAAACCCGCGCCAATGAACCTGTCTGGTTATCCGGGCTGGAGGCCGCCATGGCGCGGCATGGCGTATCGGTCACAGCCGCACGGAACGAGACTGTCCGCCAGATCAACCTCTACGCCCGACAGGACATGGAGGCATTTCCCGCGGTCCAGATCAAGCTGCTCTGCACCATAGCGGACAGGCTGGGACAGAATCCTGCCCTGCAGGTGGAAGACTGGCTCAGGGAGCAACTGGCCAGTGCACGCATGATGGACCGGGAAAAAGGACGCACCAGCCTAGGGGTGCATAAGAGCGACTTCGCACTTACCGACCTTAAAAAACAGCTCCCGGCAGCACTGGCCAGCACTGGCCAGCAGAAATCTCTGCTCATTGGGCTTATTCTGGCCCATGCCCGTCTGGTCAGGGACCACAGGGGAACGGCCCCGCTATTGCTGCTGGATGAACCTCTGGTCCATCTGGATGAACAGCGCCGATTATCCCTGCAAAAGATTCTGCAAGATTTTCAAAGTACTGTGCTCATAACCGGCACGGACCGGGCTCCGTTTGCGCCATTGCAGGGGCATGCCGAGTTCGCAACACTCCGGCAGGGCTCTTTTTTGTCGATCTGCTGACAAAAGGGGCCTTCGGGCGCTGGTCGCAATGCCGTGGGCGGAGTATAAGACCACAATGGCTTCCATTCTTTTTTTGCGGAGTGCAGCATTCTTATGACAGACCTCTCTCAGCCTACGCCATCTGCTGGTACCGAAGAGTATGATGCCGCGTCTATCTCTGTGCTGAAGGGGCTTGATGCTGTCCGCAAACGGCCCGGAATGTACATCGGTGATACTGATGATGGTTCTGGCCTGCACCACATGGCATTCGAGATCATTGATAACGCGGTGGACGAGGCGCAGGCCGGATTTGCATCGCGCTGTGTTCTCACCCTCAACGCAGACGGCAGTGTGACTGTCCGCGATAACGGACGCGGCATTCCAACCGATATGCACCACGAGGAAGGCATCAGTGCCGCCGAAGTGGTACTGACCCGCTTACATGCGGGCGGCAAGTTCAACCAGAACTCCTACAAGGTTTCTGGCGGGCTGCATGGCGTGGGTGCAGCCGTTGTGAACGCACTTTCGGAATGGATGGACGTGCGGATCTGGCGCAATGGCCATGAACACTGCATCCGCTTCCATGATGGCGAGCGGGATGCGCCGCTTGAAGTTGTTGGCCCATCGGCTGAAGAAACCGGCACACAGGTCACCTTCAAGCCCAGCTTGCAGACTTTCCCCCGGATCGAGTTCGATTTTACCATTCTCGAACGCAGGCTCCGCGAACTGGCTTTTCTGAACTCCGGTCTGGAAATTGTCCTACGGGACGCCCGCGTTACCCCTGTGCGGGAAGAAAAATTCTATTATGAGGGCGGGCTGGAAGCCTTTGTAAACTGGCTTGACCGTTCACGCACATCCCTGATCACCCCGCCGATTACCGGCAGTCTGGAAAACCCGGACAATGGGATCAAGGTTGAATTTGCACTGAGCTGGAATGACAGTTTTCATGAAACCATGCTCTGCTTCACCAACAATATTCCTCAAAGGGATGGTGGGGCGCATCTGGCAGGGTTCCGCCAGGCCCTGACCCGCGTTGTTGGCAAATATGCTGAAAGCATTGCCAAAAAAGACGCCCAGTCCCTTCAGGGCGAAGACATGCGTGAAGGTCTGACGGCCGTTCTGTCAGTTAAAGTGCCAGACCCCAAATTTTCGTCCCAGACCAAAGACAAGCTTGTTTCCTCCGAAGTGCAGCCTGTAGTGCATGCGGCTGCGGCCGATATTATTGCCCACTGGTTTGAAACCCACCCCAAGGAAGCCAAGATTGTTGTTTCCAAGGTGCTGGACGCAGCATCTGCCCGTGAGGCCGCGCGCAAGGCACGCGAACTCACACGCCGCAAAGGCATTCTGGATGTTTCGTCTCTTCCGGGTAAGCTGGCAGACTGTCAGGCCCGCGACCCCGCCAAAGCTGAACTGTTTATTGTGGAAGGGGATTCCGCAGGCGGCACGGCAAAGCAGGGCAGGGACAGGCGCTTTCAGGCTATTCTGCCACTCAAAGGTAAAATCCTGAACGTCGAGCGCGCCCGTTTTGACCGCATGCTTGGCTCGGCTGAAATTGGCACGCTGATTACCGCTCTGGGCACAGGCATTGGCCGTGGGGAAGTTGATCAGGGTGGTTTTTCCATAGAAAAACTCCGTTACCATCGCATTGTCATCATGACTGACGCTGACGTGGACGGCTCCCATATTCGTACCCTGCTGCTAACCTTCTTCTTCCGCCAGATGCCTGAACTGATCGAACGCGGTTACCTCTACATTGCCCAGCCTCCCCTATACCGGGCCAAGCGCGGGAATGAAGAAACCTACCTGAAGGATGATGCGGCACTGGAGCAGTATCTGCTGGATAAAGCGCTCAGCAATGCCAGCTTTGTCTATGCCGATGGCCGCACGGTCAGCAATACGGAGCTTGAGGCTGATCTGCCGTTTATCCGGCAGACATGTCAGGCTATTGCCCGCATTTCCACACGTATTCCCCCGTGGATTGTCGAGCAGGTTGCTCTTGCTGGCGCACTGAGTGCTGACCTTGAACAGCTCCAGCAGCGCATGCCCGCACTCCAGCAGCGGCTTGATGCAGCATCTCCCTCTACCGAGCGGGGCTGGAAAGCCGCTGCCAGCGTGGATGGCGTGGAACTCGCACGCAATGTACGCGGCGTTGGCGAAATGTACCGCATAGACCCCATCACACTGGCAGGGGCCGATGCACGCTGGCTGACATCCCAACTGGTGCGGTTGCAGCAAGACTTTGCAACCGGCGTTGTGCTGAAGTTTGAAACCACGGAACACCGCCTGAACGGGCCGTCTGACCTGTTTACGCGCCTGCTTGCACAGGGGCGCCGTGGCCTTGCCATTAACCGCTTTAAAGGTCTTGGCGAAATGAACGACGCACAGCTTTGGGAAACCACACTGGACCCCGCCATGCGTACCCTTTTGCAAGTACGTGTTGGGGATGTGGAAGAGGCCGGAGATGTGTTTACAACCCTGATGGGCGATGTGGTTGAGCCACGGCGTGACTTTATTGTGGGTAACGCTCTTAAGGTCGCCAATCTGGACGTGTAAGAGGTCTCGCTTACTCACAAAAAAGACGCCATGGTGATCCATGGCGTCTTTTTTTATGCGTCATTTCTGAAGCTGTTATCCGCCTTTGATCAGGCTATCTATGGCCCTGAACTGTTTGAGCAAAACAGGTAACTGGCTGATGGGCAACATGTTTGGCCCATCACTCGGCGCTTTGTCCGGGTCTTCATGTGTTTCTATGAACAGTGCGGCAACACCAATGGCCAATGCCGCGCGGGAGAGAATGGGGGCAAACTCACGCTGCCCACCGCTTGCACTCCCCATACCACCCGGTTGCTGCACCGAATGTGTTGCATCAAACACTACGGGGAAGCCGGTCCGGGCCATAATCGGCAGGCCCCGCATATCATTCACCAGCGTATTATAGCCAAAGCTGGTCCCGCGTTCGCACAGCAGCACACGCTGGTTACCGGTTGAAGCAACCTTGGCGGCAACATGCTGCATGTCCCATGGGGCAAGAAACTGCCCCTTTTTAATATTGACTGCCGCACCGGTTTCGCCCGCAGCCAGAAGCAGATCAGTCTGCCGGCACAAAAAAGCGGGAATTTGCAGCACATCCACCGCTTCCGCCACCGGGGCGCATTGCTCTGCCGTATGCACATCTGTCAGGACCGGCAGGGCATATGTCTGGCGAATATCGGCCAGAATAGCCAGTCCATCCTTCAGCCCAACCCCTCGTGTGCTGGAAAGGCTGGTACGGTTGGCTTTGTCAAACGAGCTTTTATAAATCAGCCCCACACCAGCAGCCTGACAGATCTCTTTAAGAGCTGCGGCTGTCTCCATGGCATGGGCAGCCGATTCAATCTGGCATGGCCCTGCGATCAGCACAAAAGGCAAATTATTCCCAATACTCAGCCCACCAATTTCAACTGGCACGCCAGAGGCCGGGATCATGCCTGTTTTGCCTTGGCTGCAGCAGCCCCCACAAACCCGGCAAACAGGGGATGAGGCGCAAAGGGGCGGGATTTAAGCTCAGGGTGATACTGCACGGCAATAAACCATGGATGATCGGGATATTCGACCACTTCTGGCAGAATACCATCTGGGGACAGGCCAGAGAAACGCAGACCCGCTTTTTCAAGCTGATCCTTGTAATGGATATTCACTTCATACCGGTGGCGATGGCGCTCGCGAATGGTGTTGGTTCCGTAGGCTTCCGCAACCCGGGAGCCGGACACCAGAGTGGCTGGATAAGCGCCAAGACGCATGGTGCCCCCCAGTTCGCCACCTTCGCTCCGGCGCAAACGTTCATTGCCACGCGCCCACTCGGTCATCAGGCCGACCAGCGGCTCTTCTGTCCGGCCGAATTCGGTGGAGGATGCATCGCTCAAACCAGCAAGATTGCGGGCGCATTCAATAACCGCCATCTGCATGCCAAAACAGATGCCAAGGAACGGAATGCCTTTTTCACGCGCATAACGAATGGCTTCAATTTTACCCTGAGAGCCACGCTCACCAAAACCACCGGGCACCAGAATAGCATCTGCACCGCTCAGTTTTTCTTCCAGCGTGGCCGGATTTTTTTCAAACTGCTCAGAATCAATCCAGTCGAGCGTCACTTTAACACGGTGGGCAATCCCCCCATGCAGCAGGGCTTCGTTCAGGGATTTGTAGCTATCAAGCAGGGCCGTGTATTTACCCACCACAGCCACGCGCACTTCCCCCGCAGGGTGGCGCAGGGCGTCCACAATGTTCTGCCAGTTGGAGAGATCGGGCTCTTCAGCATAAGGCAGGCCAAAGTAGCGCAGAACTTCCGTATCCATCCCTTCCGCATGGTAGGAGAGGGGGCAGGCGTAAATCGTATCCACATCCCGTGCGGCAATAACCGCTTCGGGGCGAACGTTACAGAAGTTTGCAATCTTGCGGCGCTCGGTCGGGGGGATCGGGCGGTCACAGCGGCAGAGCAGGATTTGCGGCTGAATGCCTACGTTCTGCAATTCCTTGACCGAATGCTGGGTCGGCTTTGTTTTAAGCTCTCCGGCAGAAGGAATCCACGGCAGCAGTGTCAGATGGACCACCATGGTCTGGTCCATGCCCAGATCATTCCGTAACTGGCGAATGGCCTCAAGGAACGGCAGGCTTTCAATATCCCCTACGGTTCCGCCAATTTCGACCAGAACAAAGTCCAGATCATCCGTGTTGGCAACCACCACATCCTTAATGGCATCTGTAATATGGGGGATGACCTGCACGGTGGCCCCCAGGTAATCTCCACGCCGCTCACGCACAATCACGTCGGAGTAAATGCGCCCGGTTGTCGCGTTGTCCTCTTTCGTGGCGTTAACGCCTGTAAAACGCTCGTAGTGGCCGAGGTCGAGGTCCGTTTCCGCTCCGTCATCAGTTACGAACACCTCACCATGCTGGTAAGGGCTCATGGTGCCGGGGTCCACGTTCAGGTAAGGGTCCAGCTTGCGCAGGCGGACCTTGTAGCCACGCGCCTGCAAAAGCGCTGCGAGAGCGGCTGAAGCAATGCCCTTGCCTAGAGAGGACACCACACCACCAGTAATAAAGACAAAGCGTGTCATGAGCAGAATTCCTACACGGACTGGAGCGGGTGGAGAAGGATAAGCAAACACAATCCACCGCATGCATTGCTGCATGCGGGGGACAAAAACTCATAACCTTCTCTGTAAACCAACCGGATATCAGAGAAGGATGTCAGCATTTTTCAGGGCTTGGGAGCCGCAGGGGGCGCTTTTGTCTGGACCGCGGGCGGAGCCGTCGTTGCCACGGGGGCGGTTTCCGCCGGGGGCTGGGCCAGAATGTCGTGCCCGGCACCAGTTACGCCGCCTTTATAGAGCATGGCAAGCAGGAGAGAGAGCAGCATGAACAGCCCTGCCAGCACGGCCGTTGTGCGGGTCAGCAGGTTGGCTGTCCCGCGGCCGGACATAAAGGCGCCCATACCCTGACTGTTACCAATACCAAGGCCGCCACCTTCGCTCCGCTGAATCAGCACAACGCCAATCAGAGCAATGGTGACACAGAAATGCAGGATCAGCAGGGCTGTCGTCATGTCGGGTTCCAGATCAAAGCAGCAATGTCAGGCAGCGGATGCTGCGTTGACAATAGAAAGAAATGCATCCGCCTTAAGGCTCGCGCCACCAACCAGTGCGCCCGCAACCTCGGGAATGGAAAGAACGGAAATAGCATTCCCAGCGTTTACGGACCCTCCATACAGGATTTTGATAGTTTTTCCAGCCTCACCAAACTGTCGGACCAATTCGGCACGCAGGAAAGACATGGTCTGGGCTATCTGGTCGGTTGTCGCGGCAAGCCCCGTTCCAATGGCCCAGATGGGTTCGTAAGCCACAATACCGGTAAAACCATCGGGAAGCGAGCCCTTGATCTGCCAGCCAAGCACATCTTCGTACTCACCGCCTTCACGCTGGTCTTCGGTCTCGCCAACGCAGACAATCGGGGTCAGGCCCGCCCTGGTAGCTGCCACGGCTTTTTCACGCACGGTTTCGTCCAGCTCACCGTGTTCCTGCCGCCGCTCTGAATGACCAAGAATCACATAGCTGACGCCAAGATCAGCCAGCATGGTGGGGGAAATATCGCCCGTATGCGCTCCAGCAGCATCCTTATGACAATCCTGCGCACCAAGACCGATAGGAGAGGCAGCCAGCGCAGGCTGCACAAGCGCCAGCTGCGTAAAGGGAGGGCAGACAACCACATCCGGCGCAGTCGCGGGCAGGTCGCTTACCAGCGCCTGTACCAGCGCCTGTGCGTCCTGGCGTGTACCATTCATTTTCCAATTGCCGACAATAATCTGCCTGCTCATACCCTTCCTCCAGTTCCTGTGCTGCCACGCGCTGCATGTGCGTCTGCCATGGCACTGTTGGCAACAGGCTAAACCATACACGCACACTCAGGCGCAAGAGAGGGATTATACCTTATTGCTGCCCCACAACGGTTATGTCTGGTCAAGCGGCACACCTCCGCTTATGGTGCCGCCCCAAGATGTGCTGCAATCAGCATAAACCATTTATGATGAGCTGTGGATCCATAGGGTCATGATTTCCTACCTGCGCCGAGTACTTGTTGAATCGTGGCTGGGCCGCGTTGTTGCCATTGTTATTTTTCTGGCCTTTGTCGGCTGGGGTATTGGCGACGTTATTGGCTTCATGAGCGAAGAGACGGATGTGGTGGCCCGGGTTGGCCAGCACCGCATACCCACGCGTGACCTGGCCATGGCCCTGCGCTCTGAAATGCCGACAATCACCCAGCAGATGGGGGTCAAGGACCCTTCTGCCCTGTCTCCCATCATGCAGGGGCAGATTGCGCGCCAGATTTTGCAACGCCTGATTGCACAGGCCGAACTGCTTGAGGCCGCTCGCCAGCTTAAAATCATTGTGCCGGATTCCGCTATCAGGGAGGAAGTGTTTTCCCTCCCTTACTTCAAAGGGCCTACTGGCCAGTTTGACCGCGCCGTGTTCAACCAGCGCCTGAGTGCACAGGGGTTAAGCGAACAGCAGGTGCTGGACATGATCCGCGATGACCTGACCGTACGTACCCTGCTGCAACCCTTGGCGCAGGGGAGCCGCGTCTCCAACACCCTGCTCAAGACTCTGGTCGATTACGGCGCAACCACACGCTTGGTGGACCTGATCAGCATTCCTGTTGCTGCCCAGCCGGTCCCTCCTGCGCCGGATACAGCAACCTTGCAGCGCTATTATGCGAACCATCTGTGGCTGTTCGGCACTCCGGAATTGCGGCATGCACGCATTGTGGTCCTGTCCCCCCAGACCGTGGCGGATACGATTACAGTAGATGATACGCAGCTCAAGCGCGCGTATGATGCGCAAAGCAGCCACTACAACGTGCCAGAAACCCGCGATATTCAGCTCATCACAGCCACATCCGAAGCTGACGCCCAGAACATTGCCAACGCATGGAAGCTCAAGGGGAGCTGGCAGGCTGCGCAAGGCGCCATCAAAGGTGCCGCATCGGTGGAAATGCCGGGCGCTCGCCCCACGACCATTCCCTCTGACGTGCTCAAGCAGGCTCTGTTTCAGGCACCGCAAGGGCAGGTTACGGGGCCTGTGAAAACCGAAATGGGTTGGTCTGTTTTCCGCGTGACCAAAATCCTGCCCGCGCACAGTACCTCCTTTGCAGATGCCCGGCAGGAAATTTTGCAGCAGTACCGGACCGCGGCTGCACCTTCGGTTGTGACCGAACGCCGCCGGCAGTTGCAGGACGCCATTGCTGGTAAAGGGCTGGATGCTATTCCGGATACGATTGGTGCTGCTGCCATTTCCGGCTCACTGGACGCGCAGGGCAATACGGCTGAAAAACAGCCCGCTCCGATTCCGGCTTCGGGCAAACTGCGTGATGCCATTGTGCATCAGATCTTTACCCAGAAAGCCGGAGATCCGCCTAATCTGCTCGAAGGCCCGGATAATAGCTGGTTTGCGGTTGAGGTTGATTCCATAACACCCGCCACCCCCCGGTCGTTTGAGCAGGCAAAGGGCGACGTGCTGGCTGCCTGGCAGGCCGATACCCGCCACCATACGGCAGACCAGCAGGCAACATCCCTGTTTCTGGCAGCCCGCCAGAAGGGAAGCATTGCGGGCCAGACTGCCTCTGGCATTCAGATTACCCGTGATATTCCGTTTTCTCTGGCCAACCCCGGCAAGGCCCTACCGCCCGAAGTTGCCAGCTACATCCCCCGCATGAAGGCCGGGCAGGCAGTTATGGCTGAAAATGCGGATACTTTTTTTGTCGCTGTGGTGACCAAGGTTTTTGTACCCAATCCTCCGGCACCCATTGATGTTCTGCAAAAGCTGAAAAATAACCTGACCCAAGCCTATGGTGATGATCTGGCGGCCAGCTATGTGCAGGACCTTAACAAGCGTCTGCCCCCGCACATTAACAACGCCGCCATTCAGGCAGCTCTGGCCGCCGCCGGATTTGGAGGACCAGTCCAGTGAATCCGGGCATGAAGGCGCATACGGCAGCGTCCCCCAGCAAACAGGACTGTCTTGCGGCATGGGAAGCGGGCAGGGGCTCCATTATTTACTCTGTGGAACCTGCTGACCTACTGACCCCGGTTTCCGCCTACATGCGGCTGGCACATCTGGAAGGTGGCACAGGGCAATATACCCTGCTGCTGGAAAGTGTGGAAGGCGGCACAACCCGCGGGCGCTACTCCGTTATTGCCCTGCGGCCCGATCTGGTATGGACCTGCCATAACGGCAAGGTCAGCACCAGCACATGCCACAATGGCCTGCCCACAAAAGCCGTACCAGAAGACGAAGGTACCGCGCCACTGGCCAGCCTGCGTGCCCTTATCCACGCGTCCCGCATGGACCTCCCGCCCGAACTTCCTCCCATGATTGGCGGCCTGTTCGGGTATCTGGGGTACGACATGGTGCGCCAGATGGAACACCTGCCAGACGCACCACCAGACGACCTGAACCTGCCAGAATCCATTCTGATGCGTCCGGGCCTTTTTGCTGTTTTTGATACGGTAACGGACGAGCTTATTCTGGCGGCTCCCGTCCGCCCCAATGCGACCGAAACAGCGCCAGAAGC
Source organism: Acetobacter lovaniensis (assembly GCF_014207635.1). Taxonomy (GTDB): domain Bacteria; phylum Pseudomonadota; class Alphaproteobacteria; order Acetobacterales; family Acetobacteraceae; genus Acetobacter; species Acetobacter lovaniensis. Next base: position 78,923 of record NZ_JACHIE010000001.1, read on the forward strand.
ATGGGAGCGCGCACAGGCATTGCTCCAACGCGCCAGAGACTGCCTGAGCGGGGCACTTCCCCCGGCAGACATTCCTGCGAATGTGCCAGCCTTTGCCGAACCCACGTCCACGTTCACACATCAGGATTTCTGCGCCGCCATCACCCGTATTCAGGACTATATTGCTGCGGGCGATGCATTTCAGGTTGTGCCAAGCCAGCGCTTTTCAACAGCTTTTGCGCTGCCGTCACTCTCCCTCTACCGTGCGCTCAGGCGCATAAATCCGGCTCCTTTCCTGTTCCATCTGGATTTTGGGGACTTCTCGCTGGTCGGGTCATCCCCCGAAATTCTTGTACGGCTCAGGGACGGTAAAATGACCGTGCGGCCTTTGGCGGGAACACGCCCACGCGGCAAAACCGCGGCTGAGGACCTCGCACTTGAACAGGATCTTCTGGCCGACCAGAAGGAAATCGCCGAGCATCTGATGCTGATTGATCTGGGCCGGAATGATGTCGGGCGCGTATGCTCCCCCGGCTCCGTGAAGGTCACGGAACAGTTCGTGATCGAGCGGTTCAGCCACGTCATGCATATTTCTTCCAATGTGGAGGGCACACTCAAGCCTGATCTGGAAGCGCTGGACGCCTTGGTTGCGGCTTTTCCCGCAGGAACCCTGACCGGCGCCCCCAAAATCCGCGCCATGGAAATTATTGACGAGGTCGAACGGACCCGCCGCGCCACCTATGCCGGTTGCATAGGTTATTTTGGTGCTGGGGGGGATATGGACACCTGCATTGGCCTGCGCATGGCCGTTGTCAAAGACGGTTCCATGCACGTGCAGGCAGGCTGCGGGGTTGTGGCGGATAGTGTGCCGGAATCAGAGTATGAGGAAACCCAGCACAAAGCCCGCGCCGTATTCCGCGCAGCCGAGGAAGCCTTGATAATGGCGCGGACAGGCCGCGGGTAAACCGCGCCTTTCCGACACGTCATTTGACCCGTGCGCACGAAAAGGTCATCATTCCGCCATGATCCTACTGATCGACAATTATGACAGCTTTACCTTCAACCTGGTCCACTATCTGGGCGAACTGGGTGAGGAGTGCGACGTCCGCCGGAACGATACGCTCAGCGTAGCAGAAGCCATGGCCCTTGCCCCGGACGCCATTGTTCTGTCCCCCGGCCCCTGCTCCCCGAACGAGGCAGGGATCTGCTGTGACCTGATCGCCGCAGCCGCAGGCAAGGTGCCCGTTTTTGGCGTCTGCCTTGGTCACCAGTCCATCGGGCAGGTATTTGGGGCACAGGTTGTGCGCTCTCCAACCCCCATGCACGGCAAAATCAGCCCTGTTTTCCATAATGGGACGGATGTTTTTGAAGGGCTCCCCAGCCCGTTCAATGCGACCCGTTACCACAGCCTGACCCTTGAACCTTCCAGCATCCCAGATGACTTGGAAGTTACGGCATGGACAGCCGATGGCGTGGTTATGGGCGTGCGGCACAAACTGCACCCCATCTCGGGCGTACAGTTCCACCCCGAGAGCATTGCATCGGAACACGGGCACGATCTGCTCCGCAATTTTCTGACCCACGCACGGGCATGGACTGCGAGCCTGCTCCATGCCTGAGCCCGCCACTACGATTGGCAGCACGGACGACCCGGCTTTTTTTTCCGGGATTCTGCAGGCTCTTGCACAGCGCAAAAACCTGAGTGTCGCACAGGCGGAAGCCGCATTTGGCAGTATTATGGATGGCAACGTTCCACCCGAACGGATTGCCGCCTTTTTAATGGCACTGCGCGTGCGCGGGGAAACGCAGGATGAACTGCTTGGCGCTGTAACCGCCCTGCGGCAACGAATGTACCCCGTCCCCAACGCCCCCGACAACACGATTGATGTCTGTGGCACGGGGGGAGATAATTACGGCACGCTGAATGTCTCCACCGCCGTAGCCTTTGTGCTGGCAGCCCTTGGTGTACCCGTCGCCAAGCATGGAAACAGAGCCATTTCCTCTCTTGCCGGAGCGTCCGACGTGCTGGCGGCCCTGTGTGTGCCATTGTCCTCCAATGCAGAGGTTCTTGCCGAACAGCTTGTGCGCCACCACGTGGTCTTTATGGCAGCCCCCCACCACCACCCCGCCATGCGGCATGCGGCGGGTGCCAGAAAAGTGCTGGCGCTGCCCACGCTGTTCAATCTGGTTGGTCCCATGGTTAATCCTGCTGGTGTCAAACGCCAGCTTATGGGGGTTTTTTCCACCCAGTGGCTCCAGCCCGTTACGGAAGTGCTGGCCCGTCTGGGGTCGGAATGCGTGTGGACGGTCTGCGGCCAGCCGCAGGACGGGCAGGGCGGTATAGACGAAGTCACACTGGCAGGCCCCACACAGGCTGTAGCGCTTGAAAACGGACAGATTCAGTCCCACCTGATTGAACCGGACATGGCGGGGCTGCCTTACGCCCCCGTATCCGCCATTAAAGGGGGCGATGCCCAGCATAACGCACAGGCGCTGGAAGCGCTCCTGCGTGGCGCACACGGGGCATACCGTGATACTGTCTTGTTGAACGCGGCATTTGCGCTGCATGTTGCCGGTCAACAGACTGTCCTGCACAATGGCCGGATTGACCCGGCCCGCCTCAGGAATAATGTGGCAACCGCCGCATGCTCACTCGACAACGGCACTGCCCTTGCGGTGCTTAATGGTTTACGTGCATCCCGTTCGGATGCACACGCCGGAGACATGACAGGACAATCATGAACGATACATCCTCCACGTCCACTGTAGCTTCCGCTGCCGTCACACCTGACTGCAAAGTAGATGAACTGCCGGATGTTCTGGCCCGCATCTGTGCGCGGACACGGCTGGAAGTGGAACATCGCTCCACGCTGCACCCCTTAAAGGAAGTTGTGGCCAAAGCGCAGGAAACCAAGGAAGCACCACGGGGCTTCGGTCGTGCGCTCAAGGAAAAAGCCGCCGACCGCGCCGTGGGCCTGATTGCCGAGATCAAGAAGGCGTCTCCCTCTGCCGGTATCTTGCAGGAAGAGTATGACCCCGCACGGATCGCCCTTGCGTACGAACAGGCGGGAGCGGCCTGCATTTCCGTGCTGACGGAAAGTTCATGCTTCCACGGCGCAAACGAGGATCTGGCAACGGCCCGGGCCGCCTGCGCGCTGCCCGTCCTGCGCAAGGACTTTATTCTCGACCCGTGGCAGGTTTACGAAAGCCGGATGATCGGTGCTGACTGCATCTTGCTGATCATGTCCATTCTGACAGACGAAATGGCTCTGGAACTGGTTGATCACGCCAAGGGTCTGGACATGGACGTTCTGGTGGAAGTGCATGACGAGGACGAACTGAACCGCGCACTGGCGCTGGACACGTTTCTGATCGGTATTAACAACCGTAACCTCAAAACCCTGACAACAGACATCAACACCACCAGCCTGCTGGCCCCTCTGGTGCCGCCTGACCGGATTATCATCTCCGAAAGCGGCATTAAAACACACGAGGAAATTGCCCAGCTTGCCGCCATTGGTGTCACGGGCTTTCTGGTGGGTGAAACCCTGCTCCGCCAGCCAGACCCCGGAGCTGCTGCACGCGCATTGCTCGGACTGAAGTAACGGTGCGCGAACAGCCCCTGACCCATCTGGATTCATCCGGGCATGCCCGGATGGTGGATGTATCCGACAAGGACGAGACCTTCCGCAGGGCTGTTGCGGCGGCGGAAGTGCATATGCAGCGCCATACGCTGGATCTGATCGTCTCGGGTTCCATGCCCAAGGGGGATGTGCTGGCAACAGCCCGGATTGCGGGGATTATGGCCGCCAAAAAAACGGCTGATGTCATCCCCCTGTGCCACCCGCTGCGCCTGACATCTGTCACGCTTGATCTTGTCGCCACAGATGACAAAATCGAGATCACCGCTTCTGTTACAACAAAAGACGCAACCGGAGTGGAAATGGAGGCGTTGACTGCGGTGTCTGTCGCGGCTCTCACACTTTATGACATGTGCAAGGCTGTTGACCGTGGCATGCGCATCGACAATATCCGGCTACGGCACAAAAGCGGTGGCAGGTCAGGAGAATATAACGCCAGATAAGCAAGGTGCCCTGATCAGACAGCATTTTTTATGCAAAAAACACGATAAAATGCTCGAACCGCCCAGTAGTCCCCTGGCTGCCAAGACATTACGTTTGTGACGCATTTACCTATGTATCGTAGAGGGTCCATACATGGAAACAACATCTGAGCTGATCGGCGCAGTCGGTGGCAACGGCCCATCGCTGACCCGAGAACAGTTTTTAACAGCTTATCATGACATGCTGCTGATCCGCCGATTTGAAGAGAAAGCCGGGCAGCTTTACGGCATGGGGCTGATCGGGGGCTTCTGCCACCTTTACATCGGACAGGAAGCGGTTGTAGTCGGCATACAGATGTGCCTGAAGGATGGGGACAAGCTGATCACCTCCTACCGCGACCATGGGCAGATGCTTGTCGCAGGCATGAGCCCACGGGGCGTTATGGCTGAACTGACAGGCCGCGCCACGGGCTACTCGCATGGCAAGGGCGGTTCCATGCACATGTTCTCACGCGAGAAGAACTTTTATGGCGGACATGGCATTGTTGGCGCTCAGGTAGCCCTTGGCATTGGTCTGGCCTTCGCCAACAAATATCGCGGTACGGATGAAGTGTCTGTCGCCTATTTTGGGGATGGCGCAGCCGGGCAGGGGCAGGTTTACGAAAGCTTCAATCTGGCCGCCCTGCACAAGCTGCCCTGTATTTTTGTCATCGAGAACAACAAATACGGCATGGGCACTGCAATCGAGCGGGCTTCGGCTTCCCACAATCTGTACAAAAATGGCGAGCCCTGGGGCATTCCCGGTATGCAGGTGGACGGTATGGATGTTGCCGCCGTGCATGACGCCGCCACTCAGGCCGTGGCACACTGCCGCGCGGGCAAAGGCCCTTACATTCTGGAAATGATGACCTATCGCTACCGTGGTCACTCCATGTCCGACCCGGCCAAATACCGTACGCGTGAGGAAGTTGATCAGGTGCGCAAGACGCGTGACCCGATTGAACACGTCAAGCATATCCTGCTGGACGCCGGGGTTGAGGACGCCACACTCAAAGCCATGGAAGCCGAAATTAAAACCGTCGTGAACGACGCAGCCGAATTCGCGCAGACCAGCCCGGAACCGGATCCTTCTGAACTTTATACGGACGTTGTGCTGGAGGCCTGAGCAGATTATGGCGACTCAAATTTTAATGCCCGCCCTTTCCCCCACCATGACCGAAGGCAAGATTGCCCGCTGGCTGAAAAAGGAAGGGGACACCATTACCGCTGGCGACGTTCTGGCCGAGATCGAAACCGACAAGGCCACAATGGAAATTGAAGCCATTGAAGACGGTATTCTTGGCCGTGTGCTGATTGGCGAAGGAGTTGAAGGCGTTGCCGTCAACTCCCCCATAGCCATTGTGGTTGAAGATGGTGAGGCCGTACCCGAAGCCGGTGCCGCGAGCAATGCACCCACCACCAGTGCTCCCACACCAGCACCGGCAGCCAGCACGGCTCCGCCCACACCCGCAACCGCGTCCGCCACGCCCTTGGGCACGACCGAACCGGAGCAGGACTGGGGTGAAACGCAGGAGATCACCGTGCGTGAAGCCCTGCGTGACGCCATGGCGGCAGAACTGCGCCGCGATGAAGACGTGTTCCTGCTCGGTGAGGAAGTCGCCGAGTATCAGGGTGCTTACAAAATCTCGCAGGGCCTGTTGCAGGAATTTGGTGACAAGCGTGTGCTGGACATGCCCATTACCGAGCATGGTTTTACCGGCATGGCAGTTGGCGCGGCCCTGACCGGGCTTAAACCTGTTGTCGAGTTCATGACCATGAACTTCGCCATGCAGGCCATTGACCACATTATCAACTCTGCGGCCAAAACGCTGTATATGTCCGGCGGGCAGATGGGGTGCCCCATTGTGTTCCGTGGCCCTAACGGTGCTGCCGCACGCGTGGGTGCCCAGCATTCGCAGTGTTATGCAAGCTGGTACGGCCATGTGCCGGGGCTTAAAGTTGTTGCCCCGTGGTCCGCAGCCGATGCCAAGGGGCTGCTGCGCGCTGCTATCCGCGACCCGAACCCGGTGATCGTGCTGGAAAATGAGATTCTTTACGGGCAGAAGTTCCCTTGTCCGATTGATGAAGATTTCATTCTACCCATTGGCAAGGCAAAGATCGAACGGGCTGGCACCGATGTCACCATTGTTGCTTTTTCCATTGCCGTAGGCACAGCGCTGGATGCAGCGGCTGAACTTGCCAGGCAGGGGATTGAGGCCGAAGTGATCAACCTGCGGAGCATTCGCCCGCTGGATACAGCCACAATTGTCAACAGCGTTAAAAAGACCAGCCGCCTTGTAACGGTGGAAGAAGGCTGGCCCTTTGCTGGCATTGGCTCCGAAGTTGCCATGCAGGTTATAGAGCATGCCTTTGACTGGCTGGATGCTCCCCCCGTGCGTGTTGCTGGTGAAGATGTGCCCATGCCGTTTGCAGCCAATCTGGAAAAACTGGCTCTGCCACAGTCTGAGCACGTGGTTAAAGCCGTGCGTAGCCTGATCTGAGGTGATGAAAGATGGCAATTGAAATTCTGATGCCCGCCCTCTCTCCCACCATGACAGAGGGCAAGATTGCCCGCTGGCTGAAAAAAGAGGGCGATACGGTTAGCAATGGCGATGTTCTGGCCGAGATCGAAACCGACAAGGCCACAATGGAAGTAGAAGCCATTGAAGATGGTATTTTTGGCCGCATCCTTGTTCCCGAAGGGACCGAGGGTGTTGCGGTCAATACGCCCATCGCCATTATGGTGGAAGAAGGGGAGGCTGTGCCGGACTCTGCCGCACCGTCTTCCACCAGCGCAGCACCTGCACCGGCACCCGCGCAGGCAGGTGCTGTAGCACCATCCGACGCCGCCGCCAGTGCACCTGTTGCCCCGGCGGCTGCATCACAGGCCTCGCACACCGCTAGTCGCATTGTTGCCTCCCCGCTGGCGCGCCGCATTGCGGCTGCAAAAAAGGTGGATCTGTCCACCATCAAGGGAACCGGGCCTAACGGTCGCATTGTCAAACGCGATGTGGAAACTGCCGCCTCGCAGCCAGTAGCGGCTGCTCCCAGACCCAGCCCGCAGGCCAATGCGCCTCTTTCCACGGGCACAAGCCGTACGGTGCCGCACACCACCATGCGCAAGGTGATTGCCCGCCGGTTGAGTGAATCCAAGGCGACCATTCCGCACTTCTATGTTTCCATGGATGTGGAGCTTGATGCACTTATGGCATTACGCTCACAGCTCAATGCTCTGTCCCATGATGAAGGGCAGGATGCATTCAAGCTGTCGGTTAATGACATGCTGATCAAGGCGGCGGCTCTTGCCCTCAAGCAGGTGCCCGAAGTCAACGCCTCCTTTACGGAAGACGCCATGATTTTGCATGAAGATGCAGATATTTCGGTGGCCGTTTCCCTTGATGATGGGCTGATCACCCCCATTGTGCGGGCTGCTGACCGCAAAAGCCTCAAACAGATCAGTCAGGAGGCCAAATCTCTGGTTTCCCGCGCCAGAGCAGGCAAGCTGAAGCCGGAAGAGTTTCAGGGCGGTACGTTCTCCATTTCCAATATGGGAATGTTCGGCGTCAAGGAATTCGCAGCTATTGTGAACCCCCCGCAGGCCGCCATTCTGGCCATTGCCGCTGGCAAAAGGCAGCCTGTTGTGAGTGGTGACGAGATTAAAGTGGCGACAGTCATGACTGTAACACTCTCGGTCGATCACCGTGCAGTGGATGGGGCCATGGCAGCCAAATGGCTCTCGGCCTTCCGTAGCATTGTGCAGGCACCTCTGGCTCTTGTTCTGTAACGCAGCCTTTTGCGGGAGAAATTTGGCATCATGAGCCAGACAGATTTTGATGTGATCGTCATTGGTGGCGGGCCGGGTGGGTATGTTGCCGCCCTGCGCGCTGCCCAGCTTAAACTCTCTGTTGCGGTGGTTGAAGCCCAGCACCTTGGTGGCATCTGCCTTAACTGGGGGTGCATCCCCACCAAGGCGCTGCTTCGGGCATCGGAAATCAATCATCTGCTGCACGACCTGCCCGCCTACGGGTTTAAGGCCGACGGCGTAAGCTTTGATTTTAAAAAAATTGTTGCCCGCTCCCGGGCTGTCTCCAAGCAGTTGTCCGCAGGGGTTGCGCATCTGCTCAAAAAGGCCAAGGTTCCGGTTTTTGACGGCCACGGCAAACTGGACGGCACACTGGCCAACGGACGCCGCAAAGTGCTCGTCAGCAAGGATGGGGCAGCTCCCACCACGCTCACCGCCCAGCACGTTATTCTGGCAACGGGCGCGCGCGCACGGGTGCTGCCGGGGCTGGAACCGGATGGTCAATTCATCTGGTCCTACAAGGAAGCCCTTGTGCCGGAAACCATGCCCAAAAGCCTTGTGGTTATTGGCTCTGGCGCTATTGGCACCGAGTTTGCATCCTTCTACCGCAACATGGGTGCGGACGTGACACTGGTGGAAGTTGCCGAGCGCATTCTGCCCGTAGAAGATGTGGAAATAAGCCAGCTTGCTCGCAAAGCCTTTGAAAAACAGGGCATTCGGGTGCTGACCAGCGCCAAGATCGGCACGTTGCAGAAAACGGCAACCGGGGTCAGCATTCCCGTTACCGTCAATGGCAAGGCCGATACATTGGTCGCCGAACGGGTCATTTCTGCCGTTGGCATTGTTGGCAATGTGGAAAAAATCGGGCTGGAAGGGACCAAAATCCAGGTCGATCGGACGCATGTAGTCACAGATGCGCTTTGCCGCACGGGCGAGCCCGGCGTGTACGCCATTGGTGATCTGGCCGGTGCGCCATGGCTTGCCCACAAGGCCAGCCATGAAGCCGTGATGTGTGTAGAGGCCATTGCGGGCAGAAAAGTCCACCCCATTGACCCGACCAAAATACCCGGCTGCACCTACTGCCGCCCGCAGATTGCCTCCGTTGGTTACACGGAAGCAAAGGCGCTGGAGGCTGGTTACAAGGTACGTGTTGGCCGCTTCCCGCTTATTGCCAATGGTAAAGCCCTTGCCATGGGTGAACCCGATGGCCTGATCAAAACGGTTTTTGATGCCCAGACCGGTGAACTTCTTGGCGCACACATGATTGGCGCGGAAGTGACGGAAATGATTCAGGGTTACGTTATTGCCCGCACAGGGGAACTGACGGAAGCGGAACTGGCTGAAACCATTTTCCCGCACCCCACCATTTCTGAATCCATGCATGAAGCCGTTCTTGCGGCCTATGACGGCGCTTTGCACTTTTAGTCTTTTGTTTTCAAAAGGATAGGGCATCACTCTCGCGGGTTTGATGCCCCATTCCCGGTTATCGCCTCTCCAGCGCCTTGACGCGTATGCAGGGGCATTCCAGTTCTATCTGCACTTCTTGGGTATAAATGGGCGAAGTCATGTCTACTCGTGTCGAGATCGATCATCGGAAAGGTGGGACAAGCCGGTTACGGCACCCCGAAAAAGCCCATCGGCCGGACAACCCCATTGCCCGCAAGCCGGAGTGGATACGCGTTAGAGCGCCCAACAACCCGACTTATCACGAAACACGAACCCTCATGCGTGACAACAAGCTGGTCACTGTGTGTGAGGAGGCCGCGTGCCCCAACATAGGGGAGTGCTGGTCACAACGCCATGCTACCATGATGATCATGGGAGAAATCTGCACCCGCGCCTGTGCGTTCTGCAATGTCAGCACCGGCTTGCCTCATGCACTGGATGACGGCGAGCCAGAACGCGTGGCAGAAGCCGTAGCCAAGCTGGGCCTGCGCCATGTAGTGATTACTTCTGTTGACCGGGATGATCTGGCCGATGGGGGGGCGCAGCATTTTGCGCGTGTCATTGCCGCCATACGCGCGACATCCCCCGACACGACTATTGAAATCCTGACACCGGATTTTTTACGTAAAGACAAGGCCCTAGAAGTGGTTGTTAAAGCCCGCCCGGACGTGTTCAACCATAATCTGGAAACCGTGCCACGCCTTTACCCCACCATCCGGCCCGGTGCGCGGTATTACCAGTCCATGCGCCTGCTGGACCGGGTCAAGCAGCTTGACCCTTCCATTTTCACCAAATCCGGGCTGATGCTGGGTTTGGGTGAAGAAAAAATGGAACTCGCTCAGGTCATGGATGATCTGCGTATTGCTGATGTGGATTTTATTACCATGGGGCAGTATTTGCAGCCCACGGTCAAGCACGCTGCCGTTGCGCGTTTTGTAACACCGGAAGAATTCGAGGAATACGGCACCATGGCGCGCGTAAAAGGGTTTTTGCAAGTCAGTTCCAGTCCCCTTACGCGCTCTTCCTACCATGCCGATACGGATTTTGCGCAACTGCGCGAAGCACGCAACACGCGCCTGAAGGAGGCTCTGTAATGCCTAAACACGCAGAGACGCGTGTTCTGCCCTATCGCCCCGACCAGATTTTTGATCTGGTCGCAGACGTTACACACTACCCTGCCTTTTTACCCTGGTGTGTTGCCGCACGCCTGCGCAGCCGCACCGAAACAGAACTTGTTGCCGACCTGACCATAGGCTTCGGCCCGTTCAGGGAGAGTTTTACCTCCCGTGTGACACTGGACCGTCCGTCCACCATTACCGTGCGTTACGAGCGCGGGCCGTTCCGCTACCTGCGTAATGTGTGGAAGTTCACACCCCATGCCAGCGGGTGTCAGGTCGATTTTTTTGTCGATTTCGAGTTCAATTCGCGGATTCTACAAGCGGCTATTGGTGTGGTCTTTACCGAGGCAACCCGCCTTATGGTTTCCGCTTTTATCAAGCGCGCCAAAGAGGTTTATGGCCCTCCCGCACTACAGGCTGGCACCACCGCCACCCCAGCCGCTCTGTCGGGCCAGAAAACGGCAACTTGAGCCATACCCTCCATCATGCAGAACCCAGAGTTTGAACACAGGGGACAACCGCATGCCCATACTGTTTTACCTGCTTCTGCTTGGTGGAATGCTGGCACCAGTTGCACAGGCTACGGCAGACATACGGCCACAGCAAACAGAACGCACAGCCCCCGTAAAGCAGTCTCGTAGCGGGAGCGTAACAGCGGGCACGTTAAATGCCCAAAGTCTGGCGCATATACAGCGCCCTCAGCCTGCCCAACAGACAACCACTCCGGCATTGCCAGATGGCACCATAGCCAAAGGCACAGGGGTTATGGCACCGGATTTACAGGAAGCCCCTGTTTATAACCCGGCCGACAGGCAATAACCCGTTACAGATGAACCAAACGGGCAGAAACAAGCCTTAAGGCCTGTAACACTGCCTGCTCGCGCACCTGTGCCCGATCTCCGGAGAATATCTGCTGGTCCGCGCGTGTTGGGCCTCCACGCAGCGCAGTGGCAAACCAGACCAGCCCCACCGGTTTGTCCACGCTCCCGCCTCCTGGCCCCGCAATACCGGAAATAGACACGGCCACAGCGGCGTTGGAACAGGCGTTCAGCGCGCCCTCAGCCATCTGCTCTACCGTTTGCGCACTCACAGCACCATGGGCAGCTAATGTGCTGGCCCGTACACCCAGCACGGCCTGCTTCATACTATTGGAGTAGGTGACAAAACCACCTTCGGTCACATCCGATGACCCGGCAAAATGCGTTAATGCTCCCGCGACCAGCCCGCCCGTGCAGCTTTCAGCCGTAACAACCCGCAGTTCTGCTGCACGCAACAGAGCCAGAACACGCCCGGCTTCAGCCAGAACCGCAGGGGTAAATCCTTCTGCCTGTTCGCGCATGCTCAACCCTTTCTAGTTCCGTGCTGCCCATACTTTGCGTAGTGCATGCACACAGCCTGCACTGGCAAACCCGGCCAGCACATCATCCCCCATAACGCCAATGGCATCATGCCGCCTGTCCAGCGTGCCTATGGGGCCGGGCTTGGTAATGTCAAACACCCGAAACAGCCCAAACGCCACAATGGGCCATAACAACTGGTGCGTGGCTCTGGTTGCTTTCTCGCTCTGGTCACTATCGGGTAAACAGGCCAGCAGGGATATCCACATACCCGCCACTTCATCAATCACAATCCAGCTGTGATCTTCCCCTTTGCCCGCACGTGCTGTGGCCCACCAGCCCATGACGGTTGCCGCTACAGCAGCACAAGCCAGCGTACGGGGCCGCTTTAGCAAAGGCAGCCCAACCAGCAGGGCAGCAAAGGAGCCAACGGTGCCGGGCGCACGGGGGGACAGGCCACAGCCTCCAAACGTTGCGATCAGACGGGCAGGGGTCATTCCTGAGTTTCCAACGCTTTGTAAACAATCATGTTTTCCCATACGCGTTGCACGTAATTACGTGTTTCAGCGTAAGGAATGTTTTCCACCCAGTCGACCATCTGCTCCATTTCCCCTCCATTATGGGCGGGATCGCCTGCCGTGGTCAGCCATTTGGCCAAACGGGTGGGGCCACCGTTATAAGCTGCAGCCATATAGGGTACTATGGGGCCAAACCGGTCCTGCAGGTGGAGCAGGTAGGCTGTGCCCAGTTGCATGTTATTCTGTGCATCCCGCAGCCCCAGAGCCGTAGCGGCAGATGGCGCCACCCCGGCAGCCCGCACCATATCCGCCGCAGTGGATGGCTTGATCTGCATAAGACCTATGGCATTGGAGGGGCTGACGGCATCAGGGTTAAAGCTGCTTTCCTGCCGTATGAGACCCATGACAAAATCCTTGGGCAGAGAACTCTGGGGCGGTGTGTACGGCAGGGGCCAGCCTGAACGCAGCATAAACACACCATCGCGCCCGGCATGGCGAGCTATGGTCACCGCAATATCGGGCACACCCAGACGCAACGCCAGAGATGAAAGCGCCAGACGCTGCGAGGTTTGTGTGACCTGTTTTTCAAACAGGTTCAAAAAATCGCGCGTGTGGTCTTTATCCCCCATGGACGCCAGCCTGAGAGCCGCCAGAAGCAGATCGTTATCCGTTGGCAATGCGTCCTCAGAGGTAGAGGGGAGTGCGTTATCCGCCTTCCTGAGATTTTGCACGATCAGTGCAGGCACCTGTCCCGGCTCTAGCAGAGCATTGGTCTGCCCTGCCAGAGTAGCGGCCGCCATTTGACCGTAATAGGTGCCTGGGTAGGCTGTGGCGCGCGTCCAGTCCGCCTGCGCCGCAACCATATTGCCCGCAGCGGCGCGGGCGCGGCCAAGCCAGTAAAATCCGCGGCTGCGTGTAATAAGTGAGGAAGACTCAGTAAGCTGGCGAAAAAAATCCTCTGCGGTCGCGGCATCATGCTGCAGGCGCAGAGCTATCCACCCACTCAGGAACACGGCCTCCAGACGGCTCTCATCCTGAGCAGTCGTGTCGTTCGCCACAGCAAAGGCATCCCCGGCCCGATTCTGCTGGATCAGATCACGGGCCAGCCCGTCCCGCTCACGCCAGAACAGTTTGGAGCGGGTTGTTCGTTCAGCCTCAACGGCTCCGGCTTTCCATAGGGCAACGGCTTCGTCATAGCGTTGCTGCTTACGCAGCCAGCGGGCCAGATCCAGCACAAGCCATGGGTCCGTGCGCGAAGAAGAGGGCAGGGCATCAAACTGGGATTGCGCCGCGGCATCATTGTTTCTTAACGCCAGCCGGGCCTGCGCCAGAGGCTGCCTGCTGGCGGAAAGATAGGGCAGGGTCTGCTGGGCCGCATTGATCAGCCCTGCACGTTCCTGCCGGTCAAAACGTAACCATGAACTCTGGGGAGTAAGGCTTGCCCCGAATGCGCCCGCCAGTGCAGTTGCTGCGGCTGGTGTGTCGCTCCCATCGGTCCATGCGGTTATGGCCTCGGCCACAAGCTGCTGCTGAAGGGGTTTATCATCTGGCAGTTGCGTAGCGCACTGCACCAGTGCCGGGGCGTAAGTCAGTTTCTGGGTGTGGCACAAGCGGGCCAGCGTTTGTGTATCTGTCTCGCTTGCCAAAGCCTGCTGCATACGCAGGACCAGTACCGACCAGCGGGGCCACCCACTGCCAGATTGTAAAAAATCGGCATAATCCTGAGCACTTGCATGTGCTGGCCCGACAAGACGGAGCCATGTCTCCAGCCGGTCGTTCAGGTTGCCAGTCTGCATGGTACTGCGGGCAGGGAAGACGGCATCCTCTGCGCCCGCGCTCACCTCGGGAGTAGACACCGGCTGGGCAGATGGACCGGAGCAGGCGGTCAGGGAAAACCCGACCAGAGATACTGCGGCAACAAGCTGCCGCCGCCATGAAGGATAAGAACGGGTCATACCCGAAATTCAACGGTTTTTTTGCAATTTAGCAAGTTCTTTATGTCAGGCAGCGGCAGCCTGCCTGACACACCTGCGTCAGGCTCAGGACAGGTGGCCCCAGACCTCTCCGCCGCCACTGACTATCAGTTCCACGGCAACGGCCAGCACAACCAGCAACCCCACCCACGAAATCCACTTATAACGCTCAAGCAGCCGCGCAATCAGGGAGGCCGCAAGCGCCATAAGCACAACAGACAGGGCCAGCCCCATAACCAGAATACCGGGGTGTTCACGTGCAGCCCCGGCCACGGCCAGCACGTTATCCAGACTCATGGATAAATCAGCGATCAGGATTTTAATGATGGCCGAACGCAGGCTGCCCGGTGCGTTGCCCGCACCCTCATCGGCAGCGTTGCCGTGCTGCATTTCGCGGTACATGCGCCAGCAGACCCATAGCAGAAGCAGCCCGCCAGCCAGTGTCAGGCCGACAATGCTCAGTAGCTTGACCGCCACAAGTGCGAGCAGCACCCGGATGACCGCAGCCAGCCCCACACCGGCCCAAATGGCCTTGCGCCGCTGTGCCCCGCCAAGGGAACGTACGGCCATACCAATGACAACTGCGTTGTCCCCGGCCAGGGTCACATCAATCAGCACAACCTGCAAGAGGGCGGCAACTGCCGGAAAACTGGCAGAATCAAATAGGTTGGCCACAATAACTCCGATTCCGGAACATGCATTGAATGGCGTGTATTTCTGGCACGCGGCAGAAAATGTCAAAGTTTTCCGCATTGCGGGCAGACGACATGCGCGAAATCCGCTAGAGAGGCGCCACCTGTCTGACGTTTAAACTGTTCTGGTTAAGGAATTCGCGTTATGGTGCCGCGTTATACCCGCCCCGTCATGGCCGCAATCTGGTCTCCTGAAAACCGCTATCGAATCTGGTTCGAGATCGAAGCTCTGGCCTGTGAAGCCATGGCAGAATACGGGACGGTCCCCAAGGAAGCCGCCAAAGTGGTCCGCGAAAAAGGCAACGCCGCCATGGCTGCTTTTTGCGATGCGGACCTCGCCCGGATTGACGAGATCGAAGCCGAAACACGGCATGACGTCATTGCGTTCCTGACATGGCTGGCAGAAAAGGTTGGCCCCGAAAGCCGATTTGTCCATCTGGGCATGACCTCTTCGGACGTGCTGGACACCTGCCTTGCCGTGCAGCTTGTGCAGGCCACCGACCTGCTGCTCAAGGATCTGGACGAAACTCTGGCCGCCCTCAAGGCACGTGCGTTTGAACACAAACACACCCTGACCATTGGCCGCAGCCACGGCATTCATGCCGAGCCCACGTCTTTCGGCCTCAAGATTGCTGGCCATTACGCCGAGTTCGCCCGGAACAGAACCCGCCTTGAAACCGCACGGGCCGAAATTGCCACCTGTGCCATTTCCGGCGCTGTGGGCACATACGCCCATCTTGACCCGCGTGTGGAAGCTTACGTGGCCGAACGCCTTGGCCTGCAGGCCGAAGCGGTTTCCACCCAGGTTATCCCGCGTGACCGCCATGCTGCATTTTTCTGCGCTCTTGGCGTTATTGCCAGCGGCATTGAGCGGCTTGCAACGGAAGTCCGCCACCTGCAACGCTCCGAAGTGCGCGAAGCGGAGGAATTCTTCCATCCGGGGCAGAAGGGCTCTTCCGCCATGCCGCACAAGCGCAACCCCGTGCTGACCGAAAACCTGACCGGCCTTGCCCGTCTGGTGCGTGCAGCGGTTATTCCGGCACTGGAAAACGTGGCTCTGTGGCACGAGCGTGACATCAGCCACTCCTCGGTCGAGCGCAACATCTGCCCCGATGCCACCATCGGGCTGGACTTTGCTCTGGCCCGCCTGTCCGGCATGATCTCCAAGCTTGTGGTGTACCCCGACCGTATGGCTGCGAATATCGAAAGCCTTGGCGGCGTGGTCCATTCGGGCGAGGTTCTGCTGGCACTGGCAAAAGCAGGCCTGTCACGCGAAGATGCCTACCGTATTGTCCAGCGCAACGCGATGGCAACATGGACAAAGCTGGGTACGCCCGAAGGCAAAACGTTCCGCGAAAATCTGGCTGATGATGCCGAAATTTCGGGCCGTATTCCCGCCGACGTGCTGGATGCCGCCATGGACAGCCGCCAGCACCTGAAGGCACTGGACTTCCAGTTTGAAAAAATCTTCGGCGAAACTGGCCCCAAACAGTAACCGCCAGCCCGGTTTGCACAGGCTGTATCCTCCACGCGGGAAGCCTGCTATGAACACGGGAGCAATAAAGGGGTGAACCACCAGTCTGGTTCCCCCGTTTTTTGGGGCGGTCACCCAACCGCCCGCACACATTTCGACAGGTAAGGATCATTATGGCCCGTCGCCGCCAGCTTTATGAAGGTAAAGCCAAAATCCTCTTTGAAGGTCCGGAACCGGGGACCCTTGTGCAATACTTCAAGGACGATGCCACGGCTGGCAATGGTGCCAAAAGCGGTGTGATTACCGGCAAAGGTGTGCTCAACAACCGCATTAGCGAACACCTGATGCTGCGTTTGCAGGAAATCGGCATCCCCACCCACTTTATCCGCCGCATCAACATGCGTGAGCAACTGGTAAAGGAAGTGGAGATCATCCCGCTTGAGGTGGTCATCCGCAATGTTGCCGCTGGCAGCATTTCCAAGCGCTTCAACATCCCCGAAGGCCAGCGCCTGCCACGCCCGATTGTTGAGTTCTATTACAAGAACGACGAGCTCGGTGACCCGCTGGTATCGGAAGATCACATTATCGCATTCGGCTGGGCCTGCCCGCACGATCTGGAAGATATTACGGGCATGTCCATGCGCGTGAACGACTTCCTCTGCGGCCTGTTCAGCGGCATTGGCATCCAGCTCGTGGACTTCAAGCTCGAGTTCGGCCGGTGCTGGGAAGGTGAGGACATGCGTATTGTTCTTGCTGACGAAATTTCGCCTGATAACTGCCGCCTGTGGGACCTTCACACAAACGAAAAGCTCGACAAGGACCGCTTCCGCCGCGATCTGGGCAACGTGAAGGAAGCGTATCAGGAAGTTGCACGCCGCATGGGCATCCTGCCGGAAAACGGCGCCGGGGGTGACATGAAAGGCCCAGAAACAGTTCAGTAACCCCTACGGGTACTTTGGGAGTTTGAGAATGAAAGTACGTGTAACCGTCATGCTTAAGGACGGCGTTCTGGACCCGCAGGGAAAGGCCATTGGTCACGCACTGCACACACTGGGCTTTGAAGGCGTGCAGGATGTGCGCGTTGGCAAGGTCATAGAGCTGGAACTGCATGGTGTGAAAGCAGAAGAAGCGCATGAAAAAGCGGGCGAAATGGCCCGCAACCTGCTCGCCAACCTGGTCATCGAGGACTACTCGGTAGAGGTTGTGGCATGAAGCGCCTCGCCCTGATCGCCCTTGCCGGTGTGCTGGCGGCCCCCACTCTGGCACATGCCCAGCGGCTGGCCCCCATGAAGGCAGGCGCACTTGGCAAGATGTGCTCCAGTTCGGCCACACGCACCGCATGCGATGCCTATCTGAGCGGTCTGACCGATGGCGTGACCCTTGCCCAGATCAACGCACACAATACGGGTGATGCCTCCGCCCCCACAGGCTTTTGTGTGCCAGCAAGCGAAGATATTGCCGCCATCCGCGCCAAGGTGCTCACCTGGCTGAAAGCGCATGCCGACTCTCTGGGCAAACCAGTGGGCGAGAGCGTTTTTACTGCCCTGCATGACTCTTATCCGTGTGACGTGAAAAAATGAAAGCAGCGATTGTCGTATTTCCCGGCACGAACCGGGAACGAGATATGGCCATTGCCCTGCGGCGCGTAACCGGGCAGGCCCCTCGCATGATCTGGCACCATGAGACAGATCTGAGCGGTGTGGATCTGGTCGTGCTGCCCGGTGGCTTCAGCTATGGTGACTACCTGCGTTGTGGCGCAATGGCCGCGCATTCCCCCATCATGAGGGCCGTGCGCGACTTTGCCGCCAAAGGCGGGCATATTCTGGGCGTGTGCAACGGATTCCAGATCCTGACCGAGAGCAACCTGCTCCCCGGCGCACTCCTGCGGAATGCGGACCTGCGGTTCCTCTCGCAAGACTGCCATCTGCGCGTGGAGGTTGAAGGCACTCCCTTTACCCGGCGCTGGAAAAAAGGCGACATCTTCCGCACGCCGCTGGCACATGGGGATGGCAACTACACAGCCGACGCCCAGACCCTTGCCGTGCTTGAAGGCGAAGGCCGCGTTGCATTCCGCTACGCCGATGCCAAGGGCCGTGTGTGTGCGGATGACAGAACAAGCAACCCCAACGGCAGCGTGAACAGCATTGCCGGTGTTCTGAGCGAAAACAAACGTATCTGTGGCATGATGCCCCACCCCGAGGATCTGGTTGATCCGCTGATGGGGGGCGAGGATGGTCTGCCGCTGTTTGAAGGTCTGGTGGAGGCTCTGGTCCGGTGAATAAGCCTGTAACCGTTGATGAATCCCTGGCGCGTGAATTCGGCCTGACGGGCGAGGAATACGGCCGTGTTCTGTCTATCATGGGCCGCACGCCCAGCCTGACGGAACTGGGTGTTTTTTCCGTCATGTGGTCGGAGCACTGCTCCTACAAATCCTCCCGCAAATGGCTGCGTGGCCTGCCCACCAAGGCCCCCTGGGTTATCCATGGACCGGGTGAAAACGCAGGTGTTGTGGATATCGGGCAGGGGTATGCCGCCATCTTCAAGATGGAAAGCCATAACCACCCGTCCTTTATCGAACCCTATCAGGGTGCAGCTACAGGCGTTGGCGGCATTCTGCGTGACGTGTTCACCATGGGTGCGCGCCCCATTGCCAACCTGAACGCCCTGCGTTTTGGCAGCCCTGAAAACCCCATTACCCGCCGGATTGTGGATGGCGTGGTGCGCGGGATTGGCGGCTATGGCAACTGCGTGGGTGTGCCGACAGTCGGGGGGGAAATCAACTTCCACCCGGCATATGACGGTAACCCGCTTGTTAACGCCATGACTGTGGGCATTGCCCGGCAGGACCGTATTTTCCTGTCTGCCGCAGCCGGTGTTGGCAACCCTGTTGTCTATGTTGGTTCACGCACAGGACGGGACGGGATCCATGGCGCCACCATGTCCTCCGCCGAGTTTGATGAAGACGCGCTTTCCAAGCGCCCGACCGTGCAGGTTGGCGACCCCTTCATTGAAAAACTGCTGATCGAAGCCTGTCTGGAACTGATGGCAACAGATGCCATTGTTGCCATTCAGGACATGGGTGCAGCGGGCCTGACCTCTTCCGCCGTGGAAATGGCTGGTAAAGGTGGCGTGGGCATCGAGCTTGACCTCGATGCCGTGCCCCAGCGCGAACCCAACATGACCGCATATGAGATGATGCTTTCTGAAAGTCAGGAACGCATGCTCATGGTCCTGCGCCCTGACCGGACAGAACTGGCACGCCAGATTTTTGAAAAATGGGAACTGGATTTTGCCATTATCGGTCACCTGACCGAAACCGGCCATATTGTCATCAAGCACAAAGGCCAGCTTGAGGCTGACATTCCGCTTGAACCTCTGGCGGATGAAGCCCCGGTTTATGACCGTCCTTCCATCGCCCCGCAGAAACCCGCAGAGCTGGGCAGTGTTCACGCACCGCTCTCGCTTGATGCCATGCTGCTCCAGCTTGTGGCCTCGCCCGATCTGGCGTCGCGCGCATGGGTCTGGAACCAGTATGACAGCACCGTAGGGGGCCAGACCATCCGCCGCCCCGGCGCTGCGGATGCCGCTATTGTTAAGGTGGAAGATACGCAGCTCGGTCTTGCATTGACCACGGATTGCACGCCACGCTACTGTCAGGCCGACCCGCGCACAGGTGGCGCACAGGCTGTGGCTGAAGCATGGCGCAACATTACGGCAACCGGTGCGCGCCCTCTGGCGGTGACGGACAACCTGAACTTCGGCAACCCTGAAAAGCCGGAGATCATGGGCCAGTTCATTGCAGCCCTCGAGGGCATGGGAGAGGCGTGCAAGGTTCTCGACTTCCCCATCGTGAGTGGTAACGTCTCCCTGTATAACGAAACCCGTATGCCCGACGGCACAACTCAGGCCATTCTGCCAACTCCCGCCATTGGTGGGCTTGGTGTGCTGGATGATGTGTCCACTGCCGTGGGTCTTGGCATGCAGCCCGACAGCGATCTGGTGCTGATTGGCGCGACCAAGGGTGAACTTGGCCAGTCCATATGGCTGCGCGAGATTCTGGGACGCGAAGAAGGCGCACCACCCGCAGTTGATCTGGCAGCAGAAAAGCGGAACGGGGATTTTGTCCGGGCCGAAATTCAGGCAGGCCAGATTAGCGCATGCCATGACATTGCCGATGGCGGTATTCTGGTTGCCGCGGCCGAAATGGTCATGGCGTCAGGCACGGGTTGCGAACTGGAAAGCCCGGATTCCGGCATCCGGCCAGAAGCCTTCTGGTTTGGTGAGGATCAGGCCCGCTACCTTGTATGCGTTGCCGATGCCAAGTCTTTTTGCGCCAAAGCCGCTCAGGCCGGAGTGCCTGCACGCCTGATGGGTCGCTCCGGGGGAAATGAATTGATTCTTCCCAGCGGCGTCACCATATCTGCCGCACGCCTTAAATCCGCGCATGAAACCTTTTTTCCTGCGCTGATGGACCAATAGGGGAGAGACAGCACCATGGCCATGTCCGCCACAGAACTTGAAGCTTATATTCTGAAGGCGTTCCCCGATGCCCAGATCAAGATTGATGATCTGGCAGGAGATGGGGATCACTATTCCTGTTCAATTGTAAGCGAGGCGTTTCGTGATGTTCCGCGTGTAAGGCAGCATCAACTCGTTTATAATGCGCTTGAAGGACATATGGGGGGCAAGCTGCATGCGCTGGCTCTCCGTACCTCCGCTCCCTGACCAGAGCCCGGATTCTACACGAGCAAGGATAACAGACAGATGACTGATTCCATCAAACAGACCATCCAGCAGGATATTGATTCAAACCCTGTCATGCTTTTCATGAAGGGGGATGCCGATTTCCCACAGTGTGGCTTTTCTGCCCGCGTAGTGCAGATTCTGCAGCAGATTGGCGTACCGTTCAAAGCCGCCAATGTTCTGGCAGATTCCGCGCTGCGTCAGGGCATTAAGGACTATTCCAACTGGCCCACCATTCCCCAGCTTTACGTCAAAGGCGAGTTTGTTGGTGGGTGCGACATTGTGACCGAAATGTACCAGACCGGTGAACTGCAAAAACTGCTGCAGGAAAAAAACATCGCCTGCAACGCATCCGCCTGAATTATGGGTTGTCAGCCTGTAATTGCTTTGTATAGTTTCAGGCAGACATAAGATCAGGGGGCTAAGGTTAATGACGCGAGTGCCGTTTGTACGCGGGCTTTTTGCTCTGGCCGGTATTGGTCTGAGCGTAATAGCCACCAGTTCTTCTGTGCATGCGGAACGTGTTCTTTCCGATCTGGAAGCCAGTAAATTAACCTTTGCCTCCCTGACCGCACCACCGCCTGTTGTGCATGTTCGCCATATTGTGCACCATACGGCAACAGCAAGCCATGCACCGCACAAAGTCGTACTGGCCTCTGCCCAGCATGGTAAAATGGTGCATCTGGTGAGCTACCATCCCAGCGCACATACAGCAGCGGTACACAGCAGCAAGCCCCACCGCCGTACCTGAATGCCGTCTGGTTTGAACGGGCCACGTTTCGGGGCAGGGTAGTCCTTAATCTGTCCCTGCCTTACATCTGACGGATAATATCTTCCAGCCATGCCATCTGACCTTTTGCGTCCAGCATAAACAGGTCAAACCGCAGGTTTTCATACTGCCACTGCGGGTGGCTTTGTAGCAGACACTCCGCAGCCCTGTATACTCTTCGGGACTGCGCTGCGGAAAGACATTCCGCAGCTCCACGCAATGTCTGGCGCTGTTTGACTTCAATAAAACAGATTGTTGCGCCATTTTGTGCAACAATATCAATTTCGCCCCGGCGGGTTTTTGCCCTTTGGAGCAGAATGTTCCACCCTGAACCCCGCAATTTCTGACAAACAGCCTCCTCCGCCGCCAGACCATTGTGGTAGGATGCGTAACCTCTCGCCCGCTTTGCGGCAGAGACTGGAAGCTGTTGTGCAGAACACTTATTCGCTATGTTGTGGACGTCAGCCGCCTGTTGTGTAAGCCTTCTCTCCACCATGCTTTTTGATCTCCAGTTTTCCACAACAGTCCTGATTGTTGCGTGTGTGCGCCTGTGTCTGGTTACCGGCGTGAGTTTGCATATTCTGCTTACAAAACGGAATACGTCATCCGCCATCGGGTGGATTGGCATATGTGTTCTTATGCCGTTTCTGGGAACAGTTCTCTACCTCATGTTCGGGATCAACCGTGTGACCCGACTAGCCAAAAAGCTGGTGGGGGACCGAACGGCACACAGGCCGGATGGGGCAGACCTGTCCGCATGGAACAGGGAGCTTGATGGCCAGTTTGCACCTCTGGCATTAATGGTGGGCAAGCTGACAACCCGCCCCGTTGTTGGCAATAACAGCATCACCTGCCTGCATGATGGCGATGGCGCTTACCCGCATATGCTGGACGCCATAGAAACAGCGACCAGAAGCATTCTGCTTTGTTCGTATATTTTCCGGCATGACGCCAGCGGGCAATTATTCGCAGACAAGCTGATTGCCGCGCATAAAAGAGGGGTCAATGTCCGTGTGCTGGTGGACGGTATTGGCAGCGGATATTTTTTATCTCCCATCTACCGTTATCTGAAAAGGGAAGGGGTTCCCTGCGCACGCTTCATGCATTCACTCCTCCCCTGGCGGATGCCGTTCCTTAATTTACGGAACCACCGCAAAATTCTGGTTGTGGATGGTCGCATCGGGTTTATGGGAGGGCTCAACATTGCCGACAACAATCTGGTCGCGCGCAAGCCCCGGCATCCTGTATCTGACACGCATTTCCGGATTGAAGGGCCAGTTGTGCATCAGCTGGCACAGGTTGCCGCATGGGACTGGTATTTTACAACCGGGGAACAGCTGCACCGGGATCTCTTTTTACAGGAACATACCAGTAAAGGGAGTTCTCTTGCCCGGATTGTTACAGCGGGCCCGGACACCGATCTGGAAAAAATTGAATATACCATGCTTCAGGCCATTACGCTTTCGCGCAAAAGCATACGGCTGATGACACCCTATTTTTTACCGGGAGCCCGCTTTTTGTCCGAACTCGGGCTGGCAGCCTTACGCGGCGTACAGGTAGATATTATTATTCCACTCCGCAGCAACCATCGCCCACTGGACTGGGCCTGTGCCGCCAATATATCCCCTCTGCTGGATACAGGAGCACGCGTCTGGCACGCCAATCCCCCCTTTAACCATTCCAAACTGATGGTTGTGGACAAAGCATGGTCTTTTGTCGGCAGTTCCAACCTTGATATTCGCAGCCTGCGTCTGAACTTTGAAATCAATATGGAGACATATGACGTCACCATGGCGGAAATCATGGATGAATTCATATGCCAGCACCGCAACCAGCGACTAACACATTATGATCTGGACAAACGGAACTACCCAACCCGCATACGGGATTCCTTTGCCAGACTGTTCATGCCTTACCTGTAAGCACTCGCCAGTGTACGCCGACCAATTTCTGGCTGGAGTGTGACCGCTATGGGCCGATGATCCGAGGCAAAAACGGGCAGCACCTGCGCGTCCGAGCAGACCATGCCCTCCACCAGACAACGGTCCAGACGAATGGGCAGCAGGTCAATCATACGGTGTGTCGGAGCTTTTGGCCCCACATCGGCAAATCCCGGAACAAGGGTTGGCCCCACCAGATTAAAATCTCCCAGAATAGCGCATGGCGCAGAAAGCAGGGATGCAATCCGCCGCAACTGCCTGCGGTTAAGCATCTGCCCATGTGAAAGATGAACATTAGCCAGAGAAAACTGAGGGTAATCTATGATCTGGGCGTGTCGTTTAACTATTGGTCCAGACGGAATGGTGCATGCCCGTGGCGGCCGCGCAAAAGGCATGCGGCTCCAGCACGCCACACCGTGAATACGCCCCGGCAGGGGGGAGCGTGCATAGTGGCCACCAATCACATCAGGCAGCACGTCTATTTCCACCGTGGCTTCCTGCATGAGCAGAATATCCGGCTGTTCGGCCTCTATAAGGGCGGCCACATCATGCACTGTCGCCCCTGTGCGACGGAGCAGGTTCCAGCTGATAATGCGGACCCCAGGTGTGTCATTGGCAGCCACATGCCTGCGCCGCCCTTTGGATGCAAGCTCAACAAAACGGGCCAGACGGCTCTTCATGATGCGATATTCCTTGTATCATCCAGTGGTGGTCGCGCGGGCCCGCCCTGCGCAAATTCCATGGTCAGCGTAAAGCCGGTAGCAAGCAGGACCGGGCCGAGAAAAATACCCACCCCTCCAAAAGCCAGCAATCCACCTATGACCCCCAGCACGGTAAGCAGGTAAGGCAGCTTGGACCCTCGTGCGATAAACAGCGGACGGATAAGATGATCCGCACCAGAAATAAACGCCACGCCATATATGATAAGCAAAATCCCCTTGAGCTGGTGATGGGTTACAAACAGCCATACCGCAGCCGGGATCCACACCAAAGGCGCACCAACGGGGAATACCGCCAGAAAGGCTGCAATTCCGCCTAGAATAACCGGCTCGGCCACGCCAAAGAACCACAACCCGAGCCCGGTCAGAATACCCTGAATAATGGCGGTGCCAAGAATGCCATACACGGTGCCGCGCACTGTACTGGCAATAATGGACAGGTGCCGCCCGGCCTGGGGTCCGGCAATCCGCAGGATAACAGCCTGTAGCGTGTCCCACAGAATGGAGCCGCTGATCCAGAAAAAGAAGGAAATGAACAAAGCCGTTACAAGATGCAATGCTCCATTGGCCATTTGCATGAGCACACCAAGAACAGACTGGATAATGCTTCCCGCATAGGGGCGCAATTCAGCCGCGGCAAGCCCGAGGTTACGGCTCCACAACGCCCAGCGATGATGAATATCCGGTCCAAAAACAGGCAGGTTGTCCAGCCATCTCGGCAGGGGAGGCAACTGGTTGACCTGCCCGAACAGGGTTGTCAGCTGCAAGGCCCAGCGCGGGCCAGACGCCACACAGGCCGATGCCAGAAGCGCGAGTGGAAACACCACACACACAGCACACAGGACCGTCATGATCAGGCTGGCCGCATTGGCCCCCATACTCCGCCGCAAATACTGGAAAAAAGGCCATGTGGTGTAGGTCAGCACCCCCGCCCAGAGCAGGGCAGAGGAAAAAGGAACCAGCACGGCAATGCATCCATAGGCAATGCCTGCCAGCAATAAAAACCGGAGAATACGTTCAGCCGTCAATGTGTGACTATCTGTCATGCGCGCAACAAACCACCGAACGCCTTACTTTTGTGTCTAACTGACAGGAACATGGCATATCAGTTGTATGGTATGGCGCATTCCGCACTGAGTTTCCAGCCGGTTCGGATAGAGGCTTTAGTACAGCCTCTTCACATATCATAACTCATTTGCCAGTTTGGAAGGACTATGTGATCGTATTGTCCTGTTAAAAAAACATGAGGTCTCTGGTCATGTCTCCTCTCATTCCCGGCAGTTTCCTGCCAGCGCTCGCCAAGGACACTACAATCCGTTTTCTGGATGCCACCACCCTGTTGCCCGGAGAGACATTTGACCCGCAGGCTGCATTTAAGGCCTGCCATATTCCGGGTAGCCAGTATTTTGACATCTCTGTTTTTTCTGACCCGCAGAGCACCCTGCCAAATACCGTGCCATCCGCCGCACGCTTTGCCCATCTGTTTGGCCAGATGGGCATTACGCCTCAGACCCATGTTGTTTTTTACGATCAGGGCAATGTGGCCTCTGCCTGCCGGGCCTGGTGGATGACCAGACTGTTCGGGCATGAAAAAACCCAGATCATCCAGGGTGGCCTCAATGCCTGGCGACAGCAGCACCTGCCGGTGGAACAGGGGGAGAGCGCTTCGCATGCCCCACAGGTCTATCATCCCAGAACTGAATATTCCCGTCTGGCCGGTCTTGGGGATATGCTTGGACATGTTCGGCTGCAAAACCGCCCCATACTGGACGCCCGGAGTGCTGCACGTTTTTATGGCACAGACCCCGAACCACGCGCGGGTGTAAAGTCCGGGCACATGCCCGGCGCGCGTAACATTCCCTATAAAACCGTGCTGGACGAAAATGGCTTTTTCCTTCCCGCCGCACAACTGCAGGCCCTGTTTTTACAGGCGGGGGTTTCTGCCACAACGCACCCCATTACCACCTGTGGCTCCGGCATGACCGCCGCGGTTCTGAACGTTGCGCTGGAACTGGCGGGCTTTCCTTCCAACGCTCTTTATGATGGTTCCTGGGCCGAGTGGGGCAGCACACCCGGCACGCCAGTTACAAACGGCCAAAATCCATGACAGAGCGCAACAGTGTAGATGCCGGGTGGCAGAAACTTGGCACATCCCTGACCCATACAGGTAGGGCGACCCCTCCCGAGATGGGGACATACGTCAATCCGCCGCTGGAGCGTGGCTCCACCGTGCTCTTTCCCTCCCTCAAGAGCATGAACCGCAAAGGGCAGGAGCGTTATGATCACTCCAGCATCTATGGGGCTATGGGTTCACCCACCCAGCATGAACTGGAAAAACTGATTGCACGCATAGAAGGTGGTACGGACTGTCAGATTGTCAGCTCCGGTCTGGCAGCATGCACCACGCCGTTACTGGCTTTTTTAAAGGCAGGTGATCACTGCCTGCTGGCCGACAGCGTTTATGGCCCGACCCGCCGCTTTGCTGAAAACATGCTCCGGCGCTTTGGGGTGGATATTTCCTACTTTCCGCCCTGTGCTACCCGGCCCGAAGTGGAAGAATACGTCCAGTCCAACACCCGCATCATTTTTACCGAGAGTCCGGGCAGCCATACGTTTGAAGTGCAGGATATTCCCATGCTGGCGGAAGTTGCCCACCAGCATGGTGCGCGTCTTTTTCTGGACAACACATGGGGGTTCGGCATTTTTGCCCCGTTTGAACATGGCGTGGATGTCTCCATTCAGGCCCTGACCAAATACCCTTCCGGCCACTCCGATGTGATTGCCGGAGCCATCACTGTAGCGGATCCGGCAAGCTGGCATATCCTGCGGGACGCCTCCATCCAGCTTGGTCAGGTTGCCGGACCGGACGAGTGCTGGCTTACCCTGCGTGGCCTGCGCACAATGGGGGTTCGTATGGCGCAGCAGGCCCGCACCGCCCTGCAGGTTGCCACATGGCTCAAACAGCGCCCCGAAGTGGCGCAGGTCCTGCACCCCGCGCTGCCAGACTGCCCGGGCCATAACTTTTGGAAACGCGATTTTACAGGGGCTGGTAGCCTGTTTGGCGTGGTTCTAAACGCTCCATACACCTGCCAGAGCATGGAACGCATGATTAACGCCATGCGTCTGTTTGGTATTGGTGCGTCATGGGGGGGGTATGAAAGTCTGGTGCTCCCGACCACGGGAGGCATAACGCGGAACTTTGGCGCAGAGCAGCCAGAATCTCCCGCTTTCAGGCTTCAGATCGGTCTGGAAAACGCGCAGGACCTTATTGATGATCTGGATCAGGCTTTTAACGCCCTGCACCACGCAGCCTGAATCTTACAACGCAGAACGGACACGGAATGTAGCAGCCTCGGCAATATGCTGTGGCTCTACATCCGGCGCAGCCACCAGATCAGCAATGGTTCTGGCAACCCGTAACAGACGGGTGTACCCCCTCGCGGAAAAACGGTACCGCTCCGCCACAGCCTGCGCCAGTTCCTGAGCACTCCCGGTAAGTGAGAGCACATTCAGCGCCGCCTCGGCATTTTTTTGTACGCCCTGCCGCTCTGTCTGGCGCATTCTGGCCTGAGCCACGCGTACGGCGACTGTTGCCGTATTTTCTCCACCCGCCTGTGTCATGTAACCAAGAGGTTCATACGGCTGCATGGCTACATGCAGATCAATACGATCCATAAGTGGGCCAGACAGACGCGCCAGATAGTCCGCGCCACAACGGGGCGCTTTGCTACATTCGCGCGTTGCATCCCCCAGATAGCCACAACGGCAGGGGTTCATGGCGGCTATAAGCTGGAAGCGGGCAGGGTAGGTAATATGCACGGCTGCGCGCGCAATGCTGACCTGACCGGTTTCCAGCGGCTGGCGCAACGCCTCAAGTGCTGCGCGCGAAAACTCGGGCAGTTCATCCAAAAACAGCACACCATGATGCGCCAGACTGATTTCCCCCGGTCTGGCGCGCGCGCCACCACCCACGAGTGCAGGCAGGCTCGCGGAATGGTGCGGGTCCCTGACAGGCGGGCGGCGTATGGGCCTGCCATCGGGCAACAGCCCGGCCGCACTGTAGATACGTGAAACCGCCAGACTTTCCGATGGCAACAGATCCGGCAACAACCCACGCAACCGGGCCGCCAACATGGATTTACCCGCGCCGGGCGGGCCGGAAAGCAGCAGGGAATGCCCCCCGGCGGCCGCAATTTCCAACGCCCTGCGCCCTGTTTCCATCCCCCTGATGTCCGCAAGGTCAGGCTCAACATCTGTAGAAAGAGGCTCCGAGCGGGAAAAAACAGGTGTGCTGAGGATTTGCAGACCAGCAAAATGGTTGATTAACGCCAGAAGGTCAGGAGCCGCGAGAATGGCAATATCACCACCACATAAGGCTTCCTCCCCCTGTGATGCGGGACACACAAGCCCCAGTCCCATGGAGGCCGCCTCCAGAGAGGCCGAAAGCACGCCTGAAACAGGGTTAAGCCGTCCATCAAGCGAGAGTTCGCCAAGAGCCGCATAACGGCCCACTTCCTCTGCGGAGATCACCCCCATGGTAGCCAGCAGGGCCAGCGCGATGGGCAGGTCAAAATGCGAGCCTTCCTTGGGGAGGTCCGCAGGAACAAGATTAACAAGAATACGCTTTGCGGGAAGCGCTAACCCTATGGCCGTCAAGGCGGCCCGAACGCGCTCGCGCGCTTCACCCACCGCCTTGTCTGGCAGACCGACAACCAGAAATGCAGGTAAACCAGAGGATATCTGCACTTCAACCCATACGGGTCTGGCCTCGATACCCGAAAAAGCAAAACTGCGGATGCGGGAATAGATCATTCCCGCGCTCCGTAGCCCATGCTTAACGGCCCTTGTAAATCAGGCGGGCACGGACCGTGCCATCAAGTTCACGCAGGGCCTTGAGCAGACGATCATCCAGATCCGTATCCCCACCCGTATCGGCCTCGATCACCACATAACCGATTTCTCCATCGGTCTGGAGGAACTGGGCGGTAACGTTGCAGGTTTCGCGCAGGAAGATTTCATTCAGCTTCATCATAACACCGGGCATGTTATGATGCACGTGCATGAAGCGCGTGCCACGCGGGCTTTGCGGCAGCTGGACACCGGGGAAGTTAACCGCACCGAACGTGGAACCCACGTCCGAGTATTCCACCAGCTTGCGCGCTACTTCCACGCCAATCCGTTCCTGAGCTTCCGCCGTGGAACCGCCAATATGAGGGGTGAGAATCACGTTATCCAGCCCCATGATCGGGGTGGACAGCAGATCACCCGGGCCTTTGGGCTCTTTGGGATACACGTCAATGGCGGCACCAAGCAGGTGCTCGCTTTCCAGCGCCTTGGCCAGTGCATCCAGATCAACAACATTGCCACGGGCATTGTTGATGAGGAAGGACCCCTTCTTCATCTTGCTGATCTGTTCCGCACCCATCAGGTTCGCCGTAGTGGGCAACTGGGGGACGTGCAGGCTCACCACATCACTCTGGGCCAGCAGGTCGTCCAGTGTGTCAACCGGCAGAGCGTTACCGTGGCCGAGTTTATCCATCACATCGTAATAAACAACCCGCATGCCAAAGGCTTCCGCCAGAACGGAAAGCTGTGAGCCAATGGAGCCATAACCCACAATCCCAAGGGTTTTGCCACGCACTTCCCAGCTATTGGCGGCAGATTTGGTCCACTCGCCTTTATGGCACTCAACCGAGCGAGGAAAAATCCGACGCATCAGCATAACAATTTCCCCCATGACCAGTTCGGCCACGGAGCGCGTGTTGCTGTACGGTGCGTTAAAAACCGGAATCCCGCTCAGGCGTGTGGTTTCAAGATCAACCTGATTGGTGCCAATGCAAAAGCAGCCAATGGCCATCAGGCGATCAGCACCTTCAAGCACTTCCTTGGTCAGCTGCGTACGCGAGCGGATACCAACAATATGCACGCCTTCCAGCGCTTTTTTGAGCGCATCGCCCTCAAGCGCGCCTTTGTGGCGTACGACATTCTCGTAACCACAGGCCTTGAGGAGGGCGACGGCACTATCGTGGATACCCTCCAGCAGAAGAATACGGATCTTGTCCTTGGAGAGGGACAGGTGCGTGCTCGTGCTCATATTGGACTGACCATCGCTGTTGTACCGAAGCGCAGACCTATCGCAAAACAGGGGCAGTGCATAGTCTGGCCCGCCAGATTTGGCACTATTCCCACCAATAAATCTTGTTAATCCGCCCGCAGAATGCGCACTGCCTCACGGTGCAGGGCAGGGGAACCGGCGGCCAGAACCGTGCGATCTCCATCCATCCGCAGGGGGGTCCCATCCCATGCGCTCATAACCCCGCCAGCACCCTGCACAATGGGCACAAGCGCTCCCCAGTCCCAGGGGTTCATGTCGCATTCGGTAATCAGGTCAATCTGGCCCAGAGCAAGCAGCCCATAGGCATAACAATCCCCCCCCCATGTCATGCGGCGGGCCTGCCGCTTGAGCATTTTCCAGCGGTCATGCGGGGCCAGTTCCAGCATTTCGGGCGATGTGCACGACATTTCCGCCTCGCCAAGCGCTACATTCTGCCGGGTATGGGCCTGCCCCCCCAGGGAGGAAGTAAACACGGTTGCGCGCCCCTTTACCCCAACCCAGCGCTCGCCCAGAACCGGCTGGTCCAGAATACCCAGCACAGGCTCTCCTTTGTAAAAAAGGGCAATCAGGGTGCCAAAGAGCGGGCGCCCGGTTACAAACGCCCGCGTGCCATCCACCGGGTCCAGCAGCCACTGGTAATCCGCCTGAGCGTTGTCCTGCCCGAATTCCTCACCAAACACACCATGGTCTGGCAGACGTTCGGCCAGAATAGCCCGCATGACCCGTTCTGCCGTCCTGTCCGCGACCGTAACCGGGCTTGCATCCTTTTTGCTCTCCACCCCTACACCGCGCCTGAACCATGGTCGGACAACGCTCCGCGCGGTATCCGCCAGCATGGTTGCCACATCCACAAACTGGTCTGTTCTCTGCGGGGTCATCGGGGTGCTCCTGTTATTGGGGTGGGGGCAGGGGTATGCAGTGTGTGCAAATAGCTGATCACATCCGCCCTGTCCTGCGGGTCGTGCAGACCTGCAAAAGACATGTGTGTACCGGGTGCGTATCTGGCCGGAGCCATAAGCCAGTCAGATAATTTCTGATCGTCCCATATCTGCGCTGCATGCTGGCGCAACGCAGCGGAATAGGCGTAACCGGGAAGGGTAGCGATATTCCGCCCCACAACACCTGCCAGAACCGGGCCAGCATTGCCTTCGCTTCCAAGGGCAAAACCATGGCACTGGGCACAAATACGCCCCGCCAGCACAGTGCCATGGGCCAGACTGGCGCGCGGCATGTAAGACTCAATAGAAACCGCCCGCAGGTCCGGCAGACGAAAAACCGGGGCCACAGGGGCCGTGTCCGGCACAATGGAGCGTGCCGCCACAAGAGCACCGCCTATAGCCACCACACTTATCAACGCCGAAACCGCCACCCTGTTCAGGAACCTGCCATCCATCCGCACTTCTGCCCCTGCTGATCACTGGTTGCGTTTGCATTGCAGCTTTTCTAGACTGCGCGGCGCTTTTCCACGCCTATAAGCCGCGCTGTATTCTGGAGCAAGCTGATCATGCCGCCCCTTGTTGTCATACCCGCCAGACTTGCCTCAACAAGGCTGCCCGGCAAGCCCCTGGCGGATATTGCCGGGCAGCCCATGATCGTGCATGTGCTGAATGCCGCACTCAAGGCCGAAATTGGTCCGGTTGTGGTTGCAGCCGCCGACCCCGAAATCTGTGATGTTGTTACTAACGCGGGCGGGACAGCCATACTGACCAATCCCGACCTGCCATCCGGCTCGGACCGGGTCTGGCAGGCCGTGCAGACGCTGGACCCGCAGGGGCAGTACTCCACCATTATCAACCTGCAAGGGGACCTGCCCACACTGGCACCAGATGCCCTGCATACGGTGTGCGGGGTTCTGGATCATCCTGCGTTTGATATTGGAACACTTGTTGCCCCCGTTAGCACGGAAGCAGAGGCAACAGCCCCTTCTGTTGTCAAGGTTGCATGCCACTTCAAGCAGGCCACGCCCCATGCGGTCGCCCTCTATTTTTCCCGACAGCCCATTCCCGCAGGGCCGGGGCCTCTATGGCACCATGTTGGGATTTACGCATGGCGGCGGGCCGCTCTGGCCCGCTTTGTCCAGCTTCCTCCATCTGGTCTGGAACAGCGTGAAAGTCTGGAACAGCTCCGGGCACTGGAAGATGGTATGCGTATTGGCTGCGCGCGTCTTGCAATCGCGCCCTTTGGGGTTGATACACCACAGGATCTGGAACGGGC
The DNA here is from genome assembly GCF_014207635.1 of Acetobacter lovaniensis. GTDB lineage: Bacteria > Pseudomonadota > Alphaproteobacteria > Acetobacterales > Acetobacteraceae > Acetobacter > Acetobacter lovaniensis. Next base: position 111,864 of record NZ_JACHIE010000001.1, read on the forward strand.
ACGCCGCCTGCTTGGAGCTTAAAGGCCATGATGGACAAGGTTATAGCCTTTCAGGGCATGCACGGTGCGTATTCCGACATGGCCTGCCGCGCAGCGCGACCCGGCTGGACCACCCTGCCATGCCATAGCTTTGCAGATGCCATAGACGCAGTACATGCAGGCAAGGCCGAGCAGGCCATGCTGGCATGCGAAAACAGTCTGGCAGGTCGTGTGCCCGACATTCATTCGCTTCTGCCCGCTGCGGGACTGCATATTATTGGTGAGCACTTCCAGCGTGTTGAACACTGCCTGCTGGTGGTGCCCGGCACCCGCATGGAGCAGATCCGCCGCGTGCATACGCACCCTGTAGCCATGGCCCAGATCCGCAATCTGCTCAAAAACAATAATCTCACGCCCGTAACCGAGTTTGATACGGCAGGTGCTGCAGAACTGGTCGCACTCTGGCAAAAACCTGAAGAGGCCGCCGTAGCCTCCGCCCTTGCTGCGGAACTGTATGGGCTAGAAATCCTGCAACGGAACGTAGAAGACGCCTCCCACAATACGACACGGTTCTATATTACCGCGCGCACACCGCAGGTGCCCACACCACAGACACCCCATGTCATGACCACACTGCTCTTTAGTGTGCAAAACAGCCCCGGTGCCCTGTATAAGGTGCTTGGGGGCTTTGCCACCAATGGCGTCAACATGACCCGGCTGGAAAGCTACATGTCGGGCGAAACGTTTGCCGCTACACGTTTTTTGATGGATGTAGAGGGCCACCCCGGCGATTCCCGCCTAGGCAAAGCCTTGGCGGAACTTGAATTTTTTTCCAAAAACGCCACAATTCTAGGCGTCTATCAACAATCGCCGTTCAGGCACCAGGCTTCCACCCAAGGGCAGGACATCCCGCGTTCCGCTCCAGCAGATGCCATTACAGGATAAGTGACCGCTCCATGCCTCATACATTCTTCTCCGGCTCCATTACTGCACTCATCACCCCCATGAACCGGGACGGAAGCCTGGACTTTGTTTCGTTTGAAAAACTGGTGGACTGGCAGATCAAGGAAGGCACGGCAGGCCTGTGTGCCGTAGGCACAACGGGGGAAAGTCCAACCCTGTCACACACGGAACACCACGCTGTTGTCGAACGCACCATAAAAGTTGCCAATGGTCGCGTGCCGGTTATTGCCGGGGCGGGTTCCAACAGCACATCCGAAGCGGTTGATCTGGCACGCCATGCAGAGCAGGCCGGGGCAGCCGCCGCCCTTGTTGTGGCTCCGTATTACAACAAGCCTACGCAGGAAGGTCTGTACCGGCACTTTATGGCCGTGGCAGATGCTGTTTCCATCCCGGTGATTTTGTACAACATTCCCGGCCGCTCCATTATTGACATCAACGTGGAAACAACGGCCCGTCTGGCAAAGCACGGCAATATTGTTGGGGTAAAGGATGCAACAGCAAACCTGTTCCGCCCCCTGCAGGTGCGCCGGGCCGTGGACAAACCCTTTAACCAGCTCTCGGGCGAAGATGGCACAGCCGTCGCTTTTCTGGCAGCCGGTGGGGATGGATGCATTAGCGTGACATCCAACATTGCGCCCGCCCTGTGTGCCGCCGTGCAGAGCGCATGGAAAGCAGGGAAGACGCAGGAAGCCATTGCTATTCAGGACCGGCTGACCCCATTGCATGACACCCTGTTCTGCGAGAGCAATCCCGCACCGGCCAAATATGCCGCAAGTCTGCTGGGCCTTGCGGGGGAAACCTGCCGCCTGCCGCTGGCTCCCCTGAGCGATGAATCACGCCACAAAGTCCGGCAGGCTCTGGTTGATGTCGGATTGCTGGGCTGAACATGTCCACAAAATCCAGCAAAAGCACCATGATCTCCCACGGCATGGTCGCACAGAACCGCAAGGCCCGCTTTAACTACACCATCAAGGAAACGGTTGAGGCCGGGCTTGTGCTTAAAGGGCCGGAAGTAAAAAGCCTGCGCCTGGGTCGCGCAACAATTGGCGAAGCCTTTGCGGGCGAGCGTAATGGTGAACTCTGGCTGTTTAACAGCTACATCCCTGAATATCAGGGCGGAGTGCTATCCCGCTTTGATTCGCGCGCCCCCCGCAAGCTGCTTATGCACCGCAAGCAGGCCCAGAAGTTTATGGGCGCCATTGCCAAGCAGGGGGCAACCCTTGTTCCGCTGGATATTCACTTCAACGACCGCGGACTAGCCAAGGTAACCCTTGGTCTGGGCCTCGGTAAAAAGAGTGTGGACAAGCGCCAGACCGTAGCAGACCGGGACTGGCAGCGCGACAAGGCCCGCCTGATCCGCAACAAGGGGAAGGGCGACTACTAACCCCCGTTCCAGCCATTACATACGCACAGTTCTACGCAACTTTGGCAGAAACAAACGACTATAAAAAAAAGCCCCGGTTATAAACCGGGGCTTTTTTGTTACTTACCGCTAAAAAGCAGTGCCTCAGGCAGAGGTCACTTCAGCAGCTTCCGGACCCTTCTGGCCCTGAACAACTTTAACGTTCACACCCTGACCTTCATTCAGGCCCGGCAGACCGGAACGTTCCAGAGCAGATGCGTGGATGAAGATGTCCTTGCCACCGCCTTCAGGCGTGATGAAGCCAAAGCCTTTAACAGCGTTGTACCACTTAACGGTACCACGCGTATCTTCAGCATCAGACAGGTCAGGAGCGGGGCGAGCAGCAGGGCGCGCACCAAAACCCGGACGACCACCAGCGGGGCTACGCGGACGCTCCGGCTGAGCCGTGCTTTCATCAACAGAGATGACTTCGGCAACCTGGCGACCCTTGGGGCCCTGACCAATGCGCACAACCAGCGTAGCGCCGGGGTTTACACCCTGAACACCAGCCTGAGACAGCGCGTTGGCGTGCAGGAACACATCGCCCGATCCATCAGCGAGTTCGACAAAGCCGAAGCCTTTTTCGCCATTGAACCACTTGACGGATGCACCCACTTCCGGGCCGGAAGCGATAACCTGCGGGCCACCAGCGGGACGACGCGGAGCAAACCCACCACGGTCACCGCCGCCACCACCATAAGCGGGGCGCTCACCGAAAGAAGGCATCGACATATAATTGTCGTCATCAAATCCGCCGCGGCGAGGAGAACGGGGGCTGCGGTCGGTCCTGTTACTTTTCAACGGTCTTGATCCTGGAGTGCGGAGAAGATGGAAACTTCTCCGGATATTGAAATACGGGCAAACTGCCAGAACGGGTTGACAGGATTACGTGCTTTGAACAAAAAGCCCATCATTCCCCCTCCTGAATATTGCAAACATGCCCAACGCATGCGTAGCACAGTCATCACCGTGCTGCTACAGCAAAGCATGAAAACCGCGCCCGCTTCACGCACTTTTCTTCATATCACAAATTTGTGACACTGAAGCCTTTTCGGGCCCATCCCACACCCCTCACACACATCCACAATGACCATGCACTGCACATAATCCTGCAACGGTGAGTGGGGTCATCTTAACGCCTATCCGGACAAGTTTATGGGGCAGGCACGAACTCCTCATGGAATCGCATAAAGCCTCTACCGCCAGCCCGCACTCAGCCCAGCCAGCACTGCAGTTCTCATCTTTGGGTAAAAGCACGTATCGCACTATACGCTTTTATTCAGGCAATCCCGACCAACCCGCAGCCAAGTTCGGGCAATCAGGCACACAATAACGGGCCACGCCCCTTCAATTCAGACTTTGGTGTTTGATTAGCGCTCACACAACGGCGCATCGCCCCCAAAATAGTGCATATTATTTGGGCACGTGATTTATTTTTGTGCATAAAATCTTATCAAATTTTGCATTTCTGTGTTTTTTTCGTCACTACCGCCTCAACCTGCCCGTTTATGAGGCGAAAGCGCCCTCTTTCCTGTAGCGCGGCAGGGAGTTTCGCCCTTACTCTCAAAATCAGAAAGAGCCACCGGGTTTTGATGTTAGGGGATACAGAACTTATGCTGCGCCAGCCGGAAACACAGAACGTCTGTCAGATCATCCCGTTCCAGATGGAAATCATGTGTCGCCACCGCGACTATCTGGACCGCTGGATTGCGGCCAGCCAGCCCATGGGTATCTGCGACGCCGATATTTTCCCTGCTGAAGAAAAACAGGCTGGTGTTTCATCCGGCTACGTTCTGGTGTGGGTGCGCGAAACATCAAACCCGGCCTACAAGGTTTACTCCCGCGGCAACCGCTGGATTGTCATGGACGCCGTGCGTGACAACACTCTGGGCCAGTTTGCCTCTTTTGCCGATGCCCTGAACATGATCCGCCCCGTTCTGCCGGTCAAACAGGATATTGTGGCCGCCTAAACGCCTCCAAGCCATTTTCTGGTGCTTTTCCGCCGCCATTCCCTTACCGGGGTGGCGGTTTTTCTTTACCCTGAACCTGACAAAATACCCGATGGAAGCAGATATTTCCATTTGAGGGATTGCCACTGCACTTTGCCGTGCGGCAAGGACAGGGCAGACATCTTGCTGTCCCGACTGATCCAGAGGAACCCGAAATGACATCCCTGACACTCGCCTATCCTGAGTCCACCATTCATGAGGCGACGGCGGCCACCATCATTCGGGTTCTCGAAGCCAACGATATTGAGCCCGAAATTGTAACCGGCCCCAAGCAGGCTCTGGCCGACCTGCTGCGCAAAGGGGAAATCGACATCTATGTTGCCGCATGGCTGCCGGATGAGGATTCCGACCTCCTCGGCACGGGCATCACGCAACTGGGCCGACTCTTCCAGCCCGAAGCCTGCTGCTGCATTTCGGACGAGAACAGCCCGCTCACATCCCTGAGCGATCTGGCGCAGGCAGGGCAGGGCATTACCCGTACGATTGTAACGCCCCAGTCCCTTGCCAGACGCATGGAGCAGGTTCTGCACACCTACAATCTGGCGGAAGCGGGTTTTACCCTTGACGTGCTCCCGGATGAAGAAGCTCTGGCAAGGCATAATGCGGCTCTCGGTGCCGAGCAGCCCAGCCTTCTGCCCCTGTTCCAACCCTGCTTCCTGTTCCATCAGGGAGGGCTGCGTATTCTGAATGACCCTCACAAAGCAATGGGCGGAGAGATGGAAGCAACCCTTCTGCTCCGCGATGGGCTGCGTGATGAGCTGGAAACAGATCTGGTGGATGAACTGGATGAACTGATGCTGAGCGCCAAAATCATCAGCGCCATGGACTATGCCATGCGGGTGGAAGGCATGAGTGCGGATGAAGCTGCCGAAGCATGGCAGCGCGGTAAGCTTCTGCCTCGCTAGATTAGGTGCCGGTCCATGACACAAAGCATAGCAGCGGATGACCGTGATGCCGGGCTAGCCGCCCAGTACGAGGCATACCCATACCCGGAGCGTGACCCGCAGGACGAAAACCGCCGCCTGCTCATTGGTAGCCCCAGCCACCTGCGCGAAGTGGACTACTGGATTTTTGGCGCACAACGCCCCCGCAGTCAGGCATTGCGGGTGCTGGTGGCCGGGTGCGGTACGGGCGATGGCGCGATTATGCTGGCAACACAGCTGGCACGGGTTGCGCGCCCGGCGGAAGTTGTCTGTCTGGACCGTTCAGAAAAAGCCCTTTCCATTGCGCAGGCCCGCGCCAAAGCCCGCTCACTGGACAATATCCGGTTCGTTAAGGGCTCCCTGACCGCGCTGAAATCGCTGGAACTGGGACTATTCGATTATATTGATTGCTGCGGCGTACTGCACCATCTGCCAGACCCGGTCGCGGCACTCCAGACTCTGGAGCACCACCTTGCCCCCCATGGCGGCATGGGGCTGATGGTTTATGCGCCCTATGGCCGTACCGGCGTGTACATGGTGCAGGACGCACTGGAAAAACTGACGCCACTCGCACAGTCACCGCAGGAACGGCTGGACGTGGCCCGCCGCGTCATGCGCACCCTGCCTGCAACGGCATGGCTGCACCAGAATGGTAATTTTGGGGATCATCTCTCAGGCGGGGATGCAGGGCTTTACGATCTGCTCCTCAACCCCAGAGACCGCTCCTACACCATTACCGATTTTTTGGCTCTTCTGGATCAGGCCGGGCTTGAACCCACGGCTCTTATGGAACCAGCGCGGTACGACCCGGGTCTCTTTTTGCCCGACCCACGCCTGCGTGCGCGCCTGTCCACCCTGCCTTGGCAGACACAGGCCGCCATTGCCGAGGACCTTGCAGGCAACATGGCAACGCATGTTGCCTATGTCGTGCGCAAACACGCAGCCCCTGAAAAACCTGATCCCCTGAATCCAGTGGCAGTGCCGATCATGCGCGAAATTCCAGGCGCGGAACTGGCCAGACAGATGACGCCCGATAACATGCTGCCCTTCCACTTTGGCACGCTTGTTGTGCCTATCCCGCTCCCGCCCCAGACCCGCGGCATTCTCCCCCTGATTGATGGAGAACGAACCGTGGGTGAACTGGCCGAGATTTTAGCCACACGCGGCGTGAACGCAGAAAAGTTCAAGCCTGTCTGGCAGGAAAGTTTTGGCATTCTGGAACGACTGAATCGCGTGCTGCTCCGCTCTCCAGCCTGAGCGTATGTGAGCGCATAATTTTACTCATCACATGCGCTCATACTCTTGCATGGCCACTGCTTCAGCACTGCCGGTCTGTATTTTGTTCCAAGCCCGGCTGGTTTGCCTGAACCCTGCGCACAAAAGCGTGCGGCGGCACATACAAATCCCTTGCAATACCGTGAACTGCCTCCCTCCTTCCGGTCTGGCGTATTGTGCCTCGTTAACGCAGAGCCTATTCTGCCCGCACTTTTGCCTGCCGGAAGGACAGAACCACTGGGCAGCATGCGGCCACCACGGCATAGATGGCCCGTTTTTTGCCGCGTTTTTTCCTTCCATTTTTTGCAATCTGTCCGCCTTTGGGCGTCGTTTTTGAAACAGTGAGTATCATGGCCGTTTACGCATTTATTTTTCCCGGACAAGGCAGCCAGTCCGTAGGCATGGGACAGGAACTTGCTGACGCTTTTCCCGCCGCACGTGCAGTTTTTCAGGAAGTTGACGATGCTCTGGGCGAACATCTGTCAAAAACGATTTTTGAAGGTCCGATAGAAACCCTGACCAGCACCGAAAATGCCCAGCCTGCACTCATGGCTGTTTCCATGGCAGTTCTGCGCGTGCTGGAACAGGATGGCGGCCTGGATCTGGCGGGCCGCGTAAGCCTGCTTGCCGGACATTCACTGGGTGAGTACGCGGCTCTCGCGTCGGGTCGGGCTTTTGACGTTGCACAGGCCGCCCGGCTGCTGCGCCTGCGCGGGCAGGCCATGCAACGCGCGGTCCCCGCGGGGGAAGGCGGCATGGCAGCACTTATTGGTGTCACGCTGGCTCAGGCGGAAGAGGTCTGCACCCGCGCAAGTGAGAACGGCAGCACGGAAATCGCCAACGACAATGGCGGCGGCCAGATTGTAATTTCGGGCAAAATGACCGGGATTGATGCCGCCATTGCCATAGCAAAGGAAATGGGGATCAAGCGCGCGGTCAAGCTCCCCGTTTCCGCCCCATTCCATTCCTCACTCATGAAGCCCGCTGAAGACGCCATGGCCGAAGCACTGGCCAAGGCGGATATTGCCGCATCGGTTGTGCCCGTGATCGCCAATGTGACCGCGGAGCGTGAAACTGATGTGGACACGATTCGCAGCAATCTGGTCCAGCAGGTAACCGGACGTGTCCGCTGGCGCGAAAGCGTGGCCACCATGACCGGTCTGGGCGTTGATACGTTTGTGGAAATCGGGGCAGGCAAGGTTCTGTCCGGTCTGGTACGACGCATTGACCCCGAAGTTTCGACCCTTTCCATCGGCACCCCGGCGGATATCGAAACCTTTCTGAAATCCCTCTAAAGCAGGTTTACACAACATGTTCCGACTGGATGGAAAAACCGCACTCGTAACGGGTGCTTCTGGTGGCATTGGCAGCGCCATTGCCAAAACGCTGCATGCTCAGGGCGCCAAAGTTGTTCTGTCTGGCACGCGTGAGGCCGTTATCCGCGAACTGGCGGAAGAACTGGGGCAGGGGGCGTTTTATGCCGCAGCCAACCTGAGCGAACCATCGGAAGCGGACGCCCTGATTGCAAAAGCAGAAGACGTTGCTGGCGCACCGCTGGATATTCTGGTCAATAATGCGGGCCTCACGCGTGACATGCTCGCCCTGCGCATGAAGGACGAGGACTGGAATCAGGTTCTTAATGTTGACCTTGCAGCCCCGTTCCGCCTGTGCCGGGCCACACTCAAGGGCATGCTGCGCCGCCGGGCAGGGCGCATTGTCAATATTGCCTCTGTTATTGGCACAACCGGCAATGCCGGGCAGGCCAATTATGCCGCAGCCAAGGCTGGCATGGTGGGCATGAGCAAATCCCTGGCGCAGGAGGCCGGCTCGCGCGGGGTCACGGTCAACGTGGTGGCTCCGGGCTTTATTGTCACCCCCATGACAGACGTGCTGCCAGATGCACAGAAGGAAAAGCTTCTGTCCTCCATTCCGCTCGCGCGCCTTGGCCAGCCGGAAGATATTGCGTCCGCCGTGCTGTATCTGGCATCGGATGAGGCTCGGTGGGTAACCGGCGCTACGCTGCATGTTAACGGCGGTATGGTGATGGCCTGAGCACACGAAAAGCATATGCACCGCTAGAACAGGTGGTGCAAAATGCTTTAAGATGTGCCACACATGCAGCGCAACCATGCTGTTTTGGGCTTTCGACAGATGTATTTGTCCGGTTTGCCTTGGCGTGGAGAGATAAAACGTGCTAATCGCGCGCAACACCTTACTGCTGGGCCGGAATGGGGCGGGCATCTGCCACCCGGTTCTCTGCCAGTGACAAGGTCCGTCGCGGATTAAACACCTGAACAACCTGCCATTTTCGGTAGGCAGGCATATGGGATAGAAAGACAGATGAGCGAAATCGCTGATAAGGTTAAAAAAATCGTGGTCGAGCATCTCGGCGTCGAGGAAAGCAAGGTCACACCGGAAGCGTCTTTCATTGACGATCTGGGCGCAGACAGCCTTGACACCGTTGAGCTGGTGATGGCGTTTGAAGAAGCCTTCAATGTCGAAATCCCTGAAGATGCCGCTGAAAAAATCACCACGGTGAAAGACGCCATCGACTATATCGAAAAGCAGAAAGCCGCCTGATTTCAGGCCATTGCCTTAAATTACAGGATTATGGTCCCTCAGATGGCTGGGGGACCAGATATGTGTCGAATGGGGAGCGGGCTGGTTTGTTGCTTTCGGCCGGAATGAATTCTGGACGGAGACGCGTTGTCGTCACCGGCATGGGCATCGTCGGGCCTCTCGGCCTCGGTGTCGAAAACGTATGGTCACGTCTGATCGCAGGCGAGAGCGGGATTGGTAAAATCACGCAGTTCGATGCGAGTGATCTGCCTGCACAGGTTGCAGGGGAAGTCCCCGAGGGGCCGCGGGAGGAAGGTAAACTCACGCTATCCGAGTGGGTGCCAACCAAAGACCAGCGCAAGATGGACCGCTTTATCCATATGGGGCTTGTTGCCGCAACGGAAGCGGTCGAGGACTCCGGCTGGAAACCTCAGACCGAAGAAGAGAAATGCCGTACCGGGGTTATGATCGGTTCTGGCATTGGTGGCCTGCAAACCATCTATGACGCCTCCATTACCGTGCATGAAGGACGGGCAAAGCGACTGTCGCCGTTTTTCATTCCTTCTGCCCTGATCAATCTTGTATCCGGGCACGTTTCCATCAAATACGGTTTTCAGGGGCCCAACCATTCGGTTGTGACCGCCTGCGCAACTGGCGTTCATGCCATTGGTGACGCAGCCCGCCTGATCATGTTCGGCGATGCTGACGTTATGGTTGCCGGTGGAGCTGAAGCTACGGTGTGCCCGCTGGGTATCGCCGGGTTCTGCTCTGCCCGCGCCCTTTCCACAGGCTTTAATGCAACACCGCAGCAGGCTTCCCGCCCGTGGGACAAAGACCGTGATGGCTTTGTCATGGGCGAAGGCTCGGGCATTGTTGTGCTTGAAGAATACGAGCACGCCAAAGCCCGTGGTGCCAAAATCTATGGTGAAGTTATCGGTTACGGCATGTCCGGCGATGCCTACCATATTACGGCACCCTCGGAAGGGCATTACGGTGCTTACCGCGCCATGCGCTCCGCTCTGCAAAGTGCGGGCCTGACTACGGCCGACATCAACTACGTGAATGCCCATGGCACATCGACCATGGCGGATGATCTTGAGCTGGAAGCCGTGGAACGTCTGTTTGGTGATGACGCCAAAAAGCTGGCCATGTCTTCCACCAAATCGGCTACGGGCCATCTGCTCGGCGCGGCTGGGGCGATAGAGGCCATTTTCTCCATTCTTGCCATCCGGGATAACGTGGCACCGCCCACGCTTAATCTGGACAATCCTTCGCGCGAGAGTGTGATCGACCGCGTGGCGCATACAGCGCAGCAGCGTCCGATCAACGTTGCCCTGTCCAACAGCTTTGGGTTTGGCGGGACAAATGCCAGCCTGATCGTGCGTGGCGTCTAAACGTAAAAAAACATCATCTCCTCCTTCAGACCGTAGTAAACTTTCCAGTTTTCTCAAGTGGTCTGGGGGAGGCGTTTTTGTTCTTGTGGCAGGCATGGGGCTTACCGCCTTTTCAGGCTGGCAAAGCTATACCAGCCCCGGACCATTATCCACTGATCAGGATATTGTGGTCCCTCACGGCAACTATGCCACGACCTTATCTGCCCTACAAAATGCAGGCGTTGTTCCCACAAACTGGTGGAGCAGCCGGGTCTTTTCAATCGCTCTTGTCCTGACCCGTCGGGATGGACAACTGCATGCGGCGGAATTGCACTTCCCCGCCTATGCCTCCATCGAACAGACATTATGGATTTTGCGGCACGGCAAGCCTGTCCAGCATAAGCTGACCATCCCCGAAGGGCTGACAGCATGGCAGATTCAAACCCTGATCCAGGCTGCGCCGTTATTAACGGGGGACACGCCTCTACCTGAGGAAGGAAGCACTCTTCCGCAGACCTATACCTATCTGCGCAACAGTTCTCGCAAGGACCTGCTGGTCCATATGCAAACCAGCATGGCGCAGACATTAAAACAGGTCTGGGCAGAAAGAGAGAGCGGTTTACCTCTGAGCAACCCGCAAGAACTGCTTACACTGGCTTCTGTTATTGAAAAAGAAACCGCCCAGCCAGATGAACGCCCATCGGTCGCCCGTGTCTTTTACAACCGCCTGCAAAAGAACATGAAGTTACAGACGGACCCTACGGTAATCTACGCCATTACGCAGGGGAAACCACCGCTGGACCGACCTTTGACCCACACGGACCTCCAGACGGTCAGCCCTTACAACACCTATGTTTACACTGGCCTGCCACCGGGACCGATCTGCTCCCCCGGCAAGGCTGCGCTTGAGGCTGCGGCTCACCCTGCAAAAGGCGATATGCTGTATTTTGTGGCAAATGGTACGGGGGGACATAATTTTGCGGCCACATTGGGTGACCACAATCATAACGTCCTGCTGTTACGCAAACAGAAAACCAGCCACTAACACCACAAGGCGTAGAGTGGCTGGGGCAATCTGAGCGAGTATGGTGTTAACGGGAGCCTGAACGGGCGGGGGAAAGATTTTCCTGCACGATCCCGCCACTTGGGGCGGTTACACCTGTGCTGTCACTATCAATGCCATCCGTCGCCGGAACTGCTGCACGAGACGCTGCTGAGGGAGCGGTCTGCGCTCTGCGGGCATAACGCATCAGAATGCTGCGCAGCGGGTCCGCATCCGGGTTGTTCACACGCATGCTTACAACAATATCTTCCGGGCCAACGCTTTGCTTGTAATACGCCCGGTTTTCATCACTGTTAACGGTCAGTTTGCTCCCACCGAGTGATGCCCCGGCAAAAACGCCCTGAGACTTCTGTGCAACCAGAATATCCGTATTACTGGCACCAGCATTGGAACTGGCAACAGCAGAACTCATATTGGCAAAAGAGGCACCTGCATTGGTACCAAACTGGAACTGGCTGTCCAGAAGCGCCTGAAGGCCACGATCAGTCATGATGAAGAAAACGATCTGGGAACTCTGCACGCCAAACTGGATGCCAAAGGACGCAGAACTCAGCTTGTAAAAGGCCGGGTCTGACCAGGATCCACGCGCATCTTTTGCCAGCAGCACGCAATCCCCATGCGCACCGCCAAAAGCGATGGACATCCGGAACATGGACGGACAGACCATAACCGCGCGCGCCTTGGCCAGATTGCTCACCAAGGCGCTCTGGCCGGTTGCGCCCAGAAAAATATCCTGCACAGTCAGGGCCGCTTTATCAACAGTGGCCTGCGCGGTGTCCGCTGCCTGTGCATACGCCCCCGCGCCGGAAGCCAGCATGGTTGCGGCCAGAACCAGAGAAACTGAAGACAGTCGTTTAAAGAAATGCATTCCGGGTTTCTCCACGATAAGTCCGGTAAATTGGCGTGTAAAAAAGCATGCTTTTGTGGCGCGAGAAAGGCCAGTTTTTGTTTTGTTTTTATTCCAGCGGAATGGACACAGCCTTGGCCAGTACAGGGCCAATATGCGGGTTGGCTGCCAGAATGGTCGCCCCACCTGTTAACCCGCCATTTTGCAGGAAGGGGGAAACAACCGCCCCGGCTTCGGCCAGCAGGGGCAGGGCTGCTGCCACGTCCCACAGGTTGATAACAATTTCGATGTAGCCATCAAGCCGACCGCTGGCCACATCGGCCAGCGCCAATGCGCCGCATCCGCCTGAACGGGGCATGGTGCCCAGTTCCATAATAGCGTCCATCTTGTCCATGAACACGGGTTTGGGCACACGACCACTCCACCCCATTTCGATCATGGAGCGGGCTGGGTCCTTTATGGGGGAAGCCTTGATGGGCTTCCCGTTCAAAAAAGCTCCGTATCCACGTAACGCCGTATAAACCTCGCCCAATGCCGGGGCGTCGATGACACCGGCCACGGGTTCATCCCCGTCCATCAGGCCGAGGGAGACACACCACCGGCAGCGGCCACGGGCGTAATTGGACGTGCCATCAATCGGGTCCACAACCCAGCGCAGACTCCCTGTGCGGCTTACGCCACCTTCCTCCCCCTGAAAGCCATCTTCGGGAAAAAGAGCCTGCATGCGCTGTGCAATAAAGGCCTCGACCGCACCATCAGTTTCCGTCAGCCAATCCTGTGCGGACTTGAGTTCCCCCTGTGGTCCGCCCGGCGGTGGCCGCATGGACATGGCCAGTTGAGCGGCATCATGCACAACAGCCCGGGCGGCTTCCAGTCGGTAGGCTAGGGCGGGGCTGGGGAGGGCTGGCATGGGAATGGCTACTCCAACAAAAATTCACATGCGGCCACCATACCGCCAAGCCCGTGGCAGGGCGACCCGCTTTGTGCGTCATCCGTTTGCATGTCAGATATTTTTATAAACAGCTTTTGTGGCAGCCCATCTATGGCAGCAATCACCCGAACTACACGACCTTGCGGCAACGCCTCTTAACGGTACAGCTCTTTAGCCCAGCGCCTGTGCAACCAGAGCCAGCTTGATGGATTTTTACGGATCCATTCTTCTAAGCGGTTATTCACCATCTGCACCAGTATCTGCAAATCCTGCCGTTTATCCCCTGTATCGGGGAGTTCCAGAGGCGCTTCCACAACAATACGCAAGCGGGCAGGCCCCAGACGTTCCACATAACCGGGAATAACCGGGCAGCGGTAACGTAACGCCATGGCGGCAAGTGCTGGAGCAGTCATGCTCGGGCGATTGAAAAATGTGGCTTCAATCCCGTCGTTCATTTTCTGGTCCACCAGCATGCCCACACGCCCTCCGCCAGACACATAGGCCAAGGCTCCCCGAGCGCCCTTTGCCCCTTTGGCAAAAAGGGGAACAGGCGTATCGCCCATGGCTTTGTTCCGCAGCGAACGGAGCAGGGCGTCAACCAGCGGGTTAGCCGCAGCACGGTAAAAAGATGCAAAAGGCGTGCCATGCCGCGCCACGGCGGGAGGCAGCATTTCCCAGTTACCAATATGGCCTGATACGAACAGAACAGGCCCACCCCGCAACGCCTGCTGCGCCAGATATTCTGCTCCCTGCACCTCAAACCCCGGTCCTGCGGGAGTGTTCTCCTGCAAGGCAGCAAGATGTGGCAGTTCGCCTATGGTCCGGCCCAGATTTTCCCACACACCGCGTATAATCCGCCTGTGGTCCTGATGATCCAGTTCCGGCATGGCCAGTTCCAGATTACGCCTGATAATCCGCGATGTAGGAAGCCACGGGCCAAGAGCCCGGCACAACAGGCCAAGCAGGCTGGAAGAATGGTCCGGGCGCAAACGCTCCAGCAGCCACAGCAGGGCAAATGCTACCCAGGCTTCCAGCCGATAACGTACGGCCACGCTCCGGGCCTTCATGCCGGGGAGGCCAGAAACATATCCAGCAGGCGTTCGGGCACCGTTGGGTCCTGCCAGACCAGCCGCACACCCACCTCAACCACATTTTTACGAAAATCGGGAGGCAGGCGCATGGCATCCTTGGGGGTTGTAACAAGTTCTGCGTCCAGCCCGTTGGCCAATGCCAGAAGCCGCTCGATATCACGCAGTTTATACGCGTAATGGTCGGGGTAAGGAAGGGCGCGAACAAGGCTTAGACCAGCCCCCCGCAAACCCTTAAAAAACTTCTCCGGCCGACCAATGCCAGCAAACGCCACACATGGGCGGTTTACAACGCCTGGTGGAATAGCACACTGTTCCAGATCAGCCCATAAAACGGGCAGGGCAGCCGTATGCTCCACGGCTCCGGTCTGGTCCGCCCCGATCACCAGCAGTGCATCGGCTCGGACCAGAGCATCTCCAACCCTCTCACGCAGTGGCCCCGCGGGGAGGACGTGCCCGTTCCCAAACCCCACGGCCCCATCCACAACCAGAAGCGAGACGGTTTTCTGCAAAGACGGGTTTTGAAACCCATCATCCATAATCAGGCAATCTGCCCCGGCCTGCACGGCATGGCGTGCGGTAACACTACGGTCCCCGCCAACCCAGACGGGGCAGTACTCCGCCAGCAATAACGGTTCATCCCCCACCTGCCGCGCAGTATGCCGGGCAGGGTTAACCCGGATGCCATTAGCCTCGCGCCCGCCGTAACCACGCGTCAACACATGCGGGTTACGCCCCCGCGCGCTCAGGCGCTGCACCAGATCAATAACCACCGTGGTTTTGCCCACCCCCCCCACACTCACATTGCCGCAGCACAAGACCGGCACGGGAGCCTGCCAGCCCGACCTGCGCATTCTGCGGCGTGCAATGCCCGCAACACCCCAAGCCAGAGGCGCGAGCAGCGTGGGCCAGAAGCAGGCCTGAGGATTACCCCAGAATGCAGGGGGGGTCAGCCTTACCATATGAGTTCCAGAATCTGGTGGGCCAGATCATCGGGCATGGTTGCGTTAACCGTTGCCACGGCCTGCGCCTGGTGTGCCAGCACTGCCCGCTCCTCAGGGCAGGAGAGCATCCGTACAACCCATGCGGCCAGAGACTGCTCATCCTGCACAACCTGCACACACTCATGCAGTGCCTGATAGGCCTCCTCAAAATTTTGGACCCGCGGGCCCGTTGCCACCACACAGCCAAGGCGTGCGGGCTCAAACGGGTTATGTCCTCCACCGGGGCAGACAGGCAGGCTGTTGCCAATAAAGGCACAATCCCCCAGCTTGAAGAATAGTCCCAGTTCGCCCAGCGTATCACACACCCAAAAAGCATCCCGCTCTGTGGGGAGAGCATTCTGTGCCCGCCTTGGCGCTGAGTTTAAACGGGATGCGATGTCTGCCCCGCGCTCGGGGTGGCGCGGCACAATAATGCTCAGCAGGTTGGGGTATGTCTGGCGAATAATGTGTGCTGCACGCGCTATGACCTCCTCCTCCCCCGCATGGGTGGAGGCGGCTACAAACACAGGACGTTCCCCTATGACTGCCCGCAAATCGGCCAGAACCTGAGCATCCACCGGCAAAGGAGGGGCAGCGGTTTTCAGGTCTCCCGGAGAGAGTTGTGAGTTCGCTCCCAAAGACCGCAGGCGCTGTGCATCCTCCTCCGTCCGGGCCGAAACCCATGCAAACGGGGCCAGCATGCGTTGCGCAACACCGGGCACACGCTGCCAGAACCGGAAGGACGATGCAGACATCCGCCCGTTGACCAGCACAACAGGCAGGTTACGGGCGTGGCATGCCCCCAGTACCGTGGGCCACAACTCACTCTCGGTAAAAACAGCGGCCTGTGGAGCCCAATGGTTTAAAAACCGCTGGCACCACCTTGGCACATCCAAGGGCATGAACTGGTGTACAACCCGGTCGTGCGCAAAACGCTGCGCCACAATGGTACTGGCTGTAACCGTGCCCGTTGTCACCAGTATAGTGATATGTGCGTTCTGCCGCAGGCAAGCCTGCACCAGCGGCAGAATAGACAAGGCCTCTCCCACGCTGGCGGCATGAAACCACAAGAGTTTGCCAGACGGGCGAGGGCAGGCGGCAAAACCCATTTTTTCACGCACTCGTCCGGCAACTTCCTTCCCCTTGCTCTGCCGCCAGCGCAGATAAAGTGGAAGAACTGGTGCCAGCAATGCCCCCACACCGTTCCATATCTGCGAAGGGCATGTGACCTGCGGCCTGAGAGCAATATGCCCGGCGGTTGCGTGCTGCTGCTCCACCTGAGCCTGCTCCATAAGGTTGTTCATGTGGGTTTGCAGGTTAAAGGCCGGGTCCTGCTTCTGGCAATCCGGGGTAGGCCATAAAGGTGCACCGCTCACAAACACACCGCGCCCGAAAGGAAGGGGGAAAAACATTTTATCCCATGATTTAAGCCGTATGGCCCGGCAGGATGCCCCCATGGGAATAACAGGTTTGCCCACCAGCCGCGCCAGCGCTTCGGCCCCCTGCTGTGTCTGCCTGCGTGGCCCACATGGCCCGTCGGGAGTTATGGCAACCAGACAGCCATGCAGCAGGCTGGCGCGCATACGCAGCATGGCCGCAGCGCCCCCCTTGCTTTTGCCTCTTGTATTTGATGAACCGGCTATGGACCAGATCCGCCACGGCGCAACCACATCGGCTATTACCCGGCCATCGCTGTTGCGGCTCACCAGAACCCGCAGATGCACTGCGGGATTCTGGCGCTCCACCCACCACCACAGGGCGGGAGTCAGAAGCAACACCTCATGCCAGAAAACAACAACGGCCGTCCGCCCCTCCTGACTGGTCAGGTAAAGGTAGGATTGCGGGTCAATTCTGAAGGTCCATCGCGTGGTCCGCAATGCGAACCCGAGGTAGGCCCGGATGGCCCCCACAGCAATGGAACGAAAAAGCCCGCGTACACTCTTCCACACCCTTGCCACAGCCATGCTCTCAGGGTGTCAGGAACCGCCTGAATGCAAATCCTTCCGGGCGTTCGTTCAGAACGGAAGGCTGGTAGGCAACAGTTATCCGCTCATGCGCCTGCTGCCACACCGCCGGATCGCTCTGCTCGGGAATAACAAGCTGGCTAACACCACAGCGGAGCAGGAACTCATACTGATCCGGCAGAAAATGCCCCGTCACACGCACGGCACCGGTAAAATGCAGATGCTCGCGTAAGGAGCGGGCCTGTGTAAATGCCCGTCCATCCCGGAAAATAGGAAAGTTCAGGCTGACCAGATCAAGGCGGGGCAGGGCTTCCTTGAGGTCGCTCACCCGCTCGTCAGGCTTGAGCACAATGCCCAGACGCCCTTTGCCATTCCGCCCAAGCCCTTCGGACAACCGGGAAAGAGGCAGCAGAATGTCGCCATCAGGTAGGGGCTGGCCATCCTCAACCAGCGTCCATCCGTCCTGTACAATCTGACCGTTCTCAAGCAGTGGCATAAGCTGCGTCCTTGAATGGCGCGGCGCCTAGGCGGCGGCAGGTTTCAATAAAACGTTCGCCCGGCTTGCGCTGGACCAGATAGGTATCAACAATTCTGGCAATTGCATCAACCGTTTCATCCTCCGACATGGCCGAGCCAATAATCTGGCCGATGGAAGCATCTTCCCCGCTATTACCGCCCAGAGTGATCTGGAACGCTTCTTCTCCACGTTTATCAACACCCAGAATACCGATATGTCCGGCGTGGTGATGACCGCAGGCATTGATGCAGCCTGAAATATTCAGCCGCAGCGCGCCAATTTCCTGCTGCAGGGCAGCGTTGGAGAAGCGCTGGCTCAGCTTCTGGGCAATGGGGATGGAACGGGCATTGGCCAGTGCGCAGTAATCCAGCCCCGGGCAGGCAATAATATCGGTGATCATACCAATATTGGCGGTACCCAGACCATTGGCGCTGAGCACCTGCCACAGCGCAAACAGGTTATCCTTGCGTACATGCCCCAGCACCACGTTCTGCAGGTGTGTGATCCGCAACTCGCCAAAGCTGTACTGGTCCGCCAGATCCGCCAGCAGGTCCATCTGGGCGGATGTAACATCCCCCGGAATACCGCCAGCAGGCTTGCACGAAATGGTTACGCTGCAATACCCGTCCTGCTGGTGCGGGTGGGTATTGGTGCCAACCCACGTGGCAAAGGCCGGGTCGGCCTTGGTCTGCGCTGCCAGTTGGGCAGTACCGGCAGAAGCATCTTCAAACACTGGAGTGGCAAAGCGGGCGCGAATGGCGGCCACGACTTCGGGCTGCAAACGGTACCGGCTGCGGTCCATGGCCATGAACTCGGCATTGACCTCATCACGGAACGCGCCAAGGCCCAGAGCCTGCACAAGGATTTTAATCCGGGCCTTGTAAATGTTATCGCGCCGCCCGTATGCATTATAGACGCGCAGAACAGCTTCCAGGTACGCGATCAGGTCTTCTTCAGGCAGGTCATCGCGTAGTTTTACGCCAATAACCGGGGTACGCCCCAGACCACCGCCAACATAGACCTCGAACACCGCGCGCCCGTTTTCTCCCTTACGTGCGAGCAGCCCGATGTCATGAAAACGGGCGGCAACACGGTCCTGCACACTGCCGGAAATGGCAATTTTGAATTTACGCGGCAAAAACGTAAATTCGGGGTGCAGAGTGGACCACTGACGCAGAATTTCCGCATGTACGCGCGGGTCCAGAACTTCATCACGTGCAGCACCGGCAAACTGGTCGGATGTGACGTTGCGGATGCAGTTCCCGCTGGTCTGGATGGCGTGCATTTCCGCATCAGCCAGAATATTCAGAATATCAGGCGCATCTTCCAGCCGGATCCAGTTGAACTGGATATTCTGGCGCGTGGTAAAGTGCCCGTAATCCCGGTCATACCGCCGGGCAATATGGGCCAGTGTGCGCATCTGGTTGGCACTGACAATACCGTAGGGAATAGCCACCCGCAGCATATAGGCATGCAGTTGCAGGTAAAGGCCGTTCATCAGGCGCAGGGGTTTGAACTCATCCTCGCTCAGGGCGCCAGAAATCCGGCGCTGCACCTGATCACGGAACTGTTCGACCCGCTGTTTGAGGAATGTACGGTCAACCGCGTCATACGCATACCGGCCGACGTCTGCTGGGGGCTGGGGAGAGTGGGGCATGGTTTTGGTCCGTCGGGTTTTATTCAGGAGCCACTTGCAGCAGCGGGGGCGAGCTGCCAGAGGGGCGTAAATTCAGCATGAACACTCGGGCCCTCGGCACGAATACGCTCGCGCGTGGTGCGGGGCCGTGGCCCGTGCGCGGTCTGTTCCACCTGCACACCGTAAACTCCCACCACATTATCCGCCCCGGCACGGGTATTCTGAGAACGTAGCAGGTCTTCCATTCCGTCATTGGGGAACAGGTATGCCTGACCAATGGTCAACTGCCATTTTCCCTGCGCATCCAGCCAGACAATCCGGCCATCAAGCAGACGGTTGGCTGTCACAACACTACAGCCTTCAGTATCACGACGATTATTCCTGCGATCCACGCTCATACCTTTCCGCGTATTCCACGACAGAAAATTACATAAATTTTCGTCTTTATCAACATATCACGCATCTGACGCGTATCATGCACACAAAAGTCCCTGACGGAACAGGCGGGAACGGCTGATGTCCAGCGCGACACCCTGCACCTGCACATCGGCCTCATCCACCGGACGATAGAACGGCACAACCCGCTCCCCAAGCTGGAGCGTATAATGCCTGTAGCCATTCCGCGTGCCCCGGGGGGCTGCATAAATGCTCAGCACATCCTGTTCGGATACGGGTTTTTGTATGTTCATTTCATACGGGCGGATCATGGCAACGGCAGGGCCGTCTGTCACTCCCTCGGGAACGGCAAAAGGCAGGGCCAGCGCGTCATCCGGGATCATGCGGCCATGCCGGACTTCCCCGGGGAAAGACACAGCTTCCCCCAGAAACTCCATCACAAATTCGGTCGCGGGCTGCTCATCCAGATCCATGGGGGAGGCATCCTGCACAATTCTGCCGGACTGCATGACCACAATACGGTCCGCCACCTCAAGGGCTTCTTCCTGATCATGCGTGACCAGAATGGTGGTCAGGCCCAGCGTATCGTGCAGTTCACGCAGCCATGTCCGGATAGAACGGCGCACAATGGGGTCCAGCGCACCAAAAGGTTCATCCAGCAGCAGAACACGCGGCCCTGTTGCCAGCGCGCGCGCAAGTGCCACACGCTGCCGCTGGCCACCAGACAGTTTGGCAGGGTGCTTGCCCCCCATGCCCTGCAATTGCATCAGTTCCAGCAGTTCTTCCACCCGCCGGGCAATCTGGGCGCGGGCAGGGCGCTCCGCACGGGGTTGCACATCCAGCCCAAAGGCAATGTTGCGCGCGACCGTCATATGCGGGAACAGGGCATAGTTCTGGAACACAAACCCCATGCGGCCCGCACGGTCCCTTACGCTGGTCATGGGGCTATCATCCAGCAGGATGGACCCACTGCTGCAGTTATCCAGCCCGGCTATGGCGCGCAGCAAGGTTGTTTTGCCAGCCCCCGAAGGCCCGACCAGAGCAACAAACGCACCATCGGGCACTTTGAGAGACACGTTATCCAGCAGTGGCTGCCGCGCGCCCGGAACCTGACGAACCAGATTGCAGACCTCAATACTCACGCCTTTTTCTCCTGCAATCTTGCAAGCCATTCCGGTGCGGACCTGAGCAGAACCGCACTCATGGCCATGAGCGCCAGCAGAGCAGCCATGGTAAAGGCCGCGACTGACTGATAGCCGTTATAAAGATTTTCAATATGCAACGGCATGGTTTCCGTCTCACCCGGTATATGGCCGGACACGACCGATACCGCCCCGAATTCCCCCAGAGCACGGGCAGTTGTCAGCAACACGCCGGAAAGCAGAGCCCCGCGTACACCCGGCAGGGTGACATGCCACAGAACCTGCCAGAACCCGGCTCCCGCCAGAACGGCAGCTTCCTCCGCATCACGCCCCTGCACCTCCATAACCGGCATGACCGTGCGCACGACATAAGGCAGCGTCACAAACAATGTGGCCAGAATAATACCCGGTACGGCAAAAGCGATATGGATATTCCACCGCTCCAGCAGCGGTCCAAACCATCCCTGGGCACCAAACAGCAGCAGCCAGACAAGCCCCGAAACAACGGGAGAAATGCTCAGCGGCAGTTCCACCAGAATTTGCAGGAACTGCCGTCCCGGAAAGCGGAACTTGACCAGTACCCACGCCGCCAGAATACCAAAGAGGGTATTGAGTATAACAGCCACAACACTCACGCGCAGTGTCAGCCAGATAGCAGCCTGTGCATCGGGGTCCGACAACGTGGCCAGAGATGCCCCAACGCCATCCTTGAGCGCTTCGGTCAGCACCAGTGCCGGGGGGGTCACAAGCACGACAAGAATAAAAAGCCAGCTTGCCGCCCATACCACATAACGGGTCATGCTGGTTCACTCCACACGGCAAAGCGACGGCGCACACCACCGATCAGTGCGAGCGAAAGAAGTGAGACGCACAACAGCACAAGGGCAATGGCGGTGGCACCCGGATAATCAAACTCCTGCAACCTGACCACGATCAGCAGAGGTGCGATCTCGCTTTTAAACGGCTGGTTACCCGCAATAAAAATAACGGACCCGTATTCCCCAATGCCACGGGCAAAAGCCAGACCAAACCCGGTTATGAGCGCGGGCAGAACGGGGGCGGCAATAATGCGCACAAAAATCTGCCATGGCCTTGCCCCCAGCAGATGTGCGGCTTCCTCCAGTTCCTGCGGCAGGTTGCGCAGGACCGGCTCCACTGCACGCACCACAAAGGGCAGCCCCACGAACATAAGCGCCAGCACAATGCCAGCCTTGTTATAGGAAACACTGACCCCGAAAACCGCCAGCAGGGACCCCAGCCACCCGTGCGGCCCATAGAGCGTTGCAAGCGTAATGCCTGAAACGGCCGTAGGCAGGGCCAGCGGCAGGTCGATCAGCGCATCTGCCAGACGGTGCCCCGGCAGGTTACCCCGCGCCAGAGCCCAGGCCAGCAGCAGCCCGCATGGTATGTTGCATGCCGCAGCAATAGCCGCGCACGAAAAACTCGTCCACAATGCCGCCAGCATACGGCTGTCATGCAAGGCAGACAGCATGGAGCCAGTGCCACCCTGCCACGGATAAACCAGCAGGGTAGAAAGGGGCAGGATGATGAAAAAGCCTGTCCACGCCAGTGTCAGCGTGAGCGACAGCCTGTAGCCGGGCAGAGCGGAGCCGCCAGCTCTAAAAAAAGCAAGACGCGACAGAGTCATGACATGGCACTCATATATCTGCCTGCCCACCTTTTAAAAATCGTACCTTACAGGCGAACAAGAGCGCCTGAAAAGTGGCCGCCACGACCTTTATGCCGCAGCGGCCATTCTTGCTATAATATCAGGACCGTGCGCGGGCGCTGCCACCGGAACGCACACTGCCTTCCACGAAGGAAACAAGTTGGGAGACCGCTTTTTCCACGCTCCCATTGCCTGTTGCCACGCGCAGGGCAGGGGCCTGTGGGGCCTCATACGGAGCATCAATCCCCGTAAAGCCGCTAATTTTCCCTGCACGGGCCGCAGCATACAGGCCTTTGGGGTCACGCTGTTCGCAGGTGCCCAGATCGGCATCCACAAACACTTCTTCAAACCCTTCACCAATAATCTGGCGAGCCAGTTCGCGGTCCGAGCGCAGGGGGGAAATCAGGGCAACCAGCACCACCTGCCCGGCATCGCGCAGAATACGCGCAACTTCTGCCGCACGGCGCACGTTTTCGGTCCGGTCAGCTTCGGTAAAGCCAAGGTCCTTGCACAGCCCTGCACGCAGCGTGTCCCCGTCCAGCACGCTCACGTCCACACCTGCGGCAAACAGGGCATTTTCAGCGGCCCGCGCCAGCGTGCTTTTACCCGCACCCGACAGCCCGGTAAGCCAGAACACACTGCCTTTATGGCCTTTAACGCGCTGGCGGTCCTGCGTGGTCACAGCACTAGCACTTGGGTGAATGGCTTTATCGCCCACGGCAATTTCCGCCGGGCCAATAAGGGGTGCTCCCCCTACAATCCGCTGTTGCAGGTCCACCAGAACACCACGCCCGTCCGGCGTGCCCGGAGCAAAGGCATCGAACTGAATGTTCTCTGCTGCGGCAAGCGTGATTTCAGCAAAGCCTTCGGGCGGCACTTCCGTGCCGGGGTACATGGTCAGGTCGTCCAGATTAACAACGGACTCAATGCTGGTGACAGTCACCGCATGTTCGGCCGTGGCCAGCCGCAGGCGGAAGCTCTCGCCCACACGCAAAGGTTCCTGCCGCAGCCAGAACAGGCGGGTCCGCACGCGCGATGCCTGAGTGGGCGGGGTGTCCACATGGTGCAGCAGATCGCCCCGATCGGGAATAACATCAGGCTCCAGCGTAACCGCAATGGACTGGCCTGCCGAAGCACTCACATGCGGGGCAGTGTGCCAGCTTTCAATCGAGGCAATGCGGGCAGGGGTTTTCTGGGTACCAATAACAACCGTATCGCCCACACGCACCCGGCCACGCTCAATACGGCCAGCCACGTAACGCTTGTCCCCAAAGCGATAAACATCCTGCACGGGCAGGCGCAGCGCCAGTTCCGAACGGGAAGCGGGCGTGGGCACACGTGCCAGTGCTTCGGTCAGGGTTGGGCCGTTGTACCAGGGCATACGGTCGGAGCGGCTGGCAATGTTGTCCCCATCCCGGGCGGAGGCGGGAACAAAATAGGCGGCTTCCAGCCCCAGCTTGCCCAGAAGTTCGTTAACCGAAACCTCAACAGCTTCAACCTTGGCCTGATCGAACTCAAGCAGGTCCACCTTGTTGAGCAGAACAATAACATGCCTGATCCCGATCAGATGCAGCAGCATGGCGTGGCGGCGGGTCTGCTCACGCGCACCTTCCACTGCATCCACCACCAGCACGGCGGCCTCTGCATCGGCCGCACCGGTGATCATGTTCCGCAGGAACTGGCGGTGGCCGGGGGCATCCACAATAACGTATTCGCGCGAACCCAGCCGGAAGGGGATGCGCGTGGAATCAACCGTAACGCCCTGATCGCGCTCGATCTGCAAGGAATCGAGCAGGAAGCTCCATTCAATCTTCAGGCCGCGCTTTTTGGAGGATTCAATGATCTGGGCAACCTTGCCGTCCTGCAGGTTATCCGTGTCATGCAAAAGACGCCCGATAAGCGTGGATTTGCCGTGGTCAACATGCCCCACGATAACGATAGGGGTTGCGGCATCCTGAGAGGAAGAAATCGTATCACTCATTTTCGTTTTTTCCGATCCACGCTCTATCAGAGATAACCAGCCACGCGCAGGCGTTCAAAGGCATCTTCGGATTCATGATCCATGGCCCGGCCCGAACGCTCAGACGTTTTGGTTGTTTCCAGCTCTGCAATCACTTCTGCCAGAGTTGCGGCATTGCTTTCCACGGGGGAGGTAATGTCCGCATCGCCCAGAGAGCGGTAACGCTTGCCGTTTTTGGCAAAATACAGGTCAACCAGCGGAATGCCTTCGCGCTCGATGTAACGCCAGATGTCAATCTCGCGCCAGGACAGGAGCGGATGCACGCGGATATGCATACCGTCCTCGTGCGGGGTGGCATACTGGTCCCAGAATTCGGGCGGCTGGTTGCGAATATCCCATTTATGGCTTGCACCACGCGGGCTGAACACGCGTTCCTTCGCACGGGTACCCTGCTCATCACGGCGGATACCGGCAATAACACCCTGCAATTTGTGCTTTTCGATCATGGCGGCAAGGCCTGCGGTCTTGCGGGCGGCAGAGCGGGCGGCAGGCGGCAGGGAGGGGTCCATTTCCTCTACCGGCGGGCAGTCACCCAGCAGCAGGTCCAGTTCCCATTTTTTGGTATATTCGTCCCGGAACTGGTACATTTCGGGGAATTTTTTACCCGTATCCACATGCATGACAGGGAAGGGGACGCGCCCGAGGAACGCCTTTTTGGCCAGCCAGACCATAACATTGGAGTCCTTCCCCAATGACCACAGCATGGCAAGCGGCTTCAGCTTACGATAAGCCTCCCGCAGAATAAAAACGCTCTGAGCTTCCAGTTGATCAAGATGATCCATGTTCCACGACCCTGTAGTTTTAACGGGTAAGGCTGATGTTTCAGAAAGCGGCACGGCAGGTTATCCTGCGACGTGAATCCCACATTCGGTTTTGTTCAGGCCAGACCAGCGGCCTGACCGGGCATCTTCATGCCCATCCACCGGACGTGTGCACGGCGCACACCCAATGGATAAATATCCCTCGGCCACCAGCGGATGTGGCGGCAAGGCGCGGCGCTGCATTTCTGCGGCAATATCCTGCGCACTCCAGAAGGCCAGCGGATTGATGCGGATCTGGCCATCGCCACGCTCTTCCACAATCTCCATTGCCGCGCGTGTGGCGGCCTGCCCACGCTTGCGGCCTGTTACCAGCACGTCGTACGGCAAGGAGGCAACATTCAGCGGCTCCACCTTGCGCAGTTTGCAGCAGGCGTCGGGGTCGAAGGCCCAGAGTTCTCCCGTTGGGTCACGATCGCTGACCTGTTCGGGGGACGGGCCAATATCCTCAACATTACTCAACCCCAACACATCGGCCAGCTCGCGCCGGTATGCGAGTGTCTGGGGGAAGTGCTTGCCCGTGTTAAGGAACAGCACCTTCATGTCGCGTTCAGCCTCCGCTACAAAGGCGAGCAGCAGGGCGGATTCCGCGCCAAAGGACGACATAACCGCCAGCCGGTCACCCAGCAGAGCATGGGCCGTGCGCAGCAGACGAACGGGGTCATCCTGCACGGCACGCAACTGCTCGATAACACCTGTATTGTCAGAAGACAAAATATCCACAACCCATCACAGTGAATGACAGAACCTTATATAACTACTCCTTATAGATATATTTCCGCAAAAACAACATATAAAAATAGACAATCCTCCCCATCATGCACCACATTGCACTATTTTATTTTGTGTAATTAGCGCCCCAAGCCTGCTCCAGGACGCCAGTCGGCCAACACACCATCAAGCCGCGACTGCGGCTTAATTCACCAGCAAGGGCGAGGGCATTGTCTGGGCGCTTGATCTGGCCAAATCTCGGCCAGAACGCCGCCGATAACCACTGAAATACCTCTCAATCCATCGGAACGATCACTTATCAGGGCAGAGTTAAGCTAAAAGACGGGATACTCGACGCCAAATTCCGGGTTTCCAGGTCCATCTGATACACATACATGAACACCGCAACCGATCCGCAGTATCCCATTTGCGCACCCATTTTTGTTGGCATAATATATCTTATGCGATGTTTGGCTGCGCGCACAAAATTGGACAATCCCATTTTGCAGGGCGAAAATATCCTTCCTGCCATAGCCTCACTCCGCATCATCCTGCACCGGAAAGTCATCACAGGCATAAGCTGCTGGAATTGCGAGGTTGCGATTGCTCAAAATGGAACAAAAAGACCTGATTCACAGCCCCCTCCCGCATTGATGCCCCTCATCCCCTCATTAGGGCTGATTTTTTCGTCACAGTTTATCTTGGGAAGCAGATTCAAATACGTGCAGGAGTGCCCATCCCATGGGATTGCTCCGCATCTTCCTGTCCTGAGTTTCCAATGTGGTCAGACTTTCAATATCCCTTGGCCACACCAGCCTCAAACACCTGCAAAACAGGAAAATACCAGACTTAATAAAGCCTAAACGTGTGGATATAATAGACCAGTCCGTTCAATACTTCATTGACGATAACAATTTGTATGGATCGTGCGCGCCTGCGCTCCCGGTCTGTGGCACGGATAATAAACGCCCCTTCTTCCGAGACGCGCCCTTCGACCTCCAGCTTGGCTCCCTTTCTCGCAGTCTTGAGCCAATTATCAATTTTATGGCCGTTTTCGTGGAGCACCCGGCCAATCACATCCTCCGCCTCTTTCGCCGATGCGAAGCATGAGACAGCCGGTCGTTTTTCCACGGTAAAGCGATATGCGATGCGTTCATCCGTCAGAGCAACATGGTTGGACAGCACATAACCACCCGCCCCCAAGTGGTTGAGCGGTTCCAGATCAATTTCTTTTCCCGCTTCCACTTCAGGATCATTCTGAAAACTAAACAGGACCGCACACCAGAATGCCCACAGGTTGGGCAAATCACCCCAGTCAGGCGGGTCTGTAACCTTAGCTGTCGGGTCTATACCCAGCACAACCGAACTGACCCGTTGCAAGTCCTCTTTGCTGTATGCCAGCAATGTCTTTAATTCGTGAACCGTCTGAACTTTAAACGTCAGATCCCGCGTGTACGGTTCATCGTGAATAACATCGTACAGCGTTTCACCAAAAGTATCGGCATCTTCACCAAATGCGCTCGCACCAAGGTTTTTCAGGCGCGGGAACATATCAAGAATGTCGTCATCGGTGTGATGCGATAAGACTATTGTGGTGCATGGCCTTAACCAAGGCTCAAGTTCTATATCCATGTCTCTTAACCTACAAGCTGCGCAAATCTGGTTATATCGATGTTTCCGCCCGACAAAAGCACACCCACACGCCGCCCCTGCCATTGCGGGGCAGCAGCAAGGGCCGCTGCCGGAGCAAGGCAGCCAGTGGGTTCCACTATAATTTTCATCCGCTCTGCCAGCAGACGCATGGTGGCGGCCAAAGCGGCATCATCTACCGTCACAATGTCGCGGACATACCGCTGCATGAGTGCAAATGTTATGTCACCCACGCTTGTTGTCTGCGCGCCATCCGCAATTGTACGCGGTGCGGCAATTTTTACGATATGCCCCGCAGCCATGGATTGCCGGGCATCATCCCCCGCTGCAGGCTCCACCCCTATTACCGCACAATCGGGTGCCACCTCATGCGTGACAAGCGCGCAGCCCGAGACCAGACCGCCGCCGCCAACAGGCACGAACAAGGCGTCCAGCGGCCCTGTTTCCTCCATAAGTTCCAGTGCTGCCGTGCCCTGCCCGGCAATAATGTCCGGGTGATTGAAAGATGGCAGCAGTGTTCCACCCCGCTCGGCCACAAGGCGTGCCGCAATTTCTTCCCGGTCCTGGGAATAGCGGTCATAGGTCACAACCTCCGCCCCGTAGCCCCGTGTTGCGGCCAGTTTTACGGCGGGGGCATCTTCGGGCATGACAATGACCGCAGGCACTCCGGCCTCACGCGCGGCACAGGCTATGGCCTGAGCATGGTTGCCTGACGAAAACGCAATAATGCCTTTCTGGCGCACATCCTCGGGTAGAGCCAAAATCGCGTTTGTGGCCCCCCGAAACTTGAAGGCCCCAACCCGCTGGAAATTCTCAGCCTTGAAGAACAGTTCAACACCGCTCAGCGCATTCAGGTAGCGTGACCTCAGAACAGGTGTGCGATGAGCCTGCCCTTTTATCCGGGCCGAAGCCGCAACCACGTCACTGAAAGTCGGCAGCACTGTCATCTTCAATTTTCCGGTTTCATCCACCGCAATATGCATACGGAGGGCAGTTGGAGACGGCGTTTACTTAGCACAGATACGTCCCCACCGTTATGCCCCAAAGCAGGGGCTGGCTACAGTTTCCACGCAAAAAAACCTCCGCCTACAGTCGTCATTCCATTGCGTGTTGCTGCTCGATAAGGTCCAGCAAAGCATCTGCAGCCCGGCTCCGGTAGCGCTCCTTATGCCGCAGACCGTAAAATGAGCGGGGCTTCACGTCCTGCGGTACAGCATGGAGCGTGCCCGCCAGCAACGCGGGAGCAACCACCAGCGAGGACAGTGCCCCTATCCCTGCCCCGGCCTCTATGGCCGTGCGTACAGCTTCGTTCGAGGGAAGAACGAGGCTTATGGTCATATCCTGCGGCGCAACCCCGAACTGCGCGAGGTAGTCTTCCAGTGCCGCGCGGGTGCCAGACCCCTCCTCCCGCATGACCCACTGCGCGGCACAAAGCCAGTCACGACTGATTTTGTGAGGACGCTCCGCATCAGCCTGAATAATTGTCAGGTGGTCTTCCCCTATTGGCCATTGCGCCAGAGCGGGGTCGTCCACCAGGCCTTCAACAATTCCAAGCTCCGCGTCTCCATCCCGCACACGGGCTGCGGCGTCCAGAGTGTTACTGATTGCCAGTTCCACCTCAATATCAGGGTAAAGCCGACGGAATGTGACCAGAATGGGCGGCAACCAGTAAGCGGCGATGGTCTGGCTGGCTACAAGGCGCAGTTTGCCCCGTTTAAGCCCGCCCACCTCCTCCAGCACGGTTTGCGCCATAGTGGCGCGGGCCAGAACCGCGCGAGCTTCGGGCAGAAACAGGCGCCCGGCTTCTGTCAGCGCTATTCCACGCCCCACACGGTGGAACAGCTTGACACCATGGCGCTCTTCCAATGCTGCAATGGCGGCGGATACGGCTGATTGCGTCACATGCAAGGCGCGACTGGCGGCCGTAACGTGCTCCCGCTCGGCCACCGCCACAAAAATACGGAGTTGCTCCAGTGTCATGCCGTATTGCCTAACATAATCAATCATTATTTACGATTAGAATAACAAAAACTATGAGTTGGATTGATGGATTGGGGTTTCCCTAAGTTCTGGTGGACTGAAGGAAAAACACCATGACAGCACACCCCACTCCCGCCTGTATGCACCCCCTCAAGGCTATTAGTTTTTTACGCATGTCTGGGCCGGGAGTTCTGCTCTGCCTGCTGGTATCGGGACTGGCCATAGTCCTTGAAGGAGCGGAAACGCACCTACTGGGCAAGGCCTGGCTGGAAAGCCTTAATCTGGCCCTCCTGCTCGGGGTGTTGATCAGAGCGGTCAGGACGCCCGGCCCCATATGGGCCGGGGGGATCAGACTATGCGCCAGAACCCTGCTGAACGTTGCCATTGTCTGTCTGGGGGCATCCTTCAGCCTGCATGCCGTTTTTTACGCCGGTCCAGCGCTGCTTTTGGGGGTGATGGGGGTTGTCTTGTTCAGCGTGGTTTTTACGCTGCTCATTGGCAACGCAATGGGGTTGCCCACACATCAGCTTCTGCTGGTCGCCTGTGGTAACGCCATTTGTGGGAACTCCGCCATCATGGCAGCAGCCCCGGTCATCGGGGCAAAGGAAAAGGATATAGGCATCACCATTGCCTTTACCGCAGCGGGTGGTCTTGTGGTGGTTCTGGGCCTGCCGTTGCTGGCACCAGCCTTGCTGAGCAGCCCCAATGCACAGGGCGTTCTGGCAGGATTAACCGTTTACGCTGTGCCACAGGTTGTTGCTGCGGCAACTCCTTTTGGCCAGACGGCCCTCCATGTTGGCACTCTGGTCAAGCTTATGCGTGTACTCATGCTGGGACCAGTCTGCCTTGCACTCGCTATTTTCTGTTCAAAACAAAGCCAGACCCGACAGGACACCATGCGTGGAGCCTCCTTCACCCGGCTGGTGCCCTGGTATATTACCGGCTTTGCCGCCATGATGACCGCCCGCTCATGCGACCTTGTGCCAGATATTGCACTGGCTCCCCTGAGCACTACCGCCACCTGCCTGACCACCATGGCCATGGCGGCACTGGGCCTGAGCGTGGAGTTACGGGCTGTGCTGCATGCGGGCAGGCCACTGGCCCTGAGCGTATTTCTGTCCCTGCTCGGGCTGGTCGGGGCCAGCCTGATACTGGTCAGGCTTCTGTTTGGAGCATAAGCCTGACCACGGCACTTGCACCGCCTTACGGCCTACAACCCCAGTTCGCTCAGGCCCGGATGTCCGTCCGGCCTGCGGCCCTTGGGCCAGAGGAACAGACGGTCCGCACTGGCAATGACCAGATCGTTAATGGAAGCATGCCGGTTCTGCATCAGCCCGGCAGTATCAAACTCCCAGTTCTCATTGCCATAAGACCGAAACCACTGCCCTGCCGCGTTATGCCATTCGTAGGCAAAGCGTACGGCAATACGGTTATCCTTGAAGGCCCAGACCTCCTTTATCAGCCTGTAATCCAGCTCTTCCGTCCATTTTCGGGTCAGAAAGGCAATAATTTCTGCCCGACCATGCACAAAGTCGGTCCGGTTGCGCCATATGCTCTGCGGGGTATAGGCCAAAGCCACTTTTTCCGGCTCCTGAGAGTTCCATGCATCTTCGGCCATACGGGCCTTGGTCGCAGCACTCGCGGCATCAAACGGCGGGAATGGGGGACGGGACATCTGCTGTAAGCCTTACTCAGCTACCCTGACGCGGATTATCCTGCCGGAACAGAACCCATTCCTCGATCACGCGGCCATCTGGCAGGTGGCAGTACCCGACCTGTCCTTTATCGGTCATTTCCATTTTCAGTTCACCGCCTTTTTTAACACAGTAAACAGAGGCCGGGTTGGGCATACGCAAAAGCCCGACCCCACGGCCCGAGCGCTCCTGCGGGTAGTGTTCACAGGCACCCAGTGTTCCCAGCGCACCCACGGCCAGCACCAGCCCTACAACCGAGTTCTTTTTTGTCATCTTGTTTACCTTGGTTTTGTATTCAAACGAGCTTGGCGCCACTATGGAAGCACTTTGCCCCTGTTGTGAAGTGTGAAGATGGGGCGCACGGACGGGCACCTTTTGCCTCTCTGCTAAAAACTGGCTTTGACGGTACAAACACGATATGCTGCATTGCACTTCCCTCTAGCATATCTGGTTCGGTTCACATTCCATGCCTGATGGTTCGCCCTCTTTTTCCCGCCCTGCCACTCCAGCAATGGACATCCGCCATGACTGGAGCGTTGCCGAAGTGCAGGCGCTGCTTGACCTCCCGTTCCCGGAACTGATGTTTCAGGCACAAGCCATACATCGTGCGACGTTTGATCCAACCGAGATACAGATATCCACCCTTCTGTCCATCAAGACGGGTGGCTGCCCGGAAGATTGCGCCTACTGCCCCCAGAGCGCCCTGCACGAAGACGGTGTAAAAGCCGAAAAGCTTATGGCCGTTGAAAACGTGCTGGCCGAAGCAAAAAAAGCCAAGGCGGCAGGGGCCAGCCGCTTTTGCATGGGTGCGGCATGGCGGACCCCCAAAGAAAGGGACATGGAAACAGTCTGCGCCATGATTGAGGGCGTTAAAGAACTGGGGATGGAAACCTGCGTAACGCTTGGAATGCTTGATGATTCTCAGGCTCAGCGGCTCAAGCAGGCTGGTCTGGACTTTTACAACCATAATATCGACACCTCGCCCGAATATTATGGCCAGATCATCACCACCCGCACCTATCAGGAACGGCTGGACACTCTCTCCAACGTGCGTGACGCAGGGATCAATGTCTGCTGCGGCGGCATTGTCGGCATGGGCGAGAACGAGACTGACCGCGCGGGCCTGATTGCCGCACTCGCCAACATGCCCGCCCACCCCGAGAGCGTACCCATCAACCTGCTGGTCCGCGTGGAAGGCACCCCGCTTGCCAAGGCGGATGAAGTCCGGCCTCTGGACTTTGTGCGCATGATCGCGGCAGCCCGCATTACCATGCCCAAAAGCCGCGTACGCCTTGCCGCGGGGCGTGAGAACATGAATGATGA
Source organism: Acetobacter lovaniensis (assembly GCF_014207635.1). Lineage (GTDB taxonomy): Bacteria > Pseudomonadota > Alphaproteobacteria > Acetobacterales > Acetobacteraceae > Acetobacter > Acetobacter lovaniensis. Next base: position 144,779 of record NZ_JACHIE010000001.1, read on the forward strand.
GACACAGACCCTGTGTTTTCTGGCCGGTGCCAACTCCATTTTTTATGGCGAACGGCTGCTGACCACTCCCAACCCGCAGGCACAGCGTGACCGTGCCCTGCTGGACAGTCTGGGCATGCATACGACCGGGATTGGCCTGTAAGACTTTACAAATGGTTTACTCGGTCAAGGAAATTTTTCTTACCCTGCAAGGTGAAGGCGGGCAGGCAGGGCGCGTGGCCGTGTTCTGCCGCTTTACCGGCTGCAACCTGTGGTCCGGCCGGGAAGAAGACCGGGCTCAGGCCATTTGCCAGTTTTGCGATACCGACTTTATTGGCACCGATGGCACCGGGGGCGGCCGGTTCCACAATGCAGCAGAACTGGCCACGCGCATTGCCGGGTTCTGGCCTGCATCCGCCTCTCCCGGACGCCCCCTTGTGGTGTTTACCGGGGGAGAGCCGCTGCTCCAGCTTGACGCCCCCCTGATTACCGCCATGCACGACAAAGGCTTTGCAATTGCGGTGGAAAGTAACGGCACCGTGCTGGCCCCAGAAGGGATCGACTGGCTGTGCATCAGCCCCAAGGCTGGCGCACCACTTGCGCAAACCAGCGGGACCGAACTCAAGCTGGTTTACCCCCAGCCCGGGCTTGACCCGGCAGATCTGACCGGGCTGGATTTTGCCCATTTCTGGCTCCAGCCCATGGATGGCCCGGAGCAGGCCGCCAACACGCAGGCCGCTATTGCCTACTGCCTGCAAAACCCCGGATGGGCATTATCCCTGCAAACCCACAAGCTGACGGGAATACCCTGATCATGCCCCTGTCCTCCAAGGAACAGACCGAATCCGCACTTGTGCTTTTTTCTGGCGGGCAGGATTCCGCAACCTGTCTGGCGTGGGCTCTGGCGCGCTTCAAACATGTGGAAACAGTGGGGTTTGATTACGGCCAGCGCCACGCCATTGAACTGGAATGCCGCCAGAGCATACGCGAAGGTCTTGCAGTCCTGAACCCGCAATGGAAGGAGCGGCTGGGGCCAGACCATACGCTCCCATTGCATGCCCTGAACGATATTTCCGATACGGCGCTCACACGGGATGCTGAAATTGCCATGACCCGGAACGGCCTGCCCAATACATTTGTGCCCGGCCGTAACCTGATCTTTTTAACGTTTTCTGCGGCTCTCGCAGCCCGCAGGAGCATGCGTCACATTGTAACCGGTGTGTGCGAAACCGATTATTCCGGCTACCCCGACTGCCGCGATGACACCATAAAAGCCCTGCAGGTTGCCCTTAATCTGGGCATGGACAGCCGTTACGTCCTGCACACCCCCCTGATGTGGCTGGACAAGGCCGAAACCTGGACATTAGCTGACGAACTGGGTGGGAAACCTCTGGTGACACTCATCAACCATGAGAGCCATACCTGCTATATGGGGGACCGCACCGTGCGCCACGCATGGGGGTATGGCTGTGGCACCTGCCCCGCCTGCCAGCTCCGCCGCGCGGGGTGGGAAGCTTACATAGCAGAAGACCAACATGCCTGACCTTGTTTTTACACGCCGTTTTTCCATGGGGCACCGCCTTATTCACGGTGCCAGCGAAAGCTGCGCCCTGCCCCATGGACACAACGAATTTGTCACCGTAAGGCTTGAACCCACCAACCCCACGCGGCTGGATGGGCATGGGAACATGCCTGTTTCGTTTCAGCGAGCCAAACAGACCTGGCACCGCTTTGTAGATGAACGGCTGGACCACGCGCTCCAGCTTGCCGGGGACGACCCGCTGCTGGCATGGTTTAAGGCACATGAACCCACGCGGGCTGCACGTATTGTGGTAACCCCGGGAGACCCGACAACCGAGTTGATGGTTTGCCTGCTCATGGCCAAGATCAACGCCTTCCTGCTGGCCGAAGGGGGCGTTTTACGCTGCTCGGAACTCAGTATTGAGGAAACACCCACCAACACAGTCAGCTTTGCAGGCAACCCGGCTGACTTTATCCCCTACACCAGTTTACAGCAGAACTGGTGGAACCGGGCGGATATGAGCATAGCCGACTAATAACACTCAGGCTTTCAGGTCTGGCACCCCCCGCATAAACAACATGCGGGGGATAGTCACAGTTTACTGGGTCAGGCCAAGCACCTGCGTTGTCTTATCAAAAATTTCCTCACACATTTCGGGATGCCGGGAGAGTTTCTGCCCGAATGAGGGGATGATCTCGTGCAGTTTCTCCGTCCATTCCGGTATTTTGGTGGGGAAGCATTTCTGCAGAACATTCAGCATGATCGGGGCCGCGGTGGACGCGCCCGGAGAGGCCCCCAGCAATGCGGCAACCGAGCCGTCCTCGCTGGCAATGACTTCCGTACCAAATTGCAGAACGCCACCTTTGGCGGCATCTTTTTTAATAATCTGCACCCGCTGGCCTGCGACAACCAGCTCCCAGTCCTTGGCCTGTGCGTTGGGAATAAAGTCCTGCAAGGCCTTGATCCGCGCCCCCTGAGTCTGCATGACCTGCTCGATCAGGTATTTGGTCAGGGCCCAGTTATCCCGCGCAACGGCCAGCATAGGGCCGATATTATCCGCGCGCACCGAGAGCGGCAGGTCCATAAGGGAGCCATGCTTTAAAAAGCGCGTGGAAAAACCGGCATATGGGCCAAATAGCAGGGCCGGATTGCCATCAATCATGCGTGTATCAAGGTGCGGCACGGACATGGGGGGAGCCCCGACCGATGCCTTGCCATAAATCTTGGCATGGTGCTGGGCAATCAGGTCCGGGTTGGTGCAGCGCAGAAACTGCCCGCTGACCGGAAAACCACCGACACCGCGCGCCTCAGGGATACCCGTTTTTTGCAGCAGGGAAAGTGCGCCCCCGCCGCTGCCGATAAACACAAAGCGGGCATTGACCTCACGCTGGGTATTTTGCCGCAGGTCACGTATTTTCAGCCGCCAGCCATCACTGCCATTGCGGGTCAAGTCACTCACTTCGTGCTGCGTATGCAGCGTGCAGGCCGGAGTGCTGGCAAGATAGGTAAACAGCAGGCGGGTCAGTGCGCCAAAGTTGACATCTGTCCCCTTGAGGCTACGGGTCAGAGCCAGCTTCTGCCCGGCAGGGCGGTCCTGCATGATCAGCGGTGCCCATTGCGTGATCTGGGCCGTGTCTTCCGTGTATTCCATGCCGGAGAACAGCGGATGTTGGGAAAGTGCTTCGTAGCGCTTGCGCAGGAAGGCCACGTTGTCCTCCCCCCACACAAAGCTCATATGCGGGACGGGCGTTAAAAAGCTCTTGGCAGAAACAATAATCTGGCTTTCCACCAGATAGGACCAGAACTGGCGGGAAATCTGGAACTGTTCGTTCACGCCCACAGCTTTGGTAATATCCACCGTGCCATCGGCCCCCTGGGGGGTGTAATTCAGCTCGCATAGAGCGGAATGCCCGGTCCCTGCATTATTCCACGCATTGGAGCTTTCTTCCGCAACGCTGCCCAGACGCTCAAAAACGCTGATGCTCCATTCCGGCTGAAGCTGACGCAGCAATGTCCCAAGCGTAGCGCTCATGACGCCGCCGCCGATCAGGACGACATCAACGGTAGAAGCGGTATCGGTCGTGGTGGAACTCATTATGGTCTCCGCGTTATCAGCCTCGCCCGCCGCGTCTGCGCATGGAAACGGGGCTAAAGATATAAGCCGGAATGCCTCTCATCCTCCCTGCTTGCAAGGCTTTACAGAGCGTTCACGGCCATATTGTTAAATGCAGTATAGGCACATTCCACCCAAAACGCCTTTTCATCTCTGCGAGAGCAGGCCGCCCTGCATGAACTTTATCGACCACCCCGGCGTTCGGGGCATACGATGCCTGCCACACAGTTCAGGCGAACATGAAAGACGGATACAGCGCATATGAGCAGCATTATCAAACATGGCAGCGCCCATTGGGAAGGAGCGATCAAAACCGGTAAGGGTACCGTTTCCACCCAGAGCGGTGCGCTAAACCAGCAGCCTTACGGTTTTAATACCCGTTTTGAAGGGCAACCTGGCACAAACCCCGAAGAACTTCTGGGCGCTGCCCATGCGGCCTGTTTTTCCATGGCCCTGTCGCTCATTCTGGGGGATGCGGGGCTCACTGCTACCAGCATTGACACTCAGGCGAATGTCAGCCTGAGCAAAAAGGAGGGGGGGTTTGAAATTACGTCCATCGCCCTGACCCTCAAGGCCAAAGTGCCCAACGCAACACAGCAGCAGTTTGCGGAACTGGCCAACAAAGCCAAGGAAGGCTGCCCTGTTTCCAAGCTTTTCAGGGCACCCATTACGCTGGATGCCACCCTGATCGGGTAGGAGGCGTTAGCCCCCTACCTGCCCACGATGGCGGAGCAGATGGTCCGCAAGCACGCAGGCCATCATGGCTTCCCCCACGGGAACAGCCCGAATACCCACGCATGGGTCATGCCGCCCCTTGGTAATAACCTGTGTTTCTACCCCGTCTCTGGTAATGGAGGGCACAGGGGTCAACATGGAACTGGTGGGTTTGACGGCAAAGCGGGCCACCACGGGCTGACCGCTGGAAATACCCCCCAGCACGCCCCCGGCATGGTTGGAGCCAAACTCCAGCGTACCATTGCGCATGAACAGGGCATCGGCATTTTCTGGTCCCGTCAGGGAAGCAGAGGCAAAGCCGTCGCCTATTTCCACCCCTTTAACGGCGTTAATACTCATGAACGCTGCGGCAATATCCGCATCAAGCTTGCCGTAAATGGGCGCACCCAGCCCGGCAGGCACGCCTTCGGCCACAATCTCGATCACGGCACCAATGGATGAGCCATCCTTGCGGATGGCTGCCAGATACGCCGCCCAGTCTTCCACCACTCCGGGGTCGGGAGCAAAGAAGGGGTTACGCTCCACCTCCGCCCAGTCCCAGCGGGTGCGGTCAATATCCTTGGGGCCAAGCTGGACCAAAGCCCCGCGTACACGCACGCCATCCCCCAGCACCTTACGGGCAACAGCCCCCGCGGCAACGCGGCAGGCCGTCTCCCGCGCGGAAGAGCGGCCACCACCACGATAATCGCGGATACCGTATTTCAGGTCATAAACAAGGTCCGCGTGGCCGGGGCGATAGGTCTGGGCAATATCCCCATAATCGCGCGAACGCTGGTCCGTGTTTTCGATCATCAGGGAGATGGGTGTCCCCGTTGTCTGCCCCTCAAACACACCGGACAGAATGCGAACCTGGTCAGGCTCCTGCCGCTGCGTGGTAAAGGCCGACTGCCCGGGCCGCCTGCGGTCGAGAAAAGGCTGGATATCCGCCTCGCTCAAAGCAATACGCGGTGGGCAACCATCAATCACACAGCCAATCGCGGGGCCATGGCTCTCGCCCCACGTTGTAACCCGGAACATATGCCCGAAAGTATTGTAGGACACGGTTGAGCTCAGTCTCCAACAACAGAGATATCGGGAGCCGCCGGGTTTTTCATACCGACCATATGGTAACCACAGTCCACATGATGCACTTCACCCGTAACACCGGAGGACAGGTCGGAGAGCATATAAAGCCCTGCCCCGCCCACTTCTTCCAGCATGACATTGCGCTCAAGCGGTGCGTTGTACTGGTTCCACTTCAGAATATACCGGAAGTCTCCGATACCGCTGGCGGCAAGCGTTTTGACCGGCCCTGCGGACACCGCGTTCACGCGAATACCCTCAGACCCAAGATCCGCAGCCATATAACGCACGGAAGCCTCAAGGGCAGCCTTGGCAACCCCCATGACATTATAATGCGGCATGACACGCTCCGCACCCAGATAGGTGAGGGTCAGCAGCGAGCCGCCATTCTTCATCAGAGCCGCCGCACGCCGTGCAACCGCCGTGAAGGAATAGCACGAAATATCCAGTGCGGTCAGGAATGCGGCCCGGGGGGTGTCCACATAGCGCCCGCGCAGGAACTGCTTGTCTGCCCAGCCAATGGCGTGAACAACAAAGTCGAGTTCGCCCCATTCACGTTCGATCGTGGCAAATGTTTCGTCTATGGCGGCATCATCGGTCACGTCGCATGGCAGAACCAGACTGGCGCCAACACTGTCCGCCAAAGGCTGTACGCGCTTGCCCAACGCCTCGCCCTGATAGGTAAATGCCAGTTCGCCCCCCTGTGCGGCCACTGCGGATGCAATGCCCCATGCAAGAGAGCGGTCATTGGCAACACCCATCACCAGACCTTTTTTGCCCTTCATCAGCGTACCTTTTACGGGCAGCTCGGCGTTGGGAGAAGACATGTGGGAACCTCAACCTACTTGTTTCGGAAAAAATTCTGGGTTTTCTGTAGGGGTGGTCGCATACACCGGCGCGTGAAACAAGCCCTAACACGCATGGACACGCTTTAAACTCGTATCTGGCGGGAGTATGGAATCACACAGGAAAGCAAGCGCCGCCCCTTTCCATGACATTTAGACAAGAGTCCGAACCATGCCGGAAACAGACCCCGCCGCCCCCACTGTCCCTTTTGTTGATTACCCTCTGATCGACCTGAGTGCAGACCCGTTTACACTCTTTGATGCATGGATGCACGACGCAGAAAAAACGGAACCCTGTGACCCCAACGCCATGGTGCTCGCCACGGCCACAGCCGATGGCCGACCCTCCGCACGGATTGTTCTGCTCAAGGGGCATGACCACAGGGGCTTTGTCTTTTACACCAACATGTTCAGCCGCAAGGGGCGCGAGCTTGAAGCCAATCCCTGTGCGGCCCTGCTGTTCCACTGGAAAAGCCTGCGCCGCCAGATCCGAATCGAAGGCGACATCACGCCCGTCTCTTCCGATGAAGCTGACGCCTATTTTGCGAGTCGAAGCCGCATGTCCCAGCTAGGGGCCATTGCCTCCGACCAGTCCCGCCCGCTGGCCGACCGTGATATTTTTGAACAACGCCTGAAAAACGCGGAACAGGAGTATGGCAGCGGCCCCATTCCCCGCCCCCAAAACTGGTCGGGCTACCGGGTCAGCCCGCAGCATTTTGAATTCTGGCAGGAACGCCCATACCGCCTGCATGACCGGGCCATATGGGAACACCACGGGAACGGATGGGACGTAACGCGGTTATATCCATAAGCGGTCACGCACTCTCTTTCCCCCTTCCGCGCGCCGCGCGCACAGATATTTAAAGGAGCGACACAATGAAAGACGTCCGCAAAATTCTGCTTCCACTCCCCAGCACCTCCAATGCCGAGGCCGCTCTGGTGCGTGGAGGCAATTTTGCCCGCCGTTTTGGCGCGCACCTTGCTGTCCTGCACGTACGCCCCGATGGGCGTGACATTGCTCCTCTGGCCGGGGAGGGCATGTCCGGCGCCATGGTGGAAGACCTGATGCGCTCGGCTGACCATGAGAGTGCGCGCCATGCCCATGACGTGCACACACTGTTCGAACGTTACACCGCCGCCAACCCTGACATAAAAATTGTACCGCTACACAGCACTTACCCGGATGCGACTCCCAGCATCAGCTTTACCGTTATCCGTGGCGCGGAAAGCGAAATTATTCCCGCACAGGCCCGCCTGTCAGACTTTACCCTGGTGCCTCACCCCAATTCCGGTGATGACGTCTCCTCCTCCGAAACACTCCACGCTGTTCTGTTTGACAGCGGACGCCCCGTGGTGATGGCCCCCCGCACCGTACCGGCCGGGCTGATCCGGCGTGTCTGTATTGGCTGGAATGGCACGGCCGAGTCCTCATCCGCCCTGCGTGGCGCACTGGCCTGGGCACAAACGGCTGAAGCCGTGCGGGTGCTGCACTGTGGGGACTACCAGCGCCGTGGTCCCAGCGCAAAAGACGTGGTGGAATATCTGGCCGCCCACAGCATCAAGGCGGATACGGCCGAGTTTCAGCCCGTTGAGCGTGATGTCGGGAAAGGGCTGCTCGCAGCCTGCCGGGAGTTCGAGGCTGATATGCTGGCCATGGGCGCTTACTCACACTCCCGCCTGCGCCAGCTTATTCTAGGTGGTGTTACCCGCCATGTGCTGGAAAATGCTGACATTACGGTGCTGATGAGCCGCTAGGCCGCTCTTATGTAAAATGCCCGTCCCTCCTCACCCGGCGCGGGGAGGGTCAGGGAGTTCGAAGCTCATGCCGTCCCATGCTGCCTCCACCCCCGGAGGCAGGTGCTCACGCATCCAGCCCCAGTCCATTTCTGCTCCCATATGGGTCAGAATAACGCGCTGTGGCTGGATCAGGGCTTTCCATTCCAGCACCCGGTCGAGCCAGGCATGCGCGCCATGTGGCGTTTTTTGAAAACAGTCCACCATCCATGTATGGACGCCGCGCAGGCACGCCACAGACGGTTCAGGCAGTTCCACCACGTCCGTACTGTAGGCAAACGCCCCACACCGTAGCCCCGTGGACGTGACGTAACCGTGGTTCTGTTCGAACAGGGTAAAGGCGTATCCGCCAATATTGACCTGTTCTCCCCACAGAATGGGTTGGGCATCCAGCACCGCCCGAAAAAAATACGGCGTTGTGTGGGGTTTGAAAACATAAGCAAACCGCTCCTGCAACTCCCCCAGCACTTCTGCGGTACCGTATGCGGTAATGGCCTTGCCAATCTGGCGGTTAATGCCCCTTAACTCGTCCAGACCAGAAACATGGTCCGCATGAGTATGGGTGTAGATTACGTTCTCGAACGCGCTAATGCCATGTGCAAGCAACTGGGCGCGCAGGTCTGGCCCGGTATCGACCAGAACGCCGCATCCATCTTCCATCCGCAAAAAAATGGATGCACGGCTCCGCCTGTTGCGGGGTTCTGCCGGGTCGCACGCGCCCCACTGGCCATGCCCGTCTGGCCCACCGAGTGCAGGCACGCCAGATGACCCACCACACCCAAGCACACTGACCTTCATACCCGGCTTACTCCCGCTTTAACGCACCTTGCGAAACAACCTGTGGAAGTTCTGCGTTGTCTGCTCGGCAAATGCGGCTACATCCAACCCCCGCTCCTGCGCAATGCGGCGCGCCGTATGCGCTACAAAAGCAGGCTGGTTCCGTTTACCCCGCTGCGGCACAGGGGCCAGATAAGGGGCATCTGTTTCCACCAGAATACGCTCTATGGGCAGGTCACGCGCAACGCCGCGGATTTCCTCGCATTTGGGGAAGGTCGCAATACCGGAAAAACTGACATACCCACCAAGGGCCACCACCCGGCTGGCCAGCTCGGGGCCAGAGGCAAAGCAGTGAAGCAGGATGGGAAAAGCACCCTGAGCGCTCTCATCCTCCAGAATGGCCGCCACATCCGCATCAGCCTGCCGCGCATGGATGATAACGGGGATCTCCAGCGCACGGGCCGCCTGAATATGCCTGCGGAAGCTTTCCTGCTGGAGAGGACGAACACCTTCCTGCCCATGGAAGTAGTCCAGCCCTGTCTCGCCTATGCCAATCACTTCGGGGGTGTCGGCCAGTGCTACAATATCCTGCACCTGCGGTACCGGGGCTTCTTCCACATGATCGGGGTGCGTGCCAATGGTGCACCATATCCGCATATCCGGACGGCCGAACTGTGTGAGCCGCTTCTGCTCCCCCGCATTGGACAGACGTGTGCCAATAGTGACCATGCCACCCAGCCCAGCCTCTTGGGCGGCATCAAGCAGGGCGGGCAGTTCCTCGTCCGAAAAATGATCGAGATGGCAATGGGAGTCGATCAGCCCGGGCATGGTGACATCGGTCATGACTGTTCCGGTTCAACATAGCGGGGGAAGATGCCCTGCGGAGCGGGCAGTTGCCGCCCACCGGGCAGAGCAACTTCAAGGGCTGCGAAGGTCCGTTCGTCCTGCGTCACACCAAGCTGGTCGAGCATACGGGCCATGCTGTCCGGCATAAAGGGCTGGAGCATGGTGGCAATTCCGCGCAGGGCATCCAGCAGAACGCGCAGAACATCCGCCATGCGCTCCACATCGGTCTTGCGCAGCGCCCATGGGGCCTGATGGTCGATATAGGCGTTACAGGCGCGAATGACCTTCCACACATCTTCCAGCGCATCGGTGAGCGCACAGCGCTCAAACTGCGCAGCCAGCAACTGCGGCAGAACCACCACCTGCCCCAGAAGCTTTGCATCATCTTCCGTCAGCATCCGGCGTTCTGGCAGAATACCGCCACAGTTCCGCGCGACCAGAGAGAGGGTCCGCTGCGCCAGATTGCCCAGATCGTTGGCAAGTTCCACGTTATTGCGTGTGATCAGCGCCTTGCGGGACAGATCACTATCCCCGCCAAAGGGGACTTCCCGCAGTACAAAAAAGCGAACTGCATCCAGCCCGAACTCTGCAACCAGTTCCCTGGGGTCCACCACGTTGCCCAAAGACTTGCTCATCTTCTGGCCTTCGATGGTCCACCAGCCGTTGGCAAAAACCTTTTTGGGCAGGTCAATACCCGCAGCCATAAGGAAGGCAGGCCAGTAAATGGCATGGAAGCGTGCAATATCCTTACCCACAAGGTGCAGGCTGGCAGGCCAGTATGCCATGCGGGGGGCATCTGCATCCGGGTAGCCCAGCGCACTCAGGTAATTGGCCAGCGCATCAAACCACACATACATGACGTGCTGCTCATCGCCGGGAACGGGAATACCCCATTTAAAGCTCGTGCGGCTGATGGACAGGTTACGCAGGCCCTGTTTGACAAAGCTGATGATCTCGTTGCGCGCACCATGCGGGCCTAAAAACTCGGGGTGCTGCTCGTACAGTTCCAGCAGACGGTCCTGATAATCGGACAGACGGAAGAAGTAGGATGGCTCCTTGACCCACTCTACCGGCGCGCCGGTAGGAGCGACCTTTTTGCCGTCCGGCCCTGCGACCAGTTCATCTTCGCCATAAAAACATTCATCTCGCAGGGCGTACCAGCCTTCGTACGCATCCAGATAAATGGCGCCGTTATCCGCAACCTTGCGCCACAGGGCCTGCGCGCTGGCAATGTGCCGGGGCTCGGTCGTGCGGATAAAATCATCGTAGGAAATGGCCATGGCATCGGCCATGGAGCGGAAATTGGCCGAAACGTTATCCGCAAATTCCTTGGGGGCAACGCCTGCCGCCTGCGCGGCCTGCTCCACTTTTTGCCCGTGCTCGTCCGTGCCCGTCAGAAAAAAGACATCATCCCCCGCCAGACGATGAAAACGCGCCATAACATCCGCTGCAATGGACGTGTAGGCGTGGCCGATATGCGGTGCACCGTTCACGTAATAAATGGGGGTGGTCACATAGAAACGACGGGTCATTCTGGGCTCGCAATCGTCATGGCTTCAATTAGGGCTTCCTGTTTATCCAGATTAAAGCGTTCCGTCTCGGTATGAACGCGCATAATCTGCTCCCATGCCGCAGCAAGGGCCATACACTGGCGGTTTCCTGCCTTTGCGGTCTGGCGCGCCGTGCTTTGCAACTGGTCCGCCAACAGGGCAAAGAAAAGGCCAAAGCCATCATCCTTGCGTAAAACGGCCTCTGCAATTTCGTAACCCCGCAGTGGGGGTACTCCTTGCAACACCTCGGCAACCAGAGCGGTCATGTTCCCGCCTGTGTCTGCCAACAATGCCACAGCCTTGCCCGGCGCTCCATGGGATTGTGACACAATCCGTGCAAAATCCTGCGTGGGCAGGTCCGGCCACAAAAGATGAAGCACACGCTGCATCGCCGCATCTGGCAGGGGGGAAAGCTCAAGCCTGCGGCAACGGCTGCGGATGGTTGGCAACAGCCGACCCGGTGCGGAACTGGTCAGAATCAGCACGGTGGCGGGCGGGGGCTCCTCCAGAATTTTCAGCACGGCGTTAGCCGCGCTGCGGTTCATCCATTCCGCACCATCCACAATAACCACACGCCAGCCCCCTTCGGCTGCGGTCCGGCGCAAGAAGGCGTTAATCGGGCGCACATCATCAGCGACAATTTCCTGCCGGTAGCGCTGTTTTTTTTCATCATACCCGCGTTCAACCACCAGCAGATCGGCATGACTGGCGGCAGAAATACGGCGGGCAACCGGGTTGTCCGCTTCCATGCCACCCAGCAGGATACGGGCCAGAGTAAAAGCAAACGTCGCCTTGCCAACACCGGGCGGCCCGCTCACCAGCCAGGCATGGGGCATACGGCCTTTGGCTAGAGAATCCCTGAACAAGGCCAGTTCAGCCCCGTGCCCCTGCAACTGAAGCGAAGTTATGCGGGGGGACAGGACGGACGCATCAGACATGGGGCAATCTGGGCAAAATTTCCTTCATGATCAGGCTGCTCACGGTTTCCTGACTATGATTGGCAGTTGTAATGCACTTTACACGCCCGGGCTGCTGGTCCGCTATTGCCATAAACCCTGCGGCAATACGGGCGTGAAAGGCTTCATCTGCCTTTTCGTAACGGTCTGTGGGGACGCCGCGCACGGCCAGCCTCTGCCGTGTGATCTCTCTTGGTGCCTGCAGCAGAAAGGTCATATCCGGCATCAGCCCCAGCTGGGCCTGCAATGCGGCAATCAGGTCCAGAATGGCAGGCTGCCCCTCCGCCCGGCCGTAGCCCTGATACGCCATGGTCGAGTCCGTAAAACGGTCACACAGCACAATCTGCCCTTCTGCCAGAGCAGGGCGGATAACCGTATCCACATGGTCAAACCGTGCGGCAAAATGCGTCAGTATCTCGGCTCGGAGGGACAGGGGGTTTTTGCCAAACAGCAGCAACTGCCGCAGGTCTTCCGCGCCCGCTGACCCACCGGGCTCCCGCGTAGCCAGCACCCTGTACCCGTGCGATTGCAGAGCATCCCTGAGCAGGCGGAGTTGCGTGGACTTGCCAACGCCCTCCCCGCCCTCAAGCGTTATGAACAGGCCAGACCGCATGGCTTAGAGGTGCAGCCGTCGGGCCGCCCGGCCGAGCAGGCCAAGAGCAGGCACCGCCTGCCCTGCCACAAGTGGAATACTGGCTTTTCTGCCGCCGGGCAGAACCACGCTCAACTGCCCCACAACCTGCCCTTCGCTCACAGGTGCAATAAGCGGGCTGTCATAGTCTATGGCTACGTGCGTGCTGTTTTTCCAGCCATGTGGCAGCAGCATCCTGAATTCCTGAGCGACCACCAGAGGTACGGTCTGGCTCGCCCCCATCCAGACGGGTGCCTGCTCTACGATCTCACCTTTGTTGATGATCTGGGCGGTTTCAAAATTCGCAAACGCCCAGCCCATCAGGCGCTCGCCTTCGCGCCCGCGTGCGCCATCACTCGGCAGGCCGTTAATGGCCATGACAACACGCCGCCCATCCCGCTCGGAAGAGGCACACAGGCCAAACCCACCGGCATCCGTGTGGCCGGTCTTCAGGCCATCAGCCAGACCTTTGACCACCAGACTATTGCGGTTTTCCTGATGAATTTTGTTAAAAATGAACTCTTTTTCCGAAAAGAAATGGTAATATTCGGGAAAATCATGAATCAGGCGCAAAGCAAGATACGCAACATCCCGCGCGGACATATAGTGATTATCCGCAGGCCAGCCCGTTGCATTCATGAAGTGCGAATTGGTCAGCCCCAGCTTGGCGGCCGTATCATTCATCAGAGCAACAAACTGTTCCTGAGAACCGGAAATCCCTTCGGAAAGCACAATACATGCGTCATTGCCGGACTGGATAATCATGCCCTGAACAAGGTCCTGCACCGCAACGCTCTGCCCTAGCGGGACGAACATCTTGGACCCCTGCATGCGCCACGCGCGCTCGCTGACCGGCAGCATCTGGTCAAGCTTGAGCCGCCCGGCACGCAGCATGCCAAATGTGACATAGGCCGTCATCATCTTGGTCAGGGAAGAGGGCGGCATGCGCTCATCCGCATTTTTTTCCAGCACGGTAGCACCGCTGCCGTAATCCAGAATACAGGCCCAGCGCGCCATTGTATCCACCGGCCCTACGGGCGTGGTCGCCGGTGTTTCGGGCACCGTACCTCCAGTGGCTGCGGGCGCCTCGGGCGCGGCTGAAGGGGCGGGCTTGTGCCGGGGGCGCGCCACCGCACCCCCAGCAAAACCGCCAGAAAAAAGGGCTGCGCCCCCTGCGAGTAAAAACCGTCGAGTCTGCAAAGTCATTCCCTATTCGACGACGATGTGAGAACCATTAAAACCATTAGCCAATGCCTGTTTAAGGGCTGCGTCGGCCGCACTTATAGTCGCAAACGGTCCCTGCCGGACAGCCCACATCGTGCTTTGGCCAGACATAACGGGCCTGACCACACCACCATGACCACCAGCCTGCATGACAGCAGCGGAGCGGGACGTAAAATCCATGGTCTCGACCCAAAGCATGCCCGGAGCCGCATAACCCTGCGCATAGGCCACCGGAAGATCAGGCAACCGCACACCTGTGGATGCAGGAGCACTCTCCGCCCCACCACCAACCGCCACGACCGAAACGCCACCACTTCCGCCAAGATTGGACTGAACAACCTGCTCCCGGGGCGCTGCTTCAATTTGCAGGGCAACCCCTCCGGGCAGGGTCTCTGCCAACTGGCGGCTGGCGACCTCATCCTCCACAATCCGGACCTGTGCTGGCCCTGCCCCCATGCCAAGCAGATTAGCCGCCTGCGTGGACAAAGCCAGTGCACGACCCATTTGCGCAGGGCCACGGTCGTTGACCCTTACACGCACCTGCCGTCCGTTTTCCAGATTGGTCACGGTAACAATGGCAGGCAACTGGAGCGTGGGGTGGCTGGCCGTCATGGTGGCCATGCTGCGCACCTCGCCATCGGCGGTCAGCTCCCCTTCACGCCCATCCTGACGTACGGCAAGACCTGTTCCCTGCCAGGCAAATTCCTCCCGCGGGTAAAACCATTGGCCCGGCACATGCCACGCGGCCCCAACCGTATAATGCACATCCGGATGGGCTGTGGGTGCTGGAGAACACGACGCCAGCAGCAGACAGCCCCAGAAAACGACTTTTTTCACGTTATGGCATCACCCAGAAGCCCTACGGCCAATGCATAAAAATCTGATGGATTGTACCGTCGGATCACGTTGAAATTGTGGTAAACAATAAAGGCCTCGCCCCCCGGCCCGTCGGGGCGGATCACCGCCCCCTCCTGCACGGAGGCATCAAACTCCCCAGCACGGGGCCTTACTCCGTGCTGCTCCCACCATGCAAGCGGTCTTACGTGATTACGGCCAAGAAGGGACTGCTCCAGAGTATCGGGCAGTACAACGCCCTCCCCCCATGGCTGCCCGGCCTGCCAGCCACACCCGGCCAGATAGTTGGCAATGGAGGCAAATACATCGCCCTCATTATGCCAGATATCCGCCCGCCCACCTGCGGGGTAACTGGCCGCGTAACGCATATAGGCACTGGGCATGAACTGCGGTTGCCCCATGGCCCCCGCATAACTGCCGAGCATATGGGTCGGGGCGACCCCGGCCTGTTCCACCACATGAAGCGCCTTGAACAGTTCCGTGCGGAAAAAACTGGCGCGTCGGCCATCATACGCCAGCGTTGCCAGCGCATCGATCACCGAGAACGTACCCATGCGGGTGCCATAAGCGGATTCCAGCCCCCATATGCCCGCAATAGCACCCCGAGCAACACCATAAAGCCCGCTGATCCGCCCCAGCAGATCCGTGCGCTGCTGAATGGCGGCCAGACCATCACTCAGTTTTTTCTCGCTCAGAACGCGGTCTTTGTACTGCGCCCATGTCAGGGTGAATTCCGGCTGGTGCCTGTCCGCCTGCAAGACCTTGGGGTTAGGGCCATGCAACGGTGCCAGTGCCTGCGCAACCACGGAAGCAGAAACACCCTGCCCCACAGCCTCCCGCCTGACCCCGGCCAGAAATGCAGCATAGCTGCCGGTCGCCCCCTGCGCGGCATGACGCACACAAACAGGTGAGGCCACCAGCAAAGCCCCACCACCCAGTAAAAGTTTTCTACGCAACATGAGGCACGATCCGCTTTGCAGACGACACTGGCAAACACACTACCCTGCTTTTGCATATCTGTCAGGCCGTGCTGTCCGCTTTAATCCACGCCGGAACTCCGGCTAACCATATGCAATGCCAGTTTTTATTTGCATCTTCCAGAAACTTGACATGCGTCGCGTAAAAGAGCCTGTTGCCGCAGGTTCTGCGTATAAGCCAGACCATATCTACCGCGCTGGAGAGCAGGCTCCGCTGTGCTTGACCATTTTCTGGAACTGACTGCCACACAACCTCTTTTGCAGGTTCTGATTGTTATTCTGGCAACGTTTGTGCTGGAGGACGCGGCAACCGTAATTACGGCCATTCAGGTTCATCTCCACACGATCAGTATTCCCGTTGCCCTGGGCGCCCTGTACACGGGCATTGTTCTGGGCGATGTGGGCCTTTACGCTCTGGGCGCGCTGGCCGCCAAATGGTCCCCCGCCCAGCGTTGGGTTAACGTTCCCTCCGCCCGGACGCAGCAGGCATGGCTAAACAGGAACCTGTTTGTGGTTGTGTTTGTCAGCAGGTTTATTCCGGGCACACGCCTGCCCCTTTATACGGCCTGTGGTTTTTTCCGGGCCGGGCTGGCTGTTTTTACGGCAGCCACCTTCTGCGCCACCCTGTTGTGGACAACGGCACTCTTTATGCTCTCCCTGCGTGTGGGAGGAGCACTTCTGGCCCATCTTGGCGCATGGCGCTGGGTTGGCGTGGCTGGCTTTGTGGCCGCCATCATTCTGGTGGGGCGGCTTGTTGCGCGCACCCAAAAACACAAGATATGACCTTACCCATGCCCCCCTCCCAGCAAGACAAGCACCCCAACCCTCTCTCACTCTTCGAGTTCTGGCCACGCTGGGTGTTTTACACACCTGTTGTGGCCTACTGGATCCTGCTTGGCCTGCGCTACAGGGATGTCACACTCCCCACCGCCGCCAACCCCCGCATAACCACCGGTGGTCTGTGCGGAGAAAAGAAAAGCGACCTGTTGGATATGGCTGGCCCATATGCCACCCAATGGATTGCGCCATATACCACGCTGACCACTGGCGAGAACGATCTGGTACGGGCCACGCAGGTCATGCACGCCAGAGGGCTGGCATTTCCTGTTGTTGTCAAACCTGACATCGGGTGCAACGGCACGGGGGTCAAGCTGGTACATACGCAGGAGGAACTGGCACAGGTCTGTGCATCATTCCCGCGCAATGTGGAACTTGTCATTCAAAAACTGATTACATGGTCGCATGAAGCCGGACTGTTTTACATCCGCCACCCGGATGAACCCACAGGCCGCCTGACCTCCCTGACATACAAGGATATCCCCTTCCTGATCGGCAATGGCAGGAACACCATTCTGGAACTGCTCAAACAGGACGCCCGCACCAGCAAGGTGCTGCATATTTACACCCCTCGCCTGCAACACCGCCTGCACACCATTCCCGAGCAGGGGGAAAGGATCGATCTGGTTTTTGCGGGCAATCACTGCAAAGGGGCGGTTTTTCGCAATGGCATAGCCGACATTACGCCGGAACTGACGCAGCGGATCGACCAGATCATGCAGGATATCCCCGACTTTTATTTCGGGCGCATTGATCTGAAATTCCGCAGTACGGAAGACCTCGCCCGTGGCGAGAATTTTGAGATCATAGAAATCAACGGTGTTGGCGCGGAAGCCATCCATATCTGGGATGCCAGAACGACCCTGCGCGAGGCCTATGCAGCACAGTTCCTGCATTACGGCGAAAGCTACCGCATAGGGGCCAAAAACAAGGCCGCAGGCTGGAAACCCACAAACCTGTGGTACGGGCTACGCCTGTGGCGCGAACATAAAAAACTGCTGGCGTCCTACCCGCTTAATGACTGAGCGCATCCTGCGCCAGCGCGGCCCGATGCTCCTGCGCCAGACGGGAATGACGCCGGCCGTAAAAGCGGTAGCATCCCCAGCCACACAGCGCATAAACCATCAGCAGCAAAGCAGGCACGGGGTCTCCGCCCATAAAGGACAACACCATTTCCCAACAGAGCGGGGCGGCCATAAACCCGCAGAACACCATGCCAAGCAATGGCACATACCCAACCCATATGCCGCGCAGCACAAACCCGCCAAAAGGCACAACAAAGGTGCGCGTATGGTCAGGAGCCGTATTGCGCATCCATATTACTGTAAAGCAGACAATACCAAACGCCGTTGCCGTTCCCAGGCTGACCAGATCACCAATAATATCAATCGGCAGGACGGCGGTCGCCAGAGCCACCACACTCCCCAGCATGATGCTGCCAAGCCAGGGCGTATGGTAACGCGTGTGCAAACGCGCAAAAACGGAAAACAGCAGACCATCTTCCGCCATGGCAAAAAAAATGCGGCTCTGGGCGTATAACAGGCCCATCAATACCGAACACAGGCCAACCACCGCACCAATTTTAACAAACAGGGCAAGCCATGGCTGATGCATGGCATTAACCGCAATAGCCAGCGGGTCTGCCACATCCAGCGTCTGCCATGGTACAACGCCTATCAGCACGGCAGCCACCACCATATATACCCCCGTGCAGATCACCAGTGACAGCACAATACCGACCGGCACATCCCGTCTGGGGTTTCTGGCTTCGGCTGCTGCGGTGGAAACGGCCTCAAACCCGACATAGGCGAAAAAGATAATGGACGCCGCCCGAAAAATACCGGGAACACCGTAACGAAAACCACCCTGATACGCAGGAATGAACGGGGTCCAGTAGGCCGAGTGCATTTGCCAGACACCCAGAGCCACAAAAACCGCCAGCACACCCACCTTCAGCATCACAATAAGGGAATTGATTTTAAAGGATTCCCGTACACCCACGACCAGTAGCCCGGTCACAACCACAATGGACAAAGCCCCCAGCAGGTCACACTGCCAATGGCCCATGAGATGCCGGTTCACCCCCTGATAAACCACTTCCAGAGTTGTGGTGTGCAGAGCGGGCGGAACATGCATACCCAGATCATCCAGCAGACTGGCAGCGTACCCCGAAAAACCGGCAGCAACACCCGCGCAGGAAATGCCGTATTCCATCAACAGCAGCCAGCCAACGGCCCATGCCCACCCTTCCCCCATGGACACGTAGGCATAGGTATAGGCCGACCCCGATACCGGCATAACAGATGCCAGCTCCGCATAGGACAGAGCCGTAAAAAGGCAGGCAATACCCGCAATAATAAAAGACAGCAGAATGGAGGGGCCAGCGTAATTGGCGGCGGCAGTCCCGGTCATGACGTAAATGCCCGCACCAATGGTTGAGCCCACGCCCAGCATGGTCAACTGCAATGGTCCCAGCGTTTTTTTCAGGCGCTGCTGCCCGTTTTCCATCTCTATTCTGGCAAGTGACTTGCGCAGTAAGGAAGCACGCACCCGTTTCATCCCGCTCACCACTTACCGTGCGAAATGAAAGATCAGAAACGCAGCTCCGCCAACCACCATGCAGTACCATGCAAAAGGCGACATCGCCCAACTGTCATGCTTGCGGAAATAGCGCATCAGAAAAGCCGTGCTCGCCAGAGCAGTCACCCCCGACACAACAGCCGCCAGCAGGGCAATATGCATCTGGGCCGGGTCAATGGGTGTGTGGCGCATTTTAAATGCTTCGCGCACTGTTGCGGCAATAATGACCGGCTGGGCCATGAGGAACGAAAAACGCGCGGCTGCATCATGGTGCAGTCCGCGCAGCAGGCCCCCACAGATGGTTGCGCCCGAGCGCGACAGACCGGGAAAAAAGGCAAAGCACTGGAAAAAACCGATAAACAGCGCATCGCGTGATGTCAGGCTGGCCAGATACCGGACATCCTTGCGGACGACACGGCTCCGCAGTTTTTCAACCACCAGCAGCAACACCCCGTTAAGGAACAGGAACAGCGCCGCAGAGGATGCAGAGCCAAACACACTGCGCAACCAGTGCTCAAACAGACCGCCAACAACCACCGCAGGCACGGTTGCCAGACAGATCAGCCACAGGATATGCAGGCTTTCCAACTGGGTACGGTGCCCGAACGCGCCGAACGCCCCTTTACCCAGAGCCAGCCAGTCCTGCCAGAAAAAGATCAGCAGGGCGACGGATGTCCCCATGTGCAACATGACCAGAAATGGCAGAAAGGTCGGGTCATGCAGGTCATACGACCAGTGCAGCAATGACGGTAGGACAACAGCATGCCCAAGGCTGCTGACAGGAAAAAGCTCTGTAGCGCCCTGCAGCAGCGCCATGATAAGTGCCTGAAAAAGGGACATGTATGTTTAGCGTTCCAAACGGTCTGTTATCTACTGCTGTCCTTGCACCATGCGCCTAAGTGCTGCAAGGATTTCGTCCTGTTTAACTTTTTGCGCAAGCACACTTTTTGATAAGGGCCTGAGCCAACCATGAGCCGACAAAACCACATAGGCGCTATTCTTTGCAGCACTCTGGTTCTGGCTGCGGCAACAGGGTTTGGCATGTACGCGATCAATACCCAGAAAACACCGGGCAAATCATCCTACGAACTGACAGCCCGCTTTGTTTCGGCCAACGGTCTGGCACGCGGAGCGGATGTGGATATCGCCGGGGTCAAGGTTGGTCGCGTATCCAGCATTACACTAGACCCTACCTCCCAGATGGCTATTGTCCGCTTCCGGCTGGATAGCGCACTCCTCCTGCCCACAGACAGCATCCTGACCATCGGCAGTGGCACCCTCTCCTCCGAAAATGCGCTGATGATCGAGCCGGGAACAGCCACAACAGTGGCCCGGTCCGGGCAGATGATGACCCACACATTGGAACCTTCAAGCCTTGAACAGCAGGTAAGCAACTATATTTTTGGTGCAGGCAATCTGGGACAGTAAGCCAATTCCCTCCAACCAATCAGTTTTTTCAAAAAAATCTGGCAAGATGGATTGACGCCCCCCTCAGGAGCGGATACATAACCGCCACCAACCAATGGCGGCGTAGCTCAGTGGTAGAGCAGGGGAATCATAATCCCTTGGTCGGAGGTTCAAATCCTTCCGCCGCTACCAAATTCCCAGAAAATCAAAGTATTAACCTTACCTTTTGATCAAAAAGATCAAACAGGCACTGTTAATTCTGCGCCTCTCTCTTCACATGGAGCGGACCTGCACCACCCTGTTCCATATTCATGGTCAACAGGGCGAATGCAGGGTCGCGGAGCGCTGGATCAGCCCTCGGACAGTTCAGGCTGCGGTTCGCTCGACAGGTCCTTGACCTCAGCCATTGCTTCGTTCTCGGATTCCGTCTGGTCGTCTTCATCATCCTCGGACATGTTGGATGATACGCGCTGCTGCCGGGCCGTCTGACGCTCCGCACGTTCCTGCTGGCTTTGCTGCGCAGCCTGCGCCATGGCGTTCAGAATACGGAAATAATGTTCGGCATGCTGAAAATAGGCTTCAGCCGCCACGCGGTCACCACTTCCTGTCGCATCACGACCGAGCTGGAGATATTTTTCAAAAAGCTGCTGTGCTGTGCCTCTGACCCGCACATCTGGGCCATGACTGTCAAAAACATGATTCCGGTTCATCGGAATCTGGCCATTCAATTGCCTGGACGCTCCACCGCTCCCGTTGGAGCGATGGTGTCTGGTACGCATCCGTTTTACATTCATGGGTTTGTCACAGCGCTTTCCTGTTCATGGCACTTTGCATGAAGAAACAGTCCGATACAAAAGGCATGTTCCTGAATGAAGGCCGAATTGTTTTTTCGGAATGGGCTTTTGGCGGCAACCTGTTTTTATTGCCGGAAGAAAGGCCCTTACCGCTCATCCACCGTGGCAGATCTGGCTAATCTGAATACTGCCGCAGGACTGAGCCTGCGGATAATAACAACGCACAACCACAAAGCCAACCGATTTTTTTATATTCCAGTTGATGCCAGCCTCTGGCCCAGCACAACACAGCGGGCTATTCCGGCCAGATCGGCCAGCACACGCACAACACTCAGCCCGTTCTGCCCGGCTATGTCCCGCAGGGCCTGTTCCTGCCCTATCCCGATTTCAAAGATACCAATCCCGTTGTCACGCAGCAGCAAGGGCAGCCGGGCACACAGGTCACGATAGGCGTCCAGACCATCACATCCGCCATCCAGCGCACGCACGGGCTCATGCGCCCTAACCTCTTCCATCAGCCCGTCAAGGTCTGATGTGGGAATATAGGGCGGGTTGCTGAACACAACATCAAACCGGGTCTGGGGGGCCAGCGCATCCCCCCACCGGGCTGCCATAACCAGCGCACGATCAGC
The DNA here is from genome assembly GCF_014207635.1 of Acetobacter lovaniensis. GTDB lineage: Bacteria > Pseudomonadota > Alphaproteobacteria > Acetobacterales > Acetobacteraceae > Acetobacter > Acetobacter lovaniensis. The sequence goes on from NZ_JACHIE010000001.1 coordinate 166,895, forward strand.
CATATTGCAACGCCGGGCATTGGTATGGGCCAGACTGGCAGCAGCCGGATGAACATCCACCCCGACCCCCCAAGCCTGTCGGTACTCCGCCAGAGCCGCCAACAGAATGCAGCCGGACCCCGTCCCCAGGTCCAGAAACGACAAGGGCGCATTGCGGTCCGGGTAAACATCCAGCAGGGCGGTAATCAGGGTTTCTGTATCCCCCCTTGGCACAAGAGAAGCCGGAGATACTGCCAGATCAAGGCTCCAGAACCCTTTGCGACCCGTAATATAGGCAAACGGCTCGTGCCTTGCCCGGCGGGCAACCCAGCCCCAAAACGGTTCGGTAGCCACCGCTTCACGCGGAGAAAGACCCAGCAGAGCCTCGGGCGTTATACCCAGGGCATGCTGCAGAAGCAGACGTGCTTCCCGCCGGGGATTTTCCACCCCTGCATCGCGCAAAAGTTGCGCACCACTGGTCAGCAGGTCGTGTAGAGACTGGTGGTGTGGAGGTTTTTCTGCTTTGCTCGGATGCGTCATTTCAACAAATCACCTGACCCAATATCCATGTCCGCTTCACGTTTTTCATTCACTCTCCCGACCGCTGTGCTGCTGAGCACCATAAGCCTGCTGGCTATGACGGTGCCCCTGCGCCCGGCTCTGGCTGGCGAATTTACGGTAACGGATGAAAAAGCTGACATGGAAATTTCCGAAGTCTCACGCATTTATCTGGACGGCAAGCTCGTATCCGAGTTCCGGCTTGATGATGCCACGCGGTACAAAACCGTGCGTATCCCTACCCCACTGGGCCGTCTGGACCACACCTATACGTTGTGCGGGGAAATTACCATTCGCACCGCGGATGGCCGGACAGAAACGCACGAAGTGAGCAGTAGCGGTCTTTTGCACAACCCCGATGGCCACCATTTTGATGCTTTGGGGTCCGACGGATTTAAGGATTTCTTTCTGGTGGACCCACAGGCTCCGCAGGCCGCAGAGCGGCTCCCCGGTCGGGGCGAAGTCTGCTCCGCCCCGATTAGCTGAAAACGCTAGAACCCCGCATCCGCCAGAAGAGCGGCCTGCTCTTCCTGCGCAAGCGCATCCACAAACTCATCCAGTTCGCCCAGCATAACGCGGTCAATTTTATACAGGGTCAGGTTGATCCGGTGGTCCGTGACCCGCCCTTGCGGAAAGTTATACGTGCGTATCCGTTCGGACCGATCCCCCGTACCAACCTGAGAGCGCCGGTCCGCCGCACGATTGGCATGAGCCTGCTCCCGCTCGCGCTCATACAGGCGGGCACGCAGGATCTTCATCGCCTTGGCACGGTTCTTGTGCTGGCTCTTTTCCTCCTGCATGGACACAACAATGTTGGTCGGCAGATGGGTAATCCGCACCGCACTTTCAGTTTTGTTAACGTGCTGCCCACCGGCCCCTGACGCCCGAAAAACGTCTATGCGCAGTTCGCTTTCGTTAATGGTCACATCCACCTCTTCCGCCTCTGGCAGAACGGCCACCGTAACCGTGGATGTGTGAATACGCCCCTGCGCTTCCGTTGCGGGAACGCGCTGCACCCTGTGCACACCGGATTCGTATTTAAGCCGCGCAAAAACACTTTTGCCGTTAATTTCGGCAATGCCACAGCGCAGACCACCGAGTTCGCTCTCGTCATAATCCATAACGGTAAAGCGCCAGCCCTTGAGGTCCGCATACCGCCGGTACAGATCGAACAATTCAGCCGCAAACAGAGCCGCTTCATCCCCACCAGCGGCGGGGCGCACTTCCAGAATGGCGCTGCGCTCGTCCGCTACGTCCTTGGGGAGCAGTGCCAGCCGCACTTCGCGCTGCAACCTTGGTAACTGCTCACGCAGTTCTGCCAGTTCTTCGCCCGCCAGTTCCTGCATTTCCGGGTCAGCCATAAGGGCCTCTGCCTGAGCAATGCCCTTTTCTGTTGTCCGCAGGCCGTTAATGCAGGTTACAACCGGTTCAATTTCCGCATATTCGCGGGACGCCTGAGTAAAGGCATCCCCACTCAGGCCACTTGCCAGAAGCGCTTCCAGTTCAAGCGCGCGACTGGCAATCCGGTCCAGCCGTTCATCAAGATTCATTACGCAAAAATGCTCCGCGCATCAGAAAGAAGGGCCTGTGTCACCACTTCGTTTTCCTGCCCGGTTTCCATGCTTTTGACACGGAACACACCGCGGGCCAGTTCATCCTCACCCAGAAACAGCACATGGCTTGCGTTCTGCTTGCCTGCCCGTTCCATGCGCTTACGCAGCGAACCCTTGTAGCCGATTTCGGTCCGCACACCCTGCTGGCGCAGTGCCTGCAAAATCTGGCACACGGCTTTTTCATCCGGTGAGCCTACCGGAATCAGCACCACGGAACGCGGGGCCGGGGGAGCCTCTTCAAGCAGCATGGCAAGGCGTTCTACCCCGGCGGCCCAGCCAATGGCGGGCACTTCCGGCCCACCCATCTGCTTGACCAGACCATCATACCGCCCACCGGCCAGCACCGTACCCTGCGAGCCAAGGCGGTTGGTTACAAATTCAAACGTCGTGTGGTTGTAGTAATCCAAGCCACGGACAATGGCGGGGTTAATCGTGTAGGCAATGCCAAAGAGATCGAGCCTGTGGCGCAGTTCCTCCCAGAATGTCCGGGCCTCTGGGGTCAGGAAGTCTTCCATCAGGGGTGCGTTGACAACAAGTTCACGATCGCCCTGATCCTTGCTGTCGAGAATACGCAGCGGATTTTTTTCAAGCCTGATACGGCTATCTTCAGACAGTCCAGCACTATGGGCGGAAAAATACGTTACCAGCGCCTGCCGCCACGCATCCCGGCTGGCGGCATCACCCAGCGTGTTCAACTCAAGTGTTACGTACTGGGCAACACCCAGTGCTTCAAGCACGGCATAACCCAGAGCTATGGCTTCCGCATCAGCCAGAGGTTCGGCCGCGCCCAGCAGTTCTGCGCCAATCTGGTGGAACTGGCGGTAACGTCCTTTTTGTGGCCGCTCATGCCGGAACATCGGCCCTGTATAAAACACCTTCTGGGGGAGCGACTGGGTAAGTGCATTGGTCACCAGCGCACGGCAGACGGCAGCCGTACCTTCTGGCCGCAGGGTCAGGCTATCCCCATCGCGGTCATTGAAGGAATACATTTCCTTGGAAACCACGTCCGATGTATCGCCCAAAGAGCGGGAGAATACGCGGGTTTCTTCAAAAATGGGGGTGGACCACTCATCAAACCCGTAGAGCCCGGCAATATGGCGTGCGGTATTGACCACGCGCGCATGGCGGCGTTGCTCTTCTCCAATAAGATCGTGCGTTCCTCTTACGGGCTGAATGCTGCTCACGGCCTGTTTTTCCTGATTGAAGCAGCACCTTGCGGGCTGCTCCCTGATCTTTGTCTATTGGGCAAATAAAACCCGCCACAGCCCCGAACATGCCCGGAGCGCGTGGCGGGTGATAGGCGAACCTAGTTGGCGGATGCCATATCCGGCAGCTCAGGGGTTACCCCTTCCTGCTTTGCGCGGGCTTCTTCTGCCTCAATGGCCGCCACGCGCTCTTCAACCAGATCCACAACATGGTTGATCATGTCATCCGCAGCAATTGTATGGTCCTGCTTGCCAGCGGAATAGACCATATGGCGGCCGGAACCACCCCCGGTCACCCCAAGGTCGGTCATAAGGGCTTCACCCGGACCATTGACCACGCAACCGATGATGGAAAGCGTAAGCGGGGTTTTGATATGGGCCAGACGATCTTCAAGAGTCTGCACCGTTTCCACCACATTAAAGCCCTGACGTGCGCAGGACGGGCAGGAAATGATTTTAACCCCACGATGCCGCAGGCCAAGGGATTTAAGAATATCCCACCCGACCAGCACTTCTTCTTCCGGGGCGGCGGACAAAGAAACGCGCATGGTATCGCCCACACCAGCCCAGAGCAGGTTGCCCAGCCCGATGGAGGACTTGACCGTACCTGCACGCTTGCTGCCCGCTTCGGTAATGCCAATATGCAGCGGGTAATCGCACGCATCTGCCAGTTGCTGGTAAGCCGCAACCGCCATGAACACGTCCGATGCCTTCACGCTGATCTTGAATTCACGGAAGTCATGATCTTCCAGAATCTTGGCGTGTTCGAGTGCGCTTTCCACCAGTGCTTCGGGGTTGGGCTCACCGTACTTTTCCAGAAGATGCTTTTCCAGCGATCCGGCATTCACGCCGATACGGATGGAACAGCCGTAATCCTTGGCGGCCTGAACCACCTCACGCACACGCTCGGCACTACCGATATTGCCCGGATTAATACGCAGGCAGGCAGCCCCGGCCTTGGCGGCCTCAATGGCGCGTTTGTAGTGGAAGTGAATATCGGCCACGATCGGCACGTTCACTTCCCTTACGATTTCCGCCAGTGCTGCCGTGCTATCCTCATCCGGGCAGGAAACACGAACAATATCCACCCCGGCCAGTTCGGCACGGCGGATCTGCTCGATGGTCGCCTGTGCATCACTGGTCAGGGTATTGGTCATGGTCTGGACGGAAATCGGGGCATCCCCACCGACGGCTACCTTGCCGACGTGGATCTGCCGAGATTTCCGACGCTCGATATGCTGGTAAGGCCGGTAGCCGCTCATCTTGCATCCTTTTGTCGAAACGACAGTTGGGGGAGGTCTGGCCGCAGTTCGGCGCTGCGGTGTCTCCCGCTCTAGGTTTGGTGCTTTCCTGCCAAAATCAAGTCCGGTTGGCTACACATAAAGCATGGAAAGAGCCATTCAGTGCGCGCCAGCCCCACTCAACTGGCGGGCATTCAGGTCATCCGCACTGGGCTCGGCAGGCGGTGCAGCCGCACGGTGCGGTGGTGGTTTGGCCACCTCGACCGCGGGCTGGGCCACATGCCCTGCCCCACTTTCTGGTGCTACGGACGCATCAGCCGCAGGCGTTGCAACCGTGCTGGTTCTAGTCGCCCCCCTAGGTGACGGCACAACCACTGGTACTCCTGTGGCACTTACTCCCCCACCGGCCCGGACCTGCTGAACCACTTCCGGCGTTAAGGCAATGTGCCGCAGAACCGCACCATTCCGCCCCAATGGCGGGGTTGTCATGTCCCCTTGGGCAAAAGCTACGCCGCCTGCATTGCCAACAGTCAGGCTGTACGGCCCGTTATCGGCAGGAACAGTCCAGACATCACCGGGTTGCAGAATATGGTCGTACACGACCTTGCCTACCGCATTCCTGACCTGCACCCAGCTTGGAGCCTGCGCCTTGAGCATAAGAGGCGCATCCGCACTGGCACTGGCACTGGCACTGGCCGTTTCTGGCACACTGGCAGCAGGCTGCTCAACCGCAGGAGATACGGCGGGCACTTCCCCTGCAACCGGCTTATCCGGTTGTGGTGCCACCAGTGCGTCCACCACACCGGGCGCATTAACTGGTGCGGGCGCATCTGCCCCTGTGGGCACCACTGGGGTGCTCTGTGCCGGTGCAGGCTGGGCCGCCGGCAAGGGAGGAAGCTGCGCCATGTTGTGATCAGGCAGGATAGAAGCAACCTGTGGCGAGGGCGCATTCTTTGCACTCTCACCGGGCATCAAGGTTGCAACGGGCGGCACGCGTTCGGGCACAGGTGGGGCATGCCCCACAAAACAGTACCACCCCACATAGCTTGCCAGAATAACGGCCAACCCAAGGGAAATGCTAACGGCAGGCGGCAGGCGGCGGTCTGGTGGCGGATCGGGGAAATCCAGATCCGGCTTACGCGTACCCAGCCGCCCTTCCTGACGATAAAGCTTGAGCATCTGGTCGGGATTGAACCCGAGAGCCTGCCCATATGCCCGCAAAAAGCCCAGAGCATAGACCTCTGCTGGTAATACGCTGGCATTCCCATTTTCCAGCGCTTCCAGATAAACGCTGCGAATCCGCAGCCAGGCCGCAACATCCCCGATGCTCCAGCCAAGCTGCTCGCGGCGTTTACGCAAAGCTTCGCCTACCCCCAGCACCTCCACATCGGGAAGCGGAGGCAAAGGCGAGCCTTGCTCTTGATCAGAACCTTGGGCGTATTCAGCCATCCGTATCCATACGACGTTGTTGACGTACCAAAGCCACAGTCGCCTGTTCCACCAGATCGTCAATGATCTGCGCCACAGGCTGGACTGACGTTACCATACCAACAGACTGGCCTGCCATAACAGACCCCTGTTCGACATCACCATCAATAACCGCACGACGCAGCGCACCAGCCCAGAAATGTTCAATTTCCAGCTGGGCCGCCTCACGCGTGAGTTCCCCCGACTGAAAGCGACGGATCACATCGGCCTGATGGGTAACAAACTGCCGCCCGCCCTCGTTACCAAGGGCACGTACGGGAATAACCGGAAAACGGTCATCCAGCTGCACGGAGGTTACGGCATCCCGCGCAGCGGCACGCACGAACGCTTTTTTGAACTTTTCGTGAGCAATGCTTTCTTCCGCCGCGGCAAAGCGCGTACCCAGCTGCCCACCCGAAGCCCCAAGCTCCAGATAAGACACCAGAGCATCCCCACGCCCCAGACCACCGGCCACAAAAACCGGAACACTCTGGATATGCGGCAGAATTTCCTGCGCCAGAACGGTCAGCGAAACAGGGCCAACATGCCCGCCTGCTTCCGCCCCTTCAATTACCAGCGCGTCCACGCCCATTTTGACCAGACGCTTGGCCAGAACCAACGCCGGAGAGAAGGCAATAACCTTTGCCCCGCCGTCCTTGATGGCCTTGATGGCCGCACCGGGTGGAATGCCACCAGCCAGCACAATATGGCCAACGCCTGCATCCAGGCAGACCTGTACCAACTCGGTCAGCTGCGGGTGCATGGTTATCAGGTTTACGCCAAACGGGCGGTCGGTCAGGGCACGGGTTGCCTGAATTTCCTCCGCCAGACGCGCAGGTTCCATAGCCCCGCAGGCAATAACGCCAAACCCGCCTGCATTGGAAATGGCGGACACAAGATTGCGCTCGCTCACCCAGGACATGGCCCCGCCAAGAATGGCGTACTGCGTTCCCAAAAAGTCGGTCCCACGCCGCCACAACGCATCCAGCCGCTTGCGCGCGCGTTGCAGTTCGGGCTGGGTGGGGGCGTCGGTCACGGCAACCGTGTTGTTCTGCTCAGACATTATCCAGCCCATATGCGGTATGCAGGGCCCGCACGGCAAGCTCTGCGTATTCCGCCGCCACCAGCACCGAAATCTTGATCTCGCTGGTGGAAATGGCCTGAATGTTGATGGAGCGTTCCGAAAGTGTGCGGAACATGGTGCTGGCCACACCGGCATGCGAGCGCATACCCGTGCCGACAACGCTGATCTTAACAATATCCGGGTCTGTTGCCAGTTCTTCGTACTGCACGGAGTCCCGAACACTTTCCAGCACATTGATCGCCTGCGGCAGGTCGCTCTTGCTGGTTGTGAAGGTCATGTTGGTGGTGCCGTCTGCGCCTGTGCTCTGCACAATCATGTCCACATTCACATGTGCTTCGCTCATGGGGCCAAAAATTGCTGCGGCAATACCGGGGCGGTCCGGAATGCGCCGGACCGACAGCTTGGCTTCATCACGCGAGTAGGCAATGCCGGTAACCAGTTTCTTTTCCACGATTTCGTCCTCATCCACCACCAAAGACCCGGGAAGGTGCCCTTCCATAACTGCCGGACCATCTGCAAAGCTGGAAAGCACCTGCACCCGCACCCCTTCGCGCATGGCAAGCCCTACGCTGCGGGTTTGCAGCACCTTGGCACCGACTGATGCCAGTTCCAGCATTTCCTCATAGGTAATTTTATCAAGCTTGCGCGCTTTGGGCACAATACGGGGGTCGGTTGTGTAAATCCCGTCCACGTCCGTATAAATATCGCACCGGTCCGCCTTGATTGCTGCGGCAAGAGCTACGGCCGAGGTATCGGACCCGCCACGCCCAAGGGTGGAAACACGCCCGTCTGGCGCAACACCCTGAAAGCCTGCAACAACCGGCACCATACCCTCGGCCATGCAGCCAAGCAGCTTTGTACCATCAATTGTATCCAGACTGGCCTTGCCATGTGCCGAATCGGTCAGAATGGGAACCTGCCACCCCGCGAACGAGCGTGAGGGCACACCGAGCTTCTGCAGCGCAATGGCCAGCAGGCCGCTGGTCACCTGCTCACCCGTGGCCACGATGGAATCGTATTCCTTGGGGTCATGCAGGGGAGAGAGGGACTGGCAGAAACCGACAAGCCTGTTTGTCTCCCCCGCCATGGCGGAAACGACAACAAGAACATCACATCCTGCGTCTTTCTGTTTTTTGACGCGCTCGGCCACGGCTCGAATACGATCAAGGTCGCCGACAGACGTTCCGCCGAATTTCATGACAATCCGGGGTGCGGAACCGGACATAGCTTTATTCTCCACCAGACAACCGCAGAACATGCCACCAGTTCCAGTTCGACCCCAGCTTTGCCAGAAAAGACGAACAGGAATGGTTGCACAGCTTTACAAGGCGCGTCACATAACCTTCCCGGCCCCCTTTCGTCCAGCGGGGAGACCAGCAGGAAAGGATTTTGTTGCATGAACGCCACCACGCCACACGCGCCCTCATCCGTCTCTGATGAAGAAATCGCACGGTTTAGCGCCCTTGCGGAGCAGTGGTGGAATCCTTCCGGTCCCATGCGCCCACTGCACGCCATGAATGCGTTGCGCATAGACTGGGCAAGCCGCCACCTGCCCCTGCGTGGCCGCACCACGCGCCGCGCAAAAATTCTGGACATCGGGTGTGGCGCGGGGCTTGCGAGCGAAGCCCTTGCCAAAGCAGGCTACGACGTGCTGGGGCTGGATGCCTCAGCCAACGGTATTGCCGCCGCCAAGGAGCATCTGGCCACCTGCCCGCTGCCTGAACACGCGGGGCCACTGCACTACCGCAATGGCAGTGCAGAAGACCTTGTGGCTGAAGGCTGCGTATTTGACGCGGTTGTGGCATTAGAAATTATCGAGCATGTCACTGATCCTGCGGCATTTATGGACATGCTGGCCCAGCTTGCAGGGCCAAAGGGTACTGTCATTGTTTCCACCATGAACCGCACCCTGCGCTCCCTTGCCGTTGGCAAGATTGGTGCCGAGTATATTCTACGCCTGCTACCCGTAGGCACGCACGAATGGCGCAAGTTCATCCAGCCATCCGAACTGGGCCAGTATGCCCGTGCGGCGGGCCTGCGCATGACCGCCATAGCAGGCATGGCACCCGGCCCCATGGGCTGGAAGGAAACCCGCGATCTCGGCATCAACTACATCGCGGCGTTTACAAGATACTGACTTTAAAGCTTTTTGTGGTCTGGAGATTCAACGCCCACTCCAGACCAGCCCCCTATTTGACTGAATCGGGAATTTTGCACACAGGCCCCATGGCGGGGCCACTGTAGCGGGTCCATGTCTGGGTTTCGCCAAAAATAGGCAGCCCTATATAGCCACGCAGCTTGAGCACATCGGGTTGAGCCAGCCAGATTTGAGAATCATAGAGATGTCCCGTATCGGGGTCCAGAATATGCCCGGCCCAGCGCCCTGCATTACTTTCGCCCATGGGACGAAAATCCGTTAACATCAGCAGGTTACACTCGGATTTGCCATCATGCCCACGGGGTACATCCGTACCATCGTAACGCAGGCCAACCAGATGGCCGCACAGATTTTGTCCGCAACGGTCGATTTTGAACACGCCGTCATGATCCTGACTAAGCCAGTACCCCATTAAGGTGGCATCGTTCGACACCGGTTCTGCGGCAGATGACGGTCCAGCCTGCGCACCAGCCAGCAAAATAGCCAGCAGGGCAGCAAACCCCACTCTGGCTTTATGCACCGCGCCGCATTTTCCGTTCTTTGTCATATCTGCCTCTCCCTCAAGCGGGCGGCGGTCTGGCTTGCCAACCCAGCCCATCAAGGTGTGGGGGATCACCTTCTTGCACACCACCCCCATTTGTATATGGTCAGCCCAGACATTCAACTCTCCGTATCCCGCACCCAGGGCACGTTGTGGAACGCAACCCCTTCTTCTTCCAGCTCTTCTCTCTGGGTCTGGGACATTTCACCGTAAATCCCGCGCTCGGGGGCTTCGCCATAATGAATGCGCAAGGCTTCATCGGCAAATCGGTTGCCCACATTTTCACAATTCTCTTCAATCGTGCGCCGCACGTCACGCAGAGCACTCAGCATGGCATCTGGCAGGCCGGGGGGAATATGGCCTGCTGCGGGCGCCCGAGGCGCTGCCATGTCTGGTGTGGGTGCGGGATCACTTTGTGGCAAACGCTCAGATGCACGCCCCACAATGGCCGGTGCCATGGGGGCCTGATCCACACTGGACGTGCCACATGAGGGGCAGCTTAAAAGGTTCTTCTGCCTGAGCATGGCAAATGTACTGCTGTCTTTGTACCAGCCTTCAAACACATGGTCATGGGCGCAACGCAGACGATAGCAGATCATAGTGTATTACCCCGGCAGATACCTTCTGGTCGTCATGAATACTCAGCCCAGCCCGAGCAGGCCATTCAGCTGGCCCGTGCGCTCAAGCCGCATCAGGTCATCACACCCGCCAAGGGCTTTGCCATCTACAAAGGTCTGGGGCACGGTTGTCTGCCCACCGGACAGGGCTATGGCCTCGTCCCGCTCGGGCGTGCCGCGTGGGGCGTTGACCTCGGTAAACGGTATTTTTTTGCTCTCCAGCAGGGCTACTGCACGCATGCAGTAGGGGCAACCGGGCTGGGTATAGATTTTGATTTCAGGCATGGATTGTCCTTACTGGTTCCGGGTTATGGATTCAATCAGCTTTTGCTGGGCCATGTTATGGGCTTCATGCGCCTTGTCTAGCCGGGTTGGTCAATATCCACCTCCGGGCGGGCGGGCACGACCCCGGCCACCAGCAGGCTGACACTGCGCGCTCCCGCCTGTAACAGGGCATTGGTGCAGGCCGTAGCGGTTGCACCCGTTGTAAGCAGGTCATCCACCAGCACAATATCACGCCCCCGCACCCTGTGCGCCCGCGTGCTACGCACACTCATGGCCTGAGCAACCTCCTCCCGCCGCGCCTGACGGGAAAAGGACGCAAGAGGCACCGTCGAGCGGACACGGATCAGGGCATCGGGCAGGCAATGCAGGCCGCCCAGTTTTGCCACGCCATGCGCCAGCAACGCAGCCTGATTATAACGCCGCCTGAACAACCGCCAGCGATGCACGGGCACGGGCACCACCAGCGCATCACCACACATAATATCCTGCCCTATCCGCACCATCTGCTGGACCAGAAAAGATGTGTTTTCGGTTTGATCGGCATATTTAAGCTTTAAAATCAGCTCCCTTGCCACGCTTTCATAAACAAACGCGGCACGGGCCTGCCCCCATACAGGAGGCTGCCGCTCGCATACCGGACACAGGCCATTCACACCCAGCATTGCGGCACTTACCTGCGGTACGGCACACGCCTTGCAAAATGGTGCAACGACAACCCGCAGATGCGTAAAGCAGGTGGCACAAAGCAGGCCATGCTGCGCAACATCCGCCCCGCAATGCAGGCAGGCTGGCGGGTAAAGGACCCCCAACCCCATCTGCCCAAGGGCGCGCAGTTGCGCCACAGCGCGTGCGCCTAGCATAAACACAGGTTTGTCATGGCTGGCGGCTTGGCAAAAAGTGTGGATACGCGCACATCTGCCTTTATGGATACACCTGTTATTTTTGACCGCAAAGCCGTCAGGCGGCACAGGGACCGTGCGGCACGCAGGCTGGATGGCATTATGCCCGTGCTGGACATTACCGCCGACCTGCTGCTCGACCGGCTGGACGATATGGTGCGCAGTTTTTCCGCGGTACTGGATATAGGCGGGCGTGGTGCCATTAGCTCACGCCTTGGCGCGCGGGGCATTGCCACCACCAGCATGGACCTCTCCTCCAGCCTCGTCACCCGCTCCGAAGGAATGCGTGTTTGTGCGGATGCGGAATGGCTGCCGTTTGCCCCGCATAGTTTTGATCTGGTCATTGCCAATCTGTCTCTACACTGGGTGAACGACCTGCCCGGTGTTTTTGCCCAGATCCGGCATGTTCTGCGGCCCGATGGGCTTTTTCTGGCCAGCATGCCCATACTCCCCACATTGCGCCCCCTGCGCACGGCGCTGGAAGCTGCCGAACTGGCAGTGTGCGATGGCGTATCGCCCCGTGTATCACCTTTTCCCACGCAGCAGAGCTGTGCGCAGCTTATGCAGCGGGCGGGGTTTGCCCTACCTGTTATTGACACCGAATGTCTGGACCTGCGCTACCGCTCACTCAGCGCACTTATGGCCGACCTGCGTGCAGCGGGTGAGACAAATGCCCTGACCCAGCGCACACGCACCATACCGCCACGCATGATGTTCCCCGCTGCCGCAGCAGAGCTGGAAAAACAGGGGGCTGACAGCTTTGCCATGCCCCTGCATATGGCTGTTTTATCGGGCTGGGCACCGGCTCCAACCCAACCCGTTCCTCTACAGCCCGGCCAGTTCCAGCACTCTTTGCATGATGCCCTGAACCCGCAGGAACCAACTGCTTAATCTCGCCCCACAACCCTGCCGGGCTGAGATCAGCCCCCGGTTACGCTCATATGCCTTTGCGGGCCGGATACAGCACCTGTCTGCCCATCCAGCAGAAAATCATGCCCTACGGGTTTGCGGGCTATGGCCTGCTGTATGGCCAGTTCCAGTGCGGCATCTGTTGCCCCCTCGCGCATGAGATGGCGCAGGTCCACACCTTCCTCCTGCCCGAGGCAGGTATAAAGCTGCCCGGTGCAGGAAAGGCGGACACGGTTACAGGTCGCGCAGAAATTGTGGCTCAAGGGCGTAATAAAGCCCAGACGCTGCCCGGTTTGCGCCACCCGCACGTAACGCGCGGGCCCTCCGGTCTGGTAGGCCAGAGGCTCTAACGTCCAGCGTTGAGACAGGCTCCGCCGTACCGCATCAAGCGAGAGGTACTGCGCGGCACGGTCTTCCCCTGTTTCCCCCATCGGCATGGTTTCTATCAGGCAGAGATCGGCCCCGATCTCTCCGCACCAGGCGAGCAGGGCATCAAACTCATCATCATTCACCCCGGCCATGGCCACGGTGTTGATGCGCACGGCCAGCCCTTCCGCACGGGCGGCGCGGATACCTTCCAGCGTTGCGGCCAGCCTGCCCCGACGGGTCAGTCTGGCAAAACGCTGTTCATCCAGAGAATCCAGACTGACATTCACACGCCGGACCCCAGCCTGTGCCAGAACAGGAGCATAATGTGCTAGTTGGCTGCCATTGGTGGTTAATGTCAGCTCATCCAGCCGCCCCGCCTGCTCTGGGTGGCGCAGCCATGTCCCAAGTTCCTTGAAGAAAAGCCCGATGTCGCGCCGCACAAGGGGCTCGCCCCCCGTAATGCGCAGCCTGCGCACGCCATGAAGCACAAAAACCCGGCTCAGGCGCAGAAGCTCCTCAAAATCCAGAACATCCGCCCGTGGCAAAAACGACATCTGTTCGGACATGCAGTACACACACCGCATGTCGCATCTGTCGGTTACAGAAAGACGGAGGTAGGAAATCCGCCTTCCGGCGGGGTCCGTTAAAGAGGACAACATAGGTACACTTTATATCAGAAACCTCTGCGGCTTTAAATGCAAAAGAGCACCCCGGCGCAGCAGAAACAGCACCTTGCCCCGTAAAAAACATACGGCCCGCTTTAAGCGGGCCGTATGCAGCAGGCAAGTTGAAAAAACGGAGGTTAGTGCCCCGCGTTGTTACCCGAAAAGTCAGGTTTGGAGAGGCCGGAGTGCTCAAGCTGCTCCACCAGAGCATCCTTCAGCCGTTCCAGTCCTGCGCTGTCGCGCCCTTCTGCGCGGGCAACCAGCACCGCCTGCGTGTTGGATGCGCGCAGCAGCCACCAGCCATCAGTCGTGTTAACACGCACGCCGTCAATTTCAGACACGTCAGCGCCAGCTTTACGCAGGCGTTCGGCGACTTCCTCAATCACCTTGAACTTGCGGTGGTCATCGCAGTCAAAGCGGACTTCCGGCGTGGAAAGCGTAGCAGGCAGGGCCTCACGGAATGCGGCAAGCGATTCTGTGGACCGCGCTACAATGCCGAGCACACGCACACCGGCGTAAAGTGCATCATCAAACCCGTACCATTTGTCGGCAAAGAAGATGTGCCCGGACATTTCCCCTGCCAGCGGGGAGCCGGTTTCCGCCATCTTGGACTTGATGAGCGAATGCCCCGTACGCCACATGAGCGGCTTGCCGCCAGCGCGTGCGACCTCATCAAACAGCACCTGACTGGCTTTGACATCGGCAATAATGGTTGCCCCGGAATGGCTCTTGAGCACATCCCGCGCCAGCAGGACCAGAATCTGGTCGCCCCACAGAATCTCGCCCTTATTGTCCACCAGCCCGATTCGGTCTGCATCCCCGTCAAAGGCAATGCCAAGGTCGGCGTGATTGTCCTTGACCGCGGCAATAAGCTGCTCAAGGTTTTTGGCAACCGTGGGGTCCGGATGATGGGCAGGGAATGTGCCATCAATGGCAGCATTGAGCACAATATGCTCGCCCGGCAGGGCCGCGACCATTTTTTCCAGCACTTCGCCTGCGGAGCTGTTGCCGTTGTCCCAGACAATTTTGAGCTTACGCGTACCGCCGTCATAATCCTTTACAAGGCGTTTGACGTAGTCATCACGCACATCAATCGTGCGTACGGTGCCCTGTTCTGCGGCAACCACATTCCCCCTGGCAGACAGGTCCCCGAGTTCACGGATCTGGGCACCAAAGAACGGCTTGCCCGCCAGCATCATTTTAAAGCCGTTATAGTTGGGCGGGTTGTGGCTGCCCGTCACCATAATGGCACCATCCGCATCAAGCGTGGCGGATGCATAATACAGCATGGGGGTAGGACCACGCCCAACACGGGTTACATCCAGACCACATTCCAGAGCCCCTTTTACAAGAGCTTCTTCCAGCATGGGGGAAGACAGGCGGCCATCATACCCGACCACCAGCGTTTTGCCCCCATTGCGGCGGACAAGGCTGCCAAATGTGCGACCGATGGCAAACGCATCTTCCGCACTCAGTGTTTTGCCGACAATCCCACGAATATCGTATTCCCGCAGGCTTGTTGCTTCAAAGTCATGCGCAAAAGACATTAGTTCTGCCCCTCATATTTCTTGAGGAATTCGCGCACGCCTTCAGCCAGTTCAGGGCGTTCGAGCGCAAAGGCGATCTGGGCTTCCAAAAAGCCGAGCTTGTTGCCGCAATCGTAACGCACGCCTTCATACCGCAGGCCATGAAACGGCACGTGACCAATGGTTTTGGCCATGGCGTCTGTCAGCTGCACTTCGCCCCCGGCACCTTTTTCCAGCTTGGCCAGATGCGGCATGACATCGGGGGTAAGGATATAACGCCCGATAATGGACAGGTTGGACGGCGCATCTTCGGGTTTGGGTTTTTCAACCAACCCCTTGACCTCCACAAGGCGGCCATCATCCCGGCCTGTGTCCAGAATACCGTAGCGGTTGGTATGCTCACGCGGCACTTCGGACACGGCAACCACGTTGCCCCCGGTTTCGTAATACGCTTCAGCCAGTTGCTTCAGGCAGCCTTTCTGCGACATCACCATGTCGTCAGGCAGCAGGATGGCAAACGGGTCGTTGCCAATAAAGGAGCGTGCGCACCAGATGGCATGCCCAAGCCCAAGCGGTTCCTGCTGGCGCACGGCAATAAGCGAACCCGCCTGAATGCTGCTGGGTTCCAGCGCCTCCAGACAGTCAACCTTGTTGCGTTCCTTGAGCGTGCTTTCCAACTCATAGGCAATATCGAAATAGTCGATCAGGGAATCTTTGCCGCGGCCGGTAATCAGGCAGAACTCTTCAATACCTGCGGCGCGAGCTTCATCAATTGCGTATTGGATAAGGGGTTTGTCCACGACCGGCAGCATTTCTTTTGGCATGGCCTTGGTGGCAGGCAAAAAGCGCGTTCCCAGCCCCGCAACTGGCAGGACTGCTTTACGTAAAGGCTTGGGATTGGACACGAATAGAACACCTTTAAATCAAGTTAAACCTGAGACCATCCGACCTGATCAGGCCAGAACATGGGGGCATCCGCCCCACTGCCCGCCTGTGCCGGAAAAAGATCAAGACCGCCAACAATGCTGGCTGACATTGCGCCTTGTATCCGTGGCCGATTGCATGGTCTCTCTTACATCATCACAACCATGCTTCTACACCGCAACTGACAGCAAAAGAACGGCGTGAATGTGACAACTTCCGCCCAATTTGCAGAAAAATTGCGTGCAAACGAAAAAAAACGGCTCAAGGCGCCAGCCTTTTGCCGTTCATAACATAACATTTTGTCATGAAAGAAAATGGTGCGGTCGAGAAGACTCGAACTTCCACGAGGTTTCCCCCACAAGCACCTCAAGCTTGCGCGTCTACCATTCCGCCACGACCGCACGTGACAAACGGTACCAAAAAAGGCGATACCGTGTGTTAGGAAGCCCTATAACCGAACCATAAGCAGGCGGCAATGACCAAAGAACAAATTTTATGGGAAATAAGCAAAAAACTGGTGCCTTACCCTGCGGCCCTGAGCAGAATGGAACAGATTGCCAAAGACATAAGGGCGGGAGAGGCCGCCGAGCGCGTATGGCTGCTTGAACACCCGCCCCTGTACACATCAGGCACATCTGCCAAGGCGGAGGACCTGTTCAACCCTGCGGGATACCCTACCTACCATGCAGGCCGGGGTGGACAGTGGACCTATCACGGGCCGGGCCAGCGCACGGCCTATGTCATGCTTGACCTGCAACGCCCCCACGGCAACACCCCTGCGCGCGACCTGCGCGCCTATGTGCAGGCACTCGAAGCGTGGATTATTACCGCACTCGCCAGTTTTGGCCTGCGCGGAGAGGTGCGGGAAGGTCGGGTAGGCGTGTGGGTTACCAACCCGCAGACAGGGGGAGAGGAAAAAATTGCGGCCATAGGTGTACGTGTCTCCCGCTGGGTAAGCTGGCATGGCGTGGCCATTAATCTGGCCCCTGCCCTGCCAGACTTTGAGGGCATTGTACCTTGCGGGATTCGGGAATACGGCGTGACCAGTTTTGAAAAACTGGGCATCAAGGCCAGCATGCAGGATCTGGACCTTGCTCTGGCAGCGGCGTGGCACACCGTATTTGGCAGCACGCCATCTGCCCTGACACCTGTTGAGGTGGCCCCTAGTCCAGTCGAATTTGCGTAAGCTTGCGCTGCGCATCCAGAATACGCACGTCATACAGGCTTAAGGCACCCTGTTCGTCCCTGAACCGGAGCGTGACCAACCCTTGTGAAGGGTTATCCGCTCTGGTCAGCGAAATCTGGACAAGGCCGCGCTGCTGCTGAACGTCGGAAACCATGACCGGGCCAGACAGGCGCACAGGGTTGCCAAGCAACATCCCCAGCGCGCTATGGCCCAGACCGATATGGGTGACCGATCCATTGGCTGCATCCGTAAACACGGCTGAACGCTCGGATGCCTTGAGTTCCATCTCATGCGGGGTGGTAAAACGCATATCCAGATAACCGGGGCGGTAAGTGATCAGCCCGCCGCCACTGGCACCATTGGGCCATATTTGCGTAAACGGCGCATCCTGCAGGTTAACCGTGCGGAAATACGCCTCCACCCGGCTGACCGTGGCGTTTTGTGGCCCACTCCCCACCTGCTGCGTTGCACAGGCTGCAAGCACAAGTGGAGCAAGGGCAAACAGGGAACGCCGGCTGAAGACCCCCTTGCTCATGCAGTTGCCTCTTCTTCCGCCGGGGTGCGCACGGTTAGCGCCAGTGCGTGCAGGCCATCCGCCAGTTCGGGGGCCAGCAGGTCATGCACCTTGCGTGAGCGCGCGACGCGACTCATGCCTTCAAACACAGGCGAGACAATATAAAGGCGGAAGTGCGTTTCCGTCGCACCGGCACTGGGGCCGCGTGGCTTCTCCACATGGTGAGCATGGCGGTGGCTTTCGTCCTGTATGTCCAATCTGGTCGGAAAAAGCGCTGTTTCCAGCACTTTGCGTACCCGTACGGCGCGCGTGGCACCTGATATGGAGGATGATGTTGGGTCTGAAAGACTGGTCATATGGCAACTCACCTCTTGCGACCAAAGCATTTGCAACGCAAATAACGATGAATGATGAAGCGAAGGAACACCCGTCCCCGCGCGTTTGATCCTGATCCCAACGCGCCGCAGCGCTGCTGCGACATGCCGGACTGTACAAGCCCGGCAGGATACCGCGCGCCCCGCTCCCGCGATAGCCTGAACCAGTATTATTGGTTCTGTCTGGAGCATGTGCGTGAATACAATGCGCGGTGGGACTATTACAAAGGCATGTCTCCCGGCCAGATAGAAGCACATCTGCGGGCCGATATAAGCTGGGACCGGCCAACATGGGCGTTTGGTCAGGGGCCGGGCCAGAGCAAACGCACCATGCCCAACGAAGACGATATTCTGGACCCGCTGGACATACTGGGCCAGAACCGCCGCGCCCGCGCCGACCGGGCCCGCGCACAGGCCGAGCCACGGATTCCTGCCCATCTGCGCGAACCACTCGCCGTTCTGGGGCTGGACTGGCCGGTTACGCTGGCAAACGCCAAAACGCATTACCGCGCCCTTGCCCGCAAACATCACCCCGATACCAATCAGGGGGACCTTGCGGCAGAGGAACGTCTGAAAAAGATCAACGTTGCCTTTACTATTGTGAAGGCACATCTGCAGACGGAAGAACTCGAAAAAGCAGGCTGATCCTGTATCCTGCTCCGGTATGCCCGCCGGTTTTGTTTTGAACCCCTTACGATCAGACGGATAATCATGACGGATTCCAGCCCCCAGACAGCAGCTCTTGATCTTCCGCCCATTTCGGCGGTTTCCGTACCGGATACGGAAGTCAGTGTCCGTGAGGTATTCGGGATCGATTCCGACCTGAAGGTTCCCGCCTTCTCCCTGCGTACCGAGCATGTCCCCCCGATTGATACGGCCTACCTGTTTGACCACGATACAACGCTGGCCATTCTGGCAGGCTTTGCCTTTAACCGCCGCGTTATGGTGCAGGGCTTCCATGGCACGGGCAAATCCTCCCATGTGGAGCAGATTGCAGCCCGCCTGAACTGGCCGTGCATCCGCATCAATCTGGACAGCCACGTTTCACGCATAGATCTGGTGGGCAAGGATGCCATTGTGGTCAAGGATGGCCAGCAGGTCACCGAGTTTCAGGAAGGGCTGCTGCCATGGTGCCTGCAACGCCCCTGCGCACTGGTGTTTGATGAATACGATGCCGGGCGTCCGGATGTCATGTTCGTGATCCAGCGTATTCTGGAAGTCGAGGGCAAGCTGACCCTGCTTGACCAGAACCGCGTCATTACCCCCAACCCGTGGTTCCGCCTGTTTGCCACGGCCAACACCGTGGGGCTGGGCGATACTACTGGCCTGTACCATGGCACCCAGCAGATCAATCAGGGGCAGATGGACCGCTGGAACATTGTGACTTCGCTCAACTACCTGCCCCATGCGCAGGAAGTCGGCATTGTCTGCTCCCGTCTGGGCATTGCGGCGGACGACAAGGCCGAGCGTGAAAAAATTGGCAATATGGTGGCTCTGGCCGGGCTGACGCGCGCAGGGTTCATGGCGGGGGATCTGTCCACGGTCATGTCCCCCCGTTCGGTTATCGCGTGGGCAGAAAATGACCTTATTTTCAAGGATCTGGCTTTTGCCTTCCGCGTAACATTCCTCAACAAGTGTGACGAGGCCGAGCGCGGCATGGTGGCGGAATATTACCAGCGTTGTTTTAACAGCAGCCCCCTGCCCAAGCGCCCTGCCTGACAGAAATAATCTACACAGACAGGGGGCGTTATGGCTGATCAGGCAAACAACACGGGCAACCCGTCCATCCGCCTCTCCCGCAAGGAGGCGGAAAAACGGGCCGATGCCTTTAAGCAGGCAACCGAGGCAACGCTACGCGCCCTTGGCGGGCGGAAGGAGACCAATGTCTCCTTCCATAGCGGCAACATGCCCATGGCCCCGATCAGTCTGGGGGAGAAAATTCGCCTCCCCTCCCCCTCCCTCAACCTGAATGAGGAAGAAGCACAGCGCCTGCGTGGTGCGGCAGACGCACAGGCCCTGCGGCTGAAACACCACGACTTTGACCTGCATGCCGCCCGCCGCCCGGCAGACACCATTGCCCGCGAAGTGTATGACGCACTGGAACAGGCCCGTGTGGAAGCCATAGGGGCCCGCCACATGAAAGGCGTTGCCGCCAACCTGCGCCACAGGCTGGAGCAGGAAATCCGCGCCGCTGGTCTGGATCATATGACCGATGCCGCCCAGCTTTCCCCCGTTGTGGGGCTGGAACTGCTGGCGCGTGAAAAGCTGACAGGCGAACCCCTGCCCGAATCAGCCCGAGCCATTATGGAACAGTGGAAGCAGAGCCTGCCCGAAGACGCACTGGCCGCACTGGACACACTGGCCGCTGATCAGGATAACCAGAAAGCCTATTCCCGCGCGACCCGCAAACTGCTGGCCGCCTGCGCACTAACCGATGACGACTCCCTCTCCGATCAGGAGGAAGAAGATGCGAACTCGGGCAATGCGTCAGACACCAACGAGGATGACAGCGAACAGCCCCCCCCCGAGCAGGAGGACGAAACCTCCGGCGCGGCGCCGGATATGTCCGATGCGGTGTCCGAACCCCAGCTTATGGCGGGCAGTGCGGATGCCGCCGACAACACCCCGGAGGTAGAGCAGGAATCCGGCTCTGCCGAAGGCACGGGAGATGCCGCAGGGCCGGGCAACCGTAAAGAGATCGAACCGGGCCAGACCGCCAAAGGCTACCACGCCTATACCACCAGTTTTGATGAAGAAATTCTGGCCGAAAACCTGTGCGACCCCGAGGAACTCTCCCGCCTGCGGCACCAGCTTGACCTGCAATTAGCCACGCTGCACGGGGTTGTCTCCCGTCTGGCCAACCGGCTCCAGCGCCGCCTTATGGCGCAGCAGACCCGCTCCTGGTCGTTTGATCTGGAAGAGGGCATGCTGGATGCAGGCAGGTTGTCGCGCATTGTGGTCAATCCGCGCCTGTCTCTCTCCTACAAACAGGAAAAAGATACGGAGTTCCGCGATACAGTGGTCACGCTGCTGATCGACAATTCCGGCTCCATGCGCGGTCGCCCCATTTCCGTTGCCGCATCCTGCGGGGATATTCTGGCACGCACGCTCGAACGCTGCGGTGTAAAAGTGGAAATTCTGGGCTTTACCACCCGTGCATGGAAAGGCGGACAAAGCCGCGAACTCTGGGTGCAGAACAACAAGCCCGAAAACCCCGGCCGCCTGAACGATCTACGCCACATTGTTTACAAGGGTGCGGACACACCGTGGCGGCGTGCACGCACCAATCTGGGCCTGATGCTACGTGAAGGGCTGCTGAAGGAAAACATAGACGGCGAGGCCCTGCTCTGGGCATGGCGGCGTATTAAAAGCCGCCCCGAGGCCCGCAAGATTCTTATGGTGATCTCGGACGGCGCTCCGGTGGATGACAGCACGCTGTCCGTCAACCCGGCCTCTTATCTGGAGGACCACCTGCGCGAAGTGATCAGCATGATTGAAAACCGCAGCCCGGTGGAACTGAGCGCCATAGGTATCGGCCATGACGTGACCCGCTACTACCAGCGGGCCGTTACCATTATCGATGCGGAGGAACTGGGGGGAACCATGCTCCAGTCCCTTTCCGCCCTGTTTGATGAAAAGCGGATGCGCAAGCGGGCTTAAGCCTGCGGCGTATCCGCCAGTTCTTTCATCATCTTCGCATGCGCCAGACGCACTTCCGTAAAGGAATGTACGGCGTCAAGCAGAATAGCGATGTCTGCCTTGGTCGTGCGGTGGTTAACCAGTGCCACACGAATAGCCAGCACACCCCCGATCCGGGTGGTGGATGGCGCAACTACGCCGCTCAGTTGCAGGTCTTTGACCAGTTCCCCATTCAAACGATCAAGGTCCTCCACATCAGGCGCAACTACGCGAAAACACACAATATTCAGTGTTACAGGTGCCAGCAGTTGCAACTGGGCCGTGGCCTGCACCTGCCGTGCCAGTTCCTGCGCCAATGCGCAGGACTGGGTTACTACCTGCCCCAGCTTTTGGGTGCCAAACCCTGCCAGCGCAAACCAGACCTTGAGCGCCCGAAACCCGCGTGAGAGATCCGGCCCCAGATCACAAAACCATGGAGCACCCGCTGCAAGCCCCCTCTCCTCGCGTGAGAGATATGCGAGGGATTGCGCAAAAGCTGCCGCCTGCCTGCCCGGCTCGCGCACCAGCACGCAGCCTGCATCGTATGGAACCTGCGCCCATTTATGAAAATCAAAGGCCAGACTATCGGCCCGCTCCAGACCAGCAAGCAAAGGGGCCAGGTCTGGTGCAAGCTTGGCCAGCGCGCCAAAAGCCCCATCCACATGGAACCAGAGCCCCTCCCGCGCAGCCAGATCGGCCAGTGCATTCAGCGGGTCAATACTGCCCGTGTCCACCGTTCCTGCCGTACCAACGACCAGAAACGGCTCAAACCCGGCAGCCCTGTCCTGCGCAACCATGCGCTCAAGGGCTGCCATATCCATGCGGAATGCGCTGTCCATTGGCACACGGCGCAAGGCCTGCTCGCCCAGCCCGGCCATATCAAACGCACGGGCTACGCAACCATGTGCGCTCTCGCCCGCATAACCCACCAGCCTGCGGCCACCAACACCCTGCTGCCGCAGGTCCTGCCCTCCGCTCACATTGCGGGTGGCAGTCAGGATGGCAATAAAGTTGGCCATGGATGAGCCGGTTACCAGCAGCCCCGTGGCTTCGGGGGAAAAACCAAACATTTCCGCGGCCCAGCGGATAACCATCCGCTCGACTTCTACTGGTGCGTGGTCACGCCCGCCCAGATTGGCGTTTAACCCTGCGGCCAGCATGTCTGCCAGCATACCCTGTGCGGTGCCACCCCCATGCACCCAGCCCATAAAGCGTGGGTGCCGGTTGCCCACGGCATAGGGCTGCACGGTTTGCGTGAACTGCTGGTACAGTGCCCCCAGTTCCTGCCCACTGGCAGGGAGCGGGGCATCCCTGAACCCCTCGCGCACAGAAGCAGGCATAGGTTGCCAGACGGGGCCTTGGGAGACATGGCGGATATTTTCCAGCATATCATCCAGCATCTGGTGCCCCTGAGCTTTCAGTTCTTCCCAGTCTTCAGGATCCAGACCCGCCACAACCTTGCTCTCCTCTTGCATGACTTCAACCAATGCGCCCTAGCCAGACTGCTGTGCTGGCGTTGTGGAAGCATGATCGTGCTCCTGACTGAGCCGGGCAAACCTGCGGGCCAGCACGGCACAGACAAAAAGCTGAATCTGGTGATACATCATGAGCGGCAGAACAATAACCCCCACGGAGGCAGGCGGGAACAGAACGTTGGCCATGGGCACACCAGATGCCAGCGTTTTTTTGGAGCCGCAGAACACCACGGCAATTTCGTCCTTCAGGGGCAGGCCAATCAGGCGGCCACCAAAAATGGTCAGGCCCAGCACGCTGAACAGCAGAACTGAATCCGCAATGGCAATCATGCCCAGTTCAGCCATGGGCAGGCGGTGCCACAGCCCCTGCATGACCGCATCGCTAAAAGCGGCGTAAACAACGACCAGAACCGAACCCCGGTCAGAAAAAGACAGGATTTTCTTGTTCCGGTGCGCCCATGCCCCAAGCCACGGCTGCAACACCTGCCCCAGAATAAACGGGAGCAGAAGCTGATAAACAATATCCAGCGGATTCCCTGTGGCCTGACCATGCTGGCTCAGCACCAGCCCCACCAGCACGGGGGTAATAAAAATACCAAACACGTTGGACGCCGTGGCCGCACACACGGCGGCAGGCACGTTACCCCCGGCAATGGAGGTAAACGCAATGGAAGACTGTACCGTGGACGGCAGGCAGCACAGGAACAGCACACCCATCCATATATCGGGCTGCAACAGACCGGGGAACAGAGCGTGAGCCGCCAGCCCCAAAAGCGGAAACAGGACAAACGTGCAGCTCAGGATAAGCAGGTGCAGCTTCCATGCCACCATACCATCCAGCACAGCCTTGCGTGACAGACGCGCACCTTGCAAAAAAAACATGAGCGCAATCAGCCCGACAGACAGCCAGTGAAAAACCGGCACCGCGGCCCCATGGCACGGCACAAGCGTTGCCAGCAGAACAGAGGCCAGCAGCCCCAGCAAAAAGGGGTCAATTTTCAAAAAGCGCACGGTTGGGGCTCTTCCATGATAATCTTGTTGCCTGCAATTTTTACTTACGGCACCTTCATGATGAAATGAAGCAGAACTCTCCTTTTTCCCTCCATCTTCTCGGGGTCGTGAGTCTTTGCACCATCGCCACCGCAGAAACCGCCCTAGCCGCTCCTCCCACCGCATGCGCAACCGTAAGCGCCAGTGCGGAGGAAGACACTCCCAAAGGCCTGATTTACCATGACCTGAGCGTACGCGCCCCCAGTGGCACAACCAGCCTGCATGTTAAAAAACTTGTCTTTACCGGTCAGGCATCCAGCCCGGAGGCCACGCAGGATCTGGCGCAGGCAGCATCCCTGCTGCTGGTTTCCGCCATGACCGGGCACCACAATGCAGCCTGCACCCAGTGGCTTATGGAACAGGGCAGACTGGTGACCAGCAGCCTCCAGTCCGGCGGGCATTACGACCTGACGTGGAACAACGCCACGGTTGAACAGGGGGCGGCACACGTCAACGCCACAATGGCGCACTACCAGATTCAGGGTGCCGCCACCCCGCGGACCAGTGCAGCAACCCTGAGCATGAGCGGGTTATCCTTCCACAACGTGCTTAACCAGCAACTGATGCCTTCTGCGGCCCATGCTGCATTTTCGCTCCCCACATCGGAACTGCCGACACTTATGAGCGCCATAGGCGGGCGGAGTACGGCAGCCCCCGCCGTGCACGCCACCATAAGCAGCTTTGAAGCATCCGAAGGCACGGTCAGGCTACAGGGGCATGGTCAGGCCACGCTAACAGGGGATGTTGCGGCCACATCCGCCTCCGGACATCTGGAAATTTCCAATCTGGAGGAACTGATAGAAAAAGCCCGCGCAGCACATCAGATGAAACTGGCCGCAGGCCTTGTGCTGGGCAGGCTGGTCAGCCACCGCGCGGGTGAGCAGAATACGTGGGACACCACATGGGAAGGTGGCGTTCTTACAGTTAACGGTTTTCCCCTACCCATCAAATAACCATATCCTCCGCACGGGCTGTTCCGTGCGGAGGGCACTGGCACTCAACTGGTGGGGTATTCCGTCAGGCCATTTCACGCGCACATAGATTGGCAAGTTCACGCAGCACCTTACGGGCAAGGTCAATCCGCTGCACGTTGGTCAATTCCCGCACAACAGCCATTTTGTGGTCTGGCCGCAGACGGACCACCCCATCTTTCCAGCGGCCCATCCACTGCACAAGGCCGCCGGGGTTGGCAAAGCTGTTGTTGCGGAACTGGAGCACCATGCCCTTGGGGCCTGCCTCCACCCGCTCCACACCGGCCTGCCTGCAAAGTCTTTTAAGATCAACAATATCAAGCAGGTTTTTAACTTCCTCGGGAACCGCGCCAAAACGGTCCACCAGTTCCGCCTCCATAGCCTCCAGCTCAGCATCAGACGCCAGAGCACTGATTCTACGGTAAAGTCCCAGACGCACTGGCAGGTCTGGCACATATGCATCGGGGATAAGGACAGGCAGCCCCATAACAATATTGGGGGTCCAGTCCCGGTCGTTTTCCGTACTCCGCCCCTTGTCACTACGCAGGTCGGCTACGGCGTCTTCAAGCATCTGCTGGTACAACTCAATGCCCACCTCACGCACATGGCCGGACTGCTGGTCCCCCAGCAGGTTGCCCGCACCACGCAGGTCCAGATCGTGCGAGGCCAGCGTAAAGCCAGCGCCCAGTGTATCGAGCGTCTGCATGACCTCGAGCCGCTTTTCCGCCGAAGCGGACAATGTGTGTGTCTGCGGCCATGTGAGGTACGCGTAGCCACGCTGCTTGCCACGCCCCACGCGCCCACGGAGCTGGTAAAGTTGGCCAAGGCCGAACATATCGGCCCGGTGAATGATCAACGTATTGACCGCAGGCATATCCAGCCCGCTTTCCACAATATTGGTGGAGAGCAGGATATCGTACTGGCCATCGGAGAACTCGGTCATCACCCGTTCCAGCTCCGTGGGAGACAGGCGGCCGTGGGCCTGTACCACCCGGGCATCGGGTACAATGCTGCTCAGGCGTTCAGCCAGTTGGTCCAGGTCTTCAATTCTGGGGGCTACGCAAAAAATCTGCCCCCCGCGGAAGCGCTCACGCTGAATGGCCTCGCGGATTACCACGCTGTCAAACGGCATAATGAAGGTCCGCACGGCAAGGCGGTCCGTGGGCGGCGTTGCAATAAGGCTCATCTCCCGCACACCGGAGAGCGAGAGCTGGAGCGTGCGGGGCAAAGGTGTGGCGGAGAGGGTGAGCACATGCACATCCTCACGCAGAGCCTTCAGCTTTTCCTTATGCGAGACGCCAAAATGCTGCTCTTCATCAATAATCAGCAGTTCGAGGGCTGCGAACTTGATAGTCTTGGCCAGCAGGGCATGGGTGCCGATCACCACATTCACGCTACCATCGGCCAGCCCCTTGCGGACCTCCGTGGCTTCCTTGCCTGTTACCATGCGTGAAAGCTGGGCCACCTTGATGGGGAAGCCCTCAAAGCGCGCGGCAAAGGTACGGTAATGCTGGCGGGCCAGCAGGGTGGTGGGCACAACCACGGCCACCTGCCCGCCGGACATGGCGGCAACAAACGCGGCCCGCAGAGCAACCTCGGTTTTGCCAAAGCCCACATCCCCACACACCAGCCGGTCCATGGGGCGGCCGGAGGACATATCCTCCAGCACATCGGTAATGGCGCGGGACTGGTCCTCTGTTTCCACAAAGGGGAAGCGGGCACAGAACTCGTCCCACATTCCTTCGGGCGGGAGCAGTTCAGGCGCCTCCTTGAGCGCGCGGGCCGCTGCGGTGCGAATAAGCTCACCCGCCATATCGCGGATGCGGCTTTTCATCTGCGATTTGCGGTTCTGCCAGGCGACCCCGCCCAGACGGTCGAGCGATACCCCGGCCTGATCCGAGCCAAAACGGCTCAGCAGTTCAATATTTTCTACCGGCAGGTAGAGCTTTTCCCCACCATCGTACAACAGGCGCAGGCAGTCATGCGGGGCCACGCCTACGCTCACAGTTTCCAGCCCGTCATACCGGCCTATGCCGTAGTCCTGATGAACTATCAGATCCCCAGCAGACAGTTCACTGGCCTCGGCAATCAGTTCATCCGCGCGGCGGCGGCGGCGTGGTGGGCGGCCTATGCGCTCGCCCAGCAGATCCTGCTCGGATACAAACGCCACATCCTCGGCCACAAAACCACGTTCCAACCCAAGGGTCAGCAGCCCTACGGGGCCAGCCTTGGCCTTGCTCGCCTGCTCCCATGTCTCAAACGTCTCTGTCGCCACACCGTGTTCGCGCAGCAGCACGCCAATCCGCTCGCGCGAGCCTTTGCTCCATGCGGCCACATAGGTCCGGCGTTTAACCTGCGCCCATTCCCGCACCTGCTCGCCCAGCAGGGTAAACACCTGCTCGCGCTGCGCACCCGGCACGATCTTGGAGAACATCTTGCCCGGTCTGCCGCCCACATCCATGCCCGCCGCGCCATCGGGCTGCGCATAGGGGCTGAACGCCACGGCAGGCAGGCGGGCAATGGAGGCTTCCCACCCTTTAAGGTCCATGTACAGCAGGTGTGGGGGTAACGGGCGATAGGGCGTTTCCCCCTCCCGCACAGGCATTTTGCGGGCCTGATAATGGTCGGCAATCATATCCAGCCGGGCGGCCAGAACGTCTTCCACCTGATAGTCGAGCGAGAGTGCGGCACCGGGCAGGTAGTCGAACAGGGTTTCCATCTGCTCATGGAACAGAGGCAGCCAATGTTCGATTCCGGGGTAGCGCCGTCCGTCGGAAATATGTTCGTACAGGGGGTCGGACGCCGCGGCGGGGCCAAACGCATCCCGCCAACCGGTGCGGAACAGGGAGATACTGGCCGCATCGAGCGAAAATTCGGATACCGGGCAGAGCACCAGCCCATCCCGCTTTTCGGTCGAGCGCTGGGTGCCGGGGTCGAAGGCGCGGATGTTCTCCACCTCATCCCCAAACAGATCAAGGCGTACAGGCTCGGGCGCACCTGCGGGGTACAGGTCGAAAATACCGCCGCGTGTTGCAAATTCCCCTGCCTCCATCACCGTATCGGTGCGGGTGTAGCCATTGGCGATCAGCAGTTCGATCAGCAGGGACTGGTCGAGACTTTCCCCCGTCCGGATAGTGAGAGACTGGCCCTTGAAGGTCTTGCGCGGAGCCACGCGCTGGATTGCGCCGTTAACCGTGGTCAGCACAAGGCGCGGCTTACCCCCCGAAGGTTCGAGCAGGCGGGTCAGTGTGGCCACCCGTTCGGCCACGATTGTCGGGTTGGGCGAAACCCGGTCGTATGGCAGGCAGTCCCATGCGGGAAAACGCAGCACGTCCACATCGGTCGCAACAAAGGCCAGCGTCTCCGCCAGCCGCACCATGGAGGCATCGTTGCGGGCTATGTGCAGCAAAGGCCCCTTATGCTCACGCGCGCGCCGGGCAAGCAAAAGGGCATCGTACCCCTCCGGCACGCCCCAAATAGTGGCAATCCGACGGTCTGCTGCTACACCTGTGTCTGCTGTCATAGGCCCTGTTTCTCTTGTCCTGCCTGATCTTCCCTTACGGAAAGAAAATTTTATTTTCCGCACCTTGCGCGGCATGCCTCAACCATGCGCCGCAACATGGGGGTTGCTTTTTCCTCCGGCAAGGGCAGACGGCCAAACAGCCAGTCGGTCAGGTCGGGGTCGGGCATTTCGAGTATGGTTTCCATGTCCGCCAGTTCTGCGGCGTTCAGGCTGTCTGCTGTTTCCTCCACAAAGCCACCGATCAGGATATCAGTCTCAAACGTGCCGCGATGGTTGGCACGGAACTTGAGCCGCCGACGACGGGCCGCCAGAGCGTCTTCCTCCCCGGCGGATGCATTGGAGGGAAGCGTATGCGAAGACGTTGTAAAATTGTGTTGCATGGCGTTGCTGTCCTATACCGGGGCTGTTCCTGTCTGTCAGCCTGCAAACAGAGGCCTGTATACCGTCCGTGTCCAGCCCCCCATCCTTCACATCCGCTTCGGTTCCGCAATGGGCGAACGTGCCTGCCCTGCAGGCCCTGACCGCCCCGCTCGACAGCCTGAGCGGCGTTAATGTCGCCCGCTCGCGGCTTTTGGCCAGAATTGCCGGTGGCTCTCGGGTCACGGACCTGCTGTTCTGCCTGCCCGAAAGTGTAACGGACAGGCGGCTGCGCCCTTCTGTGGCACAACTCAGGACTGACACAATTGCAACAGTTTGCGGCACGGTGCAGGACGTGCGCGCCCCTACCCCACGCACCCGCCAGCCGTGGCGGGCCACGCTCTCGGACGGGACCGGGTTGCTGGAAATTGCTTTTTTCTCGCCATGGCAGGCCAAGCAGGCCACCACCGGGGCGGAGATTGCCGTATCGGGCAAAATCGAACGGTTTGGTGAGCGGCTGTGCATGACCTCGCCCGACTACCTGCTTCCCGCCCGCCAAATTGAGCGCATTCCCCTGCTGGACCCGGTCTGGCCGCTGACTGCGGGCCTGTTTGCCGGGCAGGTCCGCCAGGCCATGACCGCAGCGCTGGCCCTGCTCCCCCCGGACCTGCCCGAATGGCATGACCCAGCCCTGATCGCGCAAAAAAACTGGCCCGATTTTGTCACCGCTCTCACATGGATGCACAGGCCAGACAGTATTCCCGACAGCCACACAGGCACCAGCTGGCAGGCAGAGCGCTCCCGCGCACAGACCCGTCTGGCCTGTGACGAGCTACTGGCCGACCAGCTTGCCATGCGCATTGCCCAGCAGGCCACCCGCAGCCGCCCCGGCCGCAGCATGCAGGGCAATGGGCACCTGCAACAGCAGGCTCTTGCCGCCTTCGGACACCCGCTCACACACGGGCAGGCGCATGTACTGCGGCAGATAGAAGCCGATATGGCCGCCCCCCACCGCATGAGCAGGCTGCTGCAAGGCGATGTGGGGGCAGGCAAAACACTGGTGGCCCTGCTGGCCATGCTCCGGGCGGTGGAGGCAGGCGCGCAGGCCGCCATTATGGCCCCGACCGAAATTCTGGCCCGCCAGCATGCTGCAACCTTTACGCGCCTGTCCCCCGTGCCGGTGGCGTTTTTATGCAGTTCGGTCAAAGGCAAGGCCCGCAAGCAGGCTCTGGCAGATATGGCGGACGGCACAGCCAGGCTGGTGGTCGGCACCCATGCACTGGTGCAGGAAAGCGTAAAATTTGCAGACCTTGGGCTGGCCGTGGTGGATGAGCAGCACCGCTTTGGCGTGGACCAGCGCCTGACACTGGTGGAAAAAGGCCACAAGGCGGATATGCTGGTCATGACCGCAACCCCCATACCGCGTACCCTGCTGCTCACCCAGTTTGGGGATATGCAGGTCAGCCGTCTGGAGGGCAAACCATCTGGCCGCAAGCCTATCCGCACCTCCCTGCACAGCCTGAGCACCATGGACGATGTGCTTGAGGGCATTAGCCGCGCCCTTGAGGCCGGGGCCCAGATATTCTGGGTCTGCCCGCTTGTGTCCGAGAGCGAAGCGCTCGACATTGCCGCAGCCGAAGCCCGGCAGGCCGCTCTGATCGACCGGTTTGGTGATCTGGTGGGCATCGCCCACGGGCGGCAGGACACAAACACGCGCGAACAGGCCCTGCAGGATTTTGCCAACGGCCGCACCCGTATTCTGGTCGCCACAACCGTAATCGAAGTCGGGGTGGATGTGCCCAGTGCAACCATCATGGTCATTGAGCATGCCGAACGCTTTGGCCTTGCCCAGTTGCACCAGTTGCGCGGGCGCGTGGGCCGGGGGGCCAAGGCCTCTTACTGCCTAATGCTGCATGATGCGGGACTGGGGCAGACAGCCCGCCGCCGTCTGGCCTGCCTGCGCGAGACGGAAGATGGTTTTTTGATCGCGGATGAGGACTTTCGCCTACGCGGCGGGGGGGAAGCGACAGGCCGCAGGCAATCGGGCCTACCCGAATACCGCATGGCCCCGGAAATTCTGGTTGATCTGCTGCTCGACACCGCCCACGCCGAAGCCCAACGTATTCTGCCCGACACAGGGGCCAGACCAACCGGCACCTACCGGCTCCCGGCCTCGGCCCGTGTGCTGCTTACCCTTTTTGGCAAGGCGGACGCCTCCCGCATTTTTAGCGGCGGATAAAACGCACCCACCACGCAGGCAAGCTGTACGCCTGCGGTGGCGTCACACGCCTGTGGTGGCTTCCAGCCATGCCCGAACCTGCCCTTCCGGGTCCGCGTGCTGGGTAAAGGCGGATACGGCCGAAACGCAATCCGCCCCGGCGGCAAGGCACGACGGCGCACGCTCCAGCGTTATGCCGCCAATGGCAACCAGTGGCATGGTGCCGATACGCTGCTTCCACTCACGCAGTTTTTCCACACCTTGCGGGCCGAACGCCATTTTTTTGAGCCGGGTTTCCCATATCGGCCCCAGCGCCACATAATCGGGAGTCAGGCCCAGAGCGCGTTCCAGTTCCTCCGGGCAATGCGTGCTTATGCCCACGCGCAGCCCCGCTTTGCGAATGGCCGGCATGTCTGCCGTATCCAGATCTTCCTGTCCCAGATGGATGTAGGAAATACCCTCATCCAGCGCGAGCTGCCAAAAATCGTTCAGCACCAGACAAACGTCATGCTCTGCCGCATACGTGCGCGCCTGACGCACCTGTGCGCGCAGTTCCTCACCTGGCAGGTCCTTGAGCCGTAGCTGAATAAAACGCGCACCCGCAGCGCCAAGGCGTTTGACCCACTGGGCGTGATCCACAACCGGATAGAACTTCTGTGGTAGTGTGCTCATCCCAAAAATGCCTTTCCTGCAACGGGAGTGGATGGGGCGGCCATATCGCGCGCTTCCATCGGGTCGGCCATACGTGCCAGCATACCGGCCTGCACAGCCAGACCAAAAGCCTGCG
Organism: Acetobacter lovaniensis; assembly: GCF_014207635.1. GTDB lineage: Bacteria > Pseudomonadota > Alphaproteobacteria > Acetobacterales > Acetobacteraceae > Acetobacter > Acetobacter lovaniensis. The sequence continues at coordinate 199,068 of NZ_JACHIE010000001.1, forward strand.
CCATGCGCACGGGGTCCCCCGCCTTGGCTACGGCGGTGTTGATCAACACGGCATCATACCCCAGTTCCAACGCCTGAGCGGCATGGGAGGGCACACCAATGCCCGCATCCACCACCAGCGGCACGGAGGGAAAATGTGCCCGCATGGCCCGCAGGCCAAACAGGTTGTTCAGCCCCTTACCAGAGCCTATGGGAGCCCCCCACGGCATAAGCACCTCGCACCCTGCGGCCAGCAGACGCTCGGCTACCACAAGGTCTTCCGTGGTGTAGGGGAAAACCTTAAACCCTTCCTCGTTCAAAATCCGTGCGGCCTCCACCAGCCCGAACACATCGGGCTGGAGTGTATCTGCCTCACCGATCACCTCAAGCTTGATCCAGTCCGTGCCAAACACCTCGCGCGCCATATGCGCGGTTGTTACGGCCTCCTTGACCGTGTGGCACCCCGCCGTATTGGGCAGAACGGGCACACCCAGTTCATGCACCAAAGACCAGAATGCCTGCCCGGCCCGCTCCCCGGCGGACTCGCGGCGCAGGGAGACGGTCAACACCCCCGGGCGCGCGGCCAGAACGGCATCACGCAGGATTTCGGGGGATGGGTACTGCGCTGTGCCCAGCATAAGGGCGGAGGAGAGTGCCTGCCCGTAAAATAACGCCGTCATGCTTTTTACCCCCCCTGCATAGGGGCAACAATTTCCACCCGCGCGCCGACTACGAGCGCTGCACGCTCGCGCTCGGTTTTTGGGACAAACTGCCCATTCAGCGCAGTGGCAATCCGCGCACCGGCGTATCCCAGCTCATCAATCAGCCCTGCCAGGGTTGTGGCGGATACGTCCTGCGCCTCATCATTGACGGTTATTTTCATCGGGCATTACTCCTTGGGGTTTAGGACCCAAAAACCAGATCTGCGGCCTCCCGTGCCCGAGCGGGGGAGAGCAGAAAACCATGGCGGTACATACCATTAACATAAATATGCTGCCCCTGCCGCACCACACGGGGCATGTTATCGGGGTAGGATGGACGCAGGCCTGTTCCCATTTCCAGAATTTCCGCTTCGGCAAAGCCGGGGTGCAGGGTCCATGCGGAATTGAGCAGCTCCATCATGGAGCGTACGGTCATGCCGCCCGCATTCTCGCTTTCCACCATGGTCGCACCGACCATGAATACATGGTTATCACGCGGCACGATGTAAACCGGAATACGCGGGTGCAGCATGCGTACGGGCCGGTGCAGAATAACATCTGGGCAATGGAGCAGCAGCATTTCGCCACGAACGCCGCGCAGGTGGTCGAGTTGATCCCTTACCCTCAGGCCCGTACAGTCCACCACCCAGTCAAACCCGGCCTCGTCCGGGGCGGGCTCGGGGGCCACCAGCACCTGCCCTCCCATCTGCTCCAGCGCATGGGCCAGTGCAGGCAGGGCCTTGCGTGGGTCTACATGCCCTTCATCCGCAAAAAACAGGCCTTTTTGAAAACGCCCGGCAAGGTCCGGCTCCAGCCGTGCAATATCGGCCTCACCTACGGTTTCGTAGTGCGAGGTACGCCGCCCGAAGCGGGCCAGTTCCCCCACATCACGCGCGGGGGCCAGCACCAGACTGCCCTGCCTTACAACACCGGGAACATGGGTTGCCCACCAGTCCACCGAATCGACCGACTGGGCCGTAACTTCCGCCGGAGCCGATTCCGCCTCGCACCATGGGGCCAGCATGCCGCCCGCCATCCATGATGCACCAGCCCCGACCCGCTCCGCACAGTCATACAGGGTTACAACCCCGCCACGCTCCGCGAGTGTTACGGCGGCGGTCAGCCCCGCCACACCTGCACCTTTTACCAGAATGCGCGGTTTGCCGTTCATAAGCCCTGCTTTCCACTTCCTGACTGATATGCGCGTCTTATGCGACACCTGCGTGTTATAACATACCCGGCACAGTTTTTAGCGCACCGGTCCAGCGTCTGCCATTCACAAAAAACGAACCAGCAGCACCATAAGCAGACAACACTCCGTAACCGCCGTTACAATCCAGCGTACGCCCATATAGCCCGGCGGTACCCAGCCGCGCCGCCATGCCGCGCGCTCGGCCATGGCGACAAGTGCAAATGCAGCTATCAGCACGGCAATCCCGGCCAGAGGATGCCACATAAACCCCGTGCAGGCTGCAACCCAGCCCAGCAGAGCGGGCACAACACCCGCCAGCAGACGCACATGGTCCGTATGTGCGGCAGACGCTACAATAATGGTGCGTTCCATCTCCAGCGCCTGCCCCCAGTGCACGGCACCAAGAAAGGAAAGGGAGATGGCTCCGTAAAACAGTTCGGCCATGAGCAGATTGGGCACGGGGACGTGGGAATCGTAAAACACTATGGCGCATGTGCATAAGACATAGGGCACAACCCCTGCCAGCATCAGAACCACACCCAGAAACGGAAGCTTCTTCATAGGGGAACAGACACCCTTTTCTCTGTATTTTCTTGTTCTCAGTGTTGACAGAAAAGCCCAAGACGCTGCCACTAGCAACCGCGTGGAGGAAAGCTCCATACAGGTAGCATCATAGATTCAAGAATAAGAAACGACGGCACCAGCCCCAGCCAGTGCCACTGACAAGCAGGAACAAACACCATGAGCGCCATTGTTGACATTATCGCCCGCGAAATTCTGGATAGCCGTGGCAACCCCACCGTGGAAGTGGACGTGGAACTGGCATCCGGTGCCAAAGGCCGCGCGGCTGTTCCCTCTGGCGCGTCAACCGGCGCACATGAAGCCGTGGAACTGCGCGATGGTGATGCACGGCGCTATGGTGGCAAAGGCGTGCTCCGCGCCATTGAAAACATTGAGAGCGAAATCCTGCCCACCTTGCAGGGGGCGGAATCCTCTGACCAGATCGACATCGACAACGCCATGATTGATCTGGATGGCACCCCCAACAAAAGCCGCATGGGGGCCAATGCCATTCTGGGCGTCTCGCTCGCTGTGGCCAAGGCAACGGCGGCGGAACTGGAAGTCCCGCTGTACCGCTATGTTGGCGGGTCGTTCGCCCATGTCCTGCCTGTTCCCATGATGAACATCGTGAACGGTGGCCAGCACGCGGATAACCCGATCGACATTCAGGAATTCATGATCCAGCCCGTGGGCGCGCCAACCGTTGCGGACGCCATTCGCTGGGGGTCTGAAATTTTTGCCCATCTGAAAAAAGCGCTGAGCGCTGCGAGCCTGAACACCAATGTCGGTGATGAAGGTGGCTTTGCCCCGGCCCTTAAATCGGCTGATGAGGCACTGGGCTTTATTACCCGCGCCGTGGAAGCCGCAGGCTACCGCCCCGGGCAGGACGTAACCTTTGCACTGGACTGCGCCAGCACGGAATTCTTCAAAAACGGCCACTACGTCATGGAAGGTGAAGGCAAGAGCCTCGATTCCGCAGGCATGGTCGCTTATCTGGAAGATCTGGTAAACCGCTACCCGATTGTTTCCATTGAAGACGGCATGGCAGAAGATGACTGGGAAGGCTGGGCACTGCTGACGCAGACACTGGGCAAAAAAGTGCAGCTCGTGGGCGATGACCTGTTTGTCACCAACCCTGAGCGCCTCAGCCGCGGGATCAAGGCTGGCATTGCCAACTCCCTGCTGGTCAAGGTGAACCAGATTGGCACACTGACAGAAACCCTTCAGGCCGTGGAAATGGCCCATCGGGCAGGCTACACCGCCGTTATGAGCCACCGCTCGGGTGAGACGGAAGATTCCACCATTGCCGATCTGGCCGTTGCCACCAACTGCGGGCAGATCAAAACCGGCTCGCTCTCCCGCTCCGACCGGACGGCCAAATACAACCAGCTCATCCGTATTGAGCAGGAACTGGTTACAGCCGCCCAGTATGCAGGCCGTACGATCCTCAAAAACAGCTAAAGACTGGAGCGCAGGCAGGGTTTTCTGCCCCTATGCAACGCCAGATCAGGCCGGTCCCTTGTGGGACCGGCTTTTTTTTGTATGCAACACCCTTCCCTATCTGGCGTAACATGAGTTACAGATTACGCTGTATTCATGTCTCTTGGTAACCACGACTCTGGCAAGGAGCTGACCAAAAGTGCAGATTGGCCGTTTCTTTCGCCGCGTTGTACGCGCCGTGGTGCCACCTTTGGCATTTTTAAGCATTGCCGGTTACTTTGGCTGGAACGCCACACAGGGCGACCACGGCATGCAGGCCTACCAGCAGCAGCTTGGCCTGCTGGAACAGGCCAAACAGGCCCGCACGGACGCACAGGCCGAACAGAACGCATGGAAGCGCCGCGTCAATGGCCTGCGTGAAAACACGCTGGATACGGATATTCTGGATGAACGTGCCCGTGCCATGCTGAACATGGCCAACCGCAATGATGTGGTTGTCCCCTACGACCGGCGCGATCCGCTTTTTTAACCCTACCCAGCACATGTGCCAGCCGGGTTGACCGGGCGTGAGCCTGTATGCCCTGCATAAAAAACCCACATAAAAAAACGGCGCAATGGCGCCGTTTTTTTATAAGATACCGATCTGGCCAGAATTACTTGATTTTGGCTTCACGGAATACGACGTGCTTGCGTGCAACCGGGTCGTACTTCTTCAGTTCCATTTTACCCGTGTGAGCGCGGGCATTTTTCTTGGTCACATAGAAGTAACCGGTGTCAGCCGTCGAGACGAGACGGATCTTGATGACGTTGGTCTTGGCCATGACTTCCTCAGCAGAACATATTTACAGAGCCGGTCCATACGGCTCCGGCGGTGTTCAAGTTGCGGCAAAATGCGCATACAAAGGCAAAAGGTCAAGCTTTCTTACATCAATATGGCGCCACGGACGCCAAAAGGAGACGAATTCATGCTGGATGTGGCAACCGCGCGGGCCAGAATTCTGGAAAATCTGCTGCCGTGCGGTCAGGAAACCGTCGCCCTGAGTGCCGCATGTGGCCGCATTCTGGCTCAGGACGTGCAGGCACGCAGGGCCAACCCGCCAGTCTGTGTGTCTGCAATGGACGGATACGCCGTAAGGGCGGCAGATACCCGTCCGGGCGCTGTATTGCGGATTATAGACGAGGCCCCCGCAGGCAGGCCGTCTGCCCGCACCGTGGCTGCGGGTGACTGTATCCGGCTTTTTACAGGTAGCCAGATACCTGCCGGGGCGGATGCCGTTATTATTCAGGAAAACACACAGCGGACAGACCAGCAGGTCCTGCTCACGCAGGCTGTCACAGCAGGGCAGTTCGTTCGCCCACAGGGACAGGACTTTGCCCAAGGTGCCGTGCTGTTGAGCGCAGGCAGCAGACTCGGCCCGCGGGATATAGGGCTGGCGGCCGCTGGCGGGCTGGTCTGGCTGCCGGTGTTCCGCCGCCCCCGTGTGGGGATTCTGGCTACGGGGGACGAAATCCTTCTGCCCGGTGATACCGCCCCACCTGATGGCATTTTCAACTCCGCCTCCTTCATGCTGGCAGCCCTGCTGGGGCAGAACGGAGCAGACTCCATTGTGCTGCCCGTTGCGCGCGACAATGCCACATCGCTCTCCAGCGCATTTGCCCATACCCGTGATCTGAACATGCTGATCACCATTGGCGGTGCCAGTGTGGGGGCTTACGATCTGGTGCGCCCAACGCTGGAAAAAGCCGGGCTTGTCCAGAACTTCTGGAAAATTGCCATGCGTCCGGGCAAACCGCTCATGTCCGGCACACTCAACGGCATGCCTGTGCTTGGCTTGCCCGGCAACCCCGTTGCAGCACTGGTTTGCAGTCTGGTGTTTGTGCTGCCTGCCCTGCGCAAACTCATGGGGGCCTGCGTGGCAGACACTCTGGAGACCCAGACCGCATTACTGGGCGCGGATGTACCCGAAAATGACCAGCGGCAGGATTTTTTGCGGGCCACACTCCAGACCACCGCCGACGGCCTGCCTGTAGCCACACCGTTTGAACAGCAGGGGTCGGCACAACTGAATATTCTGGCCAAAAGTCAGGCACTTATTGTACGCCCTCCCCGCGCTCCCGCCCAAAAAGCAGGCACACCTTGCCAGATTATGCCACTGCCCTGATTTTAATATTGACAAAAACAAGAACTTACATAGAACAAACCATAAGATTGATGTTCCATTCCAAACAGCCAGACCGAGGTGCGACATGCTGACCCGAAAACAGCACAAGCTTCTTTTTTTCATTGATTCGCACCTCAAGCAGACCGGCTTTTCTCCTTCTTTTGACGAGATGCGCGAAGCCATGGGCCTGCGCTCCAAGTCCGGTATCCATCGCCTGATCTCGGGGCTGGAAGAACGCGGTTTTCTGCGTCGCCACCATCACCGCGCCCGTGCGCTGGAAGTCATCCAGCTCCCCGAAATGAAAGAGGAACTGCCCACCAACGTCATCCGCGGCAGTTTTACCCGGCAGAAGCAGGACCCGGTTAAAATCCCGCTTTATGGCCGCATTGCTGCCGGACTGCCGATTGAAGCCATGGCGGACACCTCCAACACCCTTTCCATCCCCGCAGACATGCTGGGTTCGGGAGATTATTACGCGCTGGAAGTGGCCGGGGATTCCATGATCGAAGCCGGGATTCTGGATGGCGATCAGGTCATTATCAAAAAATCGGATCAGGCTGAAAACGGGCAGATTATCGTCGCCCTGATTGACGGGCAGGAAGTCACGCTCAAGCGCCTGCGCCGCAAAGGCAACATGATCGCCCTTGAACCCGCCAATGCCCGCTACGAAACCCGCATTGTTCCTGCTGAACGGCTGGTTATTCAAGGCCATCTGGCCGGTTTGATCCGCCAGTACTAAACACCAGGGGCCACGCCTGATTAGGACGTGGCCATTGTGATTTCCCTGCCTTTAAACGCGCATATGCCGTCAAGGCCTTGTGCAGACGGCCTCCCACGCCGGGAATGTGGCCGCTACCTCCGCCACGGAAGCAGGTGAAAGTGCTGGCAGATGCGCCACCTCTGCCAGAATGCGAACCTTGCCCAGTTGCGCAATGGTGCGGCTATTAGCCGGATTAGGCGGGCCATTCAGCACGACCCCCGCCACAGCTACCCCGCGGCTACGCAATGCCTGTAGGCTGAGCAGTGTGTGGTTGAGCGTGCCCAACCCGCTACGGGCCACCAGCACAACCGGCAGCCCCCATATTGCGGCCAGGTCCAGCATCATCAGGTCATCCGTTGCGGGGACCATCACCCCACCAGCACCTTCCACCACCAGCAGCCTGCCGTCCTCAACTTCAGGCAACGCAAGCTGCGCGCGGCTTACATGCACGCCCTCCGCCTCGGCTGCGGCCTGAGGAGAAAGAGAAGCCTGAAATGCCCCAATAGGCGGCAGACACTCAGCCCCCTGCGCAAGATGGGCAACGGTGGTGGTATCTCCTGCCTCATCCGCCAGACCACTTTGCAGGGGCTTCCAGTAAGTAGCCTGCCAGCGCCGGACCAGACAGGCGGAAACAAGAGTTTTCCCCACCCCCGTATCCGTGCCCGTAACAAACACACCCGCAACCGGCGGTTTGCGCAAACAGCCATAAGCCAGTTGCCACGTTATGGCGGCCCCGGACTGATCCAGCCTTCGCGCAACCCGCCGGAGCGCTGCCGCCCCCATTGGTTTACGCCCGGCCAGCGAAACAGAAGCCCCCGTTGCCTTGAGGTGCCTGACAAACTCCAGACCGGAGCCAAAAGCCTGCACACAGCTCTCGCTCTCCCACAGACCTGCGAACAGCCATGGCGTCCATGCCTGTATCTTCCCGGCCTGAGGATAATGCGGTGTGGCAGGTTGCACAGCTTCGCACGCACAGGCGGCTTTCCATTCCGCGAATGTCCCGTCCAGCAGGGTAGAAACCGCCAGCACACCCCCCGGAGCCAAAAGCCCACCCAGCCTTTCCAGCACCTCTCCGGGCTGCTCCAGCCACTGCATGACCAGATTACCGCAGACCACATCAAACGGGCCTTCAACCGTGGGGTTGGCGGCGTCCATGAGTCTGAACTCTGTCCGCGGGGAGGCGCGACGTCTGGCGCGTTCGAGCATTTGCGGGGCAAAATCGGTTGCAATAATCCGTGCTTCTGGCCAGTGCCGGGCCAACAGTTCAGTCAGCAAGCCGGTACCACACCCTATTTCCAGAATACGGATGGGTTTTCTGCCGTCCAGCGCATGGACAAGCCGTGCGGCAAGGCTGTGGGCGGCAAAGCGCTGGACCGTTGCGGCGCTGTCATACCCTTCGGCCCGGTCAAAGCTGCGGCGTATCCGCTCCCTGTGCTGTGGGTCTGTCATTGTACGTCCTGTTCCATTGTCCTGCGCGCAGCCTGTAGGAACGTTACACAGGCTGACACATCCGTTTGCGGGAGCAGGTGCCCGCCGTCCACCCACTGCACGGCTGCGCACCCGGCAAAACTCTGCTCCGTCATGGCAGGGGTGGCTACCGGGTCCTGCCGGGCCGCCAGAATACCGTATTGCCCAGCTTTGGCTGCCAGTGCAGGTCGGGCATCGCCTGCCAGCAGCAGGTCCAGCCCGTCGCGCAGATTAGGCGCACATGGCGCCATGCTGGGGCCAGATGCGCCACAAAGGTTGTAAAAATCGGCCAGAACCTTTTCCGGCGTGTTTGACAGCCCTTTGAGCATACGCTGCAAAACCCGGACTGGCACGCCAGAAGCAAAGCTCTCCCGCGCGGCAAAGGCGGCAAAAGCGTTAATCCCCACCAACCGATCCGTGGGGGAGAGCGCCATATGCTCGGCCAACCACAAAAAGCCCAGCGAATGGCCAATCCCCAGCAATGCCTCGCCTGGCACCTGCACGGCCTGCAAATGTTGCGCGGCAAGCATTGGGGATGCGGGAGCTGAACCTTCCAGAAAACCGAGGTCCAGAATCAGCGCATCCGTCCACCCCAGAGCGTCCACCACCGGTGCCCAGAACCCCGAACCAAACCCCCAGCCATGCACAAATACGGGCTTAACCGGCCTCATGCGCCCAAGGCTCCATGCTCCTGCAAAATGCCATTTTGAGCCGCAGCACTGATAATGGCGGTAGCCAGAGCGTGCATCTGCTCCTGCGTATGGTGAGCGTGAAAAACAACCCGCAGGCGGCAGCCACCCGGCGGCACCGTTGGCGGGCGAATGGCAACCGCCAGAAAACCAGCCTGCTCAACAGCCTGCGCCAGTGCGAGCGCCGTTTGCTCCGCCCCCACCACAACGGGAACAATCTGGGTCGTGGAGGGACCAACCTCCAGCCCGGCCAGCCCCATGCGCTGCCTGAAGCCACAGGCAAGCTCCGCCACATGTGCGCGGGCCTCTTCCATATCGGGCAGAAGGTCCAGTGCGGCCTCCACAGCCCCGAGCACCATGGCCGAAGGTGCCGTGGAATAAATAAAGCCTGATGCCGTATTATCCAGCCAACGGCACACGGCATCGGATGCCGCGACAAAGGCTCCCATTCCACCCAGCGCCTTGCTGAAAGTTCCAACAACAAGGTCCGCCTGCCCAATGGCAAGCCCCCTGCCCTGCGCGCCCAGAATACCTGTGGCGTGGGCTTCATCCACACACAAAAAGGCATTGTGCCGCCGGGTTATGGCACGGAGCCGGGCCATGTCCGCCCGGTCCCCGTCCATGCTGAACACGCTCTCGGTCAGGACAATTTTCAGCCCTGCCCCTGCATCCTGCGCCAGAAGAGCCTCCAGATGCGCCATATCGTTATGTCTGAAGCGTTTGGGCGTTACCCCTGCGGCAGCACACCCATGGTAAAGGCTGGCATGGATGAACTTGTCCGCCACAATAACGGCCCGCGCCCCCATAACCTGAGCAGAAAAACGGGCAAGAGCAGGCACCACGGATGCATTGGCCTGCCAGCCGGACGAAAATATGCGGGCCGCCTCCATGCCTTTAAGCGTAGCCAGCCGCTGCTCCAGCGCCATGGTCTGGGGTGGAGTGCCCGTAACAAGGCGCGAAGCCCCGCTTCCACTCCCTTCTGCCTGCCCCCATGCAATGGCCCGCTCAAGCAGGCGCGGGTGGGTGCGCAGGCCCAGATAATCATTGGACGAAAAATCAACCAGAACAGCACCCGTATCGGGGCGCTGCAAAAGGCCGGGGCCTGCCGCATGCCATTGTTTGCAGGAGCGCATACGCCCCTGCTCCGCAAAACCGGCCAGCCCCTGCTGGAAAAGATTGTCAAACCGCGTCATGACATCTGTGGTGCCGGAGCCAGCCCTCCGGGTCAATCATCTACAGGAACACCACAGCATGTCCGCACCCGCCTCCATGCCCGACTGGTACCAGCAGGGTCTGCCCCATATCTGGCTTCCTTACAGCCAGATGCAGACAGCCTCCCCGCCTCTGGCGGCACGGAGCACCCAGGGCAGCCACATTACCCTGACCGATGGACGCGTGCTGGTAGATGGTGTTGCCGCATGGTGGACAGCCTGCCACGGCTATAACCACCCCCATATCCGCCAGGCCGTTACGGAGCAGCTGGGGACCATGCCCCATGTCATGTTTGGCGGCATGGTGCACGAACCCGCCTTACGCCTTGCCAGCAGATTATGCGCACTACTGCCCGGCGATCTGGAACGGGTGTTTTTTACCGATTCCGGCTCGGTTGCGGTGGAAGTCGCCATGAAAATGGCCATCCAGTACCGGCTGAACAGGGGCGAACGCCAGCGCACCCGATTACTGGCTTTTCGGGGCGGCTACCACGGGGACACACTGGCCACCATGGCCATATGCGACCCCGAAGAAGGCATGCACCACCTGTACGGCCCCGCACTGACCGAGCACGTTATAGCTCCCCTGCCAGTAGATGCCCCCAGCACGCAGGCTTTTATGGCGCTCCTTGCACGCCATGCGCATGAACTGGCTGGGATTATCATGGAACCGCTGGTGCAGGGGGCCGGGGGTATGCTTTTCCATGCGCCAGAAGTCCTGCGCACAGTCCGCAAAGCAGCAGACCGCTATGATGTGCTGCTGATTCTGGACGAAATTTTTACAGGGTTTGGCCGTACCGGTACCCTGTTTGCCTGCGATCAGGCCGGTATTACGCCAGACATCATCACCCTGTCCAAAGCCCTTACGGGCGGCACCATGGCCCTGGCCGCGACCGTTGCACGGCGGCATGTGTTTGAGGCGTTCCTGTCCGATAACCCCGAGCATGCCCTGATGCATGGCCCCACCTTTATGGCCAACCCGCTGGCCTGCGCCTGCGCCAATGCGGCCCTTGACCTGTTTGAAACAGAACCACGGCTGGAACAGGTTGCCGCGATCAACACGATCATGACCGAAGCACTGGAACCATGCCGCACGCTCCCCGGTGTGCGGGACGTGCGCACACTTGGTGCCATTGGCGTTGTAGAGCTGGAAACACTGGGCAACCCGGACAGGCTGCGCCAGAAGCTGATAGCACACGGCGCGTGGATACGGCCTTTCAGGAATATTGTGTACCTGACCCCGGCTTTTACCATAACCGAGGCAGACCTGCGGTTCCTGTGCCGCACAATCCATACCGTACTGGCAGAATAAGCCCGGCTTAAGCGCCGGGCAGGAAGGGGCACGCTCAGGCGGTCGGATTACTCATCCACGCGCGGGCGGCCTCTTCATCCGTCTCGCGCGCATCGACCCAGATAGTACGACCATCGTCATATTCTTCGCGCTTCCAGAATGGTGCGCCGGTTTTTAGCCTGTCGATCAAAAAGGAGGTGGCCATAAGTGCCGCACCCCGGTGCGCGGCCCCGGCCCCGACAAAAACAATGCCCGCCCCTACCTCCAGCCGCCCTACGCGGTGGATTACGGTGCAGCCGGTCAGGTCAAACCGTGCCAGTGCTTCCTGCGCCAGCGCGTGCAGGGTTCCTTCGGTCATGCCCGGATAGTGTTCAAGCGTCATGGCACGGAGTCCCTGCCCGCCACGCACCTGCCCGACAAACAGCCCCACTCCACCCGTAAGGGGAGAAAGCGCACTCAGGCGTTCAGCCTCCACCCCTACGTCAAATGGAGCGGCCTGCACCGCAACATGCACCACCATGGCCTGCTCAGCCCCCTGTCATGGGTGGAAAAAAGGCAACTTCGTCCCCCGGCGTAACCAACTGCTCAAATGTACTGAGTGTTCTGTTCACAGCAACGCGCAGTTTGGGCTGGTCCGCCAGCGCCTGCGCAATGGCGGGGTCTGCCCCTTCAATCTGGGTACGCAGGGCGGCAACCGAAACCCCGGATGCGGGTATGGTCACGCTCAGGCTTTCCTGACCGATCTGCTCACGCAGTGCTGCAAAAAACAAAACTGTTACCCGGTCTGCCATAATCCGCCTTACCAACCTTTTACCTTACCAGCACGTCCTGCGCACCGCTTGCGCTAATGCACAGGCAGCCCCTGACGGCCGGGGGCGCCAATGGTGCTGATGGAACCATCCGAATGAACAAGGGTTGTTGTGCCATCCCCATTGGGAATTTCAATAGGTGCAGGCACGGGCCTGCCTGCGTTTACGGGTTGGCCGCTGGTGCGTCCCAGCTCTGGCGCAGCGTACCGGGCCGGGCTGACAACCCCTTTGTGGATGCTCTCCTGCTCGCCCAGACTGATTTCCTGCCCATCTGCCAGTTGCGGGCCTGTTGCTGGCAGTTCCGCCCCTGTCTGGCTGCTCATGCGGCCTCTGGCGACATCTTCCAGCGTTGGCAGCGGCTCAGGTGGGCCGGGCCATATATTGCCCCCCTGCGGCAGAATAGGCACTTCCTTTGTGGCCTGCCCCTGCACACGCCGCATGTTCAGGTCCGAACCAGCCGGGGCATTGGGGTTTTCACCGGGTAGGGAGATGGTGTCGGACATGACTTTCTCAAAGCCTGCACATCCGCTCATCATCACGCACACTCCAAGAAGAGCGGCTTTTCGCATACCCAGACTCCGCATTCCGTCAGTATTGTCTGCCACAGGACCAATGCTGCCCATTCTGGCGCAAAGGCTACTACAGATCGACGTGCTGCAAACCCTTGGTCAGATAATCCCAGCCGGTAATCATTGTGAGCACACCGGCAATCCAGAGCAGTATCGCGCCAATCAGGGCAACGGGCAGCCAGGGAATACCCAGCAGCGTGCCCGTTCCATCCCCCGCCAGCAAAAAGCCTATGGCGGTCATCTGGAATCCGGTTTTCCATTTTGCCAGCCGGGTTACGGGCAGGCTGGCACGCCGCTCGGCCAGATACTCACGCATGCCAGATACCAGAATTTCGCGGCACAGAATGATAATGGCAGGCCACAGGCTCAGGTATGGCAGGCGCAAAAAGCCCGCCAGCACCATAAGGCAGGCCCCTACCAGCAGTTTGTCGGCTATGGAGTCAAACATGCGCCCGAAGTCGGACAACTGGTGGCGAGAACGTGCCAGCTTGCCATCAAAATAATCGGTAATACCGGCCAGAATAAACAGCAGACAGGCCAACGCATCTGTTTGCGGCGTACCCCATGCGGCAAATCCAACCACAATGGGAATGGCCACAATACGCGAAAGAGTCAGGACGTTGGGCAGGTCTGTCAGCATTGGAGCGCATGCTAGCGCATTTTCCACCATACTGGAATGGTTTGACCTATCGCAAAGTCGTCACCCATCCACGATTTGGCTGCAAGGCAGCCATCGGTACGCAAAAAACACCCACCCCGCCTAGTCTGGCGACCAGCCGGGGTGAAAATGCCCGTAAACCACCCGTGCGAGTTCCCGGCTGACACCCGGCGCCGCCTCCAGCGCCTCCAGCCCCGCCTGCCTGACTGCCCGGGCCGAGCCAAAGGTGTTGAGCAGCATTTTTTTGCGCGCGGGGCCAATACCGGGAATGTCATCCAGCTCAGACGTGACAAGTGCCTTGGAGCGCCCCGAACGATGCGTGGTAATGGCAAAGCGGTGCGCTTCATCCCGCAGCCTTTGCAGATAATACAGAACCGGGTCACGCAGCGGAAGCTGGAAAGGCTCCGTATGGTCGGTATGGAACCACTCCCGCCCTGCGTCCCTGTCCGGCCCCTTGGCGATCCCCACGAGCTTGACGCCCGTTACACCCAGTTCATCCAGCACCGCCCGCACGGCGGAATACTGGCCTGCACCGCCGTCTATCAGCAGCACATCGGGCCAGTTGGAGGTATCTCCCTCCTCTGCTTCCCGCAGGGCGCGGCCAAAGCGGCGCTCCAGCACTTCGCGCATCATGGCAAAGTCATCCCCCGGTGTAACAGGGCCTTTGATGCGAAACTTGCGGTACGCCTTGCGGTTGAACCCTTCCGGGCCGCCCACAATCATCACCCCATAGGCATGCGCGCCCTGAATGTGGCTGTTATCATACACCTCTATACGCTCAGGCGGAGCATCCAGCGCAAACACATCCGCAACGCCCTGAAGCAGCTTGGCCTGCCCTGCTGTTTCGGCCAGCCTGCGGTTGAGCGCATCCCGCGCGTTGGCTACGGCGTGATCGACCACCTGTTTTTTCTCGCCGCGTTGCGGGTTGAGAATCTCCACCTTTTTGCCGCGCCGCAGGGCAAGCGCCTCGGCCATGAGCGGGCTTTCCGCCAGAGCATGGTTGACCAGAATCTGTGCCGGGCAAGGTTTGTCATCATAAAACTGGGCAATAAAGGCGGAAAGAATATCAGCCGGGGCCTCATCCTGCGCATGAGCCGGAAAAAACGAGCGGCTGCCATTGTTGCGCCCGCCACGTACAAAAAAGACCTGAATGCAGGTCTGCCCCGCCTCCTGCCATAGCCCGAACACGTCCGCATCCTGCAAGGAGGCAGGGTTGATCACGCTGGAATCCTGCATTTGCGCCAGCGCGCGAATACGGTCGCGCAGCACGGCGGCGCGCTCGAAATCCATCTCATCCGCCGCCCTGTTCATGTCCGCACCCAGTGTCTCACGCAATGCGGTGTCCTTGCCGGACAGAAAATCCCGCGCCTGCTCCACCAGTTGCCCGTAAGCCTGCCGGTCTATGCGCTCCACGCACGGAGCGGAACAGCGCTTGATCTGGAACAGGAGGCACGGCCTGCTCCGGCTGTTAAAAACGGAATCCGCGCACGAACGCAGCAAAAACACGCGCTGGATCAGGTTCAGCGTCTGGTTGACCGCCCATACGGAGGCAAAAGGCCCCCACAGGCTGGCCCCCTTGACCGCCTTGCCACGGTGCTTGGCAATCTGGGGGAAGTCCTGCCCATCTGTCAGCATCAGCCACGGGTAGCTCTTGTCATCACGCAGGAGGATATTGAAGCGGGGCTTCATCCGCTTGATGTAATTGGCCTCCAGCAGCAGGGCTTCGGCCTCTGTATGGGTTGTCACGATTTCCATGGAGGCCGTTTCCGACACCATGCGCCGCAGGCGTTCGGGCAGACGGCCAACCTGCGTATAGGACGTGACACGTTTTTTAAGAGAGAGCGCCTTGCCCACATACAGCACCTCCCCCTTGCCCCCGAGCATGCGGTAAACCCCCGGAGCAAAAGGCATGGTGCGCAGGGCGTGACGTATGACTTCCACCCCTCTGTCCGGAAGGCCGGGCTGGGCGTTGGTCTGAGCCTCCGCGTTATCCTGTGACGAATTCTGTGCAGTCATCTGGCACTCTTTGGGGGGCGATCAATTTCATCCACCGTTTTTGTGGATAAGTCTGTGGACGATGCGGGGCTGAAAGGGTGCAAACGGCAGATTTTCAGCCTTTCCAACGGATTGCATATTTTTTAATCAAACACATCATGTCATTGATTTAAAAGGATTTTACTCCAAAACACTCTTAACTTGTCATTGCTTTTTCAAACTCTTTGTTGAAAATAGAGCGTGTCAAGAGGAATAGTGGACAAAATTTTCAACCTGCGGCGTGAACTGTAATCCTGCTTTGTTCCGCTACCTGCTCCGCCTTTTCCAGAAGCCGCAAAAAATTCTCTCCCCAGAAGGCTGCTATCTCGCTGCGGTCATACCCCCGGCGCAGCAACTCGGCGGTAATGTTGGCGCCCTGCGTTGCATCCTGCCAGTCCGCCAGTGCGCCGCCACCATCAAAATCGGAAGAAATCCCGACATACGCAGGACCAAGCCTGCGCACCACATAGTCAATGTGGTCCACAAGATCAGCCACACCGGCAGAGCGCCGCCCCTCCTCCGGTTTGGGTTTAAGGAAGGCTGGCATGGCGGTTATCTGGATCAGCCCGCCACTGGCCCCGAGTGCATCAAGCTGCTCATCGTCCAGATTGCGTGGATGGTCACACAATGTGCGCACACAGGAATGACTGGCGACAACCGGCGTGGCCGAGGCCTCAACAGCCTGCAACATGGTCTGCTTGGACGCATGGGACACATCCACCAGCAGGCCAAGCCTGTTCATCTCCCGCACGGCCTCACGTCCAAGGGTGGAAAGCCCGCCGTGTTTTTGCGGTGTATCCCCCAGACCGGGGCGGTGGATGGCCGCATCCGCCAGAGCGTTATGCCCGTTATGGGTCAGGGTAACGTACCGCGCGCCGCGCTGGGCAAATGCGCCAAGCCCAGCCGGGTCCTCGCCCATGCCATAACCATTTTCCACGGCGGGAATAACCGCGATCACACCTTGGGCGTGGGCCGCCCGAATATCAGCCACGCGGGAGCATATCCGGGCCGTTACTCCATTATGTGTGCCCTGCATGGTATTGATGGCGTCCAGCATGGCCAGACATTCCTGCTGCACCTGTGCGTGCGCCTGCGCTGTAACCAGCCCCTGTGCCGTATAGGCCACAAAGCAGCCCGCCGACATGCCGCCACGCTGCATTTTAGGCAGGTCCACCTTGCGCTGGGGAGTATCCTCAAACGCATCGGCCCGGTCAGGCCATGGAATGTCGATATGGCTATCGAGTGTCAGGAGGGCGCGGTGCAGGATTACGGCATCCTGCGGGGGGGCTGGCTGGGGGCGTTGGGTATCCATGCTTCTCATATCATGGGGTGGTTGCCAGAAAATGCAAGAGTCCTCCCGCCCCTGTGTTCATGGGGACATCCGTCTTTTTGCTTGCCCTCCCTCACACAATACGCCATGCCCTGCCCATGCGACTTGTGACATGGAACATCAATTCCCTCCGCCTGCGTATGCCGCTGCTGGAAAAGCTGACCACCGCCTTGCTGCCAGACGTTGTCTGCCTGCAGGAAACCAAGGTGACAGACGCACTTTTCCCGCTTGAGAGCGTGCGCGCCCTTGGGTTTGAACACCTGCACTACAAGGGTATGAAGGGGTACAACGGCGTGGCCATTCTCTCACGCCTGCCGCTCAGCCCGGTTGTGGACACACCGACATGGTACGCTCAGGAAGACTGCCGCCATGTTGCCGCCACCGTCCATGCTCCGGGGGGTGACATCACCCTGCATGATTTTTACGTCCCCGCGGGTGGGGATGAACCGGACCCCGAGACCAACCCCAAATTTGCCCACAAGCTTGCCTTTGTGGACGAAGCCACACAGTGGTTTGCACAGCAAAAATCAGCCCGCACGGTGCTGGTGGGCGACCTGAACATCGCCCCCCTTGAGCATGATGTGTGGAACCACAGGCAACTGCTGAAAATTGTCAGCCACACACCGCCGGAAACCCAGCGCCTGACCCAGTGGCAGCAGACCGGCTTTGTGGACGCCATGCGCCGTTTTGTCCCCCCCACGGACAAGCTGTACACATGGTGGTCCTACCGCAACAAGGACTGGCGCAAGTCCAATCGGGGCCGCAGGCTGGACCACATCTGGGTCACCCCCGATCTGGTGCCCGAACTGGCCAGCATGTCCGTGCTGGAAGAGGCCAGAGACTGGCCATCCCCCTCCGACCATGTGCCTGTGGTCATGGACATTCAGCCTCAGTCCTGAACAGACACGCTGCTCCGGATGCAGCGCTCCACGGAGCGTGACTAACGCTCACGCCCCTTTAATAACGATACTGCCAGACCAGCCCCACGCTGCTCCCCGGGTCGTTTTCTGGCGTGGTAAAGCCTGTTACGGACCCACCGGTACCCACCGTGGTATTGAGTTTAAGGTGGTTTGTCAGGTCCACCTGCACCTGCGCCTGTGTGCCCGAACCAGAGGTGGCCTGCTTGGCCCCCACGTAAACACCTTTCATGACGTATTTGCCAGCTTCCACACTGGCGCCACCACGACCAACGCCCGAACCGCCGCCAACAGCCAGCCTGTCCAGATGCAGGGTTTTACGCAGGGTGCCCATGGGGTCAAAGGTGGTCAGCCCGGTCAGGGTCGCCAGCGCTGTGCCCACTTCCACCATCTGCGTGGAAGAAAGCGAGCGGGCATCCGTGCCAAACAGCAGCATGGCCAGAATCTGATCCTGTGGCAGGGAAGGTACGGAATCAAAGCTGATTTTGGGGGCACTGGCATAGCCTCCTACCTTCAGCATGGCCGTCTGGCCTTCCACGGCGCGGTCGGCTTCGAAATCAAGCGTTGGGTCAAGCTTGTGTCCAACGCCCGAACCATTAAAGCCGACCCGACCCTTGGTAAAGTTGAGCGAAATCCCTGCCAGATCAAAATTGCCGCGTTTGAGGTCAAACCCGCCGGTTACAACGGGGGCCTGTGCCGTTCCCGTTACATTCAGGCGACCTGCCATTTCCGCATCCAGCCCGTGCCCGCGCACAAAAAACTTGCCCGGTGATGTCAGCTTAAGGTCCAGCCCGATAACGGACCGATGCGTGGAGGCGGCCATGGCTTCCTCCACCTGCTTTTTTTCCTCACCGGGGCGGATGATATCCAGACGCGCAACAGATACGGGGAGCGAATTGGGAATATTGATTTCCACACGCCGCAGGTCTACCCCACCGGTCACGTCCATGCGTGTCTGTACCTGCCCGCGCACGGTTATGTCGGCATTGAGTACCGCGGTCAGCAGGTCACTTGTAACCGGGCGCGCGTCCTTGGCAGACAGATGCAGGTCCATGGGCATACCCGGCATGGCAACACCCACAAAGCCGCTTGCACCCAGCGTGCCATCCCCGGCTTTTGCGCTGAGTGTCTGAATAACAATCCGGTCCCGCGCCCCCACCACACGCCCGTTAATGGCGCTTAGATGAACCCCCTGCGCAAAATCCTGAAAATCCGCATTGATCAGGTCAATCGCCCCCATAATGGCGGGAGAGGCTGGCGTTCCACGAACCTGAAGAGCCATCTGCACCTTCCCCTGCGCCTGCCGGGCCTGCGCTCCGAGGAGGCCATTGGCTATGCTCAGGTCCAGATTCCCGTTGGCCTGTAAATCCAGCGGCCCCGTTCTGGACAGGGGCGCATTGCCACGCACATGCAGGCCCATTTTGCTTCCGGCTGCCGCATCAAGCTGCACCTGCGCCTGTGTGCGGGCAAGATTGGCCGTGCCCGCCACCTCCATTGCAGGAATAGAGGCCACGGCAGAACTACCCGCCATGCGCAGGTTGCTGCCCCTGATCTGCACCTGACCTTCAGGCTTATCCAGCGTGCCAGAAAGTCTGGCGTTCAGTGATACGACACCCGTAGCGTTAAAATTCGGCATAAACGGGTGCGCCAGTGCCGGGGTTACATTGCGAATATCCGCTGTAACGGACAGGCCGGGTTTTATCCGCCCTGCCACATCCAGCGTGGCGGGCTGACTGCCTTGCGTGCTCAGCACCGCACGCAGGCGGTCAATCCCCAGTGTCTCTCCAAACGAAACAAGCACTGGCGCTTGCAGGCGCAGGGTTTCCTGCTTTGCCGTAGCGCTCAGATTCTGGAGTTTGAGCTGTTTATCCGGCAGGTTCAGCACAGCCTGTGTGTTCAGCATCAGGGGGCTGCCCAGCCAGCTTGCTGGCCCCACCTGTGCGGAAAGCACCATACCCGTATCCGGCCCTTTAGCACTCAGTTGCGCCTGCCCGCTTACCCCGGCAGCCACAAGCCCCCCAAGGCGCAGGGTCAGGTCTGGAGTGGGGTGGGCAACCGGGTCGGTTATGGAACCCGCCAGCGCAATCGACCCCACCCTGAATGTGGAGGTCTGCACATTCCCCTTGAGCTTGAGGGCCACAACAGGCCTGTCCTCGGCCGTGGTGGTATTGACTGACGCCACCAGCGAACCCGCTATTGTCTGGCCAACAAGGGAAGCATAATCGGCCAGCCTGCCAACAGTCAGGTTCAGGTCCCCCTGCGGCACCAGCTCTTTGGGGGCGAACGTCAGCGCACCCTCCCCTTTTGTGCTGTTCCAGGACAGCTTTTGCAGGTCAAGATGGCGCGTGCCATCCATTGCCTGCCCAAACGCCACAGACAGTTGCGCTGGCGCACGGTCCAGCGTGCCTTCAAGGGCCAATGTGCCCTGAGGGGCCGATGGCAGATGTGCAACCGCCGCATCCAGCGCCAGAGCCCCCTTGGGCATTGTCGCAGTGCCCAGATTGGCCTTTGCCCCCAATGTGGCGACAACATCCTGCAATGGTCCCTTGAGGGCGAGCACCATACTGGTATCTCCCCGCAAGGCAGGGGCCAGTTTTTCCAGCACGGGCAGGCCGATATTGGCCGTTATGTCCACATTGCGGCCTGTCTGCACATGGCCCTGCACCCTGGCGTCCAGCGCCTGACCCGACAGGGTGAATGAGGACAGGTCAATCTGCTGCCCGGCCGCCATGCCCCCCTGCGCCGGGAGCGGGTGCATGGCTGCGGCAAGGGCAAAATGCCCATCCGGGCCAATAAGCCCTGCGGCCTGCGCCTGCCCACCCGTTATGGCCAGTTGGCCGTCGGTGGCAAAATGCGTCTCCCCCTGCGCGTCACGGGGGCGGTCAAAACGTGCATTCAGGCTTGCATGCCCGCGCAGGGGCACCCCTGCCGCCTCGCCAACAGGCAGCAGGTCAGGCACGTTCAGGCTGAGTGTACCACGCTGCGGGGCCGCAGCCTGCACAGAACCCGAAAGGGCAATAACAGGATGGTCAAGGGTAAAAACCACCGGCACCCCTGGCTCGGCTGGTCTGGCTACGGCGTCCAGCCTGAGTGGGGCCGCCGCCAGCAGTGTGGGCGCCTTACCCGGCAGGCGCAGCCCGTCGGCTGTGAGTGTCAGGTGAAGTTGTTCGGCCACGGCGGTGGCGTCACCCCCTTCCCCCGCAAAACGGAGATTCAACGTACCCACCTGCACACCCGAAGCGGCCAGTTGGTCCACCTCCAGTTGCGCCGTACCGTGAGGCGCCACCATTTTGCCATTCAGACGGGCAGCAAGACGTACGGCCTGCCACCCGATATCGGACGCAAGATCAAGCTGTGGTGACTGGGCGGAAACCTCCAGCCGGGCCATCTGCTGTGCAAGCAGGTCCAGCGTGCCGCGTGCCTGTGCGCTCACCGCTCCGGCGGAGGCCGAAAATGCCAGAGTGCTGGCCGTAACCGGGCCCTGCATATCCAGCCTGAGCGCTATGGGAGCCAGTTGCGGCATACCTAGCCGGGTTGCCACAAACCCGCCATTTGCGCCTTCGCTCGCATTCAGGTGCAGGGCAAGTCTGCCTTTCCCCGTTGTCGTGGTCAGGCTGACCTGCCCGGTCTGGTCGAGCCGCGTAACCTGTATGGCAATATCGGAACGGGGGAGCTTTGGCAGGCTCAGCCCGTTGATAACCGCGTCAATGCTGGCAAGCCTGCCATGACCGCTCACACGGAAGCTGGCAGCCTGCCCGGCAAGAGAAGCTCCCACATTAATCCGCCCGACTTCCAGCTTGCGGATATCCACCCCCATACGCAGGGCTGAGGGAGAGGATAACTCGGGCTGGGCTGGTTGTGGCGTGGGGTCGGACACGGGCAGGCGTGGTATATCCAGAACACTCGCACTAAACTCATAAATGCGGGCCTGCCGCCACATCATGGCCATGGGGGACCAGTCGAACCGGACATCATGCAGTGTCAGCCAGGCACCCTGCCGGTCATGGATCGCCAGCGTTTTAACATGCAGATTATCGGGAAAACGGCCAGACACCCCCTCCAGCGTGACCATGCCCCCGGTCAGGGATGCGGTCTGGCGCACCAGCATCCTCCGCCCCGGCCCTGTATTGACGCCCACCAGCAGTAAGGCTGTCGCCAGCACGCCAATACCAGCCAGCGAGCCTGCGGTTATCAGCGCAAAGCGGCCTGCACGCCGCCACAGGCTGCGCGGGGGAGTGGATGTGGGTATGACTTCCGGCATCAGAACGTTTCCCCCAGCCCGATATACAAATCCCACGAATCCCCACGTGGCGCGCGGTTAAGTGGTACCGCCACATCCAGCCGGACCGGACCGATAGGTGTGTAATACCGTACGCCACCACCTGCACCCACACGCAGGGTTCCGGTAAAGGGCATGCTGTTACTGCCCACCTGCCCGGCATCGGCAAAGGCGGCCAGACCAAAACTTTTAAACAGGCGCTGCCTGTATTCCACCGTTCCCGCATCCAGCGAGGTGCCGCCAATGGCATATTTGGTATGGCCATACTGCGGCCCAACGCCCTGCCAGCGATAACCACGCACCGTAGCACTTCCCCCCGCATACATGCGCTGGTCTGGCGGAATGTCCCATGTGCCTGCGCCCTGAATACTGCCAATGGTCCCACGGAATGCCAGAATACTCCGCCCCGGAGGGCTTATGCCCAGCTTGTGCAGGTCCACGTAGGTTGAGGCTGTTGCGTTCATGATTGCAAAGAACGATGTACCAGCTCCCTTGCTGCCCAGAGAGACAGAGGGGGTCACGTTAATGCTTGCGCGCACGCCATGTGTTGCGGGTTCTATGGGGTTACCCACCCCTGTATTGTCATACATGCCCGACAATGGAGCCGAGAGAATGGTATAACTGCGGGAGACACCGAACTGTTCGATTCTTTCCTGCTCCGCGGCAAGACCAAAATTGCCGTTCCAGTTTTTGGCCAGTGGGCGGGTTATGCCCCCACGCAGCAGCAATGCCGTCTGCCGGTAGGACCAGAACAACTGCCGCAGGCCCTCTATGCGGGCATTCAGGTTCTGTTTGCTTTCCAGAAAGTCAGGCTTGAAAAAATCTGCATACACATCATACCCCAGCCCCTGCTGGGCAGACCCGCCAAGGCCGGTAATCAGGGCTGTCAGGCGCAGGCGCTCGGCATTGCCGAGCAGGTTGTTATGAGTCCATGACGCCCCCACACGCGCGCCAAGGTCCGTGGAATACCCAAGCTCGCCTCCAATGGAATGGCGCTTGCCTTCCTGAAAGGAAAAGTCCAGCGGCATGGTGCCATTGACCGCCTTGCTGGAGGCATCCCTGACCGAGACATTGGAAAAAACACCCAGAGTGGTCAGGTCCTGCCGTGCGGCTTCTATGCGGGATGGCTGGTACAGTTCCCCTTCATGCACACTCAGCCGCCTGCGCACGAACGACTGGTGCACCTGCTTGAGTCCCTCCATGCTGATCCTGCCAACATCCAGTATGGGGCCGGGAACAACAGGGTACACAATATCCACTGTTCTGGTATCCGGGCGCAGGTAGGCCATGGGCTTGTCCACCTGTGCCAGCGCGTGCCCGCTCTCGCGCAGCGCGTCCATCAGGCGGCCACCTGCGGCCAGCACATCTGCGGCTATGGCGGGCTGGCCTGTGTGCAGGCCAAACGCTTTCTGCTGGTCGGGGGTAAGGTGCGGCGCAACGCCAGTAGCACTTTCTACCAGCTTGACCGAACCAAGGTGGAAGAGCGGGCCTTTATCAATTCTAACGGTAATATCCACCCTGTCATGCTCGGGAACAGCCCCAAGCCATGACGCCAGAGCGCTGGACATCCCATCCATGGCAATGCCCTGTTTGCCATTGCGGAGCATGATATGCACCGTGCCGCCGTAATACCCGCAGCTTTCCAGCGCACCGCGCAGGCGATCATATTCGTTGCGCACGCGCCCGGCCAGCGCAAACGGGCCAACCGCCCGCGTGGATTGCAGGCTTAACAGATCGGACGAAGCCTTGAGCGCGGTATCCAGATCGCTCTGCCCGGTTGGGTCAAGATTTGTCACATAGGGTTGCGGGTCTGCCGCGTGCGCACCACACGTTAGAACGCTCCACAGCGCCACTCCAGCCAGAAGCCGATTCGCAGAGCCAGTAAACCTGCCAAGTCTATTGCGGTTGTAAACGGCCACTCTGTCCTGTCTGTCTGTTGCTGCATGAAGGCTATGCGGCGCGTTGCCCGGGCTTATTTTTACATGTTTCCCCTCACCTACAACCATAACCATGACAAAAATTGGGTATTCCGCCAAAAAAACCTTCTCACACGGTGGATTGTCCCCTCCCCCCTCTTCGCGGTATGAGAACGCATGTTTATGTGTTTCTTCCACATTGCTGCCCGCTCCTTGGCCCATCCGGCCAGCCTCTGGCAGAAGCAGGACCATGCGCACCAAGCCTGACCAACCTACGCAGTCCCTGCCTCCGGGCACGCCTGCCACCGCTCCGATCTCACCCCTTCCGTCATGGGTAGATATGCTGTTCCGCCGTGTGGGGCAGGCTCGCTCGGCCATACGTCTGGCCGGAGTGCTGGTATGGGTGCCACTTTCCGTCGGGTTTGAAGCCTGCCTGCTGCCCGTACCCGGCACGGCCAAAATCCGCTGGACACGGGTGATCTGGGGTGTGCTGTGCCGTATCATTGGCCTGCGTATGACAGTCCGGGGCAAAAGGGTGGGCACGGTTGGGGGCATCAAGGCCCGCAGGCGGGGCGAGCGGCCTGTTATCTATATTTCCAATCACATGTCCTGGCTGGATGTCCCCGTGCTGGGCACGTTGCTGCCCTCTGTTTTTGTGGCCAAGGGGGATATTGAAAAATGGCCGGTCATGGGGCTGGTCTCCCATATCGGCCGCACCATTTTTGTCAGCCGCCAGCGCAGCACCACCGGGCGCGAACGGGACCAGATGATCCAGCGTATGGTGAACGGGGATAACCTGATCCTCTTCCCCGAGGGGACATCCTCCGATGGCTCGCGCGTTCTGCCGTTCATGTCCGCCTTCTTTGCCATTGCCAAACTCCCCAGACTCAAGGACGGCATGGACGCAAGCCTGCTGCCCGTAACCTACGAACCCGGCATGGCGCCTCTTATACAGCCCGTCTCCCTTGTTTATGACGAACTGGAAGGCCTGCCGGTCAGCCGGTTCCGCCGCCCTGTTTTTTCATGGTACGGGGATATGGATCTGGGCCCGCACCTCTGGCAGCTTTTGCAGTGGAAGCGCTCACACGTAACCGTTGTGCTGCACGAGCCTCTGGACCCCGACCTGTTCCCCAGCCGCAAGGCGCTGGCGGAGGCCGCATGGAAAGCCGTGGCCGATGGCTGTGCCGATATGCGGCAGAACCGCGAGCCGCGCGTTCAGCCTGGCCGGTTCAACCCCGCATCCCTGCCCGCCAATTTTTTGCCCGCGCATGTGAAGAAAACAAAACTGCTGCTTGACAGAGCAGCCCTATTTTTTGCTTCATTGAAAAAGAGGACATAACCAGCGTCCGTCGCCTCAAAACGACCTGCGCATTGTTCACGGCGGGAGGCCACTCTGTCCGGCACGGCATGGCTCTTATCAAGCACCATTCCAGACCACACCCCACCAAGCGGTGAGAAAAGAGGCTTGACCTACGCCACCGCACGCCTGATGTCCTCTTTCCGCCGTATGGAATGGGCCTGCGGCAGAGCGGAGTGGCAGCCATCATGACCCGAACCCCCGACCAGACAGCACCATCACGCGCCCTGCATGTAATTACGTGGGGCTGCCAGATGAACGTGTATGACAGTGCACGCATGGGGGATGTGCTGCGGCCATTAGGCTACCAGCCGGTGGATACGCCCGATACGGCGGATATGATCATCCTTAATACCTGCCATATCCGTGACCGTGCGGCGGAAAAGGTTTTTTCCGAACTCGGCCGCCTGCGGCTGATCAAGGAAGCCCGCAAGGCGGAAGGCCAGCAGACCATTATTGCCGTGGCCGGGTGTGTAGCACAGGCCGAAGGGCAGGAAATTCTGGCCCGTGCACCGTATGTGGACATTGTGCTTGGCCCGCAGACATACCACCGCCTGCCAGAAATGGTGGCCCGTGCGGCCCGTGCGGGGAATGCCGTGATCGAAACCGACTTCCCCACCGAGCAGAAATTCGACTTCCTGCCCGAAGCCGAAGCCCCGCAGACACCGGGAAATTACACAGCCTTCCTGACCATTCAGGAAGGGTGCGACAAGTTCTGCTCTTTCTGCGTGGTCCCCTACACCCGCGGAGCGGAAAGCAGCCGCAGCGTGCAGTCCGTTCTGGCCGAAGCCCGCCGCATGGCCCAAAGCGGCGTGCGCGAGATCAGCCTGCTGGGGCAGAACGTCAATGCCTATCATGGCGAAGGCCCTGATGGCACGGTATGGGACCTGACCCGTCTGGCCTATGCGCTGGCGGAAATCCCCGGTCTGTCCCGCATCCGCTACACCACATCCCACCCGCGGGACATGAATGATGCGCTGATCGCAGCCCACCGCGACCTGCCAGAGCTCATGCCGTTTCTCCACCTGCCCGTGCAGTCCGGCTCCGACCGTATTCTGCGCGCCATGAACCGTGGCCACACGGCCGATGAATACCGCGACCTTGTGCACCGCCTGCGCGCGGCCAAGCCGGACCTTGCCCTGTCCTCCGATTTTATTATCGGCCACCCGGGCGAGACGGATGAGGATTTTGAAGCCACCATGCAGCTTGTGCGGGATGTGGGGTTTGCGCTGGCCTATTCCTTTAAATACTCCCCCCGCCCCGGCACCCCGGCAGCAGGCGCGCCCCTGCAGGTGCCCGAGGACGTAAAGGATGCCCGCCTGCAAGCCCTGCAGAAACTCCTGCGCGAACAGCAGGATGCGTTTAACGCATCCATGGTTGGCAAGACCGTGCCCGTCCTGTTTACTGGCAAAGGGCGCAAGCCCGGGCAGATTGCAGGACGCTCACCCTGGCTCCAGCCGGTCCATGTGATCGGCCCTGACCGCCTGATCGGCCAGACGGTGCCAGTCCGCATAACAGAACGCCTGACAAACTCGCTGGGCGGTATTCTGGAAGAGGAGAATGTATACGCTTGAATACCACGCGCACGTCCCCCCCTCCTTCCGTCGCGGTTACGGAGCTGGCTCAGCCCGTCACCCTGCAATTTGAAAACAACGCGCTGCTTGCCCGACTGGTCGGAGACCACGACAGGCACCTGCGCTGCCTGGAAGAAGGGCTGGAAGTGGACGTTGCGCGACGCGGCAACCGCATTTCCATCCGGGGTCTGCCAGAAACCACATCCCTCGCCCGCACGACCCTGAGCCTGCTGTACCAGAAACTGGCAGCAGGCGAGACCATAGACATCAGCGCAGTAGAGGCGGCCATACGCATGTCCAGAGTGCATGAAAGCAGACCTACCCTCCCCCTGTCTGTTGCTCCGGCAACGCCCTTTGCCAATCAGGACCCCACTCTGCCCGTTATCCGGCTGCGTCAGGGCAACATAGAGCCCCGCTCCCCCGGACAGGCCAGCTACATGCGCGCCCTTGCCACGAGGGAGCTTGTGTTCGGCATCGGCCCTGCGGGGACGGGCAAAACCTACCTTGCGGTGGCTCAGGCGGTCTCCCTCCTGCTGGCAGGTTCCATTGACCGGATCATTCTCTCCCGCCCTGCGGTGGAAGCGGGCGAGCGGCTCGGCTTTCTGCCCGGAGACATGAAGGACAAGATCGACCCCTACCTCCGCCCTCTCTATGACGCGCTACACGACATGCTCCCCGGTGATCAGGTCATGCGCCGCATGAGTGCGGGTGAGATTGAAGTCGCCCCCCTTGCCTTCATGCGCGGGCGCACGCTCTCGCATGCCTATGTTATTCTGGACGAAGCCCAGAACACCACCATCGCGCAGATGAAGATGTTCCTGACCCGCTTGGGGCCGGGCTCACGCATGGTTGTAACCGGGGACCTGACCCAGATTGACCTGCCGCATGACACGCCCTCGGGCCTGCAGGATGCGGTGGATACGCTTGAAAACGTCAAGGGAATTACCATTTGCCGTTTTGAAGCCGCTGATGTTGTGCGACACAAGCTGGTCGCGCGCATTATTGAAGCTTATGATGCAAAAACGACGACGGCTGATAAAAAAGGGCACTCCCGCCACAAGGGCCGTCAGGAGAACAATGGAACCGCGAAGTAGCCTTGGCCCTGTCCTGACGCAGGACGTGGCCGACCCTGTGGATACGGACCCGTATCCAGCAGGGTTTCATGATGCGTTGACGCAGAATGGCCCGGATGTGCTGATCCGGGACGCACGCTGGCGCTCCTACGCCCCCGCACCCGAAAAAACCGTGCGCCGCGCTCTGGCGGCCTGTGCGCGGTATGGGCTTGAACCCGGCAGTGTTGTGCTGGCAGGCGACCGGGAAGTGCGGCTGCTCAACGGCAGGCACCGGGGCAAGCATAAACCAACCAACGTGCTGACCTTTGAACCCCCGCCCGGCTATGGCGGGGGGGATATTATTCTGGCGCTGGAAACGGTTGTGCGCGAGGCACGCAAGGCTGGGCGGCCAGTCAGCCACCATCTGGCGCATCTGGTTGTGCATGGCAGCCTGCATCTGGCTGGCTATGACCACCACCACCCCGGCGAAGCACGGGAGATGGAAATGCTGGAATCCCGCCTGCTTTCCCGCATGAAGGTGCCTAACCCGTGGAAAACCCGGTCATGAACGAGCACGAGACTTCAGCCGAACGGGCGGAGCCTTCCGGACGTGGCCTGTTTTCGTTTTTTCATCGCAAGAAGCCTCCGGGGGGATTGCGCAATTCCATTGCAGCCCTTGTGCAGCAGGCTGCCGAAGCGGGGGATGAAAGCGCACCAGACGGGGAAAAACCCGAACTCGACCGGCAGGAACGCGCGCTGATCGCCAATATCCTGCGTCTGCGCAATATTTCGGCCGATGATGTGATGGTGCCCAGAGCCGATATTGTGGCCATGCCGGTTTCCATCTCTCTGGACGAGGCTCTGGCCATGATGCGGCGCGAGAACCACTCGCGCATGCCCGTGTACCGCGACCAGCTTGATGACATTGTTGGCATGATCCACGTAAAGGACCTTATTGCCTATGTGGGCACCAGCGAGGCGTTCAATCTGGAACCCCTGCTCCGCCAGCCCCTGTTTATTGCCCCGCAGATTCCCGTGCTGGACCTGCTGCTGCAAATGCGCCAGCGCCACATGCACCTTGCCCTCGTGATTGACGAATACGGCGGCATTGACGGTCTGGTAACAATTGAAGACCTGATCGAAACCATTGTGGGCGATATTTCCGACGAGCATGACGAACCCGAGGCGGTGCTGATTACCCCCCGCCCCGATGGATCGTATGACGTGGATGCCCGCTGCCCGGTGGAAGAGTTCGAGCAGAAGATCGGCCCGATTCTGACCGATAGCGAAAAAGAAGCCGAAATCGAGACCATTGGCGGTCTGGTCTTTCGCATGGCCGGGCATGTGCCCGCACGCGGAGAGGTGCTGACGCACGAGAACGGCTATCTGTTCCGCGTACTCGATGCGGATGCACGGCATATCCGCCGGGTGCGGGTGCGCAAGCTGGGCAGCGAGGGGGAAAACACCTCCAATCCACAGGCTCTGGCAGGTCAGACTGCAACAACAGGTTGACGGCAGTTCTTTCTGCCGCCATCCCTGTTCGCAGCATTATGGTCCATTGATCGGGAAGGCTTGGTTCCTCATGTCCTTTACACGTCGTTCTTTTCTTGTCGCTACGGGCGCCGCCCTCACCGCCAGTTCACTCTCCGGGCTGGCTTTTGCGGCCGATGCAGCCGATACGCGCTTTACCCCGCGCGTGCTGGGCAACCCCAACGCCAAGGTGGTGGTAGAGGAATGGTTCTCCCTGACTTGCATCCACTGCGCGCATTTTGCGGAAGAAACCTTCCCGCAGGTTAAGAAAAACCTGATCGATACGGGCAAAATCCGTTACGTTTTCCATGACTTCCCCACCGATCAGCTTGCAACACTTGCCGCCATGGTCGCCCGCACCCTGCCCGAAGAACGGTACGAACCTTTCTGCTCGGCCGTGCTGTCCAGTCTGGACCGCTGGGCGTACAATAACGAAGTCGACCACAAGGCCGAACTGCAAAAAATGGCGGCCTTTGCTGGCATGCCCGCCGAAACATTTGAAAAAGCGGTAACGGACCAGAAACTGCTCCAGTTCATCATGACCGAGCAGAGCGAAGCGCAGGACAAATACAGCATTGAGTCCACTCCCACCTTCCGCTTCAACAACAAGGAGCAGGTGTCCAGCGCCCTCTCCTACGACGACTTTGTTAAATATCTGACCAAGGCAAGCTGACTGTTTTTTAACAGTCAGCCCTCCCGACCAGAAAAACACAGATCTGTATGACGGTTCGTTTTGTTCGCCTCCGTATTGTGGGGTTCAAAAGCTTTGCCGACCCCATAACCGTGGAACTGCTCCCCGGTCTGACCGGCGTTGTTGGTCCTAACGGATGCGGCAAATCCAACGTGGTGGAAGCACTCCGTTGGGTTATGGGGGAATCCTCCGCCCGCTCCCTGCGTGGGGGGGAAATGGATGACCTCATTTTTGCTGGCACAAGCGGGCGTCCAGCCCGCTCACTGGCGGAAGTCACCGTAACGCTGGAAGGCACAAAAGGCTTTGGCCCCGCAGCCTTTGCCGATCTGGATGAACTCCAGATTACCCGCCGGGCCGAACGCGGTGCCGGGAGCGATTACCGCATTAATGGCCGCCCCGTCCGCGCAAGGGATGTGCAGACCCTGTTTGCCGACCTGGCATCTGGCGCGCGCTCCTCCGCCATGGTCAGTCAGGGCCGGGTGGCCATGCTGGTCGGTGCCCGCCCGGAAGAGCGGCGCAGTATTCTGGAAGAAGCCGCAGGCATTACCGGCCTGCATGCCCGCAGGCACGAAGCCGAGATCAAGCTCCGTGCAGCCGAAGGCAACCTGACCCGCGCCGAAGACCGCCGCGTGCAGTTAACCGAACGGCTCAGTGGTCTGGCCGAGCAGTCGCGCGAGGCCACGCGCTACCGCGAAATTTCAGCGGCTCTACGGGAGGCGGAAACCGAATTGCTGGCAGTCCTGCACGCACGGGCCAGACTGGCCGTGGAGCGCGCGGCAGATGCCGCCGTGCAGGCCCGCAAAACCCTGACGGCGCATGAAGACGCGGCAGAAACCGCTGTTCTGGCCGAATTTGAAGCCACCAAAGCCCTCCCCGCGCTGCGTGAGAAAGCCGATGCCGCCCGCACGGCACTGGAGCGCTGCCGCGTTCTGGCCGAAGGCGTGGTCAAGGAAGAAGAACGCGCAGCCGCTCAGGCGCAGGCCGCAGCCGAACTGCTGCAACAGCACGAGGCCGATGCACAGGCCGCACAGACCCGCCTGCAGGACGTGCTGGACACGCTAGAACGCCTTAAGGCTGATATGGCCGAAGTGCTGGCCGCCCAGACATCGCTCCCCACCCGCACGGCCGAGGCCGAGCAGCAGATACAGCGACTGGGCACCCAGCAGACCGAAACCGAACAGGCCCTTGCCAGCCTGACAGCCGAGCTGAGTGCGGCCCGCGCAGGCAAGGAACGGGCCGAAGACAGCCTGAACAACGCCCGCACACGGCACGAGCGGGTTGCCCTCGCACTCAACACCATTCAGGCTGAACTGGCGGAACTGGAAAGCCAGCTTCCCTCCGAGCAGGCACTGGCTACGGCGCAGGAGCAGGCAGAGCAGGCCGCACAGGCCCAGCAGGCAACCAAAGCCGCGCAGGAGGAAGCCGAGCGCCTTTGTGCGCAATGCAATATTGACCTCTCCATTGCCAAAAATAATGCACAGGCAGCACAAGCCGCTCAAAACGAGCAACAAAAAGCCCTGCAACAGGCCCGCCAGCGCCTGACAGCCCTACAGGCTGAACTGCATGGGGCAGAAAAGCGCCATGCCGAAGCGCTGGAGGCGCTCATCAGCCCCGATGTGCTGGATGCGCTCCAAACCAGCAGCCAGCAGGCCACCGCCGCGCTGGAACAGGCTACGCAAACGCAGGAAAAAACCGAGGCCGAACGCCGTGCGGCCAGCACCGCCTTTACCGAGGCCAGCCGCGCTGCGCAGGAAGCCGAAGCACATCAGCGCAGTGCTGCCGAAGCCCTGCGCACGGCCAGCACCACGCAGCAACGCGCGCAGCACGAAGCACAGACCCTGACGCGGGAACTGGATAAGGTTCGGGCCGAGGCCATTGCCGATACGGTTCTGGACAGCGCCCGACAGACACGCACCCAGCAGGAAAATGCACTGGCCCAGACCGGGGCCGAACTGGAGCAGGCCGAACACGCGCTGAGCGCGCACAAGGCCCAGTACGCAACAGCCCAGAACCAGCAGACCACACTCCAGACCGAACTGACCCGCCTGCAAGCACAGGCCGAAGGGCTGGATCAGGCTCTGGGGCAGGAGAGTGCTGTGGCGGAGAACCCGGTTTCCGCCCAGATTACCGTTCCCGAAGAATACGAAAACGCTCTGGCTGCCGCTCTGGCGGAAGGGCTGGACGCCCCCGCAACCCCCGACGCTCCCCAAGGCTGGCGGCATCTCCCGCCTGAATCCCTACCTGCCCTGCCCGGCGGCGCTCAGCCGCTCAAAAACCACATTACGGCACCACCGGAGCTGGACAGGGTTCTGCTTTGTACCGGACTGCTGCCCGAAGGTGCGGATGGGCGAGCACTTCAGCCCTTGCTGGCTCCGGGGCAATGTCTGGTCTCCACCACAGGGGACCTGTGGCGGTGGGACGGGTTTTACACTCAGGCAGGAGGAACCAGCACGGCTGCGCGCAGGCTGGCCCAACGCCGTGTTCTGCGCGAAACCCAAAGCCGCCTGAGCGTGTTGCAGGCCGACCTGCCCGCCATACAGGCAAACGTTGCAAGCTGTGCTGCCGCAGTCCAAGCCAATGAGGACCTGCTCAGGCAACTGCGCAGCAGCCGCAACACGCAGGAACAAGCACTCCAGAAAGCCCGCGCGCATGAGACCGAAACAGAGCGCCGCTACGCCTCCTACCGCGCAAGGCTGGATGCCACACTCCCTCAGCATGAGCGCGCACAGGCCGCTCTAGCCGAAGCCGAGGCCACACTCATCAATGCCCGGCTCGCGCATGAGAGCCTGCCATCCTTACAGGATACCCAGCGCGCCCTCGCCACCACGCGCGAGAGAAACACCGCAGCACAAACCGCCGAGCAGCAGGCGCATGCTGCCTTCAAACAGGCACAGGCGGCCCTGCAAACAGCCCGGGACAAACTGGCCCGCGCCGAACAGCAGCACGCCTCCGCCACAACGCGGCTGGAAACGCTCACCCCCGAGCTTGAACGCCTGCGCCATAATCTGACAACGGAATCCACAACCGTTGCAGAGATGGAAGATAAGCTGGCCTCCGCCCAGTCCATGCAGCAGGCCCAGAATGCCCTGCACGCAGCGCAGGAAAAGCTGAACGCCGCCAGCACGGCCCTACAGGCTGCAACCCAGACCACCTTGCAGGCCGATGCGCAGATGGCTGCAACCGCGCAGACCAGCCGCGCATTGCACGAGCAGGCCCTTACCCTGCGCAGCCGTCTGGCGGGGCTGGCTCCACGGCAGGCCGAACTGCACAGCGAACATACGGACACCCAGCAGAACCTGCTTGCAGCACAGGCCGCGCTGGAGGCCGCCTGCGCCGCGGTACCAGAAGATGCACAGACCAGACTGGACAACCTGCACGCCCAGAAGGCCGACCTGCTGGGCAGGCTTGATGCCGCGCGCGAACTCCGTGCCGCCCTGCAGGCCGAATCCACCACGCTGGCAGACCGGATTAACACGCTCAACACCGCACAGGCCGAGTGGAGCGCGCGTGAGAGCCTTGCCCGGACAGACACCACAAATGCCCTCCAGCGGCTGGAAGCAGCACGGGCCAACCACGATAAGGTGGCCAAACTCCCCACGGCGGCACAGCAGCAAAAAGCCAGCACACTGGCGGCACTGGAAGATGCAGAGGAACACTTTGCCCAGACCGACCGCCTGCGGGCCGAAGCCGAAGCCGCCCTGACCACTGCCCACGAACTGCGCCGCAGAACAGAGGGCGAACTGGCCACCGCGCGTGAAAACCTGCTTAAAGCGGAAGGCAAGAGCGAGCAGGCTCAGGCCATTCTGGACCAGTTGCTGGTAGAAACCCCTAACCCGCCCAGACAACCCGTTTCCGACCTGACGGAAGGGGCCGAGACCTCCCTGCGCCGCAAGATTGCCCGCCTGACCCGCGAGCGCGATGATATGGGGCCGGTCAACCTGCGGGCCGAGATGGAAGCGGAGGAAGCCTCCACCCAGGCCCAGACCCTCGGGGCGGAAATGCATGATCTGGAGGAAGCCATAAACCGCCTGCGCGGCTCCATAGGCTCGCTCAACAAGGAAGGGCGTGAGCGGCTTATGGCGGTGTTCACACAGGTGGACCAGCATTTTCAGTCCCTGTTCACCCGCATGTTTGGCGGTGGGCGCGCCCATCTGGGCCTTGTCGGGAGTGATGACCCGCTGGAAGCCGGGCTGGAAATCTATGCCCAGCCACCGGGCAAGAAGCTGGCCACACTTTCGCTCCTGTCCGGAGGTGAACAAGCTTTAACCGCGCTTTCCTTGATTTTTGCCGTGTTCCGCTGTAACCCTGCACCGATATGCGTGCTGGACGAAGTGGATGCCCCACTGGATGACGCCAATGTGGGCCGCTTTAGCGCTCTGCTGGGCGATATGGTTGCAGAAGCCGGTACGCGTTTTCTGGTCGTGACACACCACCAGCTCACCATGGCCCATATGGACCAGCTTTTTGGTGTAACCATGCAGGAACGCGGAGTAAGCCGCGTTCTTTCTGTTGATCTGGCTAAAGCGGCCTCCATGGTCGGCCAGAAGGACAAGGAACCCACTGATGTCACATCCTGAAATGGGAGCTGACATGTCTGTTTGCTGCGGTGCCACCACCTCGCGCAGGTGTTTGAAAAAAATTGCCTTTGCGGCAACCCTGTGCGCTGCGTCCGTAGCCGTACTGGCCATCCACCACACCAAAACCAGTGGTATTATGGCGCGCATTCATCACGGACTTATTGTCTGCGCCAGCAATACGGGCACACAAAGCGTGGCACAGGCTGCGACCATTTCCTCCACGGAACAGCCCGGCATGGTACGCCTTGGTCTGACCAGTGGCGCGGATGGGCAGGTTGCCGTAGAGCCGGGCAGCAGCGCGCTTGCCACTGTTCTGGACAACGCCCGCCACACCAACACCCTGCTGATGCTCGACCTGCATGGAGCAGACCCAAAAGAAGTAGCGCAGGAGGTCAGCAATGCCCACATGCGTGACCGGGTCATTTTTGTACCAGCCGACTACAAAAGCACTGCCGCGGTTCTGAAAGCCGATTCCAAGGTTATGGTGGCCATTCCCATAAGCTCCGAGCGGGATGCCTATAACGCGCACCGCATGGCCGGGCGCCACCCTTACGCGGCCTACCTTCCATCCTCTGCGGCGCCCAGTCTGTTCTCTCTGGTTCACCGCGATGCCGAGGCCATTATTACCGATACCCCTCCGGCCAAAATATCCACGGCGGATTTTCTGGCAAACAGGCCGGTTGATATTGTCATTACCCACCAGCCTTACCAGTTGACCACATCCCTTGCGGTGTCCGGGTCTTCCACCACCCATCCCGAATAACATCTCCCCCCGCACCCTTTGCTCCCCGCAAAACCGGATAGCAGGTCGGGTGGCGGCTTAAACTCCCCCAATAAAAAAAGCCCCTGCCCTTTTTACAGGAGCAGGGGCCTTGTGGCCGGATGATGCAGCCCGCTTACGCGGGGAGCATCGAGCCTGTTTCAATAAACCGCTGGTGCCAGGACAGGGCTTCGGTCAGCAGGTGTGGTGTATGCTTGCCAAAGGAGTCCCTGCAGGCACGGTCCAGATAATCCTGCAACATCGGGCGGTAATCCGGATGTGCGCATTTTTCGATAATGGTCTGGGCGCGCTTGACGGGCGAAAGCCCGCGCAGATCGGCCAGCCCCTGCTCGGTCACAAAAATCTGGGTGTCCTGCATGATGTGGTCCACATGGGCCGCCATGGGCACAATGGCAGAAATCTTGCCGCCCTTGGCTGTGGACGGTGACAGGAAGATGGACAGGTAGGCGTTGCGGGCAAAATCCCCCGAACCCCCAATACCATTCATCATCTTGGAACCCATGACACGGGTGGAATTGACGTTACCGTAAATATCCGCCTCGATCATGCCGTTCATGGCAATACAGCCTAGCTGGCGGATAACACCCGTGCTGTTGCTGATGTCCTGCTGGCGCAGAATGATCTTGGAACGGAAAAAGTCCATCCGGTTGTTGATCTCTTCCGCCGCTTCGGGGCTAAGAGAAAACGAGGTTGCCGAGGCAATACGCATACGCCCCGAATCCAGCATGGCAAGCATGCCATCCTGAATAACTTCGCTAAAGCCAACCAGATTTTCAAACGGCCCTTCGTTCAGGCCATCGAGCACAGCATTGGCGACGTTGCCTACGCCGGACTGCAACGGCAGCAGAGAGGGCGGCAGACGGTTCTGTTTGACTTCGTGCTCAAAAAAATCAAGCAGGTAGCCCGCAATAGCCTTTGCCGTGCCATCAGGTGCGGCAAAGGGGGCGTTGCGGTCGCTGTCATTCGTGCGGACGATGGCCTGAATCTTGGCCGGATCAACCTTGAGGAAGGTACGGCCAATGCGCTGGTCCGCACGGGAAAGCGGAATAATATCACGCGGGGCGGCGCCATAGCTGTTGCCATCCCAGACGTCATGCGTGCCTTCCAGCCCCGGATTTTGCCATTCGTTGACTTCGATGATGACCTTGTCGGCCAGATCAAGAAAAGCCTGCGAATTACCAACGGAGGAAGTCGGCACAATGCCGCCTTCTTCCGTAATGGCGGTGGCTTCCACCACGGCAACATCGAACTTGCCGTAATTGCCCTGTGCCGCACGCAGGGCCACCTGCCCGAGATGATTATCAAAATAATCCGTCTCGCCAGCGTTAATGCGGTTGCGCATGGCCGGGTCGGTGTTGAACGGGGAGCGGAAGTAAACACCGTTCACCTTGCCCAGCTCGCCATCAAGCTGCGGGCCGGTAGATGCGCCCGTAATCAGGCTGATCCGGTGTTCCTGCCCATTATTATGGGCGGCTTCCATCTGCTTGGCCAGGGCCATGGGCACGGCCTTGGGGTAGCCTGCGCCAGTAAAACCGCTGGTGCCAACTACGTCACCGTTTCGGATCAGCTTTGCCGCGGCTTCTGCCGGGCAAACCTTGCTACGCAGCGCGACGTTCCGAATGCGCTCTGTCATGAGAGGCCTTCCTGTTTTTTCTTCTCAAACTGTTCCGAACATACAAAAGCTGCAAACCACCCCAGAGTTCCTGCGTCACGCTCCGGTCGGGAGCTATGCGCCACCAGACTGTGGCTCTGCCGTACTTTCGCATTTTCAGGCTTGTTTCCGCCCCTGAAAGTTCTTGCACCCTATGCGCAAACAGAAGCCTCTGGCGTGTCACATACTTGTGCATGCATAAGTCCCTTCAAAAAAAACTTGCCAGCACCGTTCCTGTTTTCGCTCGAAAAGCCTACATGAAGATTGGGAAAGAACGGATAGGGATGGCATGTCCACGGATACCAGGCATGACGAAAACGTGAAGAACGCAATGCGCAAAGGACTCCGCATTGTGGGCGATGTGCATGGGGATCTGGAAGCATTCCGCCATGCCGTGGCTACGGATCGTTTTATCATCCAGCTGGGTGATCTGGTGGATTACGGGCCAGACAGCGCAGGCGTTCTGCGCCTGATGCTCCAGGTCCAGCGTGAAGGGCGCGGGCTGTTCCTGATTGGCAACCACGACCGCAAGCTGGGGCGTGCGCTTATGGGCAAGAAGCTTCGCTCATCCCCCCATCTGGACGAAACGCTGGCCCAGCTGAGTACGCCGGATAACGTGGATGTCCTGCATGACGTGCTCCCCGCACTGGAACAGGCTCCGGCATGGCTGGTCATGGGACGGACCATTTTTGTGCATGGTGCGTTTGAGCCGCACATGCTGAACGAGCCCCCGCCCCCGCCGCTCGGGCGTGTCACCTACCTGCTCTCCCGCGCACTGTTTGGCGAAACCACAAGCCGCATACAGGCCGATGGCTACCCCGAACGCACGCTCAACTGGGTCAACCACATTCCCAGCGGCTATACGGTTTACTGCGGCCACGACCAGCGCTCGACCAACGGCTGCCCCCTGACCATCCATGGCCGGGCCGGTGGGCGCGCCATATTTGTGGATACGGGCGCAGGCAAAGGTGGACATCTGGCATGGGTGGACCTGCCTTACCCGCCTGTGGAAGAAAAGCTTTTTGTCTGTTAACGTCCGGGCGTTACACATTTATAACGATCCCATGATGTTCTTTACCAGCAGCCAGAGACCTTGATCACCGTGACAAATCAGCCGTGCCCCCCGGAAGCCCTGCAGGACCTCCGCCGCAGCATAGACAATATTGACGCAGCTCTTGTGGCCATGCTGGCAGAACGCTTCCGCTGCACCAAAGCGGTGGGAGCCCTCAAGGCTCTGTACAAGCTCCCCCCTGCGGACCCCGCGCGTGAGACCCAGCAGATTGCGCGCCTGCGCCGCCTTGCGGAAGATGCACATCTTGACCCTGATTTTGCGGAGAAGTTCCTCAACTTCATCATCCATGAGGTGATCCGCCACCATGAGGCCATCGCACTTGCGGCGGTTCCCCACTCATCATCCCCATAACATCATGTGATTCCATGTCTGCTCTCTCAACACCCCGCCGCCTGATCCTGCTCCGTCATGCGGAGGCGGTTGCACCTGATCCGGGCAATTTTTCTGTCGAATCAGACATGGCGCGCCCATTGACCCAAGATGGCGAACACGCCGCCATGCGGTGCGGGATGTGGCTCCACCAGAATGGACTGGCCCCCGATGCAGTCCTGTGCAGCCCGGCGGCAAGAACACAGCAGACCTTTTCCGCCGTGCAGAGCGCCCTCCCCCCTTCCAGCGCAGATACCGTGTTTTTACGCCCCGAAATATACGAGGCCGACCTTGATAGCCTGATCAGGGTGCTCCGGCAGGCACCGCCTCAGGCCCGCACGATTCTACTGGTCGGGCATAATCCCGGCATTTCAGACTTTGCGCGCTGGCTGGATGGCAGGAACGAAATGCTTGATCAGGGATTCGCTCCGGCTTCACTCGCAGTCTTCGAGATGATCGGCAGCGACCTTGTTCCCGACCAGACCTCCTGGGCAAACTGTGACAGTCTGAGCCTCACTTTGCACACATTCACGCGACCCTGAGAGAAAAAATCCCGGTTTTCTGCCGATGTGCGCGCGTGATAACGCGCGGTTTATCAGGATGAACCTTTTTGTTTGCTCCTGAATGGGAGACAACACTCAAACAGCAGGCCGCAGCCGCGACCGTGACCCCATTATGCAAAAGGAAACACCATGAGCGTGTCGCAGAACGAGGGTAAGCAGTCCACCGCTACCATTTCGATCGGTGGCAAAACCGCCGAGATGCCCGTACTTTCTGGCAACCTTGGGCCGGATGTTATTGATATTCGCAGGCTGCCCTCGGAACTGGGCGTGTTCACGTTCGACCCCGGTTACGGCGAGACGGCCTCCTGCAACAGCAAGATCACCTTTATTGATGGTGACAAGGGCATCCTGCTACACCGTGGCTACCCTATTGCCCAACTGGCGGAAAATGCTTCCTACGAAGAGGTAATCTACCTCCTGCTCAATGGCGAACTGCCCAACAAGACGCAGTACGACGCTTTTTCCACCACGCTGACAAACCATACCCTGCTCCATGAGCAGATCCGCAACTTCTTTAACGGCTTCAGGCGTGATGCCCACCCCATGGCCATTCTGTGTGGCACGGTTGGCGCTCTTTCTGCCTTTTACCCTGATGCCAGCGACATCGCCATTCCCGCAAACCGGGAACTGGCCGCCATGCGCCTGATCGCCAAAATCCCGACCATTGCGGCCTGGGCTTACAAATACACACAGGGCGATGCCTTTATTTACCCGCGGAATGACCTGAACTACGCGGAAAACTTTCTGTCCATGATGTTC
Source organism: Acetobacter lovaniensis (assembly GCF_014207635.1). Lineage (GTDB taxonomy): Bacteria > Pseudomonadota > Alphaproteobacteria > Acetobacterales > Acetobacteraceae > Acetobacter > Acetobacter lovaniensis. The sequence continues at coordinate 239,008 of NZ_JACHIE010000001.1, forward strand.
GCGCGCATGTCCGAACCCTACAAGGTCAACCCCGTTCTGGCCCGCGCCATGAACCGGATCCTGATCCTGCATGCCGATCATGAGCAGAACGCTTCCACCTCCACCGTGCGTCTGGCAGGCTCCACCGGGGCCAACCCGTTTGCCTGTATTGCCGCAGGCATTGCCGCCCTGTGGGGACCCGCCCATGGCGGGGCCAATGAAGCCGTGCTGAAAATGCTGGCCCATATTGGCAAAAAAGAAAACATTCCGGCCTTTATCGCTCAGGTCAAAGACAAGAACAGCGGCGTCAAGCTCATGGGCTTTGGCCACCGCGTTTACAAGAACTTCGACCCGCGCGCCAAAATCATGCAGCAGACCTGCCACGAAGTTCTCAAAGAACTGGGCATCAAGGATGATCCGCTGCTTGATCTGGCAGTCGAGCTTGAAAACATTGCACTCAGCGACGACTACTTCGTGCAGCGTAAGCTCTACCCCAACGTGGACTTCTATTCCGGCATTATCCTCAAGGCCATGGGCATTCCCACCAGCATGTTTACCGTGCTGTTTGCGGTTGCGCGCACTACCGGCTGGGTAAGCCAGTGGAAAGAAATGATCGAGGAACCGGGCCAGCGTATCAGCCGCCCACGCCAGTTGTATCTGGGTGCTACGGAGCGGGATTTTGTCCCCTTCAGCAAGCGCTAAAAGCTGATTGCTCTGGTGTTATGAGAAACTGGTCCGCGGCAACGCGGGCCAGTTTTTTTATTCATGACAGAAACCAGACTAACGCCGTACCGTTATCAACCATAAAAAAAGCGGATGCTCATGTCCCCATGAGCATCCGCCAAATCTGTCCTGTGCTGTCGGCCAACCAGACGGACCGCTCACACCCGATTACTTAGCTACAGTTACATCCGGCGGTCGGGCCATCTACCTTGCGCACCATATGATGGTCAATCCATTCGGAGACCAGCATGCGCGCTTCGCTCAAAGACGATTCGGGGTGATGAATACGGTACAGAGTGGTGCAGGCGTTAAACGCAGCAACATCCGCCGTACCCACTTCGCGTAGTTCTGTGTAAGCCGTGATGACGGCCCGCTCGCATTTTCGTGCGATCCGACTTGCTTCCATAGCCACGACATTCACCCTTAACTGATAATCGATCTCAACTTCGGCAATTAGACGCCACATCCAGCCCCAACGCAAGGATTAAGTTCTATTTTACTTTACACATAAAATCACAATCTGCTTGTGTCCGTTGTTTTGCTGTCCCGTGCATAAATCCTCCTTATTAACGGCCCATACTGTGCAGCAAATCACATATACAGGCAGATGAGGCATGGATTTTCGGCCCGGCTAGAGGTATGCCAATCCAACTTTAACCACCATAACTTTCAAGGAATCTGCCATGATGTCGCCAGCAGGCATTGCCTCTCCCACCGGAGAGTCCAGCGAATGGGATCGTGACGCCGCCCTGACCACCGCACGCCTGCTGCTTGAAATCAAGGCAGTCAATTTTCGCCCTGAAGACCCCTACACCCTGACATCTGGCTGGAAATCCCCTGTTTATATTGATTGCCGCCGGATTATTTTCTTCCCGCGCGCGCGCGCAAAAATTGTGGAACTAGGCGTAGAAAAAATTGGCCGCCACGTTGGCTACGAAAGTCTGGAAGCCATTGTAGGGGGCGAAACAGCCGGTATTCCGTTTGCCGCATGGATGGCTGATCGCATGCTGTTGCCCATGGCCTATGTGCGCAAAAAGCCCAAGGGTTTTGGCCGCAACGCCCAGATTGAAGGCGACGTACCCGAAAACATGCGGACCCTGCTGGTGGAAGACCTGACCACAGATGGCGCATCCAAGGTGCAGTTCGCCAATGCCCTGCGCAATGCAGGCGCCATTGTGAACCATGCCTTTGTGGTGTTCTATTACGGCGTTTTCCCCGGTGCCCAGCAGACGCTGACAGACATGAACGTGGCCCTGCACTCCCTGTGCACATGGTGGGATGTGCTTGAAGCCTGCGCGAGCCGCCCGTATTTCTCCGAAGAAGCGGCATCTGAAGTCCGCCGCTTTCTGGAAGACCCCTGTGGCTGGTCCGCCCGCCGTGGCGGCGTAGGCAGTCTGGAAGAAGCCGCCGCGTTCAAGGCGCGCAAGGACAAATAACACCGTGCAGACGACTGGCCCCGCACTGACTGGCCCCTACCGTGTTCTGGCGTTTGATTCAGGCATTGGTGGGTTGGGCATTGTGCGGGCCATTCGGGCACATGCCCCTTCGGTCAAGGTAGACTATCTGGCCGACACCGCCGTTTTTCCATACGGTGAGCAGGATGATGCGGTCCTGACCCAACGCATTATTTCCCTTCTTTCCCGCGCAGTTGAACGCCTGCGGCCACAGGCAGTTGTCATTGCCTGCAACACGGCCAGCACTCTGGCGCTGGACGCCCTGCGCGCCACCTGCCCCAGCCTGCCGTTTATTGGCTGTGTGCCCCCCATCCGCTGGGCGGCACGCCAGACAGAAACCGGTGTTATCGGCCTGCTGGCCACCCGGGCAACCATCCGCCGCCCCTACCTGTCCCGCCTGCACACGCTATATGCGCCGGAATGCACGCTCATCGCCCATGCGGCACCACATCTGGCCAGCTATGCCGAGCAGGTTTTTCGCGGACGCTCCGTACCTGATGATCTTGTTTATAAAGATATTGAGGGCCTGCTCAGCCACCCGGACTCCGCACGGCTTGATGCCGTGGGCCTCGGGTGCACCCATTACACATTCATGCTTGACCAGCTACGCAGGATAACCCCGGCAGGCATGGTATGGCTGGACCCGGCAGACGCGGTCGCACGGCAGACCTGCACGGTTTTGCAAACCCTGCCCCCCATGCCCAGATCAGACACACAACCAGAGCAGGCATGGTTTACGGCCATGCCAACCGACGCAGCCGCCCTGAGCGCGCATCTACCCGCCTTTGGTTTTAACCAGATTACACTATGGCCCGAACCGGCAAACCAGCAACGTGCCTGCTCGGCCTGAACGCGGGATCATTCTGGCGGACAGATAAAGGCCGTTTGAGCATTACAATCGGCATTTTTACCGATCCTGCCAAAACGGCCACAGGCCAGCCTAGCTTGCGCGGCTGGCGGAATAACTCGCGGTTTCGAGCAACAGGGTCTTAAGCTCGTTATCAGGGAAGCCCTGCAACGCCTGACGGGCCAATGTGGCGTATTCTTCCGCCTTGGCCAGTGTCACACCAATCGCATTGGTCTGGGCAATAAGAGCCAGTGCGGCATCCAGATCTTCGGGCTGCTGTTCGCACTCCTCAATCACACGCCGCCAGAATACGCGGTCCTGCTCGCTGCCTGCCTCGTACGCTGCCAGCACTGGCAGTGTAACCTTGCCTTCCTTGAAGTCGTCCCCGACCTCCTTACCCAGCACGGCCTGATCAGCCGAGTAGTCCAGTGCATCATCCACCAGTTGGAACGCCATGCCCAGATTGGCGCCGTAAACACGCAGGGCCTCACGCTCGGCAGGGGTAACGTCCCCTATGATAGCACCAGATTCACATGCGGCCGCGAACAGCGCCGCTGTTTTGCCATAAATAACCTGAAGATACTGCTCAACAGAAGTGGAAAGGTCGTTCTGCGTGGTCATCTGCATAACCTCGCCTTCCGCCAGCGTAGCCGATGCAGCAGAGAGAATCGCCATGACATCCAGCGAGGCGTCAGCCGTAAGAATCTGGAACGACCGGGCAAACAGGAAGTCCCCCACCAGCACGGACGCCTTGTTGCCAAAAATGGCGTTGGCACTGGCCAGACCACGCCGTAACTGGCTGTCATCCACAACATCATCATGCAGCAGTGTTGCTGTATGAATGAACTCGACACAGGCGGCAATTTCCACATGCCGCATGCGCCCGTCCTGATTGTTGTAGCCACACAGCCGCGCAGAAGCGAGGGTGAGCAGTGGCCGCAGCCTCTTGCCGCCAGCGGCCACAAGATGCGCAGCTAACTGCGGAATAAGCGCTACGGAGCTTTGCATGCGGTCCACAATGACCTGATTACATGCCTGCATATCCGCAGCGAGATAATCAGCCAGCGCCTTAAGGCCAGCTTCCCCTGGTTTACTCACAGAAACTCCAGATCCATGCTGGCTCGCGGCACTGTCCATTTCCGACAGACTGACTGCAACACCCAAATGCTATTCCCCCAGCCTCGGGATGAGTTGACGTCCTCTTATATGCGAGGCACCTGAAAAACGGTCAAGCACCAACACATTCAAGCCAGCCAGATACAGCGATGCAGCAAGCCCCATCACTCCACCTTCCACCGACCTCGCAAGGCACTCTTTTGCGTGGACGTATCGCTTACAGCCAGTTCCAGCAAGGCTACCGCACAGGGCTTGAGCCCATTCTGATGGCTGCGGCCGTAGCCGCGCGCCCGGGCCAGCATGTGCTCGAAATCGGCTGCGGAGCCGGTGCAGGGCTGTTATGCCTGATGCACCGCGTACCAGACCTGCACGGAACAGGGGTGGAGAAAGACTCCGAAACAGCGGCACTGGCCCGCACCAACCTGCTCGCCAACAAACAGGTGCAAGCGTCGGTAATTACAGCATCTTTCCCCGAAGGGGTGCCCGACCTCCTGCGGTTTGACCACTGCATGACCAACCCGCCATGGCATGCCCCCACCGGCACCGCCTCACCCGAGCCGCGCCGGGACCTTGCCCGCAGGATGGACATGCAGACCCTGCCACTCTGGATTAAGGGAGCCGCTGCCGTTTTGCGCCATAAAGGCAGCCTGACGCTCGCACTCCCCACAGCCCTGACCGACAGGGCCATAGCGGAGCTGAGCGCCCATGGTTTTGGGGGTGTAACCCTTTACCCCTTCTGGCCCAAAACAGGCCGGGAAGCGCGTATCCTGCTTATTCAGGCCAAACTGGGCGTTAAAAGCCCCGCCCGTGTACTGTCTGGCCTGACACTACACGAAGCGGACGGTGCCTTTACCCCTCAGGCGCGCGATGTGCTGGAAAACGGCACGGCCCTGCCGGGCCTGTAAACCCGCTCCCTCCGCCCGATATTACGAGAAGACAGAGCTTTCAAACGCTTCTTCCCACGTGCCCAGGGTGGAGGCACGGCTGTATTCGGTCGAGCGGTTTTCAAAGAAGTTGGCGTGTTCGACCGCATTGAGCATATCGTCCAGCCAGGGCAGCGGGTTTGTGGTCGTGTTGTAAACCGGGTCCAGCCCAAGCTGGGTCAGGCGGCGGTCGGCAATAAAGTGGATGTAGGTTTTAACCTGTGCGGCATCCAGCCCTTCTACCGGCCCCATTTCAAACGCCAGATCAATAAAGGCCTCTTCGTGCTCCACAATGGTTTTGCAGATCTCGGTCAGTTCCTGCCGCAACTTATCGGTCCAGATATGCGGGTTTTCCTGAATGAACACGCGGAACAGGCGGATAATGGACAGGCAATGCAGGGTTTCGTCCCGCACCGACCAAGACACGATCTGCCCCATACCCTTGAGCTTGTTAAAGCGCGGGAAGTTGAGCAGGATGGCAAAGGAGGCAAACAGCTGTAGCCCTTCGGTGAACGCGCCAAAGGCTGCCAGTGTTTTTGCGATTTCATGCTTGCTGTCCACATTGAAGGACTGCATGTAATCGTATTTATCCTTCATTTCCTTGTACTTAAGGAATGCGGAATATTCCTCCTCGGGCATGCCGAGCGTATCCAGAAGGTGGCTGTAAGCTGCAATATGGATGGTCTCGATATTGGAAAAAGCCGAGAGCATCATCAGCACTTCAGTCGGTTTGAAAACCCGGCTGTAGTGCTTCATGTAACAGTTGTTCACTTCCACATCCGACTGGGTGAAGAAGCGAAAAATCTGGGTCACAAGGTGGCGCTCGCTCTCGTTGAGCACGCGGTGCCAGTCTTTTACGTCATCAGCCAGAGGCACTTCTTCGGGCAGCCAGTGTACGCGCTGCTGCGTCAGCCACGCATCATACGCCCACGGGTACCGAAATGGCTTGTACACCGGATTGGCTGTTAGCAGGTCAAAACGCTCTTCCTGCGGCTGCTGGCTGGCTTTATGCTCGCTCATGATGCCTCCATCGGGCGGCACTCCCCGAGGTGGCCGCCTCTCGACTTTTTACAAAACAGACCCTGACCAGCCTGCCCTTACTGGCAGGCCAGACATTCGTCATAATTGTTGCCACCGGCGGCATGCTCAGCAGCCGCCCGTTCGGCAACACCGGCCCCCAGCACCTCGGACTTGGCGAGCACGTTGCTCACCGTATCCGCCCGCTGGATGGACAGGCTGCGGCAGTAGTAGAGGGACTTCAGCCCCTTCTTCCATGCCTGAAAATGAATCTGGTTGAGGTCGCGCTTATGCACGTCCGCAGGCAGGAACAGGTTGACCGACTGCGCCTGACAGATAAAGGGCTGCCGGTCGGCCGCATGTTCCACCACCCAGCGCTGGTCCAGCTCGAACGCGGTTTTAAACACGTCCTTTTCCTGCTGGGTCAAAAAGTCCAGATGCTGCACGCTGCCCTTGCTGGTGGTAATGGAGGACCACACCTCTGGCGTGTCCTGCCCTTTTTCCACCAGCAGCTTCAGCAGATGCCGGTTGCGTACCGTAAACGAGCCGGAAAGGGTTTTCTGCAAGAACACATTGGCAGCAATGGGCTCAATACCCGGGCTGGCATTCCCTGCAATAATGGAAATGGACGCCGTGGGCGCAATGGCCATCTTGTTGGAAAAACGTTCCTTGATCCCGTATTCCTCGGCATCGGGGCAAGGGCCACGCAGCTCGGCCAGATGGCGGGAGGCGGCATCGGCCTGTGCGCGAATGTGCTTGAAGATCTTGCGGTTCCAGACCTTGGCGATCACGCTTTCAAACGGCACGTTCTTGGCTTGGAGGAAGGAGTGGAACCCCATAACCCCCAGCCCTACGGAACGCTCACGCATGGCGGCGTATTTGGCCCGCTCCATGTCCTCTGGCGCACGGTCGATGAAGTCCTGCAGAACATTGTCGAGGAAGATCATCACATCCTCGATGAACTGGGGATTATCCGACCATTCATCCCATGTCTCAAGGTTGAGGGAGGACAGGCAGCACACTGCCGTACGTGCCTTGCCGTGATGGTCTATGCCCGTTGGCAGCGTAATTTCGGAGCACAGGTTGGAGGTCTTGACTTCCAGCCCCGCGAGTTTGTGGTGCTCGGGGCGGGCGTTGTTCACATGGTCGGAGTAAACAATATAGGGCTCGCCCTGTTCCATGCGTGCGGTCAGGATGCGAATCCACAACCCGCGCGCTGAAATCTTGCGGATAACCGAGTTATCCTTGGGGGAGAGCAACGCCCATTCGTCATCCGCTTCCACCGCGCGCATGAACGCGTCGGATACCAGAATACCGTGGTGGAGGTTGAGCGCCTTGCGGTTGGGGTCCCCCCCCGTGGGGCGGCGGAGTTCTATGAACTCCTCAATCTCGGGGTGCCAGACCGGCAGATAGACCGCAGCCGACCCACGGCGCAAAGACCCCTGGGAAATAGCCAGTGTCAGGCTGTCCATCACGCGGATGAAGGGAATAACCCCCGAGGTTTTGCCGTTGCGGCCCACGTTCTCGCCAATGGAGCGCAGGTTGCCCCAGTAGGAGCCAATGCCCCCACCCTTGCTGGCCAGCCACACATTCTCGTTCCACAGATCGACAATGCCTTTGAGGCTGTCATTGGCTTCGTTCAGAAAGCACGAAATAGGCAGACCGCGCGTTGTACCACCATTGGACAGCACCGGAGTTGCGGGCATGAACCAGTGGCGGCTGATATAGTCGTAAATACGCTGGGCATGCTCCGCATCCGCCCCGTAATAGGACGCCACACGCCCGAACAGGTCCTGATAGCTCTCATCAGGCAGCAGGTAGCGGTTATCAAGCGTGGCTTTGCCAAAGGGGGTCAGCAGCGCATCGCGCGAGCGGTCAACCCGCACCTGATGGTGCCCGGGAAGCTGCACCATGTCCTGCATCTGCTCAGCGCCGAACAGGTCCGGTTCTTCAGCCGAGCCTGATGCTCCTGAATGGGAACGACGAACGTCATTCTCATGCACGTCAATCAGACTCATGGCGCTTACTCTCCGGTTTTTGCGAACGATCATGTTGGTATGGGGCTGATGCAGCCGCATACACCATATATCGCGCTTCTTACCCTACTTTGCCCCCATATCTAGGATTTTTTTTACCCATGATGCACGATTTTAGACTTGCTTCTTCAAAAAATGGCTGATTCTTCCCGCTTCCCCAAACGCGTCTTTTTTCAGCCTCCCCGGATCAGCCCGGACTGCTCCATAAGACTGCGCGAGGTGGTGATTCCATCCGCCACCGCCAAAGCCGCCGCCAGAGCGCGCCGCCCGGCCACCGCATCCACCACAACAGGTGCGCCCTGCACGCACGACGCCACAAATGCCTGATGCTCCGCGAACAGCGAATCATGTTCAGCCCAGCTTATGCCCTCACGCCGGAATCCACCGGTGCCCGGCAGCGGCAGGCCCCGCTCGCGCCCGATCATGCTCAGCTCACGTTTCACAAAATCAGCCGACAGATACCCTTCCTCGGAAAAAAGGCGCATCCGCCGCTCGGTCTTGAGCGATATGCGGCTTGCGGTAATGCTGGCCACGCACCCGTTTTCAAACCGCACCCGCGCATTCGCAATATCCTCATGCGCGGAACTGACCGCAGCCCCCAGCGCATCCACCTGTGCAATCGGGCTGTCCACAAGGGCCAGAACCAGATCCAGATCATGGATCATCAGGTCCAGAATAACCGACACGTCTGTTCCACGCGGCTTGTATGGGGCAATGCGCGTGGCCTCTATATAGAGCGGGCGGGTTATGCGCGCGCTTATGGCGGCATGCTCGGCGGAATAGCGCAGCAAATGCCCAACCTGGCAGACCAGCCCGCTCTGCTGCGCCAGCGTTACCAGCATGTCTGCCTGTTCCAGCGTGGCCGCTACCGGTTTTTCCACCAGCACATGCCGCCCTGCCCGCAGGGCCTGCACGGCCAGTTCAAAATGGAACTCTGCCGGGGCTGCCACCACCACCGCATCGGACTGGGCAAGCAGGCTATCCACATCCGCCATAACCGGGCACCCGGCCTCGCGCGCGACCAGCTGGGCCCGGGCGGGGTCTGGGTCAAACAGGCCGGACAGGCTCTCCCCCGGCACGTCACGTATTTTCAGGGCGTGGTACCGTCCAAAATGCCCTGCCCCAATAACCCCTACGCGCAACGTTGTGCTCATGTGTTACAGCCCCTGCCTGATCTGGCCTGTGTTTTGCTTCCCCCAAGGGGTAGCAGCCTCACCCCCGAATGCAAACAAGCCCCGCTCCTGCCCATGCGCTACCTGCCATGCCCACCCACCCCATTTACGACTGGGTGATGCGCCTGAGCCACGCAGAATGAGCGAAAAAGCAAAGCATTCCACCCATAAGCACGCGAACGGGTTGCATCTGTCAGGGTTGAGCGGCATGTTCCGGGCAGCAAAACCGCAAGCGATCAGGTAAGAATGTATTACAGCCGCCTCAAACTGGCCTCGGTACTGGGCATATGCCTTTTAGGCCTGCTGCTGTGCCTGCCCAACGGCATGCGCAAGCCGCTCCCTTCCATACCATGGCGACAGATCCACCTTGGACTGGATCTGCGGGGTGGTTCCTACCTGCTCATGCAGGTGGATCTGCAAAGCCTGACCCATGACAGGCTGCAAACCCTCTCGGAAAACACGCGCGATGCGCTGCTGAACGCGCATCTGGGCTACCAGAACATTGCGGTGGATGCCACCAAAGGCACCATCTCGTTCATGCCGCGCTCCGCTGCGGAAACCGAGGCAGACATAGCGGCCCTGAACGCCCTGCCCCGTGCAGTGCCCAACGAATTCAGCGTCAGCAAGCGTGAAGATGGCAGCATAGCCCTTGTTCTGGCTCCCGAATCCATCCGCACCCGTGCGCGTGAGGCCGTAACCCAGTCCATTGAGATCGTGCGCCGCCGCATTGACGGCACGGGGGCTGTTGACCCCGAAATTACCCGCCAGGGTGATGACCGCATTGTTGTGGAACTGCCCGGTATTAGTGACCCTGAGCGGATCAAGGCGCTGCTGGGCACCACGGCCAAGATGAGCTTCCATCTGGTCGATGCCAACCCGCTGCACGCAACCTACCCGCCACAGGGGGTCAGCCTTTTGCCAATGGCCGACCCGGCGGAGGGTGGCCCCCTCCCCGTTTTTGACCATGTGGATGTTGATGGCTCGGACCTGACCAACGCCGGTGCGGTCATTGACCAGCAGAGCGGCAAATGGGCGGTCAGCTTCTCTTTCGATTCGACAGGCACGCATGCTTTTGCCGCTGTTTCGCAGGCCAATGTTGGCAAGCGATTCGCCATTGTGCTGGATAACAAGATTATCGAAGCACCCGTGATCATGAGCCCCATAACAGGCGGCAATGGCCAGATTACCGGCGGGTTTGATGCACAAAAGGCAACCGACCTTGCCCTTATGCTGCGCGCAGGCGCCCTGCCCGCCCCGCTGAGCGTTATTGAGCAGCGCTCCATTGGCCCGTCACTGGGAGCGGATTCCATTCGCGCGGGCATGATCAGCCTTGGCGTCGGCTTTATTATGGTCGTGGCTTTTATGGTGCTGTTCTACGGCCGCTTTGGCTGGTACGCGGACTTTGCCCTGCTGGCCAACCTTGTGCTCATGGTGGCCATTCTCTCGCTCTTTGAGGCAACACTCACCCTGCCCGGCATGGCGGGCATGCTGCTTACACTGGGTATGGCGGTGGACGCCAACATTCTGATCAACGAACGCATACGCGAGGAAATTGCCCGTGGGCGCACCCCGCTGGCAGCCATGCAGACAGGGTTTGAAAAAGCGACCTCCACCATTATCGACAGTAACGCCACGGCCCTGCTGGCCCATGTGATGCTGTTTGTTTTTGGCACAGGTCCGGTCCGTGGGTTTGCACTCACCATTACCATTGGCATTGTGACCACCCTGTTCACCACCCTGCTGCTCTCCCGCATGCTCATGGCCCGTTGGTACGCGCGTACGCGCCCTACCAGCCTGCCTGTTTGAAGAACGAGGCGCTACTTATGTTCGGACGTCCTCTCCTGCGTTTTGTCCGCAAGGATACGCACATCAACTTCATGCGCGGCCGCTTCATGGGGCTGATTGTCTCGGCCGTGCTTTCGATCGCATCGCTTGTTCTGTTCTTCCATCCCGGCCTTACGCTGGGCCTGGATTTTCGGGGGGGGATTGTGGTGGAAGCCCAGACCCCCGGCCCGGCTGATTTTGCCAAAATCCGTGCGGCTCTGGCCGAGCATGGGGTATCGCACGCCTCCTTCCAGTCCTTCGGGGCTGCCAATGATGTTCTGATCCGGCTGGATGCGGGCTCGGAGCAGGATACGCAGGCCATTGTGGACAAGGTGCGCCACACCGTGGCCGAATCCCTGCCCGGCACCACCATCCTGCGGGCCGATGCGGTCGGGGCTTCGGTTTCGGCCGAGTTGTTCCGCAACGGCATGCTGGCTCTGGCCCTCAGCCTTGCCATGATTCTGGGTTACATCTGGTTCCGGTTCGAATGGGAGTTCGCCCTGAGTGCTGTCATCACTCTCATACTCGACCTGACCAAGACCGTGGGCTTTCTGGTCCTGACCGGCTTTGAGTTCGATCTGGTTATGGTCGCCGCAATCCTGACCATTCTGGGCTATTCCACCAACGACAAGGTGGTGGTTTATGACCGTGTACGTGAGAACCTGCGCAAATACCGCACAATGCCGCTGATCGACCTGATCAACCTTTCAATCAACGAAACACTCAACCGTACGCTGGGCACGTCCTCCACGGTCTTTCTGGCATCCCTGCCGCTGGCCCTGTGGGGAGGCGCCACGTTGTCCGGTTTTGCGTGGACCATGCTGTTTGGCATTGTTGTTGGCACGTCCTCCTCCATCTTTATCGCAGCACCTCTGCTGCTGTTCATGGGGGAAGGTCGTCTCAAGCGCGGCGCCAAAAGTGGCAAGGCTACGGCCCCATCGGCCTGAAGCCCCACCGCAATTACGCCTGACACAAAAAAACGGAGCCGTCTGACGGCTCCGTTTTTTTACGCCTTAATGGCGGGAGAGTGGAACGGGCACACCGTTGGGCAGCACCAGCATGCTGTTCCCTAATGGGGCAGGTTCATCAATGGTTGCCAGAAAAGCCTCCACCTTAAGCCCTGCCACCTTGAGCGTGTTGCTGCCCGGATGGTCCCGAAAAACCAGAATGGCGGCCAGAGCCTCCCGGTCGGCTGTAACGATCTGGACAATCTGCGGCAGGCTCAGACCACCACTCATCAACTGCCCGCGCGCCATGCCGTTGGCTATGGCGTAGCTGTACAGCAGCGTGCTGGGCGTCTGCTCCACCTTGAGCTGATACGGCGCACTCTGGCACCCTGCCACGCCAACAAGGGCAAGCAGCGCGACAAACGGAGGCGCTTTATAAAAAAAGCGGAATACAGAGGGCTTCATGGTTGAGAGCCTACTCCATATTCCGCCTGTCGAAAACACAGTGCCTGCCGGGGTATACGCCAGAGCGCCTGCCCACGACCCAGCCTTTAGCCCTGCGGGGGGGTCTGCTGCGTGTTACGCGCCACAAGTTCATCGCGGATCTGGGTCAGCAGGATTTCCGTCTGGGTTGGTGCGGGCGGGGCTGCGGGTTTGGCTTCCTCACGCACATGCAGGCGGGTCAGGGCTTTGACCATCCAGAAAATGGCCATTGCCACGATCAGGAACTGGATCACCGCATTCACGAACAGGCCGAGGTTAAGGGTTACCGCGCCAGCTTTTTGCGCGGCGTCCAGCGTTGCCTCGTGCGGGCCTTTAAGGGTGACGAACAGGTTGGAAAAATCAATCCCGCCGACCAGAAGACCAATAACGGGGTTGAATACATCCTTGACCAGACTGTTCACAATTCCTGTAAACGCCGCACCAATAACCACACCTACTGCCAGATCAACAACATTGCCGCGCATGATAAAGGCGCGGAACTCCCCCACCCAGCCCGGTGTACGCACGCGGGCCTTAAGATCAGTTTTAAGATCAACCATAAATTCAGTGTCCTGTTTTAAAGGGTTTTCTGCAAAGATACTGTTCTGTATCCGTCCGGCTGGCCATTTCTCAAGCATTATTGCTGGAATAACCAAAAATCTTTGCCATATCGGCCCCTGCCACATCGTTATTGGCGTAGTCTATTCAGGACGTTACCCCGTAACAGGCTGTGGCCTTAACGCCAGTTACAGGCAAAAGGTGCATAATCAACGGTTGATCCTGCTGCCGCATACCGTTATATGCACGGCAATTCGGCCCGGTCGGTATCGGGCCTTCGTCTGCTGTAAAGAAAGACCTGTCCCATGAAGTCCGGCATTCATCCCGAATACCATGAAATCACCGTCATCATGACCGACGGCACGGAATACACCACCCGCTCCTGCTACGGCAAAGCTGGTGACACCATCCGTCTGGACATTGACACCAAGTCCCATCCGGCGTGGACCGGCGTGCAGCGCATCATGGACACCGGGGGCCAGGTCGCCAAGTTCAACAAGCGCTTTGCCGGGATCGGCACCCGTTCCAAAGGCTGATTTTTCAAGCCTTGCCGTGTGCTTTTGGCCCCGCCCTCTTGAAAAAGGAGGCGGGGCTTTCCACGTTTGGAGCATGGCTGACGCCCCAAGGGGGTTAGCCAGAAAGACCTGCCACACAGGCCGCCTTATGGGGCCTGCTGTACGGCAGAACCTTGCTGAACGAGGAGGTTCCACATGACTTATGATTTTGCGCCCCTGTTCCGTACCGCCATCGGCTTCGACCGGCTGGCACAGGTAATGGACACCGCAGCCCGCAATACGGGCACACCCAGCTATCCCCCCTATGACATTGCCAAGACCGGGAGCGACAGCTACGCCCTGACCATGGCCGTGGCAGGCTTTGCCCCGGATGATATTGAACTACTGGTGCAGGACAACACTCTTGTGGTGTCCGGCCGGGTCAGTACCCCACTGGACGAAGGCGAAGTGCTGCACCGCGGTATTGCCCGCCGTGCCTTTGAACGCCGCTTTGCACTGGCTGACCATGTTGAGGTCACGGGGGCGGACATGAATAACGGCCTGCTCCGCATTAGCGTGCGCCAGATTGTGCCAGAAGCGCTCAAACCCAGACGTATTCCTGTCAATGCAGGCCAGACAGAGGGGCGCAGCGTGGACAGGGTTTCCGCACCATCCCATCAGGACCACGTGCCCTTTGCCCCCAATCCCACGCTGGCAACCTCGACCCCACCGCATAACCAGAGCGTGCCAGACGCGGCCTGAACCTGCCTTGCAGGCCAAAAAGGGAGTGGAACTCCGGTTCCGCTCCCTTGTGTTGTATTTTTGCGGCTTGACCTGAACGGGCTGCTCCCCCCATATCGGGGGCATAGATGCGCGTCGGCAGGCACGCAGGCTTCGGAAAAGGTTCCAGGCCGTCAATTTACCGGTGCCTGCGTGAGCGCCGCCCGACGACAGGATAGAAGCCAAATGACGACCTTACCCTTGATGCCAAAAGCAACCGCTGTGTGGCTGATCGAAAAGACCGCGCTCAGCTTTGAACAGATTGCCGCTTTCTGTGGGATGCACCCGCTGGAAGTGCAGGCCATTGCCGATGGTGAAGTCGCTCAAGGCATTGTTGGCTATGACCCCGTTGCCAACCACCAGCTCGCACTTGAAGAAATCCGCCGCTGCGAGGCCACACCCACGGCGCGACTTAAAATCATGGCCACCAACAACCCCGTGCGCCGCCGCTCCAAGGGGGCGCGCTACACGCCGGTTGCCAAGCGCCATGACCGTCCGGATGGCATTGCCTTCCTGCTGCGCAACTACCCGCAGCTGAGCGAGCAGCAGATTGTAAAACTGCTTGGCACCACCAAGGACACTATTGCCAAAGTGCGCGACAAGCAGCACTGGAACACCCCCAACATCAAACCGCGTGACCCGGTGACCGTTGGTCTGTGCAGCCAGACAGACCTGAACGCCGCTGTAGCCGAGGCCAATGCCCGGCTTGAACGTGAAGGGGCGGAAATTCCCGTACCGGCACTGGATGCAGGCGAGACCGATTTTTCTGCTGAATAAAATCCTGCCGGATTGATCTGCCGTGGCTACTTACATGGCAGATCAATCCGCACTGCGTGTTTAGCCCGCCAGCCGTTCAATTTCTTCCTTGATCCTGAGCTTTTGCAGTTTCAGGCACATCAGAATGCGCTCATCCGGTCTGGGCCTGCCCCCTTCGGAAGCAATTTTCTGGTCAATATGGGAATGGCGGTGTTTGAGAGACTCTATCCTTGCTAGGCGCGCCATGGCTGCCTCCATTCGGTTAGTGACTCATTGACGCTAGCGTACAGACGGCCAGAAACTTCATGTTAATTTCATATTCCACTGCATGCCGATATGCGCTGCGCACATGGAACTTTTTCCAGTTTGCACAAGCTGGCCGCGCAATGCATGATTGGTAAAGAGCGCCATAAATGCGACAACGGAGTAATCCGATTGAATGCACGAGTCAGATGCACACAGGGAGAACCAGCGCCATGATGCAGGACCGCGAGTCACTACTGGGGCAGCTTCTTGAACTGCGAAGCGAGCATCGTGATCTGGATACGGTCATCAACAGAATGACCAGTGAGACAGCCTTTATCGACCAGCTGTACCTTCAGCGGCTGAAAAAACGGAAATTACTGCTCAAAGACCGCATAACGCGGGTTGAAAGCCAGCTGATACCCGACAATATTGCCTGACTTTGCAACAGGACCAGCATTAGCAAGACCGGATACCCTCCCCCTGTGAACACAACAGCCCCCCAGACCACCACCTCCCACCCAGCAGATAACAGCACAGCGGCCGCGCCCTCCAAGGTTGGCATTATCATGGGCAGCCAGTCAGACTGGGAAACCATGCGCCATGCCGATGCCATTCTGAACACGCTGGAAATCCCGCACGAAACCCGTATTGTCTCGGCCCACCGTACACCGGACCGGCTGGCGGAATACGCCCGTACGGCAGCGGAACGGGGGTTGTCTGTTATTATCGCCGGGGCTGGGGGCGCCGCCCACCTGCCCGGCATGTGTGCGGCATGGACCCGCCTGCCCGTGCTGGGTGTGCCTGTGGAATCCCGCGCACTCAAGGGCATGGACAGCCTGCTCTCCATTGTGCAGATGCCCGGTGGCGTACCCGTTGGCACGCTGGCCATTGGCGCGGCAGGGGCCAAGAACGCGGCCCTGCTGGCGGCTTCCATTCTGGCCCTGCAAAACCCTGAACTGGCCGCACGGCTGGAAGCATGGCGCGCGATACAGACCGCATCGGTTGCCGACACACCCGTGACAGAAAACGAATGACCCACACACACGCAGCTCTGGCCCCCAACGCCGTTATCGGCATTGTGGGTGGAGGGCAGCTTGGCCGCATGTCTGCTGTTGCAGCCTCCCGACTGGGCTATAAAACGCATATTCTCACTCAGGACGCCCATGGCCCGGCCGCACAGGTTTGCAGCGCCATAACCCTTGGTGCGTATGATGACCCCGCAGCACTGGACGCTTTTGCCAAAGCCGTTGATGTGGTCACCTTCGAGTTTGAAAACATTAGTGCCGATGCACTGGACCGGCTGAGCAGGCATTGCCCTGTGCGCCCGTCTGGCAATATCCTGCGCATCAGTCAGGACCGGCTGGCGGAAAAGACCTTTCTGGCAGAAGCCGGGGTGCCGCTGGCGCCGTGGCATGCGGTAACGGACCATGCCTCCCTGCACGCAGCGGCAGACAGGCTGGGTTTTCCGCTTATCCTCAAGACCACCCGCAACGGGTATGATGGCAAGGGCCAGCGCCGTGTGCAGAATGTCGCGGAACTGGATGAAGCTTTTGCTGCACTCGCACCGCACCCGCTGGTGGCCGAAGGTATGGTCGATTTTGCCTGCGAACTGAGCGTTATGGTCGCCCGCGGCACAGACGGTACAATCCAATGCTTTGACACGGTTCTCAACCACCACTGGCACGGTATTCTGGACCTGACACTCGCCCCCGCCCCCGTGCCCGAAAGCGTTGCGGAAGAAGCAGGCCGACTGGCAGCCCTGATTGCCGAGCGGTTTGATCTGGTTGGCATTATGGGCGTGGAGATGTTCCTTGTGCGCGATGGCTCACTGATGGTGAACGAGGTTGCCCCGCGCCCCCATAATTCGGGCCACTGGAGCATGGATGCCTGCGCACAGGACCAGTTTGATATGCACATCCGCGCGGTTGCGGGCCTGCCCCTGCCCCACGCCACCCGCCATTCGGATGCGGTGATGAAAAACCTTGTCGGCCCCGAAGATATGGCCCTGTGGCCCGCCATTCTGGCTAATCCGGGCCATATTCCGCATCTGTATGGAAAAAAAGAAGCCCGTGAAGGGCGCAAGATGGGGCATGTGAATATTCTGTTTCCCTACGGCGCACTCCCCGGGGACTGGGGCATACAGGCAGCTCTTGGCCCACTGGCAACCAAATGCGCCTCTCCCCCACCAGCAGACGAGGACTGAGCAGACCCACGGCCTGAGCGGAAGAGGTGGTTACAGCAACCCCGCCTCCTTCATGCTCAGGACCTGCTCCCGCCCCACGATCAGATGGTCGGCCACGCTCAGCCCTACAACGCGGGCAGCGGCAATAATCTGCCCGGTCATGCGCATATCCTCTGCGGAAGGCTGAACATCCCCACTCGGATGGTTATGCACCAGCACAAAGCTGCTGGCTTGCAAGACCAGTGCGCGCCTTACAATCTCACGCGGGTAAACAGGCGCATGGTCCACCGTACCGCGCCCCATGACTTCGTCCGCCACAAGCCGGTTCGCTGCATCAAGGAACAGCACACGCATCTGCTCGGTTTTTTCATGCGCCATAAGAGCCGACAGATAAGCGTTAAGGGCGGGACGTTCACACAGAACGCTCTCACGCTGCAAGCGGGCGCGATGCAGGCGCAAGGCGCTCTCACGCACAAGGATCAGCAACACACGCACGGCTTCGGGGAGCAGACGTACACTTCCCTCCTGCTGTGCCGCAGCCAGCAGCACGGCAGACAGGGTGGCATATTCTCCCACAAGGGCTTCAGCCTTCTCGTGTGCCTGCACAGGCACCATGCCTGCGGCCCCAAGTAATGCGGCAAGGCATTGCCGGTGATCCGGCCCCACAGGTAAGGCCCCGGCCAGAGGTTGAACCTGCGCCAGTTCTTCCTGCGGTCTTGCAAAAAAAGCCCCGCCATCGGCCATGCCCGGTGGAGTGTAGGGGCGACTCACCAGTCTGTCGCCATCTGGCGAGCACTTGCCCATGCGTTAGCCCCAACCACCAGATGGTCATGCAGGCTGATCGCCAGCAAGGGAGCAGACTTGCGCAGACCCGTAATAAAAGGCGCGCAAGTCTGGAGCAGGGTTTGCACGTCCTGCCCCGGTTCGGCCAGATACACGCTCACAACAGCACAGGCCTGCACCTCCAGCGCGCGTTGCAGAACATGAGCCACAGTCTGCTGCACAAACTCCGCCGCGGGTTTTGCTTTTGGCGTAACTCCTGCCAGCGGCTCATCCGCCAGCAGGGTGTTGCGGCTGTCCAGAAGCAGCATACGCATCTGCGGCCGTTCCACAGCCCGTAACACCGTGTTGCAATACTGCAAAAGACTGTCCCAGTCGCCCAGATAAACGCGACGACTGCCACTATCGCGTACCAGACAGGCGGCCACATCCGGCAACTGTGCACATAAAGCTGCGCCGCCGTGCGGCACACCGGCCCCCTGCAACACTGCGGGCGCGGAATCGAGCACGGCGGAAAAAGACCCGAACTGGTTGATCAGGCTTTTGGCCAGAGGTTTGGTGTCCCGCCGGGGCACACCGTAAAACAGGAGCATTTCCAGCAATTCGTAATCGGCCAGCCCGCCCGCACCATGGGCCAGCACCCTCTGGCGCATACGCCTGCGATGCCCCGCTGGCCCGGTTGATGCAAACCCGCTCGCCCCTTCCTGAACGGAAGAAGCAGGGGTTGGCGACATCTTTGTTTTCGCCATCCTATTGCTCCGATTGGCCTGAGGC
The DNA here is from genome assembly GCF_014207635.1 of Acetobacter lovaniensis. GTDB lineage: Bacteria > Pseudomonadota > Alphaproteobacteria > Acetobacterales > Acetobacteraceae > Acetobacter > Acetobacter lovaniensis. The sequence goes on from NZ_JACHIE010000001.1 coordinate 258,099, forward strand.
GAACATCACTATATAAGAGAATGGTGACGACATTCGAGCCCCCTTCTCATCCCGCCTCCCACACTGCTCCGCAGAGCGGCTCCTCCTACCTTGCGCGCCTGAACCCCGAGCAACGCGCGGCCATTGAGACAACAGATGGCCCGCTGCTGGTTCTGGCTGGTGCGGGAACCGGCAAAACCCGTGTGCTAACCACACGCTTTGCCCATATTCTGCTGACCGAGCGCGCCAAACCGTGGCAGATACTGGCAGTAACCTTTACCAACAAAGCCGCGCGGGAAATGCGCGAGCGTGTTGCCCTGCTCCTTGGCGCACCGGCGGAGGGGCTGTGGCTTGGCACCTTCCATGCCCTGTGCGCACGCATGCTGCGCCGCCACGCGGAATATGTGGGACTGACCCAGAGCTTTACCATTCTGGACACGGACGACCAGCTCCGCCTGCTCAAGCAGGTTATGGAACCCTGGCAGATCGACACCAAACGCTGGCCCGCACCCGGCCTGCTTGGGGTGATCCAGCGCTGGAAGGACCGGGGGTTAACGCCTGCGCGTGTCACCCCGTCTGAAGATACGGACTTTGCCAATCATCACGCCCGCGCCATTTACGAGGCTTATCAGGCCCGCCTGATACAGCTCAACGCCTGCGACTTTGGCGACCTGATGCTCCACGTGACCGAAATCCTGCGGACCCGCCCCGATGTGCTGGCCCAGTACCACCGGCTGTTCCGCTATATTCTGGTCGATGAGTATCAGGACACCAACACCGTGCAGTATCTGTGGCTGCGCCTGCTGGCCAAACAGGCCGATGGCACGGCCAATATCTGCTGCGTGGGGGATGATGACCAGTCCATCTACTCCTGGCGTGGTGCGGAAGTTGAAAACATTCTGCGGTTTGAAAAAGATTTTCCCGGCGCAAAAATTGTCCGGCTGGAACGGAACTACCGCTCGACCCGCCACATTCTGGGTGCCGCTGCGGGGCTGATCGCCCATAATGGGGAACGGTTGGGCAAAACCCTGCGCTCGGGGCGGGATGACCCCTCGGATGGGGAAAAAGTGCTGGTCACCAGCGTATGGGATTCGGACGCCGAGGCCCGCAGTGTGTGCGACATAGCCGAGCGCCTGCACCACAAGGGGCAGTCTCTGGCGGAAATGGCCATTCTGGTCCGTGCCGGGTTCCAGACCCGTGCATTTGAGGAGCGGCTTGTACAGACCGGCCTGCCCTACCGCATTGTTGGCGGCGTACGCTTTTACGAGCGGGCCGAAATCCGCGATGCACTGGCCTATATGCGCGTGGTCAGCCAACCGGCGGATGATCTGGCGTTCGAGCGGATCATCAACGTGCCCAAGCGCGGCGTTGGCCCGGCCAGCCTGCAAAAACTGCGCGAGGCGGCCCGCTTTGCCAATACTCCGGTGAGTGTTGCAACCCAGACCATGCTCGAAACCGGCCAGCTCAAGGGCAAAATGGCCGACCAGTTGCGCACACTCACCAATGCCCTGAACACCACGCGGGATATTCTAAGCCGCGAAGGCCACGTGCTGGCCATTGAACACCTGCTGGAAGAGAGCGGCTACCTTGAAATGTGGCGCCTCGACCGCTCGCCCGAAGCCCCCGGACGGCTGGAAAACCTGAAGGAACTTGTGCGCGCTCTGGCTGATTTTGGCACGCTGGGCGAGTTTTTGGAGCATGTCTCCCTTGTGATGGAGACGGACGAAAAAGCGCAGGATGCCAAACTCTCGATCATGACGCTCCACGGAGCAAAAGGGCTGGAGTTTGATACGGTATTCCTCCCCGGCTGGGAGGAAGGCGTTTTTCCCTCCCAGCGCACGCTGGATGAAGGCGGGCTTAAAGGGCTGGAGGAGGAACGGCGTCTGGCCTATGTGGGCATTACCCGTGCGCGCAAACAGGCCATGATCTTCCATGCCGGGAGCAGACGCATTTACGCCAATTGGCAGCCTTCCATGCCCAGCCGCTTTCTGGATGAACTGCCAGAGGAGCACATCAGCCGCAAAAACGAAGGCGGCTCCGCCCGCCGCGGCCTGTTTGCCGAGCAGAGCCTGTTTGACAGCGGCCCCGTTGTTACCCGCCGCAAACGCCCGCCAGAGGCAGAACCGGCCTTTGAGCTGGGGCAACAGGTTCGCCACCCCCGTTTTGGCGTGGGCATCGTTATTGCGGCTGACCGCAACCATCTGGAAATCGCGTTTGAAGACGCGGGCACAAAACGGCTTCTTTCCTCCTTTATCGAGAAACTATAATGGCTCCCACACCCCGCCGCCACGCTACAAACCTGGAAACCATTTCTGTCACCGTACCCGAAGCCGCTGTGGAAGCGTACGAAAACGCCATTGGCAGCGTCTGCACCACGGTTGGTATTTTTGAGGCCAACCCCGAAGGCACTCAGTGGCGGGTTGAAGGCGTAAAAGACACGGGCCACCGTGAGGACGAACTGACACTGGCCCTTATGCTGGCCGAACTGACCAGTGGCGTCTCCGCCCCGCTGGAACGCGCAGCAACCGAAGCCGAAGGCTGGCTTGCCCGCACTTATGAGGCTTTTCCCGAACAGAAGGTGGGCAAACGCTTTGTGGTGCGCGGCACCCATCTGCCCGATGCACCCGAGGCAACCCGCATTGTGCTCACGCTGGATGCGGGTGTGGCTTTTGGCTCGGGCGAGCATGGTTCCACCCGAGGCTGCCTGCGCGCACTGGAACGCATTGCCCACCGCCACCCCCGCCGCATTCTGGACCTTGGCTGTGGCACGGGTATTCTGGCCATGGCCGCAGCGGCCCTTTTGCACCAGAAGGTGCTGGCGGTGGATATTGAGCCGTGGTCGGTCCGTGTTTCCGCCCAGAATGCGCGGCGCAACCGGCTCAACCGTGCCCTTACCTGCCGCCTTGGCAATGGCTGGCAAACGCCCGCCATCCGCAAAAACGCACCGTATGATCTGGTTTTTGCCAATATTCTGGCCCGCCCGCTGTGCCTTATGGCCAAGGATCTGGCACAGGCACTGGCTCCCGGCGGCACGGTTATTCTGGCTGGCCTGCTGCGAACGCAAATCCGCATGGTGCTGGCGGCCCACCGCAGGCAGGGGCTGGTGCTTGAGCAGGTCCTGACCGAAGGGGACTGGGCAACGCTGATCCTGCGCCGCCCCGGCGGTTCTTATCCCGCCTGATCTTTTGCCGCACCTTTGCGCAGGGCAGCCTATGCCTGGACCACCCTGCGCCCGACCCTAGCCCAGCATCTGCGGAGTAGTACCTTGGCTTCCTTATCCATGAGCAGACTCACCTCACTTCGTACCGTATTGCGCCAGAACGGGCTGGATGGCGTGATTATTCCGCATGGTGATGAGTTTCTGGGGGAGTACACCCCGGCCTGCGCACAGCGGCTGGCATGGATAAGCGGTTTTACCGGCAGCGCTGGCACAGCCATTGTGCTGGCAGACAAGGCCGCCGTTTTTTCCGATGGTCGCTACATCACACAAATGGACCAGCAGGTGGATGGCACGTGCTGGGAGCGTGTGCATGGCGGGCAGTTGCCCCCCGCCACATGGCTGGCCGCCAACGCCCGGCCCGATGCCAGCATTGGCTACGACCCACGCATTATGAGTGCCGCGGAACTGGCCCCCTACCTGCAACACGAGCAGCTTTGCCTTACCCCCACCGCGCATAATCTGGTGGATGCACTCTGGCAGGACCGCCCTGCCCTGCCCGCTGGCCCCGCGTTTATACACCCCCTGCGTTATGCGGGCGAAAGTTCGGCCAGCAAGCGTGAGCGCATTGCGCACGACCTGCGCCATCTGGGGCAGGATGCCGCCGTGCTGAGTGATTCAGCCTCCATTGCCTGGCTGCTCAATATCCGTGGGACGGATATTCCCTGCACCCCCGTTGTGCTGGCTTTTGCCATTATCCATGCCGATGCAGGCGTTGACCTGATTATCCAGCCCGACAAAATACCCGCAGACGTGCGCACATGGCTGGGGGCGGAGGTGCGTATCCATGCGCCCACAGAGCTGGAGCAGGTGCTGGCCTCATTAACCGGGCGCACCGTGGGGGTGGACCCGGCAAGCAATGCCGTGTGGTTTACGCAAATACTGGGCCGCCATAACGCAACCGTTGCCGCCACGCCCGACCCGTGCCTGTTACCCAAAGCCTGCAAAAACCCGGTTGAGCAGCAGGGCATGCGCGCAGCCCACCTGCGCGACGGCGTGGCCCTGTGCCGCTTTTTGCACTGGATGGACACCCACGCCACCACCACAACCGAACTGGATGCCGCCAAACAGCTCGCCACATTCCGGCGTGCCGCGGCAGACTATGTGGAGGACTCGTTTACGGCCATTTCAGGCGCTGGGCCAAACGGGGCCATTATCCACTACAGCGTAACCCCGCAGAGCAACCGCGCCATAACCGCCAACGACGTTTACCTGATCGACAGCGGTGGCCAGTACCCCGATGGCACAACCGATGTCACCCGCACGCTCTGGTGTGGCCCCAACACACCCCCGCCAGAGCTAAAAGCCGCGTTTACCCGCGTGCTCAAGGGCAACCTGCGCCTTGGCCATGCGCGCTTCCCCACGGGCACAAAAGGCCATGCGCTGGACGCACTGGCACGGTACGACCTGTGGCAGGCAGGGCTGGATTTTGACCACGGGACCGGCCATGGCGTTGGCAGCTTTTTATCGGTGCATGAAGGGCCTGCCCGTATTTCCAAGGCTGTTTCCACCATTGCGTTGCAGGCGGGCATGGTCCTGTCCAACGAGCCGGGTTTTTACCTGCCCGGTGCATACGGCATCCGGCTGGAAACCCTTGTTCTGGTCCGCCCGGCCGAAGTTGCAGACTCCACGCGGTCTTTTCTGGAGTTTGAAACCCTGACCCTGGCCCCGTTCGACCGGAGACTGATCGACCTCTCCCTGATGGGAGAAGCAGATACGGCCCTGCTGGATAGCTACCATGCAGAAATCTTGCACCAGATTGGCCCACACCTGCCCACAGATGCAAAAAATTGGCTGCAAACAGCCTGTGCGCCTCTCAACAAGGCGTGATAGCAGGCGCTGGCCACCAATGGTCACGTAAATGGGAATCGCCTGTGCGTCCAAAGAGGCGCAGAACAGGCACCGAACGTTGAAAGGGAGCTTCTCAGAATGACAGCACATAGCAAGACCATTCCCGCCACACTTATTCCCGGTGATGGCATTGGCCCTGAAATTGTTGAATCGGTTATCGAAATTCTGGACGCGGTTGACGCCCCGTTTGTATGGGACCGTCAGCTGGCCGGCATGGCTGGTGTAGATGCGGTTAACGACCCACTGCCCAAGCAGACCATTGAGAGCATCCGCCGTACGGGCCTTGCCCTTAAAGGCCCACTGACCACACCAGTTGGTGGTGGCTTCAAGTCCATCAATGTGACACTCCGGCAGGAATTCGGCCTGTTCGCCAACCTGCGCCCCACCAAGACCATTGTCCCCGGTGGCCGGTTTGAGGACATTGACCTCGTTCTCTTCCGTGAGAACCTGGAAGGCTATTATGCCGCCATGGAGCACTACATTCCCGTGGGTGAAGACCCCAAGGGTATTGCTCTGAGCTCCGGCTTTACCTCCCGCGCGGAATGCCGCCGGATTGTCAAATACGCCTTTGATTATGCCGAAAAAAACAACCGCAAGACGGTTACAATCGTGCACAAGGCCAACATCCTCAAGCTGCTGACCGGCCTGTTCCTTGAAGAAGGGCGCAAGGTTGCCGAGGAATACAAAGGCCGCATCGCCTTTAACGAACGGATTGTGGACGCCTGCGCCATGCAGCTCGTCATCAACCCGTGGCAGTTTGATGTGATTGTGACCACCAACCTGTTCGGGGACATCCTGTCCGACCTGACCGCTGGTCTGGTGGGCGGTCTGGGTATGGCACCGGGTGCGAATATTGGCGAAAAAGCCGCCGTGTTTGAAGCTGTCCATGGCTCTGCACCCGACATTGCAGGCAAAGGCATTGCCAACCCGCTGGCCCTGCTGCTGGCTGCGGTCATGATGCTGCGCCATGTTGGCCACAACAAACAGGCTGACCGGATTGATGCCGCGATCAAAAAAGTGATCACCGAAGGCGGCGTCCGCACCAAGGATCTGGGCGGCAATGTCACATCCAAGGAACTGACGGCAGCTCTCAAGCAGGGTCTGGCCTAAGTTACAGGTCCCCTCCTCCGCTACGGGCAGGCCCGGTAGCGGAGGGTGACCATAAGGGGGTGCTCCGGCATCCCCTTTTTTTATGGCAGTTCCATTGGCTGCGCGCAGGCCAGAAGCTGGAGACTGAGCAAGGCGTGCTCAAATATTTCCTGCTGCTGGGGGGGCATCTGTGCAACCTGCCTGTCAAGCCAGCGGGCGGTTATGGCCGCCTGCCGGGTTACCACCACCCCATCATCCTGCTCCCAGTGCCGCAGAAAAGCCCGGAACGCCTGTTGCACATTGCGCGGCGTGTCGGGGGCCAGAGCAAGCTCACGCAGCAGAATAACATGCATTCCGCTCACCATGCCCGAGAACTGCTGGCGGGCAAAGGCTTTGCGCTGTGGCAGGGCAATACCCTGAGCATTACGCACAATCCGCACCAGACTATCCGCATTGCCTGACAACCACTGATAGACCGAAACCCGGTTATTGGCAGAAGCCAGCTCCCTCAGTTGCCTGCTGGTCCAGCGTGCCGTGCGCTGCATGTGGGAATCGGGCCTGAACGGCAGAACCGTGCGGTACGTCCAACCCGCCACCAGCACAGCCCCCAGAAATGCAAGGGCCGTGTTGAGGAACGAAACCTCATCATACCGTCCCTGATTATTCGGCCCCATAAGAACAGGCAGAAACATGTTGAACGAAAACGCATAGCCCGCCGTCGCCGGGTTGCGCGCGGCAAGCCCGCCAATGACCATAGGCACCATAAGCAGGATTACCAGCAGTTCAGGCGTACTGAGCGCGGGCAGAACCAGCGTTACGTAAATCCCGGCCGCCAGCACGCACCACACGGCCCCCCGAAAGAACGGAGCCGAGGCCACAACCGGGTTTTCCCGCGTGGCCAGCAGGCCGTACACAAGTGCCAGCAGCGACATAAAGGTTGGCCCCGCAGGCCATGCCGTGACCTCCCACAGCAGCCAGCCAACCAGAATACCCGCACAGGCGCGAACACCGTTTTCCACCGCTTCCAGCGTATGCCTGCGCGAGCGGATACGAAAACGGAAATGGTCTCCCCGCCGGTGTGTCAGGCAGGCCTGCACGTGCTCATCAATACTACGCTCATCCTTGCGGATGGATGTTGGCACCTTGCTGGCAGGCAGCAGCTTAAGGGTCGCCAGCCCTTCTGCCCGGGCCAGCATAACCAGCAGTCCCGCCAGCGCGGCACGGGCATGGTCGGCCATATGGCCATACCCCCCGGCCTCCAGCGCATCGTATTCAATACGACTGCCTGCGGCGGTCAGTTCGCCCAGCAGCGGGCTCTGGTCCAGTTCGGTTGTCGGGTGCCCTTCCACCAGACAGGTTACACGGTTGCGCACCAGCGCCTGTACGCTTTCCAGCCGGGTTATAAGCCGGACACGCGCATGGGCCTGAAGGCCGGGCATGAACAGCAGGGCCAGCAGGGCCTCGCACACCACGCCCAGCACAATATACGTGCCGCGCGCCATGGCGATGTCAAACACCTGATCAGGCTGCATAATGGCCCCGGTAGCCACAATGGCGGATGTAAAGCCGGTCAGGACCAGCCCGTAAGCTTTATACCCTTCCAAAAAGGTGGCCATGCCGCAGCACAGACCAATCCAGCAGGCCAGCACACCAAAAAACAGGGCAGGACTTTGCGGAAAAGCGGCAATAAGCCCCACCGCCACACAACAGCCCAGAATTGTACCCGCAATACGCCACCGTGCCTTGGATAAGCTCTCCCCGCGGGAGGACTGCGCAACCACCCATACGGTCAGCGGTGCCCATTGGGGGCTGTCCAGTTCCATGGCCATGGCGATGACAAGGGACAACCCGGCGGCAAAGGCCGAGCGTACGGCAAAAGCGACATCCCCGCAGGACGGGGCAACAAGCCATTTAAGCTTACCCGCCCAGTGTGCGCTGAACGTCTGCCACGCAGCCAGCAACAGCATACCCCCGCACCGATGGCCGGGCACGCCTGCGTCTGGGTCCATATTGTTCATGGTGTGTTGTACTCAGCCAACCGAAAAAACCGCACGATGTTCAGATCGTCCGCATAAGTCCAAGCGTTTGTTCTGATTACATCATAAGCAGGATTTATGATGAACCCACAATCTGCTAAGCGGTATAAATACTATCCAGTTCCAAAGTGGTGGCAACATGCCACAGGCGGGTGAGCAGCGCGGTGGAATTAGGCTGGTTCAGCCGGAGCACGCCAACATCCGGCGCTGGGGACGGGTCCAGCCTGCACACCTGCAATGGTGGCATAAGGCCCGTACGCTCAGGCAAGGCGGATATGGGCATAATACCCGCCACCTTGCCTGCCATGATTTCCGTATGCAGCAGTTCCAGCACATTGGTTTCCAGCATGACCTGCGGCACCACGCCAGCCTGTGCAAAACAGGCATCCACCAGTTGCCTGCTGTGCATGTTGCGATTAAGCAGCCCCAGCGGCAGGGTGGCCGCCTCTGCCCAGCCGCATCTGTGCTCCACTGGCAATGGAATGGAAGGCGCTGCAATCAGCACGTAATGCTCGGCGTACAGGCGCTGGACCTCAAACGGTCCATCCTTGGGCACCTGCTCCAGATACATCAGCCCCAGATGAATGCGCTGCTCCCTGAGCTGATGCAGGATTTCCGCATTGGGGTAAACGGTGACCTCAACCCGCAGGGCAGGCACGGCGCTGCGAAAATGCTCCAGCAGCAGCGGCACAACCTGCACCCCCTGCGGCATGACACCAATGGAGACAAACCCGCCCGCCACATCCTGTGCAAAAGCGGCCTCCTGCCGCAGACTGTCCAGATCCGCCAGGGTCTGGCGGGCCCAGATCAGCACGCGCTGGCCTTCCTCCGTCAACCCGAAAAACCGGCGGTTGCGGTTGATGATGGTAATGCCCAGCTCGTTTTCCAACTGCCTGATTGCAGAGGAAAGTGCTGGCTGGGACACCCCACACGCCTGTGCTGCGCGCGAAAAATGGCGGTGCTGGTCCAGCGCGATCAGGTAACTGAGTTGCCGCAAAAACACCTGTGCGCGCGCCCCTTAGCCGATTTCGATCCCGATCTGCTTAATGTCGTGGAACTTGATGTCGGGGTTCTGCTCTTCTGTCCGGCGCATCATAAAGCCCGACGTTGCCAGAAAAACAGGGTCATCATCCAGATCATCCGCCATGGCAGAGCGGTTGGAGGCGGCAAATGCCTCAATTTTACTCCGCGGTCCGGTAATCCAGCGCGCAAGGGAGAACGGTGTGGAGTCAAACCCGATGCCAACGCCATATTCCGCCTGCAGCCGGGCCTGCAACACATCAAGCTGAAGTGTGCCCACCACACCCACAATTGGGGGCGCGCCATCCTGCGGCCTGAAAAGCTGCACGACCCCTTCCTCCGCCAGCTGCACCAGAGCCTGTTTGAGCTTTTTGGCCTTCATGGCGTCATCAAGGCGCACACGGCGCAGGATTTCGGGGGCAAAATGGGGAACGCCGGTAAAGCGGATGTCCTCCCCCTCGGTCAGTGTGTCACCAATACGCAAGGTGCCGTGGTTGGGAATGCCCACAACGTCGCCTGCAAAGGCTTCTTCCGCCAGATGCCGGTCCTGCGCAAAAAAGAACTGGGGCGTGTGCACGGCAAAGCTTTTGCCTGTGCGCGTGTGTTTGAGCCGCATACCCCGCGTTAAACGGCCGGAGCATATGCGCGCAAAGGCAATGCGGTCACGGTGGTTGGGGTCCATGTTGGCCTGAATCTTGAATACCAGAGCCGTCATGCCGGGCTCATCGGCCGTGACTGTGCGGCTTTCCGCCGCCTGCGCACGGGGGGACGGGCCAAAGGCCACAAGCGCGTCCAACAGGTCGGTTACGCCTATTTCCTTGATCGCACTCCCGAAAAACACGGGGGTCAGGTGCCCGGCATCGAACGAGGCGCGGTCAAACTCCGGCAGAGCGGCCTCGGCCAGTTCCAGTTCTTCACGCATCTGCACCAGACGGGCATCGTCCTCCGCCAGCGGTGTGAGCGTGTTGAGCTTGCCGTTCAGCAGGTCATACGTGCCAACAAACGTAGCCGCACGGCCAACCGGCCAGGTGGCGGGGCATGTATCGAGTGCGAGGGATGAGGCAATTTCGTCCAGCAGGGCAAAGGGGTCCTGTGCCTCGCGGTCCATCTTGTTGATGAAGGTCACAATGGGAATATCGCGCAGGCGGCAGATTTCGAACAGCTTGCGTGTCCGGTCTTCTATCCCCTTGGCCGCGTCAATCACCATAACGGCCGAGTCAACGGCGGTGAGGGTCCGGTACGTATCTTCGGAGAAGTCTTCATGGCCCGGCGTGTCGAGCAGGTTGAACACGCACCCGCCGTAATCAAACGTCATGACCGAACTGACAACCGAAATACCACGGTCGCGCTCAATGGCCATCCAGTCCGAACGTGTGCGGCGGCGCTCGCCTTTGGCCCGCACGTTCCCCGCCAGCTGAATGGCACCCCCCGCGCGCAGAATACGCTCGGTCAGTGTGGTTTTACCGGCGTCGGGGTGCGAGATGATCGCAAACGTACGACGGCGGACAATTTCCTTACCCAGTTCAGGATTGGCGGTATCAGACATAAATCAGTTCCGGGGCTTCTGGCATGAATAAAAACGGCAAACGCCGGATGGAGAGAAAACCCTCCACCCGGCGTCCACAGGTCGAACCGGAGTTCCCGATTAACGGGAGTAGAATTCGACCACCAGGTTCGGTTCCATCTGCACCGGATACGGCACATCGGAAAGCTGCGGGCCTCGCAGGAACGTACCCTTCATCTGGCGATGATCCACTTCCATGTATTCCGGCACGTCACGCTCAGCGGACTGGGTTGCATCCAGAACGATGGCAAGCTGCTTGGACTTTTCACGCACTTCGATCACGTCACCATCCTTAACGATGTAGGACGGGATGTTCAGCTTGCGGCCGTTAACCAGAATGTGGCCATGGCTGATGAACTGACGTGCAGCAAACGGCGTGATCGCGAACTTCATGCGGTAGATCACCGCGTCCAGACGACGTTCGAGCAGGTTGATCAGGTTTTCAGACGTATCGCCCTTACGACGCACGGCTTCCTGATAGTAGCGGCGGAACTGCTTTTCCGTGATGTTGCCGTAGTAGCCCTTGAGCTTCTGCTTGGCCATCAGCTGCACGGAGAAGTCAGAAGGCTTGCCCTTGCGGCGCTGACCGTGCTGACCCGGACCGTATTCACGACGGTTAACGGGGGACTTTGCACGGCCCCACAGGTTTACGCCAAGGCGGCGGTTGATTTTGTACTTGCTCTCAAGGCGCTTGCTCATAGTGCGCTCTTCATCTCTCAACAGGCGGGCCGGGAGAAACAGCCCGTCATTACACCGGTAGTCTCCGTCCACCACGGATCGGAGCGGGCGCACACCGCATTACCAGCAAAAAGGCGCTGGCCGGTCTGTCCACATTCCCGGCAATGGTCGCAGAGTTTACGAGAACGTCACCGGCCTGTCAACAAAAGCCATGCGGGTGAGGATACAAGAGGCGTGCGGCACCGTTTTTATTTTGTATTAACACGCACCAACATACTATCAGAACAGCACTACTCTTCACTCTGGGACGCAAGGATATACTCCATGCCATTTGCACACAAATGGGCCCTCTTTGTCGGATTGGGCGTTGCACTGGTCATACTGGGCTTTGTTGCCTGCCTTGATGCGGTGTCCGTTACCCTCGCCAGCACCATGTTTATTGGTGGCCTGCTTATTTTTGCCGGGATCATGCAGGGTGTGCATGCCCTTGCGGTCAAGGACTGGGGGGGCTTCCTGTTTTCCCTGCTCTGCGGCGGGCTTTATATTCTTGCCGGTGCCCTGTTGATCAAGGAACCTGTCTCCGGCTCCGTGGCCATTACGGTTTTTGCTTCGGCCTGTTTTGTTGTGGTGGGTGTTCTGCGCTCGATCATGGCGTTGCAGTACCGTGGGCTACCGGGCTGGGGTATTATTCTGGGCAGCGGGCTGATCAGCCTTGTGGTGGGCATGTGCCTGTATCTCAGCCTGCCCTGGTCCGGCCTGTGGCTGATTGGCACCTTTATCGCCGTTGAACTGATAGCAAGCGGCATTGGCTGGGTACAGTTCGGCCTTGCGCTGCGCCAGAGCAACCTGCGCTAGACCTGCCTGATACTCCAAGGAGGCAGGGGACTTACGCCCCGCCTGCCTCTTTATCGTCTGATGCGCCTGCATCGGGCTTTTCCGGCGGCATAAGAGCCAGCACATCCCCTTCGGGTGCAAGCAGGGCTCTGGCCGCCAGACCATCCTCATCCATAGCGGCTATTTTCCGCCTTGGCAGGAGCGATGTCGGGCGCTCCCCTGCCTCGCGCTTGCGCAGGATTGTTTCGATGTTCTGCATGACCACCGGGTAGTCATCTACCAGACGGCGGAAACGCGACGCCTTGATCGCCATGAAATGCCCGAACTGCACGGCCCGCACATTGCCCACACAGCGCCAGCGCTGGAGAGCTTCCTGCGCGCCTAGCAGGTCCCCTGCCCCGTACAATTCATCCACCCCGGCCACATGCGCCTCCACCAGCCCGGCGCTGATAAAATAGACGTAGCGCATCTTCTGCCCCTTGCGGCACAGCAGTTCCTGCGGTGCCACAAAGCGCAGGGATGTGGTGGTGGCCAGATCATGCAGTTCCGCACCCGGCAGCCCACGGAACACGGCCGCGTTTTTAATCCGGTCCTCAATCCCGCTACGCAGGTCAAAGCTCAGGCGCTTGTTCAGGCGGTGCCTGCGGCGCTCCAGTTCCTTGAGCAGTTCGCGGTTCAGTTCATCACTGATCAGGGATTCCGCGAGAAGGGTGTCGTATTCCTCCCCTTCCAGACGCAGGGATATCTGGCGGAAAATACGGTTTTCCAGCGCTTCGGCATAGCCATGGTAATGCAGGCGCAGGGTTTCAAGCGCCTCATCCAGCAGCTTGCGCTGGCGGGAAAGCACCTCGGCCACAATCTCCCCAATACGGCTGCCCAGCGTGGGTTCGAGTCGTTCACGCATGAAGCGGGTCAGCGAGATGGAAATAAAATGCGCCACCATCAGCATTTCAAACCGCTCGGCCATGCACAGCATCAGGGGCCGGTCCCAGTGCAGGTAATTATGCACCCATTGCGCCAGATCAAACCGCAAGGAAGGACTCAGCCGCCGCCGTAATGCGCGCACATACCCCAGCCGCCCTTCCAGCCTTGCACCATCAATCGCGGCTTCGGAGGAGCGCAGCAGGGTTTCCATCACCCGCCGCGACAGACCCTGCATACGGAACAGGTCCAGCAGCAAGGAGCGCTCCTGACTGGCTATGGTGATCAGGGCAAGGTTGACACGCTGGGTATCGGACAAAGCCTGATCGAACACATTGGCGGCCTGTTCCTCCTCCGAGCGACGCTCGATCTGGTCCAGCACGGGGCGCGTGGCGTCCGCGCTAAAGCCGAGTTCTCTCCCCAGTTCCTGCGCCCGTTCGCGGACATTCCCCAAACCTATGCCCAGCACCTGATGGCGCATGGCCTCATCAATGGGAGAAAGCTGGTCGAGCTTTAAAAACAGAACAAGCGAGCGCAATGTGGTGCCATTGACCAGCAGGGTAATCAGCACAAAGCCGGTGGCGATAATACCAATAAAATGGGCAATGGGCGTTGCGACGTGCTCATTCTCAGTCACCGCCAGCGCCAGCGCCAGCGTAATCGCCCCACGCAGCCCCCCCCACACCATGGTTACCTTGAACGGTGTTGGCACGGGGGGAGAAAGGCGCGACCACGCCAGAAATGGCAGCATGCCAAACACTACGGCTGCACGGGCGGTAAGCCCGGCCACACTGGCGATCAGGATCAGCACCCAGTCCCAGCGGGTCATGCCCACCAGAAGGTGCGGCACCAGCATGGACGCCAGCACGAACACCAGAGACCCCGCCCAGAATACCAGCTGCTGCCAGAGCTGGTTGAGAAACAGCCATGTCTGTGGCCGCACGGTGGACGGCCCGTAAACCGAGAGCGTCAACCCCGCAGCAGCAGTAGCCACCACACCGGATACCCCCAGAAACTCGTCCGAAATAATATAGACAACATAAGGCAGCGCGACGCTGAGCGTAATTTCGGCAGCGGAACTGCCGATGGCCGACATCATGGCCAGTGTCAGCCGCCCGCACAGCACCCCGACCACCAGAGCCCCCGCAAAGGAGACGACAAACGAAACAACGGCCTCTCCCGGATGGATGGCGCGATGCAGCGTGACCGATGGCAGCAGAATGGAAAAAATGGAAATGGCGGCGGCGTCATTGAGCAGCGCCTCCCCCTCGACCAGCCGGGTCAGACGGGTGGAGGCCCCAATATCGCGGAAAATCCCGGCCACGGCGGACGGGTCCGTGGTCGCCACAATGGAGCCAAGCAGCAGGCAGACCACAAGCGGCATACCCGCAAAGGGCATAAGGGCGAAACCGATCAGAGCGGTGGAGAGCGCCACAGCCACCACGGCCAGCAGCAGCACGGTTGCGGCCTCGTGCGCAAGACGCCGCACATCAATGGCCAGCGCGCCCTGAAAAACCAGCACAGGCAGAAAAATAAGCAGGAACGACTCACTGCTTATGGGAAAATCCAGCAGGGTTTCGGCTATTCCGCTCAGGGCGGAAGCATAGGACGTGCGCAGCGCAAAATCCGCCAGCGAACCAATAATAATGCCGACAATAGCCAGCAGAACGGTTTCGGAGAGTTCGAGCTTGCGGGCAATAGGCTGTACCGCACTCACCACAACCAGCAGAAGCGCAATAACAAGCAGTATCGCAGCCAGCCCTGTTACCGCCATACCCATGTCCCTTTTACTGCCAAAACCTGTCTGATTCCTTCCTTGCTAACACAATGATAAGGCAAGGAAATGGCAAACTCCGCTCTTTGGCTCCGCTTTTAACAGGCCCGAGGCAACCATGCCACACCTGCAAGCACAGGTAAGGAACATGCACGCGGCGCATAACTGTGCATTTTACGAAACCTGCCGCCGCCATATGGCGTGATCACAGCACCACAGAAGGCAAGACTTTTCTGGCAGGAAAATTGGGAGTATGCTCGGCGGCATGAAAACGCCCACACGCTCCAGTACCCAGCTTGCCCTGCTTGTGTTGATGCTCACGGGCCTTTCGGCCTGTGCGGAAGACCCCAATGCGCACCACTACCACGCACGCATCCATAAAGGACAGGTCACACCCGACTGGTACAGGCCGCCAGCAACCCCGCAGAACACCTTCCAATACACAAAGTCGCAGAACCTGTATGAAAAACAGGCTGTCGGCGCCCCGCAAGGCGTACAATATGACCGATAATGACAAGACGGAAAAAGTTGTCCGTCTGGCCGTTATCGCCGGGGCTGTCATGGTTGGCATTATTGTCCTGAGCACCATGTATTCCGGCTTTGCCGCCCTTATGACCGGCCAACCCATGCCAGGGCAGCCCGCCCAGACCATGGGCCAGAATGTACCCCGCTAAAAAGCCACCATCTTTTTACAGTCGGCTGGCAGGCGGACTGCTGGGATGTCTGCTGGCCTCGCCTCTTCCCCATGGGATATGCGCCAGCCCTCCAGCCCCTCCACCCGAACTCCCCCTGCCCGAACATGCAGGTGGAACGCTCCGGCTGGTTGCCTCTGCTTCTGGCGGCACACTGGACCCCCAGATCAACTACACTGGCAAATACATCAATCTTTTTGCCAATGTGTATGATGGGCTCACCACTTTTCGCAAAGTCACCGGCCCTGCGGGCAAGGAGGTCGTGCCCGATCTGGCAGAAACCCTGCCAGCCCCGCAGGATGGCGGGCTGAGTTACACGTTTACGCTGCGCCCCAACATTGCCTTCTCCAACGGTCAGCCTGTGACCACGACAGATGTTGTTGCCTCCTTCCAGCGCCTTTTCCGTATTGGCGCGCCAACAGCGGGGGCGTTTTATGGTGCTCTTGTCGGAGCGGATGCCTGCCTGCGCCCCCCCACACACTGCACACTCGAACATGGAATAGAAGCCGATGCAGCCACCCGGCGCATAACCTTCCACCTGACCCACCCCGATACCGAGTTCCTGCAAAAGCTGGCCTTTACCCACGCTGTTATTCTGCCAGCCAGCACCCCCGACCACGATACGGGCAATACCCCCCTGCCCGGCACCGGCCCCTACCGGCTGGAAGCCTACGATCCCAACAATTTTCTGTATCTTGCCCGCAACCCCGCCTTCCATGTCTGGAACCCGCAGGCACAGCCCGCAGGCTACCCGGACCGGATTGAATATACCTTTGGCATTCCCGAAGAGGCCGCCGTAACCGCGGTGGAAAACGGGCAGTATGACTGGATGGCTGATACCATCCCCCTGGACCGGCTGGGGGAACTTGGCAGCCACTTTGCGGGGCAGACGCATGTCATGCGCCACCCCTCGATCTACTTTTTACCCATGAACATGCATGAGCCCCCTTTTACGGACATAAGGGTGCGTCAGGCTGTTAATTATGCTCTCAACCGCAAAGCGCTGGTTATTCTGTACGGTGGACCGGGTATTGCCCGCCCGTTATGCGGGCTTGTTCCGTCTGCTCTGGATGTTGCGGGGCAGAACTGCGCCTATACACGCGGGGCATCACCCACCGCACCGGCACAGCAATGGTCGGCGCCGGACATGCAGGTGGCCCGCAATCTGGTCCGCGCAAGCGGCACCACGGGGCAGAAGGTTACACTGGTCGTGGACAATACCAGCGCGGACATGGCCATGGGGGCATGGGTGCGCGACATGCTGCAATCCCTTGGTTATCAGGCCGTGTTGCGCTCCATAAGCAGCAGCCTGCATCTGCCCTACATCCAGAACACGGATAACCATGTGCAGATATCGCTCACAAGCTGGTCAGCCGATTACCCCTCGGCCTCCAACTTTGTGGACGCGCTCTTCGGGTGTGAGAATTTTCATCCCCATTCCGACAGCTCGATTAACATACCGGGATTTTGCGACCCCCACGCCCAGTCTGTCATGGAGCGAGCCAAAACGGATACCAGCCTGAGCACAACCCAGCGCGACCAGCTCTGGATGGAAGCCAACAGGCTGATCATGGAGCAGGCACCCGCCGCCCCCATGATTGAAAAAGACAACGTGGTGCTGACATCCGCCCGTGTTCGGAACTTTTTTTATACCGAGGTCAATCAGATCCTGTTCTCTCAGGTCTGGCTGCATTAACCACCGGGGCGGTTATCCACAGAATCTGTGGATGAAATATAGGACAAGTCTGGAATGAGCGCGGGATAACCCCCGCATACGGCTCACTCCCCGCCAAGCCTGAGCAGAACACGGGCACGGATCTGCTCAGGGAGCGGCACATAATCAAGCTGCCGGGTCACGGCCTCCCCACCAACCAGCCCCCAGCGGAAAAAGCGCCGCACGGCCTGCCCCTGATTATCGGCGGTTGCCGTGGCCGGGAACAGCACATAGGTGGTGGTAATAATGGGCCAGCTTTGCGCCCCTTCCACATCACTCAGGGCTGCGGTCAGGTCCGCCTCATCCCATCGCGCGGACTGGGCAGCCTGCGCAAAACTTGCGGCGGTTGGACTGACAAAAAAACCATCATGGTTCTGCATCTGCACAAGAGCCAGATGGTTGCGCACGGCATAGGCATATTCAAGGTAACCTATACTGCCTGCCGTATTCCGCACATACGCGGCAATACCGTCGTTACCACGCGCGCCAGCACCCACCGGCCATGCCACGGAAGTGCCCTTACCCACGCCATTTTTCCACTCGGGGGATACATGGGCCAGATAATCTGTAAAAACATAGGTCGTGCCCGAGCCGTCCGCCCGGTGCAAAGGGGCAATCACCTGATCTGGCAGATTGACTCCGGGATTAAGGGCGGCAATCCGGGCATCATTCCACTGGGTTATGGTGCCTGCATAAATAGCAGCCAGCACAGGCCCGCTCAGGCGCAGGGCACCATCAGCCACACCGGGAACATTGGCCGTTACCACCACACCGCCAATAGCGGTAGGCACCTGCACCAGCCCGCCAGCCACCAGACGGGCATGAGCCATGGGGGCGTCGGATGCGCCAAAATCCACCGTGCCGGCCAGAATCTGGTTCTGCCCGGCACCCGAACCTATGGTCTGGTAATTCACCCGCACGTCTACGCCAGAAGGAGCAGCAGCCGACCAAGCCTGATACAGCGGCGCTGCAAAGCTTGAGCCCGCCCCTGTAATTTCATCCGCCCGTACGGCATGCGGCAGGGTAAACCCACCACATAGCAGCACAGCGGCAAAACCGGCCTTGACCCAGCGGCTTACATGGGCGGGGGAATAACATGCCATGACCTGCTCCTTCTGCCGCGGCCTGCCCTTAGCGCAGGACAGCCCCGGTTGCCTTGCTGACAGCAGCCACAATACGCTCGGATACGGCTTCGAGTTCAGCATCTGTCAGACTTTTCTCGGTAGGCTGGAGTGTGACTTCCACCCCAACCGAGCGTGTGCCTTCCGCCACATGCGGCCCTGTATAAATGTCAAACAGGCTGACATCGGCCACAAGCAGACGGTCCGCACCACGTACTGCGCGCAACACGCTTTCCACTGGAACATCCTGCGCAAGCACAAACGCAAAGTCACGCCGCACCGGCTGGAAAGCAGACAGAACAGGCGCGGTTTTCTTCTTCTTTTTGGGCTGCGGCACGCCTTCGACAAACACTTCGAAGGCCACAACCGGCACATCAATCCCCGCAGCCTGAAGCACGGAAGGATGCAGTTCACCAAAATACGCCAGAACGTTTTTGGGCCCCTGCCGCAGCACACCCGAACGACCGGGATGGTACCATGCCGGGGCGTCCGCCGTGGTGGTTATGGCATCGGGGTTAACCCCAAACTGCCGCAACACCTCCAGCGCATCCGCCTTGGCGGCCCAGAGCGACACCGCATGCCCGGGCACACCGGGGTAACGTTGCGTGGAACCCGAGCGCACACCGGCTGCCAGCGTCTGCTGTGCGGACTGGGCAAAGGCCGGACCAATCTCAAACAGTCCAATATCTCCCCACCCGCGCACGCTGTTGTGCCGGATGGCCGCCACCAGATTAACCAGCGGGGTCGGACGCATCTGGTCCAGATCAGAGGCAATGGGGTTTAGCAGGCGCAGGCTTTCCGGCGCGCCGCCAAAATGCATGGCCTCCTCGTGCGAGACAAAGGAGAAGCCCACAGTCTCAGTCAGGCCACGGGCGGCCAGAACGCGGCGTGCCAGTGCAAAACGGGCCTGTGCGGGAGTGAGCGATGCACCGGGCACCACACTGATGGGGGGCAGCGGCACAGCGGGAACAGCGTCCAGCCCTTTAAGGCGCAGAACTTCTTCCACCAGATCGCTCTCAGCCTCAATGGCAGCGACACCCTGTGCGGCAAGGGCTGCCACATCGGCGGGCAGGTCCCTGCCCTGCGACAGAACAGGAGCCTGCGCCACATCATTCCGCCACGAAGGCACACCCAGTTCCACCTGTTCGGCGGTCCGCTCGCGCACTTCAAAGCCCAGCTTTTCCAGCAGGCTGACGCTCTCATCAGCCGACACGTCCAGCCCGCCAAGATCGCGCACCCGGTCAAAGCGCAGCGTTGCCGTGCGCTGCCATGCGGGCGGTTCCCCGGCGGAGACAACCTCGCTGGCTTCCCCCCCGCACAGATCAATAATCATGCGGGTTGCCGCTTCCAGAGCGGCTACGGGAAGCGCCTGATCCACACCGCGCTCAAAGCGATAGCTCGAATCAGACGACAGGCCGAGCCTGCGGCTGCTCAGGGCCACATGCACGGGGTCAAACAGGGCGCATTCCACAAACACATCGGTTGTGGCGTCAGTAGCACCTGTGGCTTCCCCACCCATGATTCCGGCAAGGGACTGCACACCGTTCTGGTCCGCAATAACGCAGTCTTCCGCTGTTACGGTGCAATCCTGCCCGTCCAGCGTGCGGAAGGTTTCCCCCGCGCCACGGCACAGGGTCAGCCTGCCACCGGCGATTGTGTTCGCATCGAACACATGCAGCGGCCGCCCAAGATCGAAACAGAAATAGTTGGTAATATCCACCAGTGCGGAAATGGAGCGCAGGCCAATGCTTTCCAGCCGGTTACGCAGCCATTCCGGGCTGGGGCCGTTCCTGACCCCACGGATGGTCCGCCCCAGCACCCACGGGCAGGCCTCGGGGTAGGTAATGGCCCATTCCACGGGGGAGGCAAACGTGCCTTCCACCGTTTCGGCCAGCCACGGGCGCAGCGTGCCAAGCCCGGCAGCGGCCAGATCGCGCGCAATGCCACGCACACCCAGTGCATCGCCCCGGTTGGGGGTTATGGCAATGTCGATCACCACGTCATCCAGCCCGGCAAAATCGGGGTAGGACTGGCCGGGCAGTGTGTCGGC
Organism: Acetobacter lovaniensis; assembly: GCF_014207635.1. Classification (GTDB taxonomy): domain Bacteria; phylum Pseudomonadota; class Alphaproteobacteria; order Acetobacterales; family Acetobacteraceae; genus Acetobacter; species Acetobacter lovaniensis. The sequence continues at coordinate 278,639 of NZ_JACHIE010000001.1, forward strand.
GGGCAGTTCGGCAATGCCGCTGGTTTCTTCCCCCAGCCCCAGTTCACGCAGGGAGCAGAGCATGCCACCACTGAGTTCACCCCGGACCTTGCCTGCCTTGATGGTTGTATCCAGCCCCGGCACATAAGCGCCCGGCGGTGCAAAGATAACCGCCAGATCCTTGCGTGCATTGGGGGCGCCGCACACCACCTGCACATCCGAAAAACCGGGACCCGCATCCACCCGGCAGACCTGCAGACGGTCAGCATTGGGGTGGGGCTGGGCGTCCAGAATACGCGCGGTCAGAAACGGTTCGAGAGCGGCGCCCTTGTTCTCGACACTTTCCACCTCCAGGCCAATCTGGTTGAGCATGGCGCATATTTCGGCCAGCGTTGCCTGTGTTTCCAGGTGCTCATACAGCCATGACAGCGTGAATTTCATACTCTCACACCCCTTCGTGCAGCAGTGCGGGTGCGAGCGGGTCTGCCCCGTAATGTCGCAGCCAGCGGATATCGCTTTCATAGAACGAGCGCAGGTCGGGGATGCCGTTCTTCAGCATCGCCAGACGCTCGACCCCCATACCAAAGGCAAAACCCTGCCATACGCGCGGGTCCAGCCCACAATTGGCCAGAACACGGGCATGGACCATGCCTGCGCCCAGCACTTCCAGCCAGTCTTCCCCGGCCCCGATTTCACCCGTTTTGCGCGACCAGCCAATATCCACTTCCAAAGACGGCTCGGTAAACGGGAAGTAGGATGAGCGGAAACGCACCGGCAGGGACGGCTTGCCAAAAAACGCACGCAAAAACTCGATCAGGCAGCCCTTGAGGTGCCCAAGAGTAATGCCCTGCCCCACAACCAGACCTTCGCACTGGTGGAACATGGGGGAATGCGTTGCATCATGGTCCGCACGGTAGGTCCGGCCGGGTGCAATAATACGGATGGGCGGCTTTTGCCCCAGCATGGTGCGGATCTGCACGCCCGAGGTCTGGGTCCGCAGGACGCGGGTCACATCCAGCCCCGGCGCGGGCGGGAGGTAAAACGTGTCGTGGTCGGTCCGCGCGGGGTGATGGTCGGGCGTGTTCAGGGCCGAAAAGTTGTGCCAGTCAGTCTCGATATCCGGCCCTTCAGCAACCTGAAAACCCATGACACCAAAAATGGCCGTCATTTCCTCGATCGTGCGGCTGATCGGGTGGATGTAGCCTGCGGCCTCTGCCGGGGGAGGTACGGTTACGTCCAGTTTTTCGGCAATCAGGCGGGCCTGCAGGGCAGCGGCTTCCAGCTCCTTGCCGCGGGCTTCTACCGCCTGGGTCAGCTCATCACGCAGGCGGTTCAGGGCAACGCCCCGCGCCTTGCGTTCATCGGGCTGCATTTTCCCCAACGCCTTGAGCAGACCGGTCAGGCGGCCGGATTTGCCCAGAGTGCCAACGCGCACGGCATCCCATGCCCGCAGGTCTGTGGCACCAGCCAGTTCGGACAGGACATCCTGCCGAAGAGTTTCTAGATCGTCGCTCATGGAACCCCGCGCTGAGGAAAAAATACTACCGGGCGGATACAATCTCCCGCTCCGGGAGAAAAGCCCTTAGGCCCAAAAACCATCCGCCAGAAAGCAGAAAGGCCGCCCGGTAAGGGACGGCCTTCTTGTATACCGGATCTGTCAGAACCGGCAATCAGGCTGCCAGAGCGGCCTGTGCCTTCTTGACGATTTCGGCAAAGGTTGCTGCGTCATCAAATGCGATGGCGGCCAGAACCTTGCGGTCAATCTCGATCCCAGCCTTGTCCAGACCGTTAATGAAACGGCTGTAGGTCAGGCCGTGTTCACGCACAGCGGCGTTGATACGCTGGATCCACAGAGCGCGGAATTCACGCTTCTTGTTGCGGCGGTCGCGATATGCGTACTGGAGCGCCTTTTCAACGCGTTCCAGAGCAATGCGGTAGTTGGTGGAAGACCGGCCGCGGTAACCCTTGGACAGTTCCAGAACTTTTTTGTGGCGAGCGAGTGTGGTTACACCGCGTTTAACACGTGCCATATCTTAGATGCTCCTTACAGCCCGTAGGGGGCCCACTGCTTAACCGTACGGCCGTCCTGCGGCTGAAGAACCTGCGTGCCGCGAGCGGAGCGCTTCATCTTCTGGGTACGCTTGATCATGCCGTGACGCTTACCGCTCGGGCCGGAGAGCACCTTGCCGGTCGCGGTGATCTTGAACCGCTTCTTGACCGACGATTTGGTCTTCATTTTGGGCATTTCATTAACTCCTGAAATACGCTGGACATAACCGCCCTACCCCCGAAGGAATAAAGTGGCTTCTGCACGGCCGGGCATGCCCCACAGGCCCGGACGCGTGCGCGAATGCGCTTCCTTAAAAGAAAGGGGGGCAGCTTTCAAGCCTTTGCTTGCAACAAATCTGCTCCACAAGGGTAACCGATTCTTCGACCGGTCGGATTCTGTGGGGCACTCCTGTGCCTATCCAGCCTCTTTCCCTAAGCTGGACCCCGCCACTCACCCTAATAAAATGCATGCCGCACATGCAAATTTCTGACGATCTATATCTTTGTGAATATAGATAATACCCAGAAAAGGCCAGTTTTTGTAATATTCTTGCGATATAGATAAATCATATACACTTTGTCGTGTAATAACATTGCTTCTATGCGTTTATCTACGACAGAAATCCAGATACGATTGATCTTAATCAACGACAGACCGCAAATGCTGTTCCTCTGGCTGTGTTGGGCAGACTTGATCCATCTGCCCTCCAGACGGGACGTTTACACATAAGGTGGGGATTAGAGTGATCAAACGTCTTTTAGCAGGAGCAGCCGCCATTGGCGCCGTGGCCGGCATGGGTTTTCTTTATTACGCTTGGTACCCCCCCATAGAACCGGTGGATCCCCCTGACCGCGGCAGTTTTTCCGCCGAGCAGATCGAGCGGGGCCGGATTGTGGCCGCCGAAGGATACTGTGCGGAGTGCCACACCCGCACAGACATGGGCGGTGGACCGGAACTGGCTGGCGATTACAAGATGGATACACCGTTTGGCGCCATCTATTCCCCCAATATTACACCGGACCCTGAAACCGGTATTGGCAACTGGTCGGAAGAAGCTTTCCAGCGTTCCATGCATCTTGGGGTTTCCCGCAAGGGGGTTCATCTTATTCCGGCCTTCCCGTTTGATCATTTCACCAAAATGACCGAGCAGGATGTCTCCGATCTTTATGCTTATCTGATGACACGCCCTGCCGTGCACATGACGCACCGCACCAACGAGCTGCCCTTCCCGCTCAGCCTGCGTATTCTGCAGGCCGGCTGGAAGCTGCTGTACTTCACCCCCGGCGTGTACAAGCCCGACCCGCGGCATGATGCCTTGTGGAACCGTGGGGCTTACCTGTCTGAAGGTAACGCCCATTGCGGCGCATGCCATACCCCGCGTGACTTCATGGGGGCGGAAAAGAAGAGCGCTCCTTACGACGGCGCAGTGGTGGACAACTGGATTGCCCCCCCACTGAACGAGCATAACCCGACCCCCACCACGTGGACGGAAGACGAGCTGTTCCAGTACCTGCGTTATGGGGTGGCACCGCTCCATGGGCCTGCTGGTGGCCCCATGTCCCCCGTGCCGCACCGCTTCCTCTCCACCGTACCGGAAGAAGATGTACACGCCATCGCGCATTATTTTGCCGATGTGGACCATGCCGCCGAGCGTGAAAAGCATGACAAGGCCGCCCTTGCCCGCGCCATGGAACAGTCCAAGATCGACCTGATCGGCCCGACCGTGGACCCCGACGCCAAGCTTTATCAGGGTGCATGTGCGGCCTGCCATTACAATGCAGCCCCTTCCCCCGTACTGGGCCGCCCCGATCTGGCGCTGAACAACGCGCTTTGGCTGGATGAACCCACCAACCTCTATCAGGTCATCCTGCATGGGCTGACAGCGGAAGAAGGCCAGTCCGGCGTAGCCATGCCCAGCTTCTACAATGCCCTGTCCGATCAGGATATGGCGCGGATTGCCGCTTACCTGCGCCGCACCCGCACCACCCTGCCACCATGGACGGACCTGGAAAAGAAAGCAGCCGCAGTGCGCAAGACCATTACCACCATTCCTGTCAATTCATCGCACTAAGACGGACCACGGAGCACGAGATGGTAAAATTCAAACTCAATGGCCGTGACGTTTCTGTCGATGTGCCGGACGACACCCCCCTGCTGTGGGCGCTGCGTGATGATCTGGACCTGACAGGCACAAAGTTTGGCTGTGGCGTAGGCCAGTGTGGTGCCTGCACCGTTCTGGTTGGTGGCCGGGCAACCCGTTCCTGCATTACTCCGCTCAGTTCGCTGGAAGGGGCTGATGTTACCACCATTGAAGGGCTGGACCCCAATGGCAGACATGCCGTGCAGGAAGCATGGAAGGACATTCAGGTTCCCCAGTGCGGGTACTGCCAGTCTGGCCAGATCATGCAGGCCGTGAGCCTGTTAAAGGACTACCCCGACCCCACGGATGAGGAAATTGATGGTGTTATGGGCGGGAGCCTGTGCCGCTGCATGACCTATGTCCGTATTCGCAAAGCCATTAAAAAAGCAGCTGCCGCCCTGCGCAAGGAGGAGGCATCCAATGGGTAAGCTCGAACGTATTGCCGCACAGCAGGACCGGGCGGCGGGCCGTGGGCCTTCGCGCCGTAGTTTTCTGCTCACCGCCGCAGGCTCTGCCTTTCTGTTCGGGTTTGCCCGCCAGGGCAAGGCAGCGCAGGTTTACCCGCAGGGCGCACCGGAAGCCCTGAAGGAAGCCGCCGCCTTTGAACCCACGATCTGGTGCTCCATTGCCCCCGATGGCTGGGTGAACGTGAACATCATCCGTGCGGAAATGGGCCAGCATATTGGCACAGCCCTTGCCCGCATTATTGCGGATGAAATGGAAGCCGACTGGAACAAGGTCCGCATTACCTATGTGGATACAGACCCCAAATGGGGCCTTATGGTAACAGGTGGCTCCTGGTCCGTGTGGATGACGTGGGACCAGTTCCGTCAGGCCGGGGCTGCTGCGCGCACGGTCATGGTGGAACAGGGTGCTAAACTGCTGGGTGTTTCCCCCGCTGCCTGTATTGCCCGCAACGGGCAGGTTATTGCTGGCGGCCGGTCGATCAGCTACGGCGATATTGTCAGCCGTGCGCACCCGACCAAAACCTATACGCCAGAAGAAATGGCCAAGCTGCCGCTCAAGCCTGCATCCGAGCACCGGTTGATTGGCAAAGATGTCAAGGCGCTGGATATTCCATCCAAAACCAACGGCACCGCCCTTTACGGCATAGACGCCAAACTTGAGGGCATGGTGTACGCCCGCCCCAAACTGCCGCCCACGCGTTATGGCTCCAAAGTTGTCTCTGTGGATGACAGCGAAGCCAAAAAGGTCAAGGGGTACATCCGCTACATTGTGCTCGAAGACCCGTCCGATACCGTACCGGGCTGGGTTGCGGTTCTGGCCTCATCCTACCCTGCGGCCATCCGCGCAACGGATGCGCTCAAGGTTGTCTGGACCCCGGGCAAGACCGCCAACGTAACCGAGCAGGATATTCTGGACTACGGCCGCAGGCAGATTGCGGACAAAGCCGGTGGTTCGTGCGTGTTCAACGACCCCGGCGTGGACGAAACATTCGCCAAAGCCGCCAAGGTTGTCGAACAGACCTATACCTGCTCCTCCGTACTGCATTACCAGCTTGAACCCATGAACGCGCTGGCCCGCCAGCACGAAGGCAAATGGGAAGTGCATTGCGGCAACCAGTGGCAGACCCTGTTCCTGCCCGTTATCGCCAAGGCGCTACAGGTGCCTGAATCCGAAGTGGTCATGCGCAGCTACCTGCTGGGTGGGGGCTTTGGCCGCCGCCTGAACGGGGACTACGCAGTGCCTGCGGCCCTTATTTCCAAGGCCATCGGGGGCAAGCCGGTCAAGCTGATCTTTACCCGCTCGGATGACGTGCTGTTTGACTCCATCCGCTCCCCCTCCGTGCAGACGGTCCGCGCGGCACTGGGGCAGGACGGCGCAATTACTGCGTGGCAGCACCATGCCTCCGCTGGCTGGCCAACCCGTGTTATGGCCAGCGCATTCATGGAAAAAGGCGCGGACGGCAAACCCTATGACCAGTTTGCCATTGCAGGTGCCGACCACTGGTACGATGTCGGCCCCATGCTGGTGCGCGCGCTGGACAATGAACTGGCAAGTGAGACCTTCCGCCCCGGCTGGCTGCGTTCGGTCAGTTCCGGCTGGACCCCATGGGCGCATGAGAGCTTTTTGGACGAAATTGCCCATGCCCGTAAGCTGGACCCGGTGGACTACCGCCTGAGCCTGCTGGACAGCAAAGGCCGCAATGTAGGCAGCGCCCCCAACTCCGTGGGTGGGGCCAGCCGTCAGGCCAATGTGCTCAGGCATCTGGTGGAAAAATGTGGTTATGGCAAAGTGTCCCTGCCTGCGGATACAGCCATTGGCATTGCCACCACCTTTGGGCAGGAACGCGCCATGCCAACATGGACGGCTGGTGCCGTGCAGGTGCATGTTGACCGCAAGACAGGCGTTGTAACCTGCCAGAAAATCTGGCTGGTGCTGGATGCTGGCACAATTATCGACCCCGACGGAGCCGCTGCCCAGACCGAGGGCGGTGCCCTGTGGGGGCTGAGCATGGCCCTGTTTGAAGGGACAGAAATTGTGGACGGCAACGTGCGCGACCGTAACCTGAACACCTACACCCCCCTGCGCATTGCGGATGTGCCGGAAATGGATGTTGAGTTCCTGCCCAGCACGGAAAAACCCATGGGTCTGGGGGAGCCGGGCGTTACAACCATTGCACCTGCCGTGGGCAACGCCATTTTCAACGCAGTAGGTGTGCGCCTGCGCCACCTGCCCATCCGCCCGGCGGATGTGCTGAAAGCGCTGAAGGAAAAAGGGAACGCCTGAAGCACCGGGCTTTCCACACTTTAAAAAAAGCCGGTCCGCCGCATGGGGGACCGGCTTTTTTGTGCCTGAGCACCTGCATTCCACCAGACAGCCGAACCATGTAGGCTGCTCTTTGCAAGAAAACAGCAGGAAAAACCGATATGTCTGTCAGTGTACGAAAAATACTCCTGCTGGGAGCATTGCCGTTTGCCTTAGCAAGTGCTGGGCCGACCTCTGCGCTTTGTGCACCAGCCAGAACACAGGCCATTACATGGCAGACTTATACAAACGAACGTTTTGGGTATCAGATCTGCTACCCGGCTCACCTCTTCACGCCGCAGGGGGAAGCCGGGAATGGAGACGGCCAGCATTTTCTGGCCAAAGATGGCGGTGACCTTCTGGTTTACGGCTCCTTCGCCCCTGAAACTCTCGAGGAGGAAATTTCCTATATCGCCGAAGGAAAGCGCAATATCACCTACAGGACCATTCACCGGGACTGGGCCGTTCTTTCGGATGATATAGACGAAAAATCAGAATTTTACGCCAAGGTATTCTGGAAAAAGCACCAGTTCTCAAATTTTGAACTGAGATACCCAAAAGCCGAAAAAGCCCGTTACCAACAGATTATTGAACATCTTGCTGGCTGTTTTTACCCCGGCGTGGTGGACTACTGAACACTTTGTATCTCACCACTCCCCCCAAACCAGCCTGTAACCCACAGGCTGGGGCACAGACAACCGGGCCTGATCAGGCAGATACGGCAGCAGCCGAGCGCATGGCGCGGGCCATGGCTTCAACCCCGTTACCGCGATTGGTGGACAAAGCCTGCACCAACCCCAGATCACGCAGGAAACCGGGGTCCGTTGCCTGAATTTCCTCCCGCGTGCGGCCAGAATACACACGCAGCAGGAGTGCCACCAACCCGCTGACAATGGCGGCATCGGACAGGCCCGCAAAGTAGAGCCTGCCATCAGCTTCCTTTGCCTCCAGCCAGACCTGACTCTGGCAACCGGGCACACGGTGCGCATCATTGCACCATTCTGGTGGGAATGGCGGCAGCTTGCGCCCCATTTCTATGATGTACTGGTAGCGTTCCATCCAGTCATCAAACACGTCCAGTTCGTCGCCAATGGCTTCGATGGCTTCTGCCGCAGTGTCTTCCTGCGGGGTTACAAAAGGTGCTTCCATTACAAAATAAACCTGCTCAGATCGCCCTTGCGGGCCAGTGGGGCCACCTTGTCCCGCACCATGGCGCCATCCACAACAACATTTTCGCCCCCACGCTCGGGTGCGGTGAAGGAAATATCTTCCAGCAGTTTTTCCAGCACTGTTGCAAGCCTGCGCGCGCCTATATTTTCCACCCGTTCGTTAATGTCCGCAGCCAGTTCGGCCAGCGCATCCACGGCATCATCGGCAAAGGTCAGGTTTACACCTTCAGTTTTCATCAAGGCGGTGTACTGTTTGAGCAGGGAGTGTTCCGGGTCGGTGAGAATACGCCGCAGATCATCGCGTGAGAGGGGTTGCAGTTCCACACGAATAGGCAAACGCCCCTGCAATTCCGGCAGCAGGTCGGACGGTTTGGCCAGATGGAACGCACCAGAAGCAATAAACAGGATATGGTCGGTTTTGACCGGCCCATGTTTGGTGGAAACGGTCGTGCCTTCAATAAGGGGCAGCAGGTCGCGCTGTACCCCTTCGCGCGAGACATCGCCCCCTTTTACGCCACCCTCGGATGAGCGGGCACAGACCTTGTCGATCTCGTCCAGAAAGACAATGCCATTGTTCTGCACATGGGCTACGGCCTCACGCGTCAGGCTCTCACTATCCAGCAGACGCTCGACTTCCTCACGCTGCAACTGTTTGCGTGCGTCGGAAATCCGGAGTTTTTTCTGCTTCGGGGCGCGATTCATAAACCCTTTCATCATCTCGCCAAGGTTGATCACGCTCCCCGGCATCATGCCCGGCATGTCCGCCGGGCCCGTGGGGGCGGGATCGGTTATGGCGATGTCAATTTCCTTATCCTCAAGCTGGCCGCTGCGCAGCATGGTGCGGAACTTGCTTTTGGTATCGGCCGAGGAACCTTCACCCGCCAGCGCGGTGACAATCCGTTCATCCGCCGCCTGAGTCGCCTGCTCCTCCACATCCTTGCGGCGCATGTCCTTGAGCATGACAATGGCGGCATCCACCAGATCGCGCACAATGCTATCCACGTCCCGGCCAACATAGCCGACCTCGGTAAACTTGGTGGCTTCCACCTTGAGGAAGGGTGCCTGCGCCAGTCTGGCCAGCCTGCGGGCGATTTCGGTTTTGCCGCAGCCGGTCGGGCCGATCATGAGGATGTTCTTGGGCACAACTTCCTCACGCATGACTTCTGGCAGTTGCGCCCTGCGCCAGCGATTGCGCATGGCAATGGCAACCGCACGTTTGGCGTCACCCTGCCCGACAATGTAGCGGTCAAGCTCGGCAACAATATCACGCGGGGAAAGATGGGGGGCTTGCATCAGACTCTCTCTCCCGCCGTTTTGGCATCCAGCGTTTCTATCCGCACGGAGTGGTTGGTATAGACGCAGATATCGCCAGCAATCTTCATGGCGCGGGTTACAATTTCCTCCGCCCCCAGCCCTTCTACCGTCAGCAGTGCCCGCGCCGCCGAAAGGGCGTAGTTCCCCCCCGAACCAATGGCAATAATACCATCCTCGGGTTCAAGCACATCGCCATTGCCGGTCAGGGTAAAGGAGTGTTCGGCATCGGCCACGGCCATCATGGCCTCCAGCCTGCGCAGGTAACGGTCCGTGCGCCAGTCCTTTGCCAGTTCCACACAGGCGCGCTCCAACTGGTTTGGGTAGCGCTCCAGCTTGGCTTCCAGCCGCTCCAGCAGGGTAAAGGCATCGGCCGTAGCACCGGCAAACCCCGCCAGAATGGTGCCGGAAGGGCCAATGCGCCGGACCTTGCGGGCGTTGCCCTTGATCACGGTGCTGCCCAGTGTCACCTGACCATCCCCCGCCATGGCAACCTGCGCGCCACGGCGCACACAAAGAATGGTGGTCCCGTGCCAGCCGACGGGATCATGCGAAGACGAAGCAGAATGAAAACTATCCATAACACCAAGAAATAGGCGTTCTGGCGCAGGACACAAGGGGGTGGGCTATGCTGCCAGCATAGCCCTTACATCTCCCAGCAACGCATCACGCGTGTAGGGCTTATGCAAAACGGCAACCCCTTCTGGCAGCACGCCAAAATCCGCATAGCCGGTGACAAACAGAACCGGCAGGTCTGCACGCACGTCGTGGATGCGCCGTGCGGCCTCGCCCCCGTTCATGCCCGGCATCATCACATCCATGACCACAAGGGCAATGCCGGGGGTGGACTGCACCTTTTCCACGGCTTCGGCACCACTGGCCGCTTCCATGACCTCATACCCGGCACGGCGCAGAAAGCCGCTGGTCACCGCACGTACACCCGGTTCGTCATCCACCACCAGAATGGTGCTGCCTGCACCGTTTTCAGGCAGAACGGCAGCTATGGTCTGCACCGTACTGGCGGGCACGGCGGGAATGGCGGCGGCCATCTCCTGATCCATGGCGGGGAACCATAGCTCAACGGACGTGCCGCCCCCCGGAACGCTGTCTACCCGCACCTCTCCCCCGCAATGGCTGATAAAGCCATAAATCATGGACAGGCCAAGCCCCACACCATGCCCTGTGCCTTTCGTGGTAAAGAACGGGTCAAAAATGCGGGCGCGTATGTCCTCGGTCATGCCGATGCCACGATCCGTCACCTGCACGACCACCCATGCGCCAGCATGCTCGCGCCCCACATGCCGCCCCAGCAGGCGCGCAACCTGACGGACGGAAACGCAGGTTTCCCCTCCTTCCGACTGGGCATCCAGCGCGTTCACACACAGGCTGAACACCGCCAGCTCAAGCTGGACGGCATCTGTCCAGACCGGGGGCAGCGGCTCTTGAGGGATATTGAAGCGTACGCTGCTAAAGCGGCTCATGCCCTCCAGCCGGGACGCATCCAGCGCGCCGCGGATTTCCTCGGGCACCTTCCCCTGCTTCATGAAGGTCTGAAGATTTTCCAGCACATCATGCATATCCACCCGCTGGCAGACCAGATGCCTCGGGCGGCTGAAGTCCAGCAGCTTGCGGGTGAGCACCGCGCCACGTCGGGCGGCTTCCATGGCGTTTTCATACAGCCGGACAACCGAGGCCTCCTTTGGAGGCTCAAGGTCCTGCACCAGTTCCAGAGAGCCCTGAATGGCCGTCAGCAGGTTATTGAAATCATGCGCAATGCCACCGGCCAGTGTGCCAATGGCCTGCATTTTTTGTGCCTGCCGCAGCCGCTGCTCCAGACTTAAAAGCTCGCTCACATCCCGGTCGATCAGAATGGAATAATCCGAGAGCATGGAGGACTGGACCGGAGTGTTGCGCAGGCTATCCAGCCTGACGCGCGTCAGGTCATGCCATCGGGCGGGGCCATCCTGCGCCGGGAGCTGAAGCACCTGCTGGTCGCGCCCGGTCTGGGCAAGCTGGCCCTGTGCTTCCTTCAGGCTTTCCAGCCGTGGGCCATCCACCAGATCCTCTTCGCGCTGGCCAATGCACTGCGCGACCGTATGGCCCAACTGGCTTGCCATCTGCTGGTTTAGCCGCACAAAGCAGCCCGCCTGATCCTTGACCGCAAGACCAAAGGGCAGGTTATCCAGCAGCCCGCGCAGAAGCAGGCGTTCGCACTCCAGCTCTTTTTCCAGAAAATACCGCGCGGCCGCCTGCCCGACCATGGACAGCAGGGTTTCATCATCCCACGGCTTGTACGCAAAAAAGGAGATCTGGCCCCGGTTTAGGGCTGCTTCCACGGCGGAAATATCCGCATACCCCGTGAGCAGGATTGCCCCCGCCGCAGACAGGTCACGCGCATGGGCCAAAAAGACATCGCCCGTCATGCCCGGCATGCGCTGGTCGGAAACAATAACAGCAACACCGGGGTTGCTGCGCAGGCGCTCAAGCCCCTCCTCCCCCGAGGAGGCGGTCAGGACCGTGTAGGCACTTTCCAGCAGATCAGACAGTGCGACCAGAATTTCCGGCTCGTCATCCACAACGAGCACAAAAGGGCGCTGTGTTGGTTCATATAACGTGCTCACCGCGCCTCTCCTCTCCTGATTTATAGGGCACACGAATGGTAAAGCAGGCACCGCCCAGAGCCCCCGAGTTTGTTATAACAATACTCCCACCATGAGCCTGCACAACCCCATATGCCGTTGCCAGACCTAGCCCGGTCCCCGAGCCTACAGGTTTTGTTGTAAAAAACGGTTCAAAAACGCGTTCCTGCAATTCCTGCGGCACTCCCGGCCCTGTATCCGATATCTGCAACACGTAATTTTCGGCCCCTTTGGCCTCCACCTTTTCCAAAAAAGAGGCGATCAGAATCTGATCCTTGCCTCTGGCCGGTGCAGAACCACCCTGTTTGCGGGCTGTTTCGCGCTGTTCCAGAATGGCGTCGGCTGCGTTGCTGACAATGTTCATGACCACCTGATTAACCAGCGCTGCCTGACAGACCAGTTCCGGCGGTGCCTCCAGACGGCATACCACCGCTATTTCCTGCCCGAGTTTGGGCGCCAGAAGTGTCAGCACCATAGCGATGGCCTCAGGCACATCCAGACGACGGAACTCGCCTTCCTCCAGACGGGAAAAACGCCGCAGGCTGGCCACCAGCTCCCGCAGCCTTGATAACCCGACAAGGGAGGAGGCCAGACGCTCGGCCCCTTTGGTCAGAGCGGTTTCGGCCATGCCAATGTCGTTCTGCCTTACAGCCTGCAAAGCCTGCGCCATACTGCGCTTGACCGTATTTTCATGCGCCAGAACAAAAGCCAGCGGGTTATTGAACTCATGCGCAATACCCGCGGCAAGCTCCCCCAGAGACGCCATTTTGGCCGACTGCACCAGTTTGACCTGCGCATCAATCAACTTACGGTTAGCGGCTGCCAGATCCGCATTCACGCGGCGCAGGGCATCGGCCAGAGCCATACGGGCACGGGCACTTTCTATATGCGCTTCCTCGCGCCGGGCTTCATCCTGCAAGGTCTTGCGGCGCACAAGGCTGCTTATGCGGGCAACCAGCAGAGCGGGAGTTATGTCCGAGTCCGTCAGGTCATCCACACCGGCGTCAAAGACCAGCCGCATTTTTTCGGCTGTCAGCTGGCCGCGCTCGACCACCCCCAGCACACGGGTACACTGGCGGCTCCTGCGCCGGAAGGCGGCGACTGTCTGCGCCAGCGCAAGACCATTAAAGGCCGGGCAACTCAGGTCCACCACAATGCAGTCAGGCTGGATACGCCCGGCGCTGACATTGGAGAGTTCAAGCCTGTCCGGGTCTTCCACCAGCGTTGCTTCCTCACCGTTCTGGCGGAGCATCTGGACAAGGCGGGGCGTTTTGCCAACGCTCGCCCCGTCGGGCCAGGCCCATAAGATACCTCCTGGTGCGGTCACAACAGAAACGCATGGCTGGCGAAAAACGGCGCCCTCGCGCTCGGCGGTTTCGTTCCCGAAGTCACGCAGGAGCGCGCATATGCGAAAGATCAGAAAAACCGGGTCATCCGTGGCGCAAAAGCAGGCGTCCGCCCCACGTTCCAGAATTTCCCGCTCCTGTTCGGGGTCATGCGCATCCACCAGCACCACCACAGGTATACTCCGCGTGGCCGATGTCAGCCGCAAACGCTGGCATAACTGGGCGGCGGACATATCGGGCAGACGGTCCTGCACGACCAGAAGATTTGGCAGTTCGGTATCAAACCCGGCAAAAACCGTGCGGCCATCTGCGGCGACACGCACACCCAGACCGCGTTTGTCCAGTTCGGCTACAAGCTGCTGTTCGCACGTTGCATTTACACCCGCGAACAGGATGGTGCAGGAAGGAAAATCCATAAATTCTGCCTATAGCTGGACGCCTAGGCCCATCCTTTTTACGCTTAAATCTGATTTTAGACTCATACCAAACAAAAACATCCACCGTCTGCTCTCGAATGCGTTACCACCATGACACCTGTATCTGTCCCCTTGCAAGCAAGGTGGCAAGACACACACAAGAACGGTATAAAGGCCGCTCTTTACTTGAGCAGCCTGCCCCGTTGGCAGATTGACTGACATTTCCGCCTAGGATGACCTGAAGGAACACTGGTCCATGGACACGCGCACACCTATACCCGCTTCCCAGCAGCCTCTTGCCATGTCCTCCCGCCAGAACACATCGGCCTCCGCCGGGCTGCGGGTGCTGCGTACGGCCATTGGAGCCGCCTGTTATTTCGTTTTCTACTTTGTGCAGCAGATGGCCGAACTGTTTGCCCCTCTTCTGCTCATTGCAGGGGCCGCATGGGCGGCACTGCCAGCGCTGGTCAAAACCCTGACCCGCACCACCGCATCAGCCGACCCGCAGGCGCATGACGCCATTGCCAGCGTTGCCAACGCCATTCCCGAACAGATTGTGCTTGCCGGGCACGAACTGACCGCAAGCGGACTGATCTGCGATGGTCTGGGGCTTATGGCCGTGGCCGCCGCAGGCGCCACGCTGGCCATGCTGGTCGGCCGCAAGCTTTAAGCCTCTTTTTAGCAGCCACCTGCCCCGCACGGCCTGCGGGGTATAAAATGGGTATTAGCCCGGCTGGTGGAGCCGGGCTGCGGCAGGCCATGCGTCCACAATCGCCGCCCACCAGTGCCAGACACCCAGCACAACCAGTGCAGCCAGCACAAAGCTGACAACCCAGGCCCTGCGCCAGAACAGCTCGCTTTGCAGCAGGGCGCGCATATCCGTACCGGCGACCCGTTTGGACAAGCTGGCCACAGCCTCGCGCACCATCTGCAAGGCCGAGCCTGTGCCAAGCTTGTAGGCCGGACGCGCAATATGGGCCGCTAGCGGTGCACTCTCTGTTCTGTCTGTTTCCGCACGGGCTGGCAACCGGCCCGGCGTCTGAACCGCGCCTGACGAGGTGGGGACGGGTGTTACAGCACTCTCCACCACGGGGGCTATCGGCGCAAGGCCTGCTGACGTGGAGACTGTCTGGACGGGAAGAGCTACCTGCGGCACAGCAGGTGGCACCGGAGCCACAACCGGCGTTACCGGTACGGCAACAACCGGAACCACAGGCTCTGGCTCTGGCTCTGGCTCTGGCTCTGGCTCTGGCTCTGGCTCTGGCTCTGGCTCTGGCTCTGGCTCTGGCTCTGGCTCTGGCTGGCTTTCGGGCTGAATGGGGGAGGATGCAAGAGGAATATCCACCTGTGGAGCAGATGGAGCAGGAACAGCCATGCCTGTGTCGGCATGATCCCCCTCCCCGGCCGTCTCGGCCTCCAGAGAGGCTGGTGCGGCAGAAGGTGCTACCGGCTCCTGCGGTTCGGCCTGCGTGTCTTCTGCTGCCGCTGGGGTGGGTGCAGCCTGTTCTGCCTTGTTCCCCACCTGCTCCGGGGCGAGTTCCGGCCTGTCCGCAACACTTTGCACCGGCAGCGGCGGAACCTGAGGCTCTGCTGGCACGTCCTCAACGGGTGGGGCCGTGACTGCGGGAGAAGGAGCAGCAACGGGGCTTGGCGCGGGAGTAATCGTGCCTGCGGGTGCGTCTTCTGGTGCATCAGGCGGGGTCAGCCGCCACTTCACCCCGCAAGCTGAACATTTGACCGTATGCCTTTTAGCCAGAAGAGCTTCGGGAACCTGATAGGCCGCACCGCAGGAAGGACAGACAATCTTCATGAACACTCTCTTAGCAGGGCCTCTCCCTGTTGCCCCGAACCGGCTGGAACGGCAGGCTGGGCATCAGGACGGAAGATAGACGTAACCCCCTTCCTATCACAGGAAAAGGCAATCCGTGCCAGCCCCCGATCCTAAAGGCACGGAACACCTTTTTCAATTCAGCACTGAAGGACGCTTCTCAATCGACAGTGCATGGAACTATCCGCTACAGTTGCAGAATGAGTGAACTGCCTTATTTTTATGCTTTTTTGCCCGGAAAACGGTAAATGATTCGTCTGGACAATGTATCCTGGCGCCGGGGCAAAAAGGAGAGCGGGCCTGTTCTGGCCCACCTGTCCTTTGCCGTGCCGCAGGGCGGATTCCGCTGGCTGCTTGGGCCTTCCGGGGCGGGCAAGAGCAGCCTGCTCAGCCTGCTGCATCTTGAAAACCTGCCCACCGACGGGCAGATGACCATTCTGGGCAAAACCGTTGCACAGGACGAAAAACGTGCAGCCCTTGTACGCCTGCGCCACAGAATCGGCATGGTGCATCAGGACTACCAGCTCATGCCCGACCTGTCCGTGGCCGATAACGTGGCCCTGCCCCTGCGCCTGCAAAACCGCCCCGAGGACGAAATTCAGGACGAGGTTCACGCCATTCTCAAATGGGTGGGGCTGGGCGAGCGCGTGGATGTCCCCGCCACCCGGCTTTCGGGCGGGGAGCAGCAGCGCACCGCCATTGCGCGCGCCATTATCCACCGACCGGGCCTTGTTCTAGCGGACGAGCCGACAAACGCGCTGGAGGAAAGTCAGGCCTGCCGCCTGCTTGACATGTTTGCCGAACTCAGTGCCATGGGCACCACCGTTATTGTGGCGACCCACAA
Organism: Acetobacter lovaniensis; assembly: GCF_014207635.1. Lineage (GTDB taxonomy): Bacteria > Pseudomonadota > Alphaproteobacteria > Acetobacterales > Acetobacteraceae > Acetobacter > Acetobacter lovaniensis. Next base: position 295,130 of record NZ_JACHIE010000001.1, read on the forward strand.
CGAATCTCTGGTGCGCAGGCTTGAGCGGCCTTTTCTGTTTCTTGAACGGGGGCGGCTGGTGGAAGAGGGAGATGCACAGGCATGACACGGCCTTTTTCCGGCCGTAAGGATGGCCTCTCCCTTTCCGAAGCCCTGCCGGATCGCAGCCTGTTCGCGCTGGTGGCCATGATGGGCTTTCTGGCAGCACTCACCCTGGCCGGGGCCAGTGGTGCGCGGGCACTTTCCGCCCGCTGGTCGGGGGGGGCAGCCCAGTTGCTCACCATTCAGGTGCCAGATGCAAATGCTCCGCTGGCCGCACAAGGTGGCGGCAGTGCCACCACAACCCGTGTGCAGGCCGTTCTGGCAGACCTTGCCAGCCTGCCAGATGGCACGGAAGTACACCAGTTGACCCCTCCCGAACTGGCTCGCCTGCTGGAACCATGGCTGGGAGAAACCGATAGTTCCGCTCTGCCGCTACCTGCAATTATCCGCGTTAAACTCCCACCAGACGCCAGTGTGCCTGCCACACTGGAGCAGGCACTGAGCACCCATGTTCCCGGCACCATCATGGAGCATAACGCCCGCTGGGGCGAACGCCTGCGGGCACTGGCCAACAGCCTGCTGGCCTGCGCGGGGCTGGCCCTGCTGAGTGTGGGCGGCATTGCCACCATGATAACCGGCCTTGCCACGCGCACCGGCCTTGCCTCGCGCAAGGATATCATCAAAACCCTGCATGGGCTTGGAGCCTCGGACAGTTATATTGCCGGTCGCTTTGCATGGCGGACCGCAACCCTTGGTTTTGGTGGCGGGCTGAGCGGAACCCTTATGGCCTGCCTGCCCCTGCTGCTGCTCCTGCAAATGGCTGCCCCCTTCGCCAGCGTTCCACTGACTACCCCCGAACGGCTCCTGCCCCAGAACTGGCAGGCACTGGCAAACACCATCCCGTCTGACATGTTGTGCGCGCTGGCACTTCTCCCCTTTGTCGCGGCATTCATCTGCTGGTTTACAACTCAGGTCATGGTGCGCCTGTGGCTGCTCCGCCTCCCATAATGCGCAACACCATACCCCTGCCCCGCCTGAGCCGGCGGTTCCTGCCCCTGCTGCGAAAAACCTGCCTGCTGGTGGCCGGATGCTGGCTGGCCGGGTTTGTCTGGTTTGTCCATGATGCACGCCAGCCCCCCGCCCCCACCATGCATGCCGATGGTATTGTGGCGCTGACCGGGGGCACAGGGCGGGTGGAAGCATCCCTCCACCTGCTTGCCAGCAACCCCGATGCGCGCCTGCTTATTTCCGGCGTGGACTTACAGACATCGGTGCGCGCAGTACTGCCCGCCTCCATCCCACCGGATATGGCCGCCCGCATTACACTGGGCTATCAGGCGCGTTCGACCATTGGCAACGCAACAGAAACGGCCGCATGGGTTGCGGATCACCACATCAACAGCCTGATTATTGTTACCGCAGGCTACCATATGCGCCGCGCCATGCTTGAACTCGGCCGTACATTGCCCGATGTCACCCTGACACCTTACCCCGTCATGCCCCCTGCCATGGACCACCCGTGGCGGGTCTCCACCCTGCGCCTGATGGGCATGGAATACATGAAATGGCTTGGCGCGCTGGCGGGCATGAAGCATAACCCGTCCCTTCAGGTCTGAAAAATGCGGCCCTGTCAGCACTTGATCCAGTCAACTGCCGCGGGCGATGAAAATAACCGTGGGAGATGACATCGCGGTTTTTCCGTATCTGGCAGCAGCAGTGCGCCTCTCCTTGAGACGCGCCCCAAGACCTGCAACAGGATGGCGACCAACAGGTCCATCCGGGGCAGGCGAGCGGCGCGTCCTTTATCCGCTTCGGATCAACAGAACGAACGCTGGCACGAAAGAGACCCCTGTCCTCCATCGCGCCAGCAGCCTCCGACCCTCAGAACCGGAAACGCGCCTGTGCCCTTGCCCCGCTATCAACAGACTGGTTCCCGTACTGGCCTGTATAGGACAGGCCAACATCAATCCTGTCGGTCAGTTTTGCGGTCAGCCCTGCGTCAACCACCGCCGCGTTAACAGACAGCGGCACCCCCGCAATATCCATATCGCCATAACGGGCCTGCCTGAACATTTCATGCGCGGTTGGTGTGGACAGGCCAAAAGCATGCCGGTACGCGAGCGTTCCATGGGGAACCAGAGCAAGTTTCCCCACATGGAACAGGGAAGAGGCTTTGATACCGAAGGTTGAAAATGTCACCCCCGTATCCATTCCTCTGCCATGGAGTGCGGCAGCACCTCCCTGTTCGTTGTATCTGTTGGTCTGCTGATTGACATACGCCAGATTGCCAAAGGGTTCGACCATGCCGTGGCCGATATGGAACTTGTAACCCAGTTCGCCAAACGCCTGCGCCGTGCCACCAAGGTAGTCGCTGGACAGATGGTCCCCGAAACTCGCAACCGTGACGTTGCGGGTCATGCTCAGCATGTTCCATGTATAGGCAGCACCAAGCCGCAGATTGAGCCCGCCCCAGTGCGTACCCGCATATCCACCCACAGTCACATTGTTGCTATGGCCCGATGACCCACGGTCACCCCCCACATCAAACATGGAACGACCATAGCCAAACAGCCCCCCTACACGCCATGTCTGCGCCACGAGCGTATCCATACCCATGATGAATCCGGCGGTGGAATGATTCATGTTCGCGGCATTGCCATTGCCGCTGTTATGACCAAGGCTGCCATATGCTTCCCCCCAGATCACGGGCTGGTCAGCCAGACACCCTCCCCCCCTGCGCCCGGTTTTCAAAGACGCCGTATGCAGGGTTGAGTCCGCAATGCTTCCGTCACAATCCGCCGTATCCAGCCTGTCCAGCGCGGACTGCCTGACAAAAAAACTGTCCTGAATAAGAGCCGTGCGGGCCGAGGCATGCACTTCTCCAGACAGGCTATCCAGCGCAGGCCGGACCTGAGCCGCCGTCAGGCCGTCGAGCGCCAGAGCCACGTCATGGCCTGCACTCAGCCCGTCCACCCCAACCCCGGCCATGAACTGATTGCGTGTTGTCGCCACCGCAGAATAGCTCAGCGCGTTGCGGGTCAACAGAACATCCACGGCATTGGTGGAATAAAGCAGTGCGGGAGAAAGAAAAACATACGGTGTGGTCAGGCCCGAAAACCGCCCGCTGATCCCGCTCCCGGCAGTCAGCAGGCGATACACCTGCCCCGGCGCCACCTTACCGGACAGAGAGGCGAAGGAAACATCCCCCCCTTCCAGATTGACGGAACCCGTAACCGACACCAGATCGCTGGCCATGCTGTTCAGGGGCGCGCTCTGGAGAGGCAGGGTGACAGTGCCTATGACCGTCCCTGCCCCGCCATCAGCAATATATTTCGCGCCATTTTCCACCGTAAGGTTCCCGTTGATGGTCAATGTGCCGATGCTCCCCCCCGCCACGGGAGAAATAATGGAACCTGAAGCAAGCGTAGTCGTGCCGATCGTGCCGTTCCCCTGAATGGTCCCGCCGCTTAGCGCGTCAACCGTGGCGTTGGGAATTGCGCCCGAAACATTCAGAACGCCATTCTGAACCGAGATGCTTCCCGTGTAGGCGCCATTACCAGACAGCAGAACGGATGCATCCGTGATGGACATCGCCCCATTCCCGTCCAGTGCGCCACTGAGGGCGGAAACTCCGCTTACAACATTGACCGTTCCGTTATTGTCCATGTCGGACTCTACGGAATTGTTGCCAGACATGGTGATGGTGCCTGCATTGGTCAGATCACCACCACCCGTGAGCGCCGTATTGGACAGATTAAGGGCCGCATTATTGATAATTGTTGAGCCAGAAAGCTGCACACCACCAGTTACGGTAGAAGTACCGTTATTGGTAAATGTTGTATTCTGAATAACGCTTCCCGTATTACTGGTGCAGCCCATACCTGTGGAACAGTCACCAATCGTCGTCTGGGCATTAGCGGCCGCCGTCAGTGTCGAGCCAGAAATACTGTTGCCATACAGGCCCATTGTTCCATAATTTTCTATGGTCATGCCTGAGGTTGTATTGTTCAGCAGTGTTGTGGTGTTTGATGAATCAGATGCAGAACCATTCGTGATCTTCGTTCCTGTGGCCGATGTCCCGGAAACGACCATCGTCGCGCCATTTGCATTGGTCAAATCTGAATTCTGTATCGTATTATTAACAACGCTCACGTTTGAATCGTTATTGTTCAGCGATGTTCCATCAATGTTATTATTGTTCAGTACCATATTGGCGGAACCGTTATTGACTACTATCGCATTGGACAGGATATTATTTTCAGCAGTCAGGGTTGCTCCCGTGTTGCCTATTGTTAGCCCTGTCGCCGTATTACCTGTCAGATACAGAATACCTCCGGTCTCGTTCGTCACAATCGCATTGTTGGCCGTGTTATCTTCCATAACCATATCGCCGCCATTACTATTGACTATTACGGCGCTATTAGCCAGATTGTTCAAGAAATTCATGCTGGATGCATCATTATTGACGGATGCACCTTCAGCACTATTCCCGATAAAATTCATGAAACTACCGGATTCATTACTTATATGCGCACTATTCGCTGAATTATTCAGAACATACATTCTGGATTCATCGTTGCGCAGCACCACCCCGTCTGCCGTATTTTCATCAAGATATATCACGCCAGCGTTTTCATTGGTAATGTGTACACCGGATACATAATTCTGATACAGAACCACATAGGAATTTTGCGCGGTGTTCTCGATTTCCAACGTCACTGAAGACGGGGTTATGTAATTGCCCGCCAGAAGGGAAACTTCCGGCGTGGATGATGGCGGGTTGATCGGCATGCTCAGCAACCCGTTCGCACCACTGGCGGACACGGTCTGGCCTACATAATTGTTGCCAACGGTATATGACGATTCAAGGAAAGCCAGACCTCCTGCCGGAATGAAAGCCGTATTTCCTGAAGGATCGGCTCTGACGTACCCATTATCCGACGATGGAAAACTCTGTTGGTTATAGAGGTAATTCGCACCCGTATTCGATGCATCTGGTGTTTTATTGCCATAAGCATCTGTCTGGGCCGATGCGGGCATGGCATATCCAACAATACCGAACGCACTTCCCAGCAACAATGTTCTGAACCCGTTCACAAAGGGCAAAGACAGTTGCGCAGTCGCTCTGGATAAAATCCAGGTTATCATATTAGTACTCTCGCTTTTCTGAAAAAATACGGAATACATACAATCTCAAAAATAATTAAATATTATATTAATTTACGAAAATACATGAAATCGCACTTCATTCAAATTAACGTAAAATACTGATTTTTATAAATACTTTATGTTTTGTTTATTTTTGACAAACACATTGTTCTTCCATTCCATTTCCGCCTGAATATCGGCGCCAAACATCCAAAAATCAGAGTTTTCACATGATGGACGCACATTTTTACAGGAACAGATTGGAGTTCTGTGTCCGGCTGTTCGGCTTTTATGCGACTGATGGTTGACTGAAAGACGCAGTTTGTGGCTGGGCCACACAATATAAGGTCAGTCTGTCACGCACGGTCCGTTTCGAGCATGTGCCCTGTTACCGCAGACGGCAGGACGAAGACGCTTTGCAGCCTTTGCGTTCAGGCGTGTCTACCGGGTTTCGTCCAGAACATAGGCTCCTGCGACAAGTCCCTCTACGATAATCAATTCCGTCTGAAATATCGTACGCTTCCAAACCGTATCGCTGAGGGGAATATCGTCTTTGGCCAGTCCGATCATGGCCTTCCAAGGTCTGTTCGAAGACAGTTCCGGAATACGATCAATCCCTTCAACCGCCTCTGCCTCTGCGGCTCCGCCTTCCTCACAATAGGCGCTCGCTCCTTCGGCTCTGCCTGGCGCGCAGCGCCAGCGACGGACCTGCAAACAGTAGCAGCGCACTCATCGACTGGCGTGCTCGCGCCACCAGAGACAAAAAAACGCAACGTCATTTCTCGCTGTCATCCATAGCGCGGCAGCGGCGGACCGGGCCATGCACCAATGGGGTCTAATGCAGGAAACTCACACTCCCAGAAGCCCTGCATGATGGCGCAGGTGGTCGGCCACAAAACTCTGCACAAACCAGTAGGAATGGTCATACCCTTCATGCTCGCGGCAGATCAGGGCCTGACCGGCCTTTTCCGCTGCGGCCACAAGGTGCTGGGGCTGGAGTTCGCGCTGCAGGAACTGGTCTGCCAGCCCCGTATCCACCAGAATGGGAGCGGGATGGGTATAACCATCTTCCAGCAGGCACACGGCATCATGCGCGCGCCAGTCAGCAGGGTCTGCCCCCAGATAGGTAGAGAACGCCTTTTTACCCCAAGGCACCACAGAAGGGTGCACAACAGGCGCAAAGGCGGAAATGGACTTCCAGAACAGGGGGGCCTGCAAACCATGCACCAGCGCACCATGCCCTCCCATGGAATGCCCCATGATCCCCCGCCTTGCGCCATCCAGCGGCAGGGCGGATTCCACCAGCAAAGGCAGTTCCTGCGCTATGTAACTGCCCATCCGGTAATGCTGCGCCCAGGGCTGCCGGGTTGCATCCAGATAAAACCCCGCACCTGTTCCCAGATCCCAGTCCGTATCCTCACCCTCTATGCCTGCGCCACGAGGCGAGGTATCCGGCGTGACCAGAGCAACACCCAGCCGGGCGGCTTCGGCCAGTGCGGTCGCCTTGATAAGAAAAGTCTCCTGCGTGCAGGTCAGCCCGGCCAGAGCGTACACAACCGGCACTTTACCGCCCTGTTCTGCCGCTGGTGGCAAAAACACGCCAAAGCGCGCGGGCAAGCCCAGCACGCTGGAAGAATGTTCATAAAACATGACGCGCCCGCCATGCGCCCGGTGTTCTTCCAGCAGTGTCAGCCCATTTGCTTCAGTCATATCCATGCCCCTTTTCATCTGGTCAGCCATTCATGCCCATGCTTACCATTGCCCAGCATGCACAAACCATCATCGCACTGGCAACCCCGCGTGGTATTGTGTGTTAAAATGACACCGGGCATTCCGCCCTGTGACACAGAAACCGGAGATTGTTGAATGATCGTTGACCAGAAGGTCGGCTTACGCATTATCACGCGGGAAATCCTTATGGTCATCCTGCTTATGGCTGCGTGGGATCTGGTTGTTGTCATTCTTTTTCAGATTTTCCATCAGGAATGGATGGAGCAGCCCAGCCTGCCGGTCTCCCTTATCGGTTCGGCGCTGGCGCTGTTCATGGGTTTTCGCTCCAACAACGCCTATGCGCGCTGGTGGGAGGGGCGCACATTGTGGGGCGCCATTACCAATAACTGCCGCTCCTTTGGCCGACAGGCGGGCACATTGCTGGGCGACCGGCCCGACCTGATGTACGCCATTGCCGCCTACCCCCACGCCCTGCGTATGGCGCTTGGCCCGGTTGATGCCAGCGCGGATGTGGAGCGCCTGCTGCCCCCCTCTATGCTCAAGGCCATTGAGCCATACCGCAATAAACCCAACGCCATTCTCTACCAGATTGGTCTGGGCGTCAGCGAGGAGGTCACGCGCAAGGGCATAGACGGGGCGGTCCATGGTCAGATTGACCGCATCCTGTCCGACATCGCCAATGCACAGGGCGGGCTGGAGCGTATTCGCAACACTCCCCTGCCCATACAGTTTTCGGTTCTGCCCCGTGCGCTGGTGAATATTTTCTGTATTGTTCTGCCCCTTTCCATGGTGCAGACGCTGGAATGGATTACCCCTCTTGGGTCTTCGCTTGTGGGGTGCCTGTTCCTTATTCTGGACAAAAGTGCAGACGACCTGCAAAACCCTTTTTCAGGCACTCCGCATGCGCTGCCCATGGCAACCATGGCCCGTAATATTGAAATTGATGTGGTCCAGCCCACGGGTGACCAGACCGCGCCCCCCCTACAGACACAAAATGGCGTCCAGCAATAAGAGCATTGCCGCCCCTATTCTTTATATTGCAGACAAACAGCGTATTTTATGCTACAGGTTCCAACCATGAACACGTTTAGAACACCTCCAAAAGGCGGCGTGACAGATGCAATGGCACGCACCGCTGCCGCCACCACTGCGGCCCAGGCCAAAACCAAGGTGAAAGACGAAGACCCTTTTCAGGAAGGGGATTCCATTGTCTATGCCGCTCACGGCGTCGGGCGTGTAGACCGGATCGGGATTGACGAAATTGCCGGGACCAAGCTGGAAGTGATCCAGATTTCCTTCCCCGGCAACCAGATGACCTTGCGCATCCCGCTTTCCAAGGCCCGCAAATCCGGCCTGCGCAAGATTGTCTCGCGCGAGATTGTGGACAAAGCCATGTCCATCATCAAAGGCAAGCCGCATGTCAGCAAAGGCATGTGGGCCCGCCGGGCCGTTGCGTATCAGGAAAAAATCAACTCCGGTGATCTGGTGCAGATTGCCGAAGTCCTGCGTGACCTGCGCCGCAACGTGGACAGTCTGGATGGCAGCTTTAGCGAACGCAAACTGTTCGAAGCCGCACAGGAGCGTTTTGTGGCGGAAGTTGCCGTGCTGGAAAAGAAAGAACCCAACGCGGTTCTGGAAGAACTGACCGCGGTCATGAAAGCCGCCTGAGCTTTTGGGCCAAAGCACGTTTTTCTTCTGGTCCAGTTTACCCTGACCCGGCATGGCGCACAGCCCTGCCGGGTTTTTTATACCCTGCCAGAAACCTGTGTTTTTACCGCCCGCCCCCTAAACCATGCGGAACACAACCATGCGCCCGCCCTCCACAACACCCGGCACGGAACTTACAACACTGCGCCACGCCATGCAGGCCATTCAGGCAGGCCAGTTCAGCCAGCCACGCGCCCTGCTGGCCCCCCTTGTAGCGCAACAGAACGAACAGGCCTTAATTCTGCACGCCTTCTGCCTGTGTGGGGAGGGAGACAGCGACGCGGCCGCCCGGATTCTGGCGACCATTGGCCTGCGCAACCCCAACAGCCAGCACCCCTTACAGGACCTGAGCGAGATCATGGCCGCTCTGGACCAGCGTCCTGCCGCCATTGCCGTCTGCCGTGCGGCAATCCGTCTTGCCCCGGCAGACACACGCATACACACGGCTCTGGGCGACCTGCTGGTCCAGACAGGCCAGTTCGAGGCCGCCATAACCACGCTAACAGAAGCAACCACCACGCACCCGCAGGACATGCTTGCCCATAACCTGCTCTCCATGGCGTATACCGAAAGCGGGGCGCTGGACACCGCCCTGCAATGCCTCACGGCATGCCTGCCCCATACCCCCAACGATGTGCCCACTCTGGCCAATATTGCCTCCGTTCTGGCGGCACAGGGGCATATGGAGCAGTCTTTTGGCTATTTTGCCCAAGCGCTGGCCCTGCGCCCGCAGGATGCCCGGATCAGGGTCAACCACTCCGTTGCCTTGCTCAAGGCTGGCCAGTACGCTCAGGGCTGGCGCGAGCATGAATGGCGCTTCCAGCTCCCCGGGCATACCAGCCTGCCCATGGAACGCCTTTTGCCAACCCTTGGCCCCGACACCGACCTGAACGGCCAGCGTATCCTGATCACGCATGAAGAAGGGCTGGGGGATACGCTCATGTTTATGCGCTATGTTCGCCCACTGGCCGAGCGTGGCGCCATAACCCACCTGTGGGTGCCAGAAGCACTGGCAGACCTGTGCCGCAATATGGCCGGGGTACACACGGTGCAGGTTGGCGGCACCACCCCGGACTATGACTGGCATTGCCCTTTTATCAGCCTGCCACGGGTTTTTGCCGCAACATCACAGCCATGGGGTGCGCCCGTACCGTATATCCGGGCCAACAGCCACAAGGTTGCAGTACTGGCCCCGCTTTTGCCCATGAATGGCAAACTGAATGTCGGGCTGGTCTGGGGAGGTGCTCCACGCCCGACCTCCCACTTTGCCCATATGATTGACCGCAGGCGCTCCATGAGCCTGCACACCCTCGCCCCATTAGGGGCCATACCGGGCATTAACCTGATCAGCCTGCAAAAAGGCCCTTACGCTGAACAGATAATGGACCCGCCAGAAGGCATGGCGCTCTACGACCCGACAGACAACCTGCACACTCTGGATGACACGGCGGCCCTGATCATGGGGCTGGACGTGGTGGTAACGGTCGATACCTCGGTTGTTCATCTGGCGGGGGCGCTGGGTAAACCCGTCCTGCTGATGGATCGCTACGATAACTGCTGGCGCTGGCTGCATGGGCGGGAGGATACCCCATGGTACCCAACCCTGCGCATTATCCGCCAGACCACACCCCGCCAGTGGGATAATGTTATGATACGCGTTGCACAGGCACTGGCAGATATGGCCGCACAGCGGCGCTGAACCAGCCTGCAAAAAAGGCGGCCCGCGCTATGCCGGGCCGCCTTTTTTCGCCTGTTCTGGCTGGAACGGTCTAGCCAGACGTTCCGGCCCGTGCCTGCACCGGGGTTGAGACCATACGGGCGTCGCTCCCGTTCCCAATAACCTCAAACACTCCAAGAGCGCGGCGTACGCGCCCATCTGGCAACAGGATAAAGGTGCCATCCACCCCGGCAAAACCACCCGGGCGTGTCAGGGATTCAGCAGGGTAGCCGGGCACACCGCTGCGGGCCACGGTCAGGGCTGCGGTTGCCGCATCATACGACATATCAGCCAGTGGCTTGGGCATGTGGTGATTACGCGCTATGAAGCGCGTGACAAAAGCCTGACGGGACGTGGGGTCAGGTGCCGCATACCACGCCCCCTTGATCGCCCCGAGCTTGGAGGCAAAAGATGCCCACAACCCCGGCCCCATAATGCGGACATCAGGCGCATTGACCTGCGTGACAACCAGTGCATCCAGCACGTTTTTCAGCCCCAGCCCAATATCGGCCAGCAACAGGGCGTCAAACGGCGGAGCGCCCAGTGTAATCTGCGGGGCCGCCGGGGCTACCGGGGACGCAGCACCATTCGATGCCTGCCCCGGCTGGGCAACGGGAGCCGGTGGCTGGTTGGGGTCCTGCCCAAGGGCAGCCGCCAGACTGGCGGGCAACTGCGCAACCTTTGGCAGTTCGGTCAGCCCGGTCACTTCACTGGGATTGCCACTCGTTGTGGTCGCGCCGGGCACGGGGGTTGCAGGCATGGCCTGCTTGACCGCGGCAACGCGTGCATCGTAGCTGGATAGCTGGCGCAGTGTCTGGGTGATGCTGTCCGCCGTGCCGTTATGGTAGGCTATGGCAGGTGCAGCCAGACCCTGATCACGGCAGGCGCTGACCAGACCATTCCCCATGGCGTGGCCCAGAGCGTTATCGGGCAGCAATGCGGCAAAATGCTGCCGTCCGTCCCGCTTGGCCTGCGCAACAAGCTGCTGCACCTGTTCCTCGGGGGTAATGCCCATCACCCACACACCGGGCCGCCCCTGCGTAATGTCGCTGGTAAAGGCCAGTACGGGAATACCTGCCGCCTGTGCCGCCGGGGCCGCTATTGCGGTGTCTCCACTGGTCAGCGGGCCGAGCAGAATACCATCCCCGGCCTGCAAGGCGGCAGACGTGGCCGAAGCTGCCCCCCCTATTGCTGCCGTGTCATGCACATCCATCTGCATATCCGGGGGCAGTCCTCCGCCCCCAAGGGCGAGTTGCACCCCGGCGAGCAGTTCGTGCCCAAGGGCTGCATTCGTGCCACTCAGCGGCAGCAGCACCCCCACCCTGTGGCTGGTAGCCTGCGTAACCGGCGCTGTAACAGCCCCCCTACCTGCCCCTGTCCCCGATGACCCGGACTGGTCGGCGCATCCGGCAAGGATCAGCCCGGTTACGCCAAGGGCAGCCACTCCGGTCTTGCACAATGCCCGGTTTGCCGCCAGACCTTGACGGGAAAGCCCTGACAGGAGCGAGTATGCACGCGTCATCATCCAGATCATCCTCTACCAATACCCCGTCCGAGGCACCGTCTTCCAATGGGATCGAACCTTTGCATACCGAAGGACATGCGCCAAGTCATGCGCGTTTTTCAGGTGGGCTTGTGCTGGTTGCGACCCCTATTGGCAATCTGGGGGATTTCAGCCCCAGAGGGGCGGAGGCACTGGCCCGGGCCGATCTGGTTTTGTGTGAAGATACCCGCATGACAGCCCGCCTGCTGGCGGATCGGGGGATTTCTGTCCGGACAGAAGCCCTGCATGAACATAATGAACGCCAGCGCGTACCCAACCTGATCCGGCGCTTAAGCGAAGGGGCACAGATTGCCCTTGTATCCGACGCAGGCATGCCCCTGCTCTCGGACCCCGGATTCAGGCTGACGCGCGCCGCCATTGATGCCGATATTCCCGTAACCGTTGTCCCCGGCCCCAACGCGGCGCTGACGGCCCTTGTCCTGTCCGGCCTGCCGCCCCACCCGTATATGTTTGTGGGCTTTCCGCCCCCCCGCTCCGCCGCGCGGAAAGAAACATTCGCCCGGCTGCACGCAGCCGAACGCGCAGGGCTGAGTGCCACGCTGATCTGGCATGAAGCACCCCACCGTCTGGCGGAAACACTGGCAGACATGGCCAGTGTATTCGGCCCCGACCGCCCCTGTGCCGTAGCGCGGGAGCTGACCAAACGGTTTGAGGAGGTCAAACGCGGCACGGCAGAAGAACTGGCCACATTTTATGCCCAGACCCCACCACGGGGCGAAATTACCGTACTGCTCGGCCCGGCCCCGGACGTTGAAACGTCCGCAGATGATCTGGACACCACATTGCGCGCCCTGCTGGGTACGCATTCGGTCAAGGATGCCGCCGCACTGGCAGCCGCAGCCGCGGGCCTGCCCAAACGCACGGTCTATGCGCGCGCGCTGGAACTGGCGGCAGAAGCAAAAGAAGCATAAAAAACACCCCGGCTCCCTTGCTGGCCGGGGTGCCGCGGCAGGCTAGAGCGCGCCCGCAACCTCGCCTGCGGCGTGGCCGCTGGCCCATGCCCAATGGAAGTTGTAGCCCCCCAGCCAGCCTGTTACGTCCACGGCTTCGCCCACCACATACAGCCCCGGCACGGATTGCGCCTCCATGGTGCGAGAAGACAGGGCTTTGGTATCCACCCCTCCGCGCGTGACTTCGGCCTTGGCAAAGCCTTCCGTCCCCTGCGGTTTAAGCTCCATGCTATGGACCCGCTGCGCCATAAGCCGGATATCCCGGTCGGCCCATTCCGCCAGTGTACGCTCGGGCGCGCCCAGTTCCACCATGGCGTGGGCCAGACGTTGCGGCAGCCAGCGTGCCAGTGCCCCGGCACCCCTGGCTTTGGAGCCTTCCTTTTTCAGCTTCATGAGCAGGGCGGCAATATCCTGCCCCGGCAGAAAGTCCACAAACAGGGGCTGCCCCGCCGACCAGTAGGAGGAAATCTGCAACAAGGCCGGGCCAGACATGCCCCGATGCGTGAACAGCAGGGCTTCCTCAAACGTGGTTTTGCCACATGTAACCCGCACGGGAAGCGAAAGCCCGGCCAGTGAGCGCACCCATTCCTCGCTCTCCCCACCAAAGGTCAGCGGAACAAGAGCAGGTTCGGGCTGAATGACTGCAAGACCAAACTGCCGCGCCATTTCATACGCAAAGCGGCTGGCCCCCAGTTTGGGAATGGACAGCCCACCCGTTGCCAGCACCACGGAACGGGCGGTCATATCCCCCCGGGAGGTCTGGACCCGGAAGACATCGGATTTGCTGACATCATAAACCCGCACATCGGTCAGGATCCGCACACGGGCTGCGGCACACTCGTTAAGGAGCATCTGCACAATATCATGTGCGGAATTATCGCAAAAAAGCTGGCCGAGTTTTTTCTCGTGCCAGGCAATACGGTGTTTGGCCAGCAGGTCCAGAAAATGGCTGGGCTGATACCGGCTGATGGCCGATTTTACAAAATGCGGGTTGGCGGACAAAAACCGGTCGGCCCGCATGGTCTGGTTGGTAAAGTTACACCGCCCACCACCAGAAATAAGGATTTTCCGCCCCACTTCCGGCCCATGCTCCAGCACGGCTACGCTGCGGCCATGCTGGCCCGCCGTCAGGGCGGCCATTAACCCGGCCGCTCCTCCACCGATGACAAGAACATCAAACATCGGCGTTACGTTTTTTTGTGTCAAAATGTCAGAAATCCAGATTGGTATAGTAATCAGGCGGCGTAATGCCGGAAACCCGGTCGTTCAGCAGGGGACGAAAGCACGGGCGGGACTTCATCTTGGCGTACCAGTCACGCACGGCGGGTACCTTGGCCCAGTCTATGTCGCCAATAAAATCGAGGCAGGACAGATGTGCGGCCGCCGTAAAATCGGCAAGGGATAAAAAGTGCCCCCCCAGCCAGCTCCTGTTTTCGGCCAGATCGTTCACGTATTTCATGAGCGGACGCATGGAGGCATAGGCCTCACGCAGGGCTCCGCCATCAGGGTTGCCGCGCCCGCTCAGGCGCTTCATCACCCGTTCATCAATAAACCGGCCAGAGACTTCGCGGGCGAACAGCGTTTCAAACCACGACACGACACGCCGCACTTCCACCCGCTCGGCCAGTGTGCGACCCAGCAGGGGAATATCGGCATACGCCTCTTCCAGATATTCACTGATCACGTACGCATCGGGTACGATCAATCCGTTATCTTCCACCAGAACGGGCACATCACCCGCAGGGTTGAGCGCCAGAAATTCGGGACGTTTTTCCCATGGGCGTTCAACAATGGCTTCAAACGGCAGACGTTTTTCACCCAGCACAAGACGCACCGTGCGGCTGGCGGGAGAAAGGGGGAAATGGAACAGGGTACGCATACCCTAGTGCTTTATGCCATTGCATGCAGCCACGCCAGAGGGAAAACCGGGCAAAGCCCAATCAATTTCCACATATTCCTTTTGTGCGGCAAAAACTAACCTGCAACACAAACTTCCCTGTTGCAATACGACCCTGTTATTCTACACGCTAACTGGCATTCCTGTTTTTGAGAGAGCATCTGTTCGTTGTCCGGCACACATCCCAACTCCTCGCGCATCCGTATGTCTGGGCGTTCCTTTCTGGCCCTGACCCTCACGCCGGAAACACCGCTGGTGGACTGGCTGGCCGCACTGGACCACCAGATCCAGCGCGCAGTGGGCTTTTTTGCGGGTAAACCTGTTATTCTGGACCTCAGCCTCATGCGGGCGGACACGCCCGACCTGCCCCATCTCCTGCCCGCCCTGCAAGAGCGCGGCATACGCGTGCTGGGCATAGAAGGGGGTGACAGGTCATGGCCCGCCGTAGCCGACTGGGCATGGCCGGAAAGCCCGATGGGGGGCCGTGCTTCTGGCCCGGTCAGCATCCCCGAAGGGGAAAAAACCCCAACGCTGGCCCCAACCCTTGTGGTGGAAGAAAGCGTGCGCTCCGGCCAGCACATTATCTGGCCCGATGGGGATGTGGTTATTCTGGGGGCCGTGTCCTCGGGGGCTGAAGTCACGGCGGGTGGGTCCGTGCATATTTATGGCGCACTGCGGGGCCGCGCCATTGCTGGCATTGGCGGCAATGCGGACTCCCGGATTTTTACCCGCAACCTTGCTGCCGAACTTGTCGCCATCGACGGATTCTACGCCACGGCGGAAGAAATGGACGCAAAATGCACCGGCAAACCCACTCAGGTCATGCTGGCGGGGGAAACTCTGGTATTCAAACCCCTACTCTGATGCGGGTTTGAATAAAACATGCTATAAAAGTCGTATTAATGTCATATTATACGTTTCATTTTCGCGCGCAGATTGTAATGTCTGTCCAAGATTGGGCTGCGGCATAAAACGCGCCTTTACCGGCTTGCATAAGGAAGAGGAAGACTGATGGCAAAGGTTCTGGTCGTCACGTCAGGCAAAGGGGGTGTCGGCAAGACCACCACCACCGCAGCTCTTGGGGCAGCATTGGCCAGAGCTGGCCAGAGCGTGGTTCTGGTGGATTTTGACGTTGGTCTGCGTAACCTCGACCTTGTCATGGGAGCCGAACGCCGCGTGGTGTTTGACCTGATCAACGTGATTCAGGGGGATGCCAACCTTGCTCAGGCCCTGATCAAGGACAAGCGGGTCGATACGCTCTCCCTCCTCCCCGCGTCCCAGACGCGCGACAAGGACGCCCTGACGCCAGAAGGTGTGGCCAAGGTTATCGCCGACCTGAGCAAAAAGTTTGACTGGGTGATCTGTGACAGCCCCGCAGGCATTGAGCGCGGCGCGCAAATGGCCATGCACCACGCCGACATGGCCGTGATCGTGACCAACCCCGAAGTTTCCTCCGTGCGTGACAGTGACCGCATTATCGGCATGCTGGACAGCACGACGGAAAAAGCCAAAGCTGGTGAGAAAATGGAGAAGTTTCTCCTGATCACCCGCTACGACCCACAGCGCGCCGCTCGTGGCGACATGCTGGGCACGGACGATGTGCTGGAAATTCTGTCCATCCCGCTGCTTGGCATTATCCCCGAAAGTCCGGACGTGCTCAAGGCGTCCAACGTGGGCGCGCCCGTCACCATTGCAGAACCGGATAGCGCGCCAGCCCGCGCTTATACCGAAGCCGCTCGCCGCCTGATGGGAGAGAAGGTGGAAGTCACCATTCCCACAGAACGCAAGGGCCTGTTTGACTGGCTGTTCAAACGGAGAGTCGCATGACATTCCTCTCCAGCATTTTCAAGCGCCGCTCCTCGGCGCCGGTTGCGCGCGACCGGCTACAGATTCTGCTGGCGCACGAGCGTATTGCTGTTGGTGATGGCAGGGATGACCTGCTTGCCAAGCTGCACCGCGAGATCATGGAAGTGATCAAGCGGCACGTGGCAGTCGATCAGGACAAGGTTCAGATTAAAATGGACCGGGGTGCGCAGTGTTCGGTGCTGGAAATTGACGTGGAAGTTCCCGGCCTGACCGACAGGGCCGAAAACGCCAAGAAAGAAGACTGACCGCACCCATTACGCTCAGGTGGCGCAGGCCCAAACGGCCTGTATGCCGCCGAGACATGAACGCCCTGTTCGCGCCCTATCCCTGATAAGGTGCGAACAGGGCGTTTTTTATACACGGGCCATAAGAGCGCCTTAGCCGGGCAGAAGAGGCTCCAGCCATTCCTTGGCCTGCATGAAGTCCCGTTTAAGAGCCTTTACTGCGGCATCCGCATCCCCCGCGCGGAAGGCCTCGAGCAGTTGCAGGTGCGGGTGGTCGGGGTTGGCGGGGCTTATGGTGGGCAGGCCATTGGCGGCGGCATAAATTGGTCCCATGCGGGTCCATAGTCCCCGGATCAGCCCCACTGTGACCGATAACCTTGAAAAACCGGCTCCGGTGCTATGGAAATACACATTGGTTATGGCGGTTGCATGCGGCTCGCCCGCCTCATACGCAGCAATAAATGCCGCATGCTTTTCTTCAAGCACTGCAATCTGTTCGGGCGTAATGTGGGCCGCCAGATCGCGGGTTACGCGCTCTTCCAGCACTTCGCGCACCCCATGAATATCCAGAAAAACAGGGCGGGAAGTCAGCGGGACACACGCCGTATTGCGCTCATCCAGCACCAGTGCCTGCTCGGATACAAGGCGCAGCAGGGCCTCACGCACAGGGGTTGGGCTTAAACCCAGCGATGCAGCCAGTGGGCGCAGCACCAGCCGCTCCCCACCCTGATACCGGCAATAAATCAGCTGGTCACGGATCTGCTGGTAGGCATACGCCGCCAGAGCGCCCCGCCCTTCGGGCCTGCTCTCACCCTGCGCTGGTATGGTGATGGTGTTAAATGTCATTGCGCATGTGCCATTTGCCTGTTCAGAAACTGACTGTAGAGACCATTCTGCTGCTCAAGTTGCGCAGGAGAGCCGTCCTCTGCAATTCTGCCATCCTGCATAACAACGATTCTGTCAAAGTTTCGTAGGGTGGACAAGCGGTGCGCCACGGCAATAACCGTGCGCCCGACCATAAGCCGGTCCAGTGCGCGCTGGACGTGCTCCTCGCTTTCCGTATCCAGCGCACTGGTTGCCTCGTCCAGAATCAGAATAGGCGCATTACGTAAAAAGGCCCGCGCAATGGCAATGCGCTGGCGCTGCCCGCCCGAAAGCTTGACCCCCCGATCCCCCACAACTGTCTCAAACCCTTCGGACAGGGCATCAATAAACGTGGCACATCCGGCGGCGGCGGCGGCGGCGCGCACGGCCTCATCACTCGCATCAGGCCGACCGTAGCGGATGTTCTCCATCACGCTGCGATGCAGAAGCGAGACATCCTGCGGCACAACAGACAGGCAGGCCCGCAGGGCGTCATCTGTCAGTTCCCGGATATCCTGCCCGTCGATCAGTATGGAACCGGACTGCACAAAACGCATGCGCTGCAACAGGGCCAGCACCGTACTTTTGCCCGAGCCCGAACGCCCCACCAGCCCCACACGGCTCCCTGCGGCAATGTGCAGGTTGAAATGCGCCAGAACCGGCTCCCCTCCGGGGTAGGCAAAAGTGACATCGCCAAAGCGGACATCGCCCCGCACGGGGCTGGGCAGGTCGGCGGCAACCTGTGGGTCGGGCATGTCATGCGGCACCAGCAGGGAGGACAGCACCTCGGACAGGCGCGCATTGTGCTGAATGGTTTCCACCAGCGCCAGCGCCAGATCACGCGTGCCGTGCAGAATGGCAAAGCCCAGCGTGATCACCATAACCACCTGCCCCACACTGGCCTGCTGCCACTGCCACAGCAGCACGGCCCAGACCAGCAGACCCGTCGTGAGCACTGCGGTCATACCCGCATGGATCATACGGAGCTGTTCCATATAGCGCAGGGATTTAAGCCGCTCACCCATTTCCCGCTCGGTCAGGGCGTTAAAGCGCTGGCGCTCGCGGTTACGCATACCAAAGGCACGGACAAGAGCGATATTGCCCATCACATCCAGTGTCTCCCCTTCCAGCCCGGCGGCGGCCACCGCGTAATGCCCATGCAGACGGCGCCCCCTGAGTGCGAGGCGGAACATGATCAGGCACAAACCGCCAGCCAGCAGAACGGTCGCCCCGCCCATGGTCAGGCTGACCGAGAGCATGAGCACCACAGAGAGCAGAACATTCAGGCTCGGCGGGAGCACGTTCCATGCCAGCATGTTCTCGATGGTGAAGCTGACATTCCCCGCCGTTGCAATGCGCGCAGCAAGGGATGCGGGCATACGGTCAGCAAAATAAGCCGGGGAATGACCCGTTAAAAACCGGAACAGGTCCTGCCGTATATCCCCCGTAACCGCCACAAATGTCCGGGCGGCAAACCAGCCTGCAATCCGCCAGCAGATATTGTCCGCCACGATCAGCCCGATCAGCACCCCCACAGCCGCCCACACGGCCGAAACCGTAGCCGCGCCGGAGTGGCTGGTCATCAGGTCCACCAGATGGCGGATACCGTAGGAGGAGAGCACAATGCAGCTTATGGCCCCGCCCACGGCCCCAAACACCAGCGCATGCCCTACAGGACGCGCCCGCATATAGCGCAGCAAAAAGCGTACCGGCCTGCCTGCATAGGCGGGCAAGGCGTCATCGGGTACGGTTACATGGGCGGATACGGGGTTGGCCCCGTCGGTCTTGTTGTTTTTATCGTCCACCAACACGCTCTGGTTTCTTCCCTGGCAGAATACGCCTGACCCGACAGCCAGACCGGAACAGCACCCATCCTGCCTGCCGCAGTCGGGTCTTGCATCCACATTACGTGCCTTTCAGGCTTATCCCAAACAGGTTTTCGCACAGACCAACACGCGGCCTGCGCCCTGCACGTTATGATTCCGAACCGACCGGAAGCACCAGAACCCCTTGTTATGACGATAAACACTGCGTGATGAGCCACAGCCCGAAGCAACCATGGTTCACCTGTTTTTCATCTTTTCCACCCCATTCTCTGGCTCAGACCATCCGGGGTCGGCTCATCTCCAAACAGAATTTTTCCGGATCAATCTATGCTAAAAATTATATAAATACCTGAAAGTATTACACTATTTTAACTGAAATAACGCAGTACCCAACGGGCCGGGCATGCACTGGGGCAACCTGATATCCGATACAGGCATATCAGATTACCAAAAAACGCATAACATCCGCACCCCCCACACCACCTTGCCGCCCATTATCCACATATTGACGACAGCAAGCCTTGGCTTCCACAGAGAGCAGGAGAATTCAGGGGAGTACACAGTTCATGGCATCGCGAAAAAAGGCACTGTTGGCTACTGTCATGGCTGCATCAGTTGCCGGGGTGCCGTCTATGCTCCCCACGCCTGCCTATGCAGATGATTACGTAGACCTGCTGGATGTGCTGCGCGCCAAGGGCAGCCTGACCAAGCATGAATATGACACTCTTCTGACCAAGCATGTCCACCATGCCGCCCTTGCGGCCGAGCCCCGTGCGGCACACCCGGCGCATGTGGCCTCTGGCGGCAGCCGCACGGCCATGGCGCATGCAGCCCATGGTGCACAATCGGGCTATGAGCCGGGTATCCGCTTTGACCCCGGCGCGGGTGAAAACGATATGTCCCTGCGGGCGGAAGACGCCGCCAACCGGGCAGAAGCCAGCGCGCGCTCCGCGCAGGAAGCCGCCAGAGCACTGGATAGCGGCAATTTTGTACGCGTTGCCAAATACGTACCGGGCAAGGGGCTGACCTTTAAAGCAGGGCCCATAGACATCAACCTTTCCGGCTTTGTGAACGGCTTTTACTCCTATAACAGTCCCGCGGGCGGGCGCCCCGTTGCGGGTGGCGTTTCTTCGGGGTCTTCGGGCTTTGATTCCTCCGCCGTCAGGAACGGGCTGCTGCCAGCCGGGTTCATTCTCAAGATGAACACCGTGCAGCAGGGTATGGATATTTCCGCTGTTCTGGGCATGTATCCGGGGCTGGACAACGCCAAGCCCGCCGCCTTTAACGCCAACTCCGGTGGTAGCCCCGTGGGGCTGGGTACGGCAGGCATCGACCTTCGTCAGGTGTACATGACCTTTGGCAACAAGGACATGGGGACCTTCAAGGTCGGTCGTGATCTGGCCCTGTTCGCCAGCGACGCCATCATGAACGATGCAACCCTGCTGAGTGTTGGCTCCACGGGCAGCAACGCATCACCGGGCAATACATCGCTGGGCCGCATTGGCGTAGGTTATGTGTACGCGGACTGGATCCCCCAGATCTCCTATACCTCCCCCAAGCTGGGCGGTTTTCAGGGCTCTGTGGGTATTTTCCAGCCACTGGATGAATTTGGCTACGCCGACGCCACCAACCCCACCGCAGCCTCCGCTGCCAGCCAGTATTCGGCCGGGTCCACCCAGCATTCCTCTCCCATGGTGCAGGGCCGCGCCGTGTATGATTTTTCTGTCTCCGATGTGCAGTTCCACATCTGGGCCAGCTTCCTGATCCAGCACATGCAGGGCCTCAGCAGCCTGCAGGCAGATGGCAAAACGCCTCTGCTCAGTTCCGACCAGCATCAAAGCGCCATGGTGGAAGCGGGAGATATTGGCACCAAGGTCACCTATGGTCCGCTCGAAGGTGTCGCCTACTACTATCGTGGCAGCGGGCTGGGCACGACGGGTCTGTTCTTTGATGGTGTTGACGCCAGTGGCCGCAAGCGTGACTCGGAAGGCTACTACGTGCAGGGTGCTTACCGTATTACCAAAAAATTCCGTCTGGTTGGCAGCTATGGTGTGAGTAACCTGTATCTGGCGGGTGATGAGAATACCGCTCTGGAAAGTCAGGCAGGGTCTGCGGGGCTTGTCCGCCGCAACCAGTCCGAGGTCGGGGCCGCCTATTACCAGATGACCGACTGGCTGACTGTGGTTGGCGAATATTCCCACACCTCCTCCTCCGCGCACGGGGGCAGCAAGGAGAGCGACAACACCGCATCGGGTGGTGTCATGCTGATGTTCTAGTCCGGTCAAGGGGTTCTGTCGTCTCTATTTTATAGACCGATTACAGCCCGGACTGTTGCCTCCGACCCCACGGAGGTAGATAACCGAGACCATGACTGCCCGCTCTCTTCCCCCGTGGCTCCACCACCATTTTCTGACACTGGACCGCTACGTGCTGCGCCAGTTGCTGATAGCACTGGCTGCCACAACGGGGGGGCTGGTGGCGCTGATCTGGCTCATGCAGTCCCTGCATTTTGTGCCGCTTGTTGTGGACAGGGGCCTGTCCCTGCGCGTTTTCATTGGACTGACCAGTCTTTTGCTGCCGTCCTTTGTGGCGGTGGTCATGCCCATTACCACCTTTATTGTCAGCCTGTTTGTTTACCAGCGTCTGGCCAGCGACCGTGAGCTTACGGTCATGCAGGCTTCGGGGCTTTCCTCCTTCTCTCTGGCGCGGCCGGGGCTGATCTGCGCGGCACTGTCCACCCTGATCGTGTTTGTGCTCAACGTGTGGGTTGTCCCCTCCTCCTACCATGCGTTCCGCCAGTACGAACTCCAGATCAGGAACAAGATGGCGGCTTTTATGCTGCAGGATGGTGTTTTTACAAAAGTGTCAAACACCATGACCGTCTATATCCGCTCACGCGACCAGAACGGTGTTCTGTGGGGTATTCTGGTGGAGGATGACCGGCAACCCGACAACCATGCCACAATTCTGGCCAGCCGGGGCAATATGGTCATGGTCAATGACGTGCCGCGCGTTGTGCTTTACGATGGGTCCCGTCAGGTTCTCGACCGTAAAACCGGCCGGTTGAACATGCTGGTTTTCAAACAGGACACCATGGATTTTTCTACCGCACACCCATCAAGCCAGCATCTGCGTGATTCGGCCGAAATGTCCCTGTCCGAACTGCTCTCCCCCGACCCCAGCGCCGTCTCGGCGCGGGATACGGGCAAGTTCAAGGTTGAGGGCTGGCGACGCCTGACGTCCCCGCTGACCTGCTTTTCCTTTGCCATGATCGGCATGTTCGCCATGCTTCGGGGGGCGTTTTCCCGCCACGGCAATATAACACGCCCGCTTGTGGCGGTGCTGTGCATTGTCGGGCTGCTGGCGGGAACCATGCTTTTGCAGAATCTGGCCGGGCGCAACATCCAGCTTATTCCCCTTATTCCGCTCCTTGCCACCCTGCCCGGGATCATCTGCGCCTATCTGCTGTTCGTGCCGGAAATAAAGGCCAACCGCCGCCAGCCCCGGCAGGCATGAGAGGACGCCCGAACGCATGATCGTTGCCGTCACCCTCTCGCGGTATATTGCGCGGCAGTTCCTGCTGTGGGTGCTGATCATGATTGCGGCGCTCACAGGTATTATCTGCCTGTTCGATCTGATTGACCTGTTTCGCCGCGTCTCCTCCCGCCCGGAGGTTTCCTCCAACATCGTAACGGAAATCGCCGGGCTGCACGTACCCTATTTTGCCATTGAAATTCTGCCATTTGGCATTCTGCTCGGGGGCATTGTGTGCTTCTGGCGGCTGACCCGCTCATCCGAACTGGTTGTGGCGCGCGCGGCGGGGCTTTCGGTCTGGCAGTTTCTGGCAGCACCTCTGACCTGCGCCGTTCTGCTTGGCGTTCTGGCGACCTGTGTCATCTCCCCTTTTTCTTCGGTCATGTACCGTCGGGCCGCGGATCTGGACCAGCAGTATCTCCGCTCCGATGGAGGGCCACTCAGCCTTTCTGGCGGTTCACTGTGGCTACGGCAGGCAGACACACAATACGACCCCCACGGCGTAACCATGCTGCATGCGGGGGATGTACAGGTGACGCAGGGGCAGTTGCATATTCGCGATATCAGCGTGTTTCGGCTCGACCATGAAGACAAGCTGATCATGCGAATCGAATCCCCCAGAGGGTCTTTGAAAAACGCAGGATGGGAGCTTACCGAGGCATCGGTGGTCCGGCCCAACAACATTCTAACACCTGTTGGCGTCGTCATCCTCCCCACAAGCCTGACCCTTGAACGGGTGCAGGAAAGCTTTGCCTCACCCGACACGCTTTCCGTCTGGGCACTGCCGGGTTTTATAACCTTGCTGGATCATTCAGGTTTTTCATCCATTCGCCACCGTATTCATTTCCAGTCTCTTCTGGCATTACCTATACTGGCAGGCACCATGGCGCTGGTTTCCGCCGGTTTTTCCATGCGTTCGTCACGGCGGGGGGGCGTTGCCAAAATGGTTGGGTCTGGTGTTGCGGCGGGTTTTCTGCTTTTCACCATATCCAAAGTCGCTGAGCAGTTAGGAAAGTCAGGAGCGCTTCCCCCCGTTCTGGCTGCATGGGCACCTACCCTTGCCGGGCTCTGTCTGGCTGTTGCACTACTTCTTCATCTGGAGGATGGCTGATTGATCGTGGCGCTCCGGCCCTTTTGCTGCGCTCTGCTGCGCCGCCGCTCCACCCTGAGTGCTGCAACAGCACTGGGGAGCGTTGCTGCCTGTCTGGTGATCAGCCAGCCCAAAACGGCTCTTGCGCAGTTCAAACCCCGGTCCATGCACGTCAACTCCCAGCAGCGGACATCCCCCAACGACCCGGCCACCTTTCAGGCCGACAAGGTTGATTACAACGACGTTGAACACACCGTAACCTGGACCGGCAACGTACAGGTCTGGCAGGGCGACCGCGTCCTGCGTGCGGACAAGATCGTGTATGACAGGGACACGGGCCTTATGGCCGCACGTGGAAATGTTGTTACCATCCAGCCCAATGGCTCGGTCATATATGCCCATTATGCCGAGCTGACAGGCGGCATGAAGGACGGGATCATGCTGCATGTGAACGCCACCATGCCAGACAACGCCAAACTGGCCGCCAATGGCATGCGGCGCACCGGCGGCAAGATCAACGACATGAGCCGCGCCGTGTATACGGCCTGCGAAATCTGCGAAAAAGACAAAACCCGCCCGCCCTTCTGGCAGTTCCGCGCTTTTGATGCGACACAGGACCTTGAACACCAGAAGATAGACTTCCGCGATGCCTACCTTGATATTCTGGGTGTACCGGTCGTCTACCTGCCCTATTTTTCCATGACCGATCCGTCCGCCAAGCGACGGAGCGGTTTTCTCATGCCGGGGCTTACCCCGCATGACCGCTACCTTGGCACCTATATTACCATTCCCTACTACTGGGTGATCAACCAGCAGTCGGATATGAGCGTACAGGGGCTGCTCGCCACCAAGACGGGACCACAGTTGAGCGGGCTTTACCGTAACCGCCTGAACTTTGGTCTGCTGAGCGTCCGTGCCGGTATCGCTTACGATACGCACAGAGCCAAAATGTACACGAACAACTTCGGTGATGAGGAAAAAAGTGGTGGCAACCATGGCTTGCAGGGCCACGTGTTCGTCAGCGGCAACTTCTCCATCAACAAATACTGGCTCGCGGGCGCGAACATCAACTACACCAGTTCCGCCAACTATATGCGAGACTACCGTGTGCAGGGTTATGGGGCAGACACCCTGAACTCCAACGCCTATCTGGAAGGGTTTGGCACCGGGTCTTACAACCGTCTGGACGGGCAGTACTATGAAGGGCTGAACCAGGGGATCATCCACAACAGGGACCTGCCCCTTGTGCTGCCCCGCTACACCTACAGCTTTACCGGCCAGCCTGACATGCTGGGGGGGCGCCTGAGCGTCAACACAACAGACTTCAACGTCAAGCGCGATAACGGGGTTTCCGACCAGCGCGGTGAATTGCAGCTGAACTGGAACCGCCCGTTCCACACAAAAATGGGCCAGCAGTTCCTGCTGACCCTGCGTCTGGATTCAATGGTCTACCGCGCCCGCAAACTGTACCAGCAGCCGACCTATTACAATACGGCCCATACCTCCGTTACCGGGCAGGTTCTGCCGACCATAGCCCTTAAAACCAACTGGCCATTCGTGCGCACTTTTGAGCGCGGTCGCGGCACACAGCTGATCGAGCCGATTGTGCAGGGCATTTACGCCCCCAATACCGGCAATAACGGCAATGACATGATCCCCAACGAAGACAGCATGAGCTACGAATTTACCGACAGCACGCTGTTTTCCCTCAACCGGTATCAGGGTACGGACAGGCTGGATGGCGGGCTACGCGGCAACGTGGGCGTACATGCCAACTGGACATGGGACGGGCACATTGTGGACCTGCTGGCAGGCGAAAGTTTTCAGCAGCACATTACACATGACATGATCCCCTATTCCGGTCTTGACCACCATGCTTCAGACGTGGTGGCGCGCGCACGGGTTATTCCCAGCCAGTATTTTGACTTCACGGCCCGCATGCGTCTGGACCCGCACAAGACCAAAATCAACTTTGGCGATGCGCTCTTCAGCGCTGGTGTGCCGCACTTCCGCGTTCGTGGTGGTTACATTTACGAACCCGTCACACCCTACTACTATTTTGCCACCAACTACCGCGCCTATTCCCCCAATCAGCTCTACACGACACAGACCAGCGAACTCAGCGGCGGCGTGTCCGTGGACTGGCAGAGCTGGCACGCCTCGGGCTTTTCCCGGCGCAGCCTTTCACGCAAGAACTTCGTCTCTCTCGGCGGGGATATCGGGTATGATAATGACTGCTTCGCTATCGACTTCATGTACCTGAAGCAATACACCACCATTGGTGGGCAGCAGCGTAACTCGACCTATCTGATCACGGTGAGCCTTAAAACGCTGGGGGCTTTCGGCCTCAAGTAAGAACCGCTTCAAAAACAGTGCCATCTCCGGTATCACAAACAGATCGTTCTGATATGGCAGAAAGCTGAAAGACCGTTCCGTATGAGTCTGCGCTCCTTAACACTGGCTTGTTGTTCTCTTACCGCGCTGGCTCTTCCGGTCTGTGCGGCGGCTCCCCATGCCGCGGCGGCCACCCACCACCATTCATCTGGCTCCAAATCCGCGCAGGCTCCTGCGAGCGGGGCACAACCCGAACCGGACGACATGATCGTTGCGGTCGTCAACAGTATTCCCCTGACCAAAAGGGACGTGGACAACCGAGGCAAGCTGTTTGCCCTCTCCACCGGCCTGCCCGTGTCCGATGACCTGATGGCGCGCCTGCGCCCACAGATTATCCGTCAGATGATTGATGAAAAGCTGCGCACGCAGGAAATCCTGAGCCGCCACATCAACATTGCTCCTGAACAGATTGCCGCAGCCATTGGCAACATTGAAAAGCGCAATGGTATGCCCGCAGGCACCCTGCGCAACCATCTTGCAAAGGATGGTGTCTCCCTGACCACGCTGATCGACCAGTTGCGCGTCCAGATCGGCTGGATTCAGGTTCTGCGGCAGGAACTTGGGCCGCGCTCACGCGTATCCGCTGGCGATATTGCCCAGCGTCAGGCCGCGCTAAAACGCGAAGAAGGCCGGACGGAATACGAAATCAGCGAAATTTTTGTCAAGGTGGATGACCCCCGCCACGCGGAGGAAGAACTCGCCTTTACCAATACGGTTATTGACGAACTGCGCAAAGGTGCTCCCTTCCCCATTGTTGCCGCCCAGTTCTCCCAGAGCCAGACAGCACTTGACGGTGGCTCCATGGGCTGGGTGCAGGAAGATGAGCTGGACCCCAGCGTGGTCGATATTGTCCGCCGGATGCCTGTGGGCATCGGCGCTGTTTCCAACCCCATTACCGTGCCCGGCGGCTTCCTGATTGTCACATTGAACGGCAAACGGGTTGTGGGGAAAGAAATCGGGCATATGGTTGATATCCGTCAGGCTTTTGTGGCGTTTGATACACCTCTCGATCCCCAGCATGTGACCCCCCAGCAGGAGGCCGCGCTCCAGAAGGCCATGCACATCAGCCAGACAACCCATAGCTGTCCGGAAATGGAAGCCGCCAACAGGGGAGAAGGGGAAAAACGCCCCAGCAACCCCGGCGAACTGCCGCTTGAGCGCCTGAACCCACAGATGCAGTCTGTGCTGGCCGAACTTCCCATTGGTCAGGTTTCACGCCCCATGGTCTCACGCGAGGGGATTGACCTGCTGATGGTCTGCTCCAAATCGGAAAAGAACTTTTCCAACCGCTCCCCGAGCGAAATTGCCGATCAGTTGATGAACGAGCGCGTGGAACAGGCCGCACGCCAGCTTGATAGCGACCTGCACCGCCGCGCCATGATCGACCTGCGCGTTAAACTGAAAGGGGCGTAACTCTGCCTCCCGAACTGGAAAGCCTGCGCGACGTCATCCGCAGGCATGAACTGGACGCCCGCAAGGCGCTGGGCCAGCACTTTTTGCTCGACCCCGGCATTACCGACCACATTGCTGCCCTTGCGGGTACGCTGGACGGACAGCATGTTGTTGAAGTTGGTCCCGGCCCGGGTGGGCTGACACGCTCCCTGCTGGCGGCAGGGGCTACCAGCGTTACCGCAGTGGAGCTGGATAGCCGCGCTGTGGCTGTTATTCAGGAACTGGCCCAGTTCTACCCCGGCCGCCTGAGCGTGATCGAGGCTGACGCCCTTAAACAGGACCTGACAGCCCTCTGCCCTGCCCCCCGCCAGATTGTCGCCAACCTGCCCTACAATGTTGCCACCCCTCTGCTTGTAGGCTGGTTACGACAGGGCACAGCATGGGGGCGGCTGACCCTTATGTTCCAGTTGGAAGTGGCAGAGCGGATCTGTGCCGCACCCGATAGCGAACATTACGGCCGCCTTGCCGTACTAAGCCAGTGGTGTGCCGATTGCGCCGTGGTAATGAAGCTGCCACCGGGGGCCTTTACGCCTCCTCCGGCGGTCTGGTCCGCTGTGGCCAGCATTACGCCTCACCGCGAGCAGCCTGCCCCTGCCCTGTTCAAAGCCATGGAGCGTGTTACTGCCGCGGCTTTTGGCCAAAGGCGTAAAATGCTGCGCGGCTCGCTCAAGAGCCTGAACGGTGCCAAACTGCTGGATGCCGCCGCCATAGACGGCACCCGCCGGGCCGAAACCCTGAGCATTGCAGAGTTTGACCAGTTGGCCCGCGCCCATCTGGCGCTGGGTTAGTTCGCGCCAGTTTTGCTCCGCTCTGCATCCACCATATAGTCGCGGGTATAAGGTACAGCACTTATGGAGGGGGAGAGCAGCAACTGGAAGTTCATGTGCCCCTGCACACGGAAAGCCAGTTCGGCTGCGGCCAGATAGAACTCGAACATTCTGGCAAAGCGTTCGTCATACATGGCTACGGCTTCGGGGCGGCGTGCGGCAAAACGCTCGCGCCAGATGGCAATGGTTCTGGCATAGTGCAGGCGCAGGATTTCACAATCCGTCACCCATAGGCCCGTCTGCTGCACGGCAGAAAAAACCTCGCTCAATGCAGGGGAATACCCACCGGGGAAGATGTATTTGTTCATCCACGGGTTGGTTGTGCCCGGCTCGTCACTCCGGCCTATGGAGTGGATCAGCGCTATGCCATCGGGGGTAAGGGCATTGCGGATGGTTTCAAAAAACGCCTTGTAGTGCCCGACCCCGACGTGCTCGAACATGCCAACTGAGACAATCCGGTCAAACCTGCGCGTGAGGTGGCGGTAATCCAGCAGCTCAAAACGCACCTGCCCGGCAAGCCCGGCATCCTGCGCACGCTGGCGTGCAAAAGCCAGCTGTTCTTCCGAGAGGGTAATCCCCGTAACACTGGCACCGTAATCCTTGGCCAGTGTCAGGGCCATGCCACCCCAGCCACAGCCTATATCCAGCACTTCCAGCCCGGGCCGGTCGAGTTTGAGCTTGGAGGCAATGTGGTGTTTTTTGGCTTCCTGTGCTGCATCCAGCGTTTCCTCCCCGGTGGGGAAGTAGGCGCAGGAATACTGCCAGTCCTTATCCAGAAACAGCGCATACAGGCTGTTCCCCAGATCATAATGATGAGCCACATTCTGCTTGGAGCGCGCGGTGGAATTAAACTGGATCCAACCGCGCCGCACATAGCGAAAAGCCGCGGAAAGCTGCTCTGCAATATGGCCAGCGGGGTTCATGGCATTCAGCATAAGCAGGTGCAGCAGGTCGTACAGGGTGCAGTCCAGCGGCTCCAGAACGCCATCCATATAGGCTTCGCCAAAGGCCAGACCGGGGTTGAGCACAAGGGATTTAACGGCAGCCGCATTCTTTAAATGCACGCCAGCCTGCGGGCCGGGTTTTGCGCCCTGGTAAACTGTGGTGGTCGCGTCTGGCCATAACACGCGCAGGGAGCCAGCTTCCACAAAATGCCGCAAGATCGGCCCCAGAACGCGCTTCATGCTCACGTTTCCCTATGCTTAAAAATAATTAAGCAAATACATAGAACGAAACGGACAAACCGACAAAAAAAAAGGACCGGCCTGAGCCGATCCTCTTTTCACACTCTCGCAAAAGCGAAAAATCAGGCCGTTGCGTCCTGAGCTTCAACTTCTTCTGCGTCAGCAACGATTTCGCCTTCGACAAAGGCTTCGTCACCGGCCAGAGTGGCTTCTTCTTCCACGGAGGTCGCTTCGCCACGTGCCTGACGTTCAGCTTCTTCCTGCGAACGGGCAACGTTAACGATAACAGACACGACAACTTCCGGGTGCAGAGCAACCTTGACCTCATAAAGCCCGAGGGACTTGATGGGGTGAGCAAGGGAGACCTGCTGGCGGGAGATGGTAAAACCAGCTTCCGTTACGGACTGTGCCACGTCGCGGGTGCTCACGGAGCCATACAGGCTGCCGCTGTCACCAGCCTGACGGATCAGAACAACCGCCAGACCTTCCATCCGTTCGGACAGACGTTCTGCTTCTTCGCGGTTTTTGATGTTCTGTGCTTCAAGCTGTGCACGTTCACGATCAAAACGGGCGCGGTTGGCTTCGTTCGCACGAATGGCCATGCCCTGCGGCAGCAGGTAGTTACGGGCATAACCCGGACGAACCTTTACCGCATCACCCATCTGACCCAGATGCGCAACGCGCTGGAGCAGGATTACTTCTGTAGCAGCCATGGTTGTTCCCCTCAGCTCACAACGTAAGGAAGCAGAGCCAGGAAGCGGGCACGCTTGATAGCCTGTGCCAGCTCACGCTGCTTTTTTGCGGAAACCGCCGTAATGCGGCTCGGCACGATCTTTCCACGTTCGGAAAGGAAGCGGCTGAGCAGACGCACGTCCTTGTAGTCGATCTTCGGCGCGTTGGGGCCGGAGAACGGGCAGGACTTGCGACGACGGTAGAACGGACGGCGAGCGCCAACAGCCGGACGACGGGCGGCGGGATTGATTTCTGTGGTTTCAGACATCTGAATTACTCCGCTGCGTTTTCTGGCTGGTCAGCAATCCGGTCGTCGCCACCGCGACGGCCGCCACGACCGCTTTCAAAACGGCCACCGGCTGGCTTGGCGCCACCACGGAAGCTGCCGCGTTCGCCACGGTCTTCGCCCTTGCGGGACAGAACGGGGGACGGTGCTTCGTCAATTTCATCCACCCGCAGCGTCAGCAGACGCAGGATGTCTTCATTGAGGGACAGCTGGCGTTCAATTTCCTTGAGCAGCTCGGAGCGCACTTCCAGACCCAGAAGAGCGTAATGGCCCTTGCGGTTCTTTTTGATGCGGTATGAAAGGCTGCGCAGGCCCCAGTATTCGCGCTTGCGAACGGCACCGCCGTCTGCTTCGATCTGAGCGGCAATACCGTCCAGAATAGCGTCCACCTGCTGCTGTGAAATATCATTACGTGCGATCAGCACGCTTTCGTAAAGTGGCATGTTTGCTCCCTTCGGATACAATCAACCCATCCACGCCGAACCCTTTCGGCAGCGGAGCCTCTGAACTGGCCAGAAAGCGAGGGTATAGCCGGACCAATGCCTGAGCCCGGCAGGGAAAGGGAGTGTCAACCACACCCAGCCCGAAAATGCAAGATATTTAGCAGCGCAGATGCGCAGGAATATCCAGTCCAAGGCGGTCTGGCACGTCCCATTCCTCATCCACGCGGCGGATGATCTCAAACCCCATCTGCCGGTAGAGCGGTAGAGCGCGGGGATGGTCCGCCGTGCAGGTATTGACCCGCACGCTCTGCGGGCCATAAGCCCATGCTTGGCGCAGCACCCCATCCAGAAAAGCCCGGCCAACACCCAGCCCTATGGCTTCGGGCAGCAGTCCGAAATAGGCCAGATTGATGTTCTGCGGGTCACCCAGATTAAGCTCGTAAAAACCGCGAATATGCTCGTGCTCACGCAGCAGGCCAACTTTTATGGGAGCTGTCGCCAGCAGACTGGCCAAAGCCTTGTCTGACAGAACCTGCCGCATCCACCAGCAGCAGTTGCGCCCCACACCAAAATGCAGGGTACGGTACTGGGTCAAGGACAGGCGCACGTCATTTTCAAGCACCCAGCCCGGCGGCAAGGCCCGAGCGGGCGTTGCCGGGGGCTGGTCCATACGCATGAAGGTGACCTGCACCTGCATGCGTGTGACCGGTTCCAGAAAGCCCAGATCAGTTATCATCCAGGAAGGAACGCAGCTTGCGGCTCCGGCTGGGGTGCTTGAGCTTGCGCAGCGCCTTGGCCTCAATCTGGCGAATACGCTCGCGGGTAACGTTGAACTGCTGACCGACTTCTTCAAGCGTATGGTCGGTGTTCATGCCAATACCAAAGCGCATGCGCAGCACACGCTCCTCACGCGGAGTGAGAGAGGCCAGAACGCGGGTTGTAGCTTCACGCAGGTTGGTCTGGATAGCCGCATCAAGCGGAATAACAGCCGACTTGTCTTCGATGAAGTCCCCAAGGTGGCTGTCTTCCTCATCCCCGATCGGGGTTTCGAGGGAGATTGGCTCCTTGGCGATCTTGAGCACCTTGCGCACTTTTTCCAGCGGCATGCCCAGCTTTTCGGCCAGCTCTTCGGGTGCGGGTTCACGCCCGATCTCATGCAGCATCTGGCGCGAGGTGCGCACCAGCTTGTTGATGGTCTCGATCATGTGCACAGGAATACGGATGGTCCGCGCCTGATCCGCAATGGAGCGGGTGATCGCCTGCCTGATCCACCACGTCGCGTAGGTGGAGAACTTGTAGCCACGGCGGTATTCGAATTTGTCCACCGCCTTCATCAGGCCGATATTGCCTTCCTGAATCAGGTCAAGGAACTGAAGACCACGGTTGGTATATTTTTTGGCAATGGAAATAACCAGCCGCAGATTGGCCTCGATCATTTCCTTTTTGGCGCGCGCGGAATCCCGCTCGCCACGGGCGACCGTTGCATAGACACGCCGGAACTCGCCAATGGGCAGACCGGTTTCCTGCGCCAGACCCGCCACGCTGTTCCGCAGGTCAACAACCGCTGGCGCGTGCTTGGCCACAAAGTTCTTCCATGAGCGGCCCGGCAGGGCGGCAGCCATGTCCATCCAGCCCGGGTCCAGTTCACGACCACGGTATTTCATCAAAAAATCATCGCGGGAGACACGGCAGCTTTCGGCCAGACGCAGCATGCGCCCTTCCAGCACGTTCAGGCGCTGGAACATCTGCTTGAGCTGGGCCACCAGATCTTCAATGCGGTTGTTGTGCAGGTGAACCTGCTCAACCTTGCTCACCAGCTGGTCACGCAATGCGATGTAGTTGTCTTCGAACGCGCCATCCACATCCTCACCGGATGTCAGAGCTTCAATCCGGTGCACCTGCAATTTGCGCAGGGCCTCGTACAGAGGTTCGATTTCAGCAAAATGGGCCAGAATCTCTGGCTTGAGTTTTTCTTCCAGCGCGGAAAGCGACAGGCCGCTACCTTCGCCCTCAATATCGCCTTCGGATTCGCTGTCTGTCTCTTCGGCCTCTTCGGTCTCGGATTCGGCAAAGGCTTCGCCTTCGGCACCCTCTGCCCCTTCCTCCATCGGTCCACCGCTCTGCATGGCTTCGAGGTCCACAATGTCACGCAGCAGCATTTCATTGTTCAGGATTTTCTCGTGCCAGGAGATAATGGCGCGGAAGGTCAGCGGGCTTTCGCACAGGCCGCCGATCATTTCATCACGGCCTGCTTCGATCCGCTTTGCGATGGCGATTTCGCCTTCGCGGGAGAGCAGTTCAACCGTGCCCATTTCGCGCAGGTACATCCGGACGGGGTCATCCGTGCGGCCTGCGCTTTCGTTCACATTCCCTGCCGCCGGGCCTTCTGCATCGGCCTCGGCTTCAGGCTCTTCCTCATCCGATTCTTCATCGTCATCGGCAGGCTTCTGGGCTTCGCCTTCTTCGCTCTCTTCGCTTTCGACCACCTGAATGCCCATTTCGGACAGGACGGCCATAATGTCCTCGATCTGTTCGGAGGACATTTTATCCTGCGGCAGAACGGCATTCAGCTCATCAAACGTGATGCATCCCCGCTCGCGCCCTTTTGCGATCAGCTTTTTGACCGCGGATGACTGAGTATCCAACAGGCTGGAATCACCATCCTGTTCCTGCGCTGCGTTCGTTGATGCCGTTTTTGTCGCCATGCCAGACCTGCTCCTCCCCCCATCTGTATCCCGGACAGAATACAGAACGACCAGTTTACCACACTTACACTGTTCACGTTATTCGGGGCGGGCAGGACGTGGGATATACTGAGCACGAAGTCAAGAGGAACACCCTCAGGAACATTCAGCCACTACTCAGATATCCGCCTCATCCAGTCCACCACGACGCAGACGCTCCATGGCCTCCAGCCGCGCCTGTAATCTCTGCCATTGGCTGGTATCTCCCGTTTTTTCCAAACAAAAACGGGCCGCGTCGTCCATAACCTCGCGTATGAAGTGGTCACGGTACAACAAGCCGTAAAAATGCCACCATCGTGTTCTGGCAGCAACAATCTCCACATCGCCATGGCTCAGGCCTGCGCCATCAACACGCATGAGCGGCGCCAGAGTTGCCTCCTGCCCGTGTGCCTTCAGCCATGCCCGCAGGTCATCCTCCGTTTGGGGCAGGCAACCATCAGCCGACAGATCCAGCAGCACGCCACGCAATGGCGCAAAATCTACTGGTAAGTCAAGGCGACACAGGGCTTCTTCCATTTCCGCCACCAGTTGGGGATGCTCCACCAGCAGCAGCAGCATCAGGCGTTGCAGCTCCTGCGCCTGATCCAGATTAACCGTGTGCGAATCCTGCACGGCGCCGGGGCTGGCAAAAGCAGACTTCCCTCCCCCGGACTTTGCCTTCCCCCGCCCCTGCTGGCGGAAGGTTGCAAAAAACCGGTCCAGCAATGTCGCGCGGTATTCCGATGCCAGAGCCTTGTCCGGAATAAGGGCGGCAACATCGGTCAGCCTGCGCCGCAGGGCGGCACGTTCCTCCGGCCCCGGGTTGGTAACCCCGGCGGCCAGCAGGTCAAACAGCACGCTGGACAAGGGGGAAGCCCCGGCAAAAAACTCCGCCACAAAGGCGGCTCCCCGCTGGCGGACCAGACTATCGGGGTCCTCCCCATCAGGCAGCAGGCAGATGCGCAGCGTGTGCTCGGGGGCAAGCAGGGGCAGACCGGTTTCCGCCGCCTTTACGGCAGCCCGCCTGCCTGCGCCATCGCCATCAAAACACAATATGGGTGCCCGATCGACCTGCCACAACACGTCCATCTGCTCAGGTGTCAGGGCGGTGCCCAAGGGGGCTACAGCCCCGGTAAAGCCCGCCTGATGCAGGGCTATGACATCCATATACCCTTCCACCACAATCAGGTCCGGGGCCACCACACCTTTGGGCCTTGGCGCCCGCACGGCCGCACGGGCGCGGTCCAGCCCGAACAGCAGCCTGCGCTTGGAAAAAAGCGGCGTTTCCGGCCCGTTCAGGTATTTGGGCTGCCCATCCCCCAGAATACGCCCCCCGAAGGAGACAAGCCGCCCCTTACGGTCACGGATGGGGAATGTCACACGCCCCCAGAACAGTTCGCCTTTTGGCCTGCCATCCTCATCCACCCGCATGAGCCCGGCCTGCGCCATCTGCTCGGGGGTTATGCCCTGTGGGGCGAGTGCCTCCACCAGATGCCCACGCCCCGCACTGGCCCAGCCCAGCCCAAAAGCCGTTATGGTCTCACGCGTCAGGCCACGGCCGAGCAGGTAGTCCAGCCCTGCACGCCCTTCAGGCTTGTACAGGGCGGCGGACCACACGGCCTGAGCGGCCTCCAGCACATCTTCCAGCGAGCGGACATGGGCCACCTCCTCACGCGTGGCGCGGGTGTCCCTTGGCACTTCCATCCCTGCGGCGGCGGACAGTTCCTCCACCGCCTCGGGGAAGTTTTTACCCTCCATCTGCATGACAAAGGAGATGACATCCCCATGCACACCACAGCCAAAGCAATGGAAGTGGTCATCATACACATAGAAGGAAGGTGTTTTTTCCCCATGGAAGGGGCAGCACCCTTTCCAGTTCCGCCCCGAACGCGCGAGTTTGACCCTACGCCCGATAACAGACGTTATGGGCGTACGGGCGCGCAGTTCATCCAGAAAGTTGGAATCAATGGCCATGGGGTGCGTATGCTACTCCGCGCCTTAGCCCAGCAGGGCCTTTACGGCGGCACTTGCGCGGCTCATATCCAGCGCAGCGCCAAACCTGCCTTTTAGCACACCCATGACCTTGCCCATATCCTTCATGGACGCGGCTCCGGTAGAAGCCACAGCTTCGGCCACGGCGGCATTCAGCGTTGCTTCATCCAGTTCAGGCGGCAGGTAGCCACGGATGACGGCAATTTCGGCCTCTTCCTTGTCTGCCAGTTCGGGGCGTCCGGCTTCGCGGTAGAGGGTAGCGGATTCCATTCGGGACTTGATCATGCCGCGCAGGGCGGACATGCCTTCTTCCTCGCTCAGCCCTTCATTCCCCTTTGCACGACCTGCGATTTCCACATCCTTGAGCTTGGCCGTCACCATGCGAATGGTTGCAACGCGGGCACTTTCGCCTGCCTTCATTGCGGTTTTCAGGTCTGCCATCAGGCTTTCACGAAGGGTCATGCTTCTTCTACGCTCCATATGTGTTTACAATCGCCCCGCACCATACCACCCGGCACGGAAAAAAGCTTTACGGGAAAAAACTTCCCAGCGTCCCGCGCGTTCGCTTTCTTCGGGTGGGAAATTTCTTCCCACCTCGCTGACATGCTGCTAGAAGAGCGCTCCGGGAGGAACCATTTTGCACATGCCCATGTCAATCGACTCCATTATAGCCCGCATTGGCGGCGCAGATGCCACAGCGCGGCTGACCGGCGTTGGCACCGAGGCCATTCGCAAATGGCGGCAGGCGCAGGCCATTCCCTCCCGCCATTGGCCAGCCATTGCGCAGGCCACGGGTCTTTCCCTTCAGGACCTCCAGCCCACACCCGCAGTTACAGACAGACCCTCCCCCCTTGCGGGAGGCAGCCAGACAGGATCATCCATGCCTCAAGCCCGCCCGGATGGCGCGACCGCCGCTCTTGTTCTCGCAGATGGCAGCGTATTGTGGGGGAAAGGCTTTGGCGCCTTCACGCCCAGGCCCGCCATTGGGGAAATCTGCTTTTCCACCAGCATGACCGGGTATCAGGAAACCCTGACCGACCCCTCCTTTGCCGGTCAGATCATTACCTTTACCTTCCCGCATATCGGCAATGTCGGCACGAACGCGCTGGATGATGAGGCCGCACGCCCAGCAGCCCTTGGGCTTGTGGTCAAGGAAGACCCGACCGAGCAGGCCAACTGGCGCGCAACCAGCAGTCTGGATGCGTGGCTCAAGCAGCACGGCACCCCCGGCATTGCCGGTGTGGACACCCGCAGCCTGACCCTGAAAATCCGTGATGGCGGCGCACAGACCGCAGCCCTTGTCTTCCCTGCCGATGGCAGGTTCGATCTGGACGCCATTGCCGCAGAAGTTGCCGCATGGCCGGGGCTGGAGGGCATGGACCTTGCCAAGGAAGTCACTTGTGCAGCGCCCTATGACTGGTCCGAAGGTGTGTGGTCATGGCCTGACAACACCGCAGCCCCCACCGGCAAGCGCCGCAAGGTTGTTGCGGTGGACTACGGGGCAAAACGCAACATTCTGCGCTGCCTTGTCAGTGCGGGCTGTGATGTGACCGTAGTCCCCGCCACCACCACGGGTGAGCAGATCCTCGCCCTCAAGCCCGAAGGTGTGTTCCTGTCCAACGGTCCGGGGGACCCGGCAGCCACGGCCACCTACGCCGTACCTGCCATCCGCACCGTGCTGGAAGCGGGCATACCGCTGTTTGGCATCTGCCTTGGGCACCAGCTTCTGGCGCAGGCTCTTGGGGCGAAGACCTACAAGATGGAACGCGGCCACCGGGGCGCCAACCAGCCCGTGCAGGACCTTGCAACCGGCAAGGTGGAAATTACCAGCCAGAACCACGGCTTTGCCGTAGATGCCAAAACCCTGCCCGACGATGCGCATGTGACCCATGTCAGCCTGTTTGATGGCTCGAACGAAGGGCTGGCATCCGACAAATACGCGGCTTTTTCCGTCCAGTATCACCCCGAGGCAAGCCCCGGCCCGTCAGACAGCTTTTATCTGTTTGAACGGTTTGTCACCCTGATCGACACCAACGGCGTCAAGCACTAACAGGACCGAACGCATCATGCCCAAACGGACAGACATCCGCTCCATCCTCATCATCGGCGCCGGTCCCATTGTTATCGGTCAGGCGTGCGAGTTCGACTATTCCGGCGCACAGGCCTGCAAGGCCCTGCGGGAAGAAGGGTACCGGGTTATTCTGGTCAACTCCAACCCCGCCACCATCATGACCGACCCCGGCCTTGCGGACGCCACCTATGTGGAACCCATTACGCCAGAAGTGGTCGAGCGCATTATCCTCAAGGAAAAGCCAGACGCGGTCCTGCCCACCATGGGCGGGCAGACGGCCCTGAACACGGCCATGGCGCTGCATGCCTCGGGCTTTCTGGAAAAGCACAATGTTGAGCTGATCGGCGCCAAGGCCGATGTGATCGACCGTGCGGAAGACCGCCAGAAGTTCCGCGAAGCCATGGATGCCATTGGCATTGAAAGCCCGCGCAGCTTTATTGCCCATACGCTGGCCGAAGCGCACGAAGCGCTCAAGAAGATTGGCTTCCCCACCATTATCCGCCCCTCCTTTACCATGGGCGGCTCGGGCGGTGGCATTGCCTATAACCGGGAGGAGTTCGAGCGGATCATCCTCTCGGGGCTGGATGCGTCCCCCACCACGGAAGTGCTGGTTGAAGAGTCCGTTCTGGGCTGGAAAGAGTACGAAATGGAAGTTGTGCGCGACACCGCGGACAACTGCATTATCATATGCTCGATCGAAAACATCGACCCCATGGGCATCCACACGGGTGACTCCATTACCGTAGCCCCCGCCCTTACGCTGACCGACAAAGAATACCAGCGTATGCGCGATGCCTCCCTGGCCTGCCTGCGCGCCATTGGGGTGGAAACAGGCGGCTCCAACGTGCAGTTCGGCATAAACCCCGCCGATGGCCGTATGGTGGTGATCGAGATGAACCCCCGCGTCTCGCGCTCCTCGGCCCTTGCTTCCAAGGCTACGGGGTTCCCCATTGCCAAGGTCGCGGCCAAGCTGGCTGTGGGTTACACGCTTGATGAACTGAAAAACGACATCACGCGCACAACCCCGGCCTCCTTCGAGCCGACCATTGACTACGTTGTGGTCAAGATCCCGCGCTTTACGTTTGAAAAATTCCCCGGCGCACCGGCCCTGCTCTCCACCTCCATGAAGTCGGTTGGGGAAGCCATGGCCATTGGCCGCTCCTTCCCCGAAGCGCTCCAGAAGGGCCTGCGCTCGATGGAAACCGGGCTACACGGGCTGGACCCCGTGGAAGCCCCCGGCGATGGTGGGGAAGATGCCTTCCGTGCAGCGCTCTCCCAGCCGCGGCCGGAGCGTATTCTCATGGCGGCTCAGGCGCTGCGGGCTGGCCTGTCGGTTGAGGCCATTCACGAAGCCTGCAAGTTTGAGCCGTGGTTCCTGCGTGAGATGGAAAAAATCATCCGCGCGGAACGGGAAGTCGAACACCACGGCCTGCCCAAGGATGCGCAGAGCCTGCGCCGCCTCAAAGCCCTTGGCTTTTCTGATGTGCAGCTCTCCCGCCTGTCGGGCACCCAGCCTGAAGAAGTGGAGCAGCTCCGCACAAAAGCGGGTGTCACCCCCATTTACCGCCGGATTGACACCTGTGCTGGTGAGTTCGCCTCCGCAACGCCTTACATGTATTCCAGCTACGAAGGGCATTTTGCCCCCCCGATCTGTGAATCCAACCCGACGGACCGCGAAAAGATCATTATTCTCGGCGGTGGCCCCAACCGCATCGGTCAGGGTATCGAGTTCGACTACTGCTGTGTGCATGCCGCCTACGCCCTGCGTGAGGCCGGGTATGAGACCATTATGGTCAACTGCAACCCCGAGACGGTCTCCACCGACTACGACACTTCCGACCGCCTGTATTTTGAACCCCTGACCGCCGAGGACGTCATTGCCCTGATCCGTTGCGAACAGCGTAACGGCACGGTCAAGGGCTGCATTGTGCAGTATGGCGGCCAGACCCCGCTCAAGCTCTCCCGCGCACTGGAGGCCGCTGGCATTCCGCTGCTGGGCACGCCAGCAGACGCCATTGACCGTGCGGAAGACCGCGAGCGCTTCCAGACCATGCTGCACAAGCTTGGCCTGCGCCAGCCCGAAAACGGCATTGCCCGCAGCCCCGAAGAGGCCGAAAGCGTAGCCGAGCGCGTAGGCTACCCCGTGGTTGTCCGCCCATCTTACGTGCTGGGCGGCCGGGCGATGGAAATCGTGTATGACCGCGCCTCCCTCCAGCGTTACATGCGTGACGTGCTGCGGGTTGCCGGGCATGAGATTTCCTCCGGCCCGATCCTGCTTGACCGCTACCTGAACGAAGCGATTGAAGCAGACGTGGACTGTATTGCCGATGGCACGGATGTGTACGTGGCCGGTGTTATGGAACACATTGAGGAAGCGGGCATTCACTCGGGTGACAGTGCCTGCGCCCTGCCGCCCTACACCCTCTCCCCCGCCATTGTGACCGAACTCAAGGCCCAGACCGAAGCCATGGCCCGCGAGCTTGGCATTGTGGGGCTGATGAACGTCCAGTACGCCATCAAGGATCAGGAGATCTTTGTGCTCGAGGTCAATCCTCGCGCATCGCGCACTGTGCCGTTTGTGGCCAAGGCAACGGGTGTGCCGGTCGCCAAGATTGGCGCACGGGTTATGGCAGGCAGCAAGCTGAACACCTTTAATCTGGACGACCGCGCCGTGGTGCCGCATGTGGCCGTCAAGGAAGCGGTGTTCCCCTTCAACCGCTTTGCGGAAGTGGACACCATCCTTGGGCCGGAAATGCGCTCCACGGGTGAAGTCATGGGGCTGGATACTTCGTTCGAGCGGGCCTTTGCCAAGTCCCAGCTTGGGGCTGGTGTGCGCCTGCCCATGAGCGGCACGGTGTTCCTGTCCGTGCGGGAAAGCGACAAGCCCCTACTGCCCCCACTTGGCCGCCTGCTGGCTTCCATGGGCTTCAAGATCGTGGCCACACGGGGTACGGCGCGCAAGCTGCGTGAGTCCGGGATCGAGGTTAGCGTGGTCAACAAGGTGCTTGAAGGCCGCCCGCACTGCGTGGATGCCATTCGCTCCGGTGAGGTGCAGATGGTCATCAACACCGCACAGGGTGCGCAGTCGGTGGCAGACAGTTTTGACATCCGCCGCTCGGCCCTTGTTCTGGGCATTCCGCACTACACCACCATGGCGGGCGCGCGTGCGGCAATCCATGCGATTGCGGCAATGCGTGAAGGACCGCTTGATGTTGCGCCACTTCAGTCATACTTTAGCGGTTCGTTCTGAGCGCACGGGGTAGCCTTTAGGGCTGCCCCACCCGTTCCATGCCGGGCCAAACCCCACGAGTGTGAGGCGTCACCCGACGCGATTATTGTGTAACTACTGCGCCGGGCCAGCAGGCCCGGCAGCTTTTATTCTGGGGACACGTCTTGCAGAAAACTCCAATGACGGGCAAGGGTCTGCTTCAGCTTGAAGACGAGCTGCGCAAGCTGAGATCAGAAGAACGCCCAGCTGTTATCCGCGCCATTGCGGAAGCCCGCAGCCATGGCGACCTTTCGGAAAACGCTGAATACCATGCCGCGCGCGAGCGCCAGTCCTTTATTGAAGGGCGTATTCAGGAACTGGAAGAACTGATCTCCACCGCCGAGGTGATCGAGCCTTCTTCCCTGTCTGGCAGCCACATCAAGTTCGGTGCGACCGTGTGCCTTGTTGACGAAGATACGGACAAGGAAATCACCTACCAGATCGTGGGTCTGCACGAGGCGGACATCAAACAGAGCAAGATTTCCATCTCCTCCCCGCTCGCCAAATCCCTGATTGGCAAGCAGGAAGGTGACACCGTTTCCGTACCCGCTCCCGGCGGGGACCGGACTTACGAAATCCTGTCCGTCAAATTTGTCTGACATGATCTCCCTCGAAGATGTCACCGCCGCGGCCGAGCGCATTCGTGGCAAGGTTATCCGCACGCCAACACTGCCCTCCCATGCGCTCTCCCGCGCAACGGGGGCGGATATTACGCTCAAGCTGGAAAACCTTCAGGCCGTTGGTTCCTTCAAGGAACGCGGGGCCGCCAACAAGCTGGCTCTGCTGACCCCGGAGGAACGCGCACGCGGTGTTATTGCCGTATCCGCTGGCAACCACGCACAGGGTGTGGCCCGCCATGCCAGCCTGCTGGGCATTGACGCGGTGATTGTCATGCCCAAGTTCACGCCCACCGGCAAAGTGGTACGCACCCGCAACTGGGGTGCGCGCGTGATACTGGAAGGGGAAACCTTTGCCGAAGCCCTGATGTTTGCACAGGACATGCAGGCGCGCGAAGGCCGGACCTTTGTACACCCGTATGATGATGTCGCCGTTATGGCAGGCCAGGGCACCTGCGCACTGGAACTGCTGGAAGATGCGGGCGAGCTGGACATGCTGGTCGCCCCCATTGGGGGTGGTGGCCTGCTGGCGGGCTGCTCCATTGCTGCGCGCGCACTGCGCCCGAACATGGAGCTGATTGGCGTGCAGGTTGAATCGTACGATTCCCTTGCGGCTTTCCCCGGCCCGGCCACACACCCCAATGGTGGTTCCACCATTGCCGAAGGCATTGCCGTACTCCAGATTGGCAAGCAGACGGATGTGATCATTCGCAAGCAGGTGGACAAGGTTCTGGTTGTTTCCGAATGCGCGATTGAAAACGCCATTACCCTGCTGGCCGAAGGCGCAAAACAGGTGAGCGAAGGGGCCGGAGCCGCTGCTCTTGCCGCCGTGCTGACCTACCCTGACCTGTTCCGGGGTAAAAAGGTGGCTCTTCCCATCTCTGGCGGGAACATTGACAGCCGTATTCTGGCCAACACCCTCCTGCGCGCCATGCTCCGCGACGGGCGCATCCTGCGGCTGGTTATGGAAATTCCCGACCGCCCCGGCGTGCTGGCCGATATTTCCAAAACCATCGGGGAAGCTGGCGGCAATATTATAGAAGTCTCGCACCAGAGGCTTTTTGCCGCCCCCTCCGTGCAGGCCGCCCAGCTTGAGGTGATGATAGAAGCGCGTGATCCCGAACACGCAGCCCTTATTACCAAAGCACTGGAACGCACCTACATCGTACGCAGGGCCTGAAGGCCGGATGGCACTTTGGAATAAACCC
This sequence comes from Acetobacter lovaniensis, assembly GCF_014207635.1. Taxonomy (GTDB): domain Bacteria; phylum Pseudomonadota; class Alphaproteobacteria; order Acetobacterales; family Acetobacteraceae; genus Acetobacter; species Acetobacter lovaniensis. Next base: position 338,466 of record NZ_JACHIE010000001.1, read on the forward strand.
TGAACGGGGTGGTGGAGGCTGTTCCACCACCCCGTTTTTGTATCCACCCGCCTGCCCTGCTGCGCGACCTCTTTATCTTCCCCGCGTTTTGGTGGCATTATTCACGCAGAACCAAAAAAACATAAAAATGAGGTCCAACACCATGTCCTCCATCCCTCAGCCTCCCAAGCGCACTGCCATGCTGGTCATTCTTGACGGGTTCGGCTGGCGTGAAGACCCGTCAGACAACGCGGTGCATCTGGCCAGAACACCCAACTTTGACCAGTTGTGGCAGGCCAACCCACACAGCTTCCTGCGCACAAGCGGGGAGGACGTGGGCCTGCCTGCGGGGCAGATGGGCAATTCGGAAGTCGGGCACCTCAATATTGGCGCAGGCCGGGTGGTCATGCAGGAACTGCCGCGTATTTTTACCGCCATTGAGGACGGGTCCTTGGCGCGCAATCCGGTTTTGACTGATTTTATCGCCACGCTCAAAAAAACCGGTGGCACCTGCCACCTTATGGGGCTGATTTCCACAGGTGGGGTCCATTCGCATCAGGACCACGCCGCAGCCCTTGCCCGTATTGTCAGTGACGCAGGCGTACCCGTAGCCCTGCACCTGTTTACCGATGGCCGCGATACAGCCCCCCGCTCGGCACACACCTACCTGCAACAGCTCCGCGCGGCTTTGCCTGCCGGTGTGCAACTTGCCACCATCTCGGGCCGCTATTACGCCATGGACCGCGACAAACGCTGGGACCGGGTGGAAAAAGCCTACAACGCTCTGGTCAGCGCCACCGGCCCGCAGGCCAATACGCCGGAAGAGGTTGTGGATGCGGCCTATGCGCAGGATGTATCGGACGAGTTCATTCTCCCCACCGTGCTGGCAGGCTATGCGGGCATGCAGGATGGGGATGGTATTCTGTCCTTCAACTTCCGGGCAGACCGCATCCGCCAGTTGATGGATACGTTGCTGGAGCCGGATTTTGCAGGCTTTGCCCGCAGCAAAACGGTGCATTTTGCCGCAGCTCTGGCCATGACCCATTACAGCGATGCTCTGGCAGGGCGCATGACCGTTCTGTTCCCGCCGGAAGAACTGACCAACCTGCTGGGCGAGGTAGTCGCGCAGGCAGGTCTCCGCCAGCTCCGTATGGCGGAGACGGAAAAATACCCGCACGTCACCTACTTCATGAATGGTGGCCGCGAAAAACTGTTTGAAGGCGAAGACCGTATTCTGGTGCCCTCCCCCAAAGTGGCCACCTACGACCTGCAACCCGAAATGTCGGCCCCGGAACTGACCGACAAGGCCGTAGCCGCCATTAAAAGCGGGGAATACGACCTGATCGTGCTCAATTTTGCCAACCCGGACATGGTAGGCCATACCGGGGTGCTGGCCGCGGCCATTACCGCCGTGGAAGCCGTGGATACCGGGCTGGGCCGCATTGCCCGCGCGCTGGAGGAGGAACACGGAATCCTGCTGGTAACAGCCGACCACGGCAACTGCGAAACCATGAAAGACCCGCAGACAGGCGGCCCGCACACCGCCCATACGCTTAACCTTGTGCCCTTTATTGTTGCTGGGGCCAGCGCAACAAAACTGCATGACGGCGGCAAACTGGCTGATCTGGCCCCTACCCTGCTTGATGCCCTCAACCTGCCCAAACCCGCCGAAATGACAGGCCAGTCCCTGCTTGCGCACTGAATGAGCACTCCCCGGCCATTTTTTTACGCCACAGGCCCTTCTGCCAAAACAGGTGGCACACTGGTCGGGGCAGCATTGCTGCTGGGGGTGGGCCTGTTCTGCCCTCTTCAGGCAGTCTGGGGGGCAGAGCACACACGCCATGCCCGGCAGGCAGGGGCCACCAGCGTGCACAAAAAAAAGCACGCCAGCCAACCGGGCGCACCGGCCCCGGATACGCTGCCCAATACGCGCCCTCCAGTCCACGGCAAGGTGGGGCATTCCGTTTTGCAGGCACAGGCGGCGGTAGAAGCCGCCCGCGCGCAGCATCTGGCCATGGAGCAGGAAAAAAAACGGCAGGCAGCAGCCATAGAGGCTTCCCGCCTTAAAAACGAAGCCGCACAGGCAGCGGCCATGCAGGCCAGAAATCAGGCACTCGCCCTGTCTGCGGCAACTGTTGCCGCAACCAGCCAGTTGCATGATACGGAACAGCAGATCTCCGACCTGAGCGAACGCATTAACGCAATCCGGAATGAGCAGCGTGGCCTGCAAAACGCCCTGCGCACCAGCGCACAGGCCCTAGCCCCCATTCTGCCACTGGCTGAACGCTTATCCCTTTACCCATCCGATACCCTTCTCGCAGCCCCTGTACCACAGGGGGAGGCCGTAACCGGGTTTTTGATCCTGCGGGGGTTGTCACGCCAGATGGAGGTGCAGGCACAGGGCATGCGGGCTCAGCAGGCGCGCCTGAGTGCCGTAGATGCGGACCTTTCCGCCCAGTACGCGACCCTTGCAGGGCTAAAGCAGAACCAGCGCCAGCAGCGTGATACCGTACGCCAGCAGGCGGCCCGTGCCCGCATAACCCAGCAGCAGGCCAACAAACTGGCCCAGAGTACTGCGCAGCAACTGCTTGCCGCAACCCAGCGCGCCTCCAGCCTGCAGGATGCGATTGCCCGGCTGGATGCACTGGAAGAAACCGCCCGTGCCGCCCTGCAGCGCGAAATTGCCACCGCCGAGCAGGCCCATCAGACCGAGCGGGCACGGACTGCCCGCCAGCAGGAAGCCACACTCAGCCAGAACGAGGGGCCGGGTCTGGCTGAACACAGCACGGGTACGGGGGCACAGCCTGTTGCTGGCAAACTGGTTTCGGGCTGGGGGGTCGCCAGCGATTCCGGCCCCACAACCGGCATGACCTACCGCACCCCGCCGGGTGCAAGTGTGCGCGCCCCCTGTTCTGGCAGTGTGGACTTTGCCGGGGCGTTCCGCAGCTATGGGCAGATGGTTATTTTAAACTGCGGGCGACATTACCGCTTTGTTCTGGCAGGACTTTCCGAGTTGAGCGTGGACACTGCACAGAGTTTGACAAAAGGCGCACCCGTGGGACACATGAGTGCAGCAGGCAGTTCCGCTACCCTTTTCATTCAGTTGCGTAACGGACAAAAAACCGTCAACCCCGCTCCGTTTCTGTAAAGAGAGAGACGGGTTGCGCGCTCAGGCTGTTTCCCTCTGTTGCGGAACACGCTAGTCTTGCGCAATATGCCGCCATGCTCCGGCACGGCGCGCAATGCACACGACTTTGGTTGGTGCGCGTATTTGAAAAGACAGGAAGAACAAGCGCACGGGCAAAGCCCTGCGACAGGAGACAAGATCGCATGAAGTTCCGCACAGGTCTGATGCTCGGCGCCGCAGCCATGACCGGCCTTGCCCTGACTTTTCACCCCGGATACCACAATGGCGCTGGGTTCCTGAGCACACCGGCTCAGGCGGAAAGCACCACCCCGGACGCCTCCCCCACCACCAACCATGCGGAAACCTACCGCCTGCTGACCCTGTTTGGTACGGTGCTGGACCTTGTGCGGGCGGACTATGTTGAGCCTGTTTCCGACCGGGACCTGATCACCAACGCCCTGAACGGCATGCTCAGCGGTCTGGACCCCCATAGCTCATACATGACCCAGAAACAGTATGATGACATGATGGTGCAGATGAAAGGCGAATTTGGCGGCCTTGGGCTGGAACTCCAGCAGCAGGACGGCCACATCCGCGTTGTATCCCCCATTGATGGCACACCGGGCTTTCGCGCAGGGATCAAGCCGGGCGACTACATTATTGCCGTGGATGGCCACACCATAGACGGCACACCGCTGGATGAAGCGGTTAAAAAAATGCGCGGCAAGGCTGATACCAAAATTACCCTGACCCTTGTGCGCGAAAAAACACCCAAGCCTATTACAGTCACCCTGACGCGTGAGATCATTCATATCGACGTGGTCAAATCCGCTCTGTATGACCGGATTGGCTACCTGCGCATCGCCCAGTTTAATGAAACCACAGAAAAAGAACTGCTCAAGGGCTACAACACCCTCAAGCAGCAGGCGGGTGGCAAGCTGGGCGGTCTGGTGCTGGACCTGCGGAATGACCCCGGTGGCCTGCTTGATCAGGCGGTAGAGGTTTCCTCCAGCTTCATCCGCTCGGGCGAGATTGTCTCCACCCGTGCACGCCACGCCAAGGACAGCCAGCGCTGGGATGCGCATGGTACGGATATTACGGATGACCTGCCCATGGTGGTGCTGATCAACGGTGGCTCGGCCTCCGCATCGGAAATTGTGTCCGGCGCATTGCAAGACCACCATCGCGCCGTGCTGATTGGCACACGCACCTTTGGCAAGGGCTCCGTGCAGTCCATTATTCCCATTCCCGGCAACGGGGCCGTTCGCCTGACCACCGCGCGTTACTACACGCCTTCGGGCCGCTCCATTCAGGCGCTGGGCATTACGCCTGATATTGTGGTCAAGGAAACGCGAGAAGACCCCGCCTTCAGCCTGCGTGAAGCGGACCTTGAGCATATCCTTAAAAATCAGGGTGGTAACCAGACCAAGGCGCAGCCCCGTACGGACCTGCCCGCCATTGCCAAGATCATTCCCGACCAGCCCCCCGCCAACTGGCCGGAGTTTGAATACAACAAGCCCAATACGGACTTCCAGTTACAGGAAGGCCTGCGTGTTGTACGCTCCATGGCTGGCCTGCCAGCCCCCGACCCCACGGCATCCCTGCCCCCGGTCAAGCCAGCGGCCAAAACCGACTGTTCAGCCCATAACTAACGCGTAGCAGGTACAAGGCAGTGGTCATGCAGACACCTTCCCTATGGCAGCAACTGCCAGCCAATGGTCGGCTGTTCATCCGCTTCTGGGGCGGGGCTTTTGCTGCTACGGCTGTCTTGGCTCTGGCACTCCAGATGATGGGACCACCCCACCTGATTGCCGGTGGGGACGATATTGATACTCAGGCAGAACCGGGCACTAAAACCGGCACTGGTGCTCACCTTGTCAACATTCCCTCCCCGCAGGCGGGGCTACTGGACAGGACCGTAGGACCGGGTGGCTTCCCCCTGCCCAAGCGCGGGCCTCATGGCGCCCTGCCACGGCAGATTTACGCAGCCCCCACCGTGGACGTGCCCCCCGGCGCTCCAATGGTGGCCCTGCTGGTGGATGGTGTTGGCCAGTCTGAAGACCTGACAAAAGAAGCCATTGCCGCCCTGCCCGGTCAGGTATCCCTTGCCGTCTCTCCTTATGTGGCGGACCCGGATGCCATTATGGAGGCAGCCCGCCAGCACCAGCATGAACTTCTGCTCTCGCTCCCCATGCAGGGAGATGCCGCAAAAACGGCCTCTGCGGGCAAGGATACCTCCGCCGACAGCGAAGGCCCCAAGGCACTGGGCGTTCTGCTTTCTGCCCAGCAGAACATGGAAAACCTGAACTGGTCCTTGTCTCATCTGGCGGGATATGTGGGGGTCACCAATGCTTTTGACGGGCAGAATGGTGGCGGGTTCCCCAATTCCAGCGGGTTCAAATCCATTCTCTCAGCTCTGGACCAGCGCGGGCTGCTTTACCTGAACGCAAGCCCCGACACCCATATCGAAAGCAGTAATGCAGTCGGTTCGGCGGATGTGAGCATCAACACCGACGAAGATATTGTGAATATCGACATCCAGTTACTCAAACTCCAGCAGCTTGCCCGCCAGAACGGGCGCGCCATTGGTGTGCTTGGCCCCCTGCGCCCTGTTGCTCTGGCCTGCCTGCGGGCGTGGCTGCCCCACCTCAAGGATGTGGGCATAACGCTGGTGCCAGTCAGCCAGCTTATCCAGCCCACCGACCCGGCCAGCCTGCCCCAGCCTGCCAGCAACGGCCAGATGCACGTCAACCTGATCAACCCGGCCCCCCGCATGATGGGAGGCAGCCACTAATGTCTGTTGACCCAAACACCCTGCCCTACCGCCCCAATGTAGGGGCGCTGATTTTTAATGCCGAAGGCCGCGTGCTTATTGCCCGCAGGACCGACATGCCCGGTGCAGGCGGCCCCCTTTCACAGGGGATATGGCAATGCCCGCAGGGCGGGATAGACGAAGGGGAAGACCCGCGCACCGCTGTCCTGCGTGAAGTGGGGGAAGAACTTGGTACAAGCCACGTCCATATTCTGGCCGAACACCCCGAATGGATCGCGTATGATCTGCCAGCAGCGCTCATTGGCCATGCCTTTGGCGGACGCTACCGAGGCCAGACCCAGAAATGGTTTGCCCTGCGCTTTACCGGCACCGAAGCCGATATTCAGCTAGACAGCCACCTGCCTGCCGAATTTGATGCGTGGATGTGGATTGACCTGCAAACTTTGCCCGACTGTTCCGTCGGTTTTAAAAAACCGATTTACGAACAACTGGTCAGGGACTTTGCCCACCACGCGGTAGCAGGCTGAACCACGGGCTCCGTGCCTTCGCGGCACCACAACGCACGGCAGCAGAGCGGCCCAGCAACAAAAAGCCATTGGTCTGGGAGCAAACACCCCTGACCAATGGCTTTTTTTAATACTGGTCTTACATAGGACGCGCGTTAGTGAGCACCTCTGGCTTTTCCATCACCCCTGATGGGGGAAAGCAAAAAGCAGAGCGGCACACACAGGAATGCGCCAATGCCCAGAATCATGAAGACCTCATTATAGGACAACATGGCCACCTGACGCGAAAATTCCTGAAACAGCGTGTGCTGCGCCACGGTATCGGCCAGTCCTTCTGGCACGCCACGCCCTATGGCCGCCTGCCTCACCTGATCCTGATACGCATTGAACGGCTGGTGAAACGGCGTCATCCAATCCACCATATAGGATTGATGCGCCTGTTTGCGCTCGGTCAGCATGGCTGTTGCACCAGAAATAGCCAAAGACCCCAGCACGTTACGCGCCATGCTGAACAGGGCTGAAGCATCGGGGTTCAGCCGTTCGGGAATAGTGGAATACGCAATGGTGGAAAGCGGCACAAACAGAAAAGCCAGACACGCCGTCTGGCTCATGCGATACAGCATGAGGTGTTTGAAATCCAGCAATGGCAGCAACTGGGCGGAATAGAACAGGGATACCCCCATAAGCGTAAAGCCTATGGCAATTACGTTGCGCACGCTGGTCAGGGTCATCAGCTTACCCACCACGGGAATAAGCACGATAACGGCAATACCACCGGGGGAAAGCAGCAGCCCGGACAAGGTTGCCGTGTACCCCATAACCTGCTGGGCAAACTGCGGCACCACAATGGCCGAAGCATAGAGCAAAGCCCCCATGGCACCCATAAGGGCCGTACCCACGGCAAAATTGCGATCCTTGAAAACACGCAGGTCCACAGCGGGCTTATCGGTACGCAGCAGCCAGAAAACGGCACCTGTCAGACCCAGAAAAGCCAGAACACCCATCATACGGATAAAGGTTGAGCCAAACCAGTCCGCATCCTCCCCACGGTCCACCATGATCTCAAGGCAGCTAAAGCCCAGAGTAATCAGGCTGATGCCAATAACATCTACCGGGGCCTTCTGCTTTTGCGCCCAGGGTGGGTCTTCCACCACCGTCATAACCCCCACTGTGGTCAGAAACCCGAATGGCACGTTAATGAAAAAGATCCACCGCCATGAGAAGTTATCGGTAATCCACCCCCCAAGGGTCGGGCCGATAACCGGCCCCACAACCGCGGCAATGGCGGTCAGCCCAAAGGCCGCCGCACGCTTGGCGGGGGGGAAACTGTCCAGAATGATGGATTGCTGGTTGGGCTGTAGCCCGCCACCAAAAAACCCCTGCATAAGCCGGAACACAACCAGTTCACCCAGACTGGTCGCCATGCCACACAGAAAAGACGAGACCGTGAACATGACAATGCAGATAAGAAAATAGCGTTTGCGGCCAAACACTTTTCCCAACCAGCCGGAAATGGTGAGCACAATGCCATTGGCTACCAGATAGGCTGTGAGCGTCCACGTTGAATCATCATACGTGCTGGAAAGACTACCCGCGATATGCGGCAGGGACACGTTGACAATGGTGGTGTCCAGAATCTCCATGAACGCTGCCATGGTCACCACAAACGCAACGGTCCATGGATTATGCTTTGGCTTCCACCCGGCCGACACAGCCCCTGCCTGTGCACTCATGGAGCGGTCTGCCCGCCGTTACCCACGCCTGCGCTGGCAGGCGTATCGGACGGAGGAGCATCGGAATGGCCCTGCGTATCTACATGCACAGTTGGCTCAACAGACAGGCCAAGAGCCAGCGGCTGATCGGGGTTCAGGCCATCATCAATCAGGATTTTAACAGGCACACGCTGCACGATCTTGACGTAGTTGCCGGTCGCATTTTCGGGCGGGAAGGCGCTAAAAGTCGCCCCCGTGCCCTTTTGCAGCGAATCAATATGCCCGTGCAGCTTAAGGCTGGGGTAGGCATCCACCCGGATGTCCACCTTCTGGCCGGGACGCATTCTGGTGATCTGCGTTTCCTTGTAGTTGGCGACAACCCAGACTTCGGGTTCCACAATGGCAAACAGGCTCTGGCCCTGACGAACGTAGTTGCCCTGTTCGATGTTACGCTGGGAAATCCAGCCATCATGCGGGGCGCGGATAACGGTCCATTCCACGTTCAGCGCGGCGGAAACCAGGCTGGCCTGCGCGGCCCTGACCTGCGCTTCCTGCTGCGAAATCTGCACGGCCGCGTTTTCAATACTCGGCTGGACGGGCAGGGCCATCTGCACCGCACCTTCGGACGCCATGACCCGTGCCTGTGCCGCTTCCAGCGCAGCCTTGGCGTAATCTATATCCTGCTGGGACGTTGCGGCACGTTCCACACCATGCTGGCGGCGGTAGTCTGTTTCCGCCCTGAAAAGCTGCGCCTTGGCATCGGCCAACTGGCCCTGCGCCTGCAACAGCTTGCCGGGGAATTCCAGCAGCGCCACGCGATGCATCATGTCGCTCGCCAGTGCGGCGGCCTGTGCATTGGCCAGTTGCGCTGCGGCCTTGTCTTTTTCCGCCACCCAGTCACGCGGGTCAATGCGGGCCAGAATCTGGCCTTTGCGCACAAACTGGTTATCGTTCACCAGCAGTTCGGTCACGTAGCCACCCACATGCGGGGCAATGATAATGGAGCGCCCTGCGGTAAAGGCGTCGTCCGTTTCCACCTCATTACGGGTCATGAACCAGTAAAGCCCGCCTGCCACAACCAGACAGCCAATCACACCGGAAAGAATAACCTTGCCCCGACTGCTCTTTTTGGCCTGCAGCTTATCGGCTGATGGCTGATCCGCAGCACTGTTCTGCTCCGGCGCAGGGGGAGATGATAAAGACTGCTCGTTATGGTCGTCGGCCATTCTGTTCCTTGCCCTCTCCAACACATCCTGCGCGGCATTTTTGCGGTCAGATGCTCTGACCGACCAGTTCGGTCAGTATGTGCCACGTTCATATCCCTGCATCAAGCGCCGCATAGGCTCCCATGCCCATAATTTGCGTTTATGCCAGCAAAACCGCCAGAAGTTTTCTAGCGATCCAGCCCCTGTGTTCTTACCAGACGGGCATATAGCCCATCCTGCTGCATCAGATCATCATGCGTGCCGCACTCCACGGCGCACCCATCCTTCATGACCACCACCATGTCCGCCGAACGCACGGTAGACAGACGATGAGCCACAATAAGCGTTGTGCGCCCCTTGCGCAGCGTGACCAGTGCATCCTGCACCAGCGCTTCGTTCTCACTATCCAGAGCGCTCGTGGCTTCATCCAGCAAAAGCAGGCGGGGATTACGCAGCAAGGCCCGTGCAAGTGCCACACGCTGCCGCTGCCCGCCCGACAGGCGCTGCCCACCCGGACCGACCACCGTATCATACCCGTTAGGCAGGGCCTGAATAAACTGCTCCGCCGCGGCAGCCTGCGCGGCAGCCGCAACCTCTGCATCGGAAGCTCCCGGTCGGCCGATGAGGATATTGTCACGCACAGACAGGTCAAACAGCAGCGGGTCCTGGCTGACATACGCCATGCTGCCCCGCAGGCTTTCCAGTTGCACATCCCGCAGGTCCATTCCGTCCAGCAGGATGCGACCGCCAGAAACATCATGCAGGCGGGGCACAAGGGACAATGCTGTGGACTTACCCGCCCCAGAGGAGCCGACCAGCGCAACCGTGCTACCCGGCCGGGCATCAAAGCTTAAATGCTCAAGGCCCACGCGGCCATCGGCATAAACAAACCGGACGTTCTCAAACACAAGGTGCCCGCCACCAGCGGGGAGCGGGCGGGCCTGCGGGCTGTCGGTCACGGCTGGTGGGTCATCCACCACGGCAAATATGCGCACCAGCCCGGCCAGCCCTTCCTGCAAGGCGGCATTAAGCGAACCAAGGGCACGCAGCGGGCGCGAAGCCAGCAGCAAAGCCGCCACAAAGCCGGAAAAATCCCCCAGCGTGGCCCCGCCTCTGGTGGCCCGCCAGCCAGCAAAGCCCAGCACTGCGGCCACGGCCACACCACCCAGCGTTTCCAGCATCGGCTCCACCCTTGCGCGGCCACGGGTAATCCGCAGCATGGCCTGATACAGATGGTTGAACGACAGAGCCGCCCGCGCGCCCTCGCTTTCCTCCAGCCTGTAAACACGCACCGTACGCGCCTGCGCAAAGCTTTCGGTCAAAAAGGCAGCCGTCTCCCCCACCCGTTCCTGCATGCCGCTGGAGGCGCTACGCACCCGTTTGCCCAGCCGCTGAAGGGGAACGGCCGCTATGGGGTACAGCACTGCTGCTATCAGGCTGAGTTCCCAGTCCATGTACACCATGGAGATAATCAGCCCCACAACCGTAACCACATCCCCTATGCCACTTACGGCGCGGATCATGGCATCGCGGATAATGACGGCATCCGTTGTAAACCGTGCTGCCAGCTTGGCCGGGGCCTCCCGCTCCACATGGGCGATGTCGGTCTGGATCAGGTGGTCAAACATCTGCCCCTGCAAGCCACGGATCACCAGCAGCACCAGCCCGTGGGTTGCCAGTGTCTGCCCGTACTGGGCCAGAGCCTTTCCCAGCGTAATTGCCACCACCAGCAACGGAACCTGAGACAGAATACGCGGGTCACGCGTGGCAAACATATCCAGCGCACGCTGGATAACCAGCGGGTACAGCGCCGTTAACACCGCCATAAGCACCGTAAATATAAAAACGGTGACTATCCGGGCGGGATAACGGCTGATCTGGGTTCGCCACAGCCGCATGAGCAGGGTACGCGTGTCATCAGGGCGCAGATGCGGGCGGGGTACGGGCTGGGGAGCTTGGGGCTGGGACGTCATACCCTGTCTCTACCAGCCTCTCGGCCCTGCATGTAAGGGGCGGAACTCAGCTTTGTGCCGCTTTTGTGCCCAGATACAGCGCGATCTGTGCCCGGCATGCCTGTGCATCCGCATGGCAGCCGCCATCCAGCCACCACTGGCGGACAAGGCCCACAATACGTCCGACCTCCGGCCCGGCCTGCCCCCCCATGGCCAGAACATCCCGCCCTGCAACAGGAAAAGCCGGGACAGTGATCCCGCACACCCTGTGCCGAAGCCGTGCAAATGCCGCGTTTTCCTCCGCCGTACGTGGTTGGGCCGCCTGATGCAGCCATATGCGCCCGGCCAGCACATCCGCCGGTTCTTCCGCCACAAGGCGGCGCAGTGTCGCCTCGCTCATGCTCACATCAGGCAGAGGGGCTGCTCTGCTCAAGGCGGCAAGCTCCCCGGTTTCGGCGCGGGAGAGTTTAAGGCGGCGGGCTACGGCTGCGGTGTGCGTTGTCAGCCCTGCCAGCCGCAGCAATGCGTTTGCCGGGGCACCGTCATCCAGCAGGCGTACGCACCGGTCCAGCGTATGCCCTTCTGGCAAAATGCGGGCCAGAACGCCCGTGCTGTCCATAAGGCGCAGAATGGCTGCCACATTGGGGCCAGCCAGAATCCGCCGCAGTTCCATCCATATCCGCTCAACAGACAGGCCATCAAGCAGGGCAACGCCGCAGGTTATGGCCTGCACGGCCTGCTGGTCTGGCGCGCCGTGCCCGTAGCGCCCATAAAACCGGAAAAACCGCAGGATACGCAGAGCATCTTCTTTAATCCGCAATGCGGGCTCGCCAACAAACCGCACATGCCCTGCCGCCAGATCGGCCTGGCCGCCAAAATAATCGTACAGGACCCCGGCCTGATCGACCGACATGGCGTTTATTGTAAAATCCCGCCGCTGTGCGTCCGCCTGCCAGTCCTGCGTCCAGCGGACAACGGCGTGCCGTCCGTCTGTTTCCATATCACGCCGGAGGGTCGTGATTTCGTACGGAGCGCCGTCCAGCACGGCGGTTATGGTTCCGTGTTGCAGGCCGGTCGCCACAACATGCGCTCCATATGCGCGCAAACGCTCCATGACCTGCTCGGGAGGTTCGGGGGTGGCCAGATCAATATCGGCAATCGGGCGGTCCACCAGCAGGTCGCGCACACACCCGCCCACAAGGCGCATGGCAGGCAGAACCTGCCACAACCGCGCCAGAGCAGCCTGCCGGGACGGGTCCAGCCCGTTTATGAGCGTGTCACGCGCTCCCATTGTCCACCGCCATCCGCGCTATGGGAAAAAAGCAGCCACAGCTCCACACCCCCATACAGGGCACTCCCTGACAGGCTCCGGGTTCGGCCAGAGCAGCCAGTTCGTACCATACTGCGCGGGACAGGCGGGCTTCCAGCGGGTAGGCTCCCTCCCCCGCGCGCACGCTCAGGTACGGGGGGCACCCCTCGGGGCAGGCTTCGGGCGGGATGTCCCACACAGTCCGAATCGGGTGTTCGGAATCGGCCACCACCACTTCGTCCATATTGGTGCGAAAACTCAGCCGCTGCATGCGGCCCATGCCGGTCCAGTCCAGTTCCACCGCCAGAAAGGGAACGTCCTCAACCTCGATCAGCCCGCTTTCGAATGGTGTGCGCAGCAGGTAAGCACCCTGCGCATTCCGCGTGAGCAGGGAGCCAAACAGGCAGGACATGGCCTTGCGCTTGATCTCGGACCCACGGTACAGCCACACGCCATCCCGCCTGACCAAAAACGGCAAACGCCTGTTTTCCGCCGCATCGGGGGTATCGGTCTCGTGCTTATCGTGGCACGAAAGAGCCTGCGGGCCGCTTTCCTGTTCACCTTTCACTGACTCACCATCCTGTTAATACGTGTCCTTGTGTTCTGCACAATGATATAGGGAGCTTACCCCGCTTGATGTAAGCCCTGCATGTAATTCAGACTGGATCCATGACCACATCAGACGCACCGTTCCCGGCACAACAGCCTTCCTCCCCCCCAGAAGTGCGGGAGGCAGATCGTATCTGTGAACGGCTTGCCGCCGTCCAGCAGGAAATTTCAACCGTCATTTTCGGGCAGGACCAGATTATCCGCCAGACACTGACCACCGTTCTGGCTGGCGGGCATGCCCTGCTGGTTGGGGCACCGGGTCTGGGCAAGACATTGCTGGTTACGACCCTTGGCACCGTGCTGGGACTGAACGCCCGCCGCGTGCAGTTTACCCCCGACCTGATGCCCTCCGACATTACCGGCAGTGAGATTCTGGACGAGGATGCAACCGGGCACCGCAGCTTCCGTTTTGTGCACGGCCCCGTCTTTACCCAGTTGCTGATGGCGGACGAAATCAACCGTGCCAGCCCGCGCACCCAGTCCGCCCTGTTGCAGGCCATGCAGGAACACCGCGTAAGCGTGGCCGGGATGGAATACCCCCTGCCTGAACCTTTTCATGTGCTTGCAACCCAGAACCCCATGGAGCAGGAAGGCACCTACCCCCTGCCCGAAGCCCAGCTCGACCGCTTTATGCTCCAGATCGGGCTGAGCTTCCCCGATGCTGCGGCTGAGCGCGCCATGCTGCTGGCCACAACCGGCGCACAGAACAAACAGGCCCAGCAGGTCATGGACGCGCAAAGCCTTATGCAGGCGCAGGCACTGGTCCGGCGCATGCCTGTGGGTGAAAAAGTGCTCGATGCCATTGTAAACCTTGTCCGCGCGGCCCGCCCCCAGAGCACGTCCGATGCCACATTGCGCGAGCAGATTGCCTGGGGTCCCGGCCCACGTGCAGCACAAACGCTTATGCTGGCCAGCCGTGCGCGCGCGCTGCTGGATGGCAGGCTCTCCCCCGGTCTGGATGACGTAGCCGCACTGGCCCGCCCGGTGCTGGCACACCGCATGGCACTAACCTTTGCCGCCCGGGCCGAGGGGGTCACCACGGATGATATTATAACCCGACTGCTCAAGACCCTAGGTTGACCCTGTGAGCCGGTTCCGACCGATCCCAACCACCCTGCTGCGCCGGTTTCTGGGCCGGGACCAGCCCGTGGCGGGTGCGCCATTCAGCCCGGCGGCCACGCCCAGCCCCCCGGTTTCCGCTACGGCGGACATGGCCTGTGCAGCCCAAACACTGGCCACCCGCCTGCCGGACCTGCTGCTCCATGCCAGCCACATTGCCACCACACTGGCAGCAGGCAGGCACCCCCAGCGCCGCGCAGGATGGGGGGACACATTCTGGCAGTACCGTCCGGCACAGCCCGGCGAACCGGTCAACCGCATAGACTGGCGGCAATCCGCCCGCACAGCCCGCGCCCATGTGCGTGAAACCGAAGCCGAAGCGGCGCAGACAGTCCTGCTATGGTGCGATTTTTCCGGTTCCATGCAATGGCGCTCCGGTCATGCCCTGCCCGGCAAGCTGGACCGCGCCATCCTGCTTCTGCTCAGCATGGCGGCCCTGCTGCTGCGCAATGGCGAGCGGGTTCTGCTGCTTTCTCCTTCCGGTATTGTGTCCCTGCCCCCTGCCCCCAACGCGCTGGAGCGGCTGGCACTCGGGCTGTGCGAGCTGGCAGCCAATAGCAGCCCCATGGATGCAGCACTCCCCCCGCCCGCCCTTGTGCCCCGGCGCGCACGCCTGCTGCTGGCCAGTGACCTGCTCTGCCCTGACACCCATATCCATGACTGCCTGCACCAGCTAGCCGCACACCCGGCGCGGGCCTATGTGCTCCATGTTAGCGATCCGGCGGAAAGCACGCTCCCTTATACCGGCCGCACCGAGTTTTGCGGGCTTGAGCACGAGCCCCCGCTGGAGCTGCCCCATGTGCAGAGCCTGCGCACGGACTACGCAGCCCTTGTCGCAGCGCGCAGCCAGTGGCTTGAACAAACCACAGGTCATTGCGGCCACACGCTGGCACACCACCAGACCGATCAGTCCCCCCTCCCCACGCTGCTGGCGCTCCATGCCCAGATGAGCCAACGCGTATGATTTTCCAGTTCCCCGCCCTGCTGTTTGCCCTGCTCTGCCTGCCGCTGGTGTGGTGGCTGCTGCGTGCCACGCCACCGCGCGCGCGCCAGCAGGTTTTCCCCCCCATTGCTTTCCTCGCCCGCCTGCGCCCGAAGGAAACCGAAGCCGCACGCTCACCCCCGTGGGTCTTGCTCTTGCGCCTGCTGGCTGTGGGCCTGCTGATTACGGGCTTTGCCCGCCCGTTTATTCCCGGCAGCCGGGACGGCACACAAACCCCCGGCCCGGTTCTGCTGGTGGTGGATGACGGTATGTTCAGTGCCGCAGACTGGACCGACCGCCTGACCACCGCACAAACCATTGTGGACGATGCAGAGCGCACAAAATCCAGCCTGCTGCTCCTGACCACCGCCCCACAGGCGGAAGCTTCCGCAATACCGCCTGCGCCACAACCAGCCGCTACTGTGCGGCGGATGCTGAACAGCCTCCACCCCAGCCCATGGAGTGTGGACCGGGCACAGGCTGCCCGGCAGATCGGGCAACTGCCAGCCCTTCCCTTTGCCCGCATTGTCTATCTGGCTGATGGCGTTGCCCAGAGCGGGGATAACGCTTTTGCCCAAGCCCTGCGCGCACGGGGTGCCGTGCAGGAAATCCGCTTTTCCTCCCAGTCAGGCATGGTGCTTGCCCCCGTTGCCCCCACGTCGGATGGGACCATGGCGCGCCTGATCATGCTCCCATCGGCGCAGCCCCGGCTTGTTCATGTTGTGGCCCGCGCGACAGATGGGGGAACGCTGGCCGTAATCCCTGTGCCCGTAGCGGCCAATGCCACACAGGCGGATGTACGCATCAACCTGCCCATAACCGTACGCAACCGGATCGATACGCTGAGTGTGCAGGGTATTGCGAGTGCCGCCACAACCGTTCTGCTGGACGAAAACACACGCCTGCACCCTGTTGGCCTGCTTTCCAACGGTGGGGCAGATACCCCCCTGATTGGCTCTGTCTTTTACCTCCGCCGTGCACTGGCTCCCCTGTCAGACCTGCATGAAGGAACACTGGACGCCTTGCTCAGCCGCCCCCTGTCCGTGCTGATCGCGCCCGATGGCACACTGGCAGGCGCGCAAAGCCAGAAAACCGTTCTGGAATGGATAAAAAACGGTGGCACGCTCATCCGCTTTGCAGGCCCGGCACTCGCTGGCAGCCAGCAGGATACAAGCCCCTCCGGCCCGGACGACACGGCCCGGAACCTGCTGCCCGTGCCCCTGCTGGATGGAGCCCGCCAGCTCGGTGGGTCCATGACATGGGGCACACCGCAAAAACTTGCACCTTTTGAACAGGAATCCCCTTTCCGGGGGCTGGATATTCCTGCCGATGTAACGGTTTCCCGCCAGGTGCTGGCCAGTCCTTCGACCGATCTGGGCACGCATGTATGGGCGCGGTTGGCTGATGGCACGCCGCTGGTCACCCATGCCGAACTGGGCAAGGGGGAGGTAATCCTGTTCCATGTCAGCAGCACGGCAGACTGGTCCAACCTGCCGCTGTCCGGCCTGTTTGTAGCCATGCTGCAACGCCTGACCGAACACGCCAACGGGCTGAACATTCCGGCCGAAAATATACTGCTCTCCCCAGCCCTGACATTGGACGGTGAGGGCATTGCCGGCCCGCCGCCGCCAACCGCACGGGGCATACAGGGCAATGTGTTTGCCACCACATCTGCCTCCCCCATCCACCCGCCCGGCCTGTATGGCCCCACGGATGGACGCCGGGCACTCAATACCGCAGCGGGTGTGCAAAGCCTGCAACCAGCCCCCCCTGTTGGCACCATTACGGATGCTTCGGGCCAGAAGCCGGATCTGCCACTCGGGCGTTACTGCCTGCTGGCAGCCATTCTGCTTTTACTGCTCGATGGCGTGGTTGTAGGCCTTATGCGCACAGGCAGGCTGTTTGCACCACGGCCCCTTACCCTGCTTGCGCTGGTGGCCACCCTTGGTGCACTAACATCCCCCCTGCATGCACAGGAGTTGAGCACGCCACCCGCAGTCCCCCCGGCCGCACTGGAAACCAGACTGGGGTATATTGTAACCGGGCATGAGGACGTGGACACAGCCTCCCGCGAGGGGTTGCAGGGCCTGTCCGACTTTGTAAACGCCCGCACCTCCGCTGTTATGGGGCACCCCGATGCCGTCCACCCCGGCACAGATGACCTGACCTACTACCCCCTGCTTTACTGGCCGATTACCGCAGACGCCACCACCACTCCGGCCATGACGGCAGCGCTGAACACCTTTATGGCCCACGGCGGTATTCTGCTGATTGACACACAGGGGCAGGACGGCAGCACCAGCACAGCTGACACCACCTTTACCGTCGATGCCCCCGGCACGGCCGCAGCCCTGCGCCGGGTTACAACCGGCCTTGCGGTGCCACCGCTGGTGGTCATGACCGACCACCACCTGCTGGCACATACCTTTTACCTGCTCCACGACTTTCCGGGCCGGTATGCAGGCCTGCCCATCTGGGTCGCCAAGGAAGGAGACGCCGAGAATGATGATGTCAGCCCGGTTATTATCGGCTCGGCAGACTGGGCGCACGCCTGGGCGGTGGACAGTGCGGGCAATACCCCGTTTGCCGTTATCCCCGGTGGCAGTGACCAGCGCCTGCAGGCGTACCGCTTTGGGCTGAACACCGTTATTTACGCCTTAACAGGCAGCTACAAGGCTGATCAGGTGCATGTTCCCATGCTGCTCAAACGGCTGGAGGACAAACCATGAGCACTCTTCTGGCCTCCTTTGGGTTTGCACCTTTGCTGCCGTTGTGGCTGCTGGCCATACTGGGCGTTGCGGCACTGGGCCTGTGCGGGTGGAGCCTGTTCCAGCGCACGGGGGGAGCCATTTTGCGCCTGTGCGCCATAGGTATGGTGCTGCTGTGGCTGGCCGGGCCACAACGTTACCACGAGCAGCGGCGCGCGCTCCCCCAGACTGCACTTCTGGTAGTGGACCAGTCCCCCTCCATGGCGCTGGACCAGCGTGCCGCCATTGCCCGGCAGGTGGCGGACGCACTGGCGCAGGCCAAGGTGGAGGGGTTGAACCTCCGCACCGTAACCGTGCGTGGTGCAGCACGTGATGGCACAAAACTGTTTGACGCGCTGGATCAGGCCGCAGCCGACATTCCCCCCGCCCAGTTTGCCGGGGCCATGATGGTTACTGATGGAGAGGTCAGCGATGTTCCCACTACCCTGCCCGAGCGCCTGCGCCCCATGCAGGACAATGGCAGCCGCACAACCCTGCCCCTGCACGTTCTGCTCACCGCCAGCACGGAGCAGAAAGACCGCAAGCTGAGCATCCTTCAGGCTCCCCCCTACGCCATTGCAGGCCAGAACACCAAACTGCGCGTGCAGGTGGATGACATGGGACCGGGCACGCAGGCAGGCACACCGGCGGAGCTGACGGTCCGGGTGAATGGGGAAGAACCGCAGCATATTTCTGTCCTGAGCGGGATGCCGCAGGATATTACCGTGCCCGTAACCCAGCCGGGGCCGTTGCTGGTCAGCCTGTCCGCCTCGGCCCTGCCGGGGGAAGTCTCGGAACTGAACAACCAGACCGTAGCCCATATTACCGGCATACGGGACCGGCTAAAGGTGCTGCTGATCTCGGGCACACCCAATCAGGGGGAGCGGGTCTGGCGCAGGCTGCTCAAGGCGGACCCTTCGGTTGATCTGATCCACTTTACCATTCTGCGTCCCCCCGAAAAGGACGATGGCACCCCCCTGTCCGACCTTGCGCTGATCGCATTCCCCGTGCGCGAGCTGTTTCAGGACAAGATCAACCAGTTTGACCTGATCATCCTTGATGGGTTTGAAAACCGGCATATTCTGCCGCACAGTTATCTGGAAAATATTGCAGGCTTTGTCCGCCGCGGGGGTGGCCTGCTCCTGACCGCCGGACCCGAATTTATTGGCCCCGGCTCCTTGCAGGATACTCCGGTGGGGGACGTGCTGCCCGCCCACGTAACTCCTGACCAGAGCAGCATGCTCGTCAGCCGCTTCCGCCCCACCCTGACCGATACCGGACGCAGGCACCCTGTTACGGCGTCACTTCCCGGCGCGCCAAAAGCAGGTGCGCAAGTCAACAGTGCTACAGCCGTACCGGGCCTGTGGGGGCCGTGGTACCGCGCCCTGCACCCCGACAGCACCCATGGTGAGGTGCTGATGAATGGACCCGATAACAGCCCCCTGCTGGTGCTGGACCGGGTTGATCAGGGCCGGATTGCGCTGCTTCTGTCTGACCAGATATGGCTGTGGTCACGCGGGGAGGACGGCGGCGGCCCGCAGGCCGAACTGCTCCGTCGCATTTCGCACTGGCTGATGAAAGAGCCGGAACTGGAGGAGGAGCAGCTTACAGCCAGCATAAGCGCCAATACGCTCCACATTACCCGCCACAGTGTGGGCACACCTGCGGCCACCACCCTTACCCTGACCTCCCCCACCGGGCAGAGCAGCACCGTGCCCATGCACGCATCCGCACAGGAAGGCACCCAGACAGCACAACTGCCCATAACGGAGTCCGGTATCTGGCGTATTTCTGATGGCACACGCACAACCTATGCGGCACCTGAGCCAGAAAACACGCGTGAACTGACCAACCTGCGCGTCACTGCAACCCGTCTGGCGGATGTGGTCAAACAGAGTGGCGGGGGCATTTTCTGGCTCGGTGACAGCACAGCCAGCCTGCATGCCCCCACCCCAAGACTGGTCGCATCAGGCGCGCTGCACGGGGCGGACTGGCTGGGCTTTGCCCAGCGTGATGCGCATCTGGTAACGGGCAGAAAACCCATCCCCCTCCTGCCCGCTCCTCTGGCCATGGTGCTCGCCCTTCTGCTGCTGTTTGGCGCATGGTGGCGGGAAGGACGGACCCGATAGACCCCCGGAGCGTCTTTTCCGCTCCCATGGGCTGTGATACGGTAGAGGCTCCTGTATTGATGGACAGACAATGACCCGTTTTCCACGCCTTGTTTCATCCGCTCTGCTGTTCAGCAGCCTTGTCATGTTTGCTGCGGTTCCGGCATTTGCTGATGACGCCGAAGATCAGGCTGCGGCGGCGGAATCCGCCGAAAAGTCGGAAAGCGCCAAGGCCGCCAAACGTGCAGCCCCGCCCACCGCCATTCCCGGTGCTGATGGCGGCGATGATGAAGCGGGGGAAGGGGGTGGCCACCCCAACAAGGATGTGGAGCCCACGGTCGCACTGTTCGAGGCCATAAACCGGGGGAGTGTTTCCTCCGCGCGTGACGCCATTAACCGTGGTGCGGACCTGAACGGGCATAATATTCTGGGCCAGACACCACTTGATATGTCCATCGACCTGAACCGCAACCCCATTACCTTCCTGCTTTTGTCCCTGCGTAATTCCAGCAGCATGCAGGGGAGTGATGGCGTGGGTACGGTCAGCACATCCAACCTGCATATGAGCAGCAGCAGTGTGGATGTGGAAGACGACACCAAAAACAAGGCGCATGATCCGCGCTATGACCACGCTGGCGGGGCTGCCCAGCCCTCCATCGGCTTTCTGGGTTTTGGTGGCAGCTAGGCCATCTGTCAGCCTTGCCGGACTGCACATAAAAAAGGGGGCACCAAAGTGCCCCCCTTTTTTATAACTTCATGCCGTGCTGTCTGGTTTTACAGCGCAACCGTAGCCCCCAGACTTTCCTGCCGCAGCACATCAAGCGGGAGCAACACGCCTTCACGCTCGAAGTGCCAGAATGTCCAGCCATTGCACGATGGCGCGTTGGTCAGCATGGCACCCATTTTATGGATTGAGCCACGCTTGGCGCCACTGATCAGCGTGCCATCTGCGGCGACTGTAGCCTGAACACGCTGTTTTTTATCACTCAGCACCGTTCCGGCCACAAGCGCGCCATGCTCCACCAGACTGCCAAAGGGCACACGCGGTGCTTCGCGCTTGTCCTGTGTGGTCTGTATGGCGTCATCATCCAAAGGTACTTCGCTGGCCACGCGGGCTCTGGCGGCTTCCACATAATCCGGGTGGCGCTCAATGCCTACAAAATGGCGGCGCAGGCGGCGGGCCATGGCGGCCGTGGTGCCTGAGCCGGAGAACGGGTCGAGCACCACATCATTCACCGTTGTGGAAGCCAGCAGCACGCGATGGAGCAGGCTTTCAGGCTTCTGGGTGGGGTGGAGCTTCAGCCCATGTTCGTTCCGCAGGCGCTCATTGCCGGTGCAGAGCGGCAGATACCAGTCCGAGCGCATCTGCACGTCATCATTCAGCGCCTTCATGGCCTGATAGTTGAAGCGGTAGCGGCTATCCTGACTACGGGCAGCCCAGATGAGCGTTTCGTGCGCATTGGTAAAACGACGGCCACGGAAGTTGGGCATGGGGTTGGACTTGCGCCAGACCACATCGTTCAGAATCCAGAACCCGAGGTCCTGCAGAATGGCCCCGAGGCGGAAGATGTTATGGTAGGAACCAATCACCCAGATCGTTCCATCCTTATGCAGCAGGCGGCGGGCCTCGCTCAGCCACTCCCGCGTGAAGCGGTCGTATTCCTGCAGGTCGGAAAATTTGTCCCAGTCATCATCCACGCCATCGACAACACTGTCGTCGGGGCGGCGGAGTTCACCCCGAAGTTGCAGGTTGTACGGCGGGTCGGCAAAAATGCAGTCCACCGAGCCCGAAGGCAAGGTGCGCATGGTCTCCACGCATTCACCCCGCAGGATTTCGTCCAGAGGGAGGTCCATGGAAACTGCTTTTGCGCCGCTCATGCCCGGGTCTCCGTTTTCAAATGTTCTAGCTGCTGGCGTACGGTGCCAAATGTTTTTCTGTGGTGCGGGGTTACACCCGTTTGCAGCAGAGCCCGGCGATGAACCGCCGTGCCGTAACCTGCATTTTTTTCCCATCCATAATCGGGCCAGCGCACATTCAGCCGCGCCATGATGCGGTCACGCACCACCTTGGCCATAATGGAGGCCGCGGCAATGGACAGGCTCACCCCGTCCCCCCCCACGATGGCCTCTGCACTACACCCGAAATCCGGAATTCTGTTGCCATCAACAAGCACATGGTCGGGCCGGACCGGCAGGCGGGCAACAGCGCGCTGCATGGCAAGGTGGGACGCATGGTAGATGTTGATACGGTCAATTTCCGCCGTGGAGGCGGCACCCACGCCAATGGCCACACCGGGCACATGGGGCAGACGCCCGGCAATGGCCTCACGCAATGCGGGTTTCAACTTTTTGGAATCATCGATAACGGCGGCAAGGTCATCTGGCACGCCACAGGCAAACACCACTGCGGCGGCTACAACCGGACCGGCAAGCGGGCCACGGCCCACCTCATCCACTCCGGCGACCAGGCCGCCATGCTGTTGTTCCCGCCTGAAGTCCGGCATTGCATCCCTTCCCGTCCGCTTGAAACGACTCGGTTAAAATTACCGAGTCGCTGCAATTGCGACTCGGTAGGGAAGGAAAAGCATTTTTTTACCCGGGAGCGCAAGAGTCCCGGTCAAATGATTTTTAGGAATGACGACGGCGAGGGAAGAAAAGCCAGCCGAGCAGAATCCCCACAACCGCCACAATCCCCAATGAAAGCAAGGGTTTATCCCGCACAAAGGTCACCGCTTTTTCAACCGCGCCTTCACCTTCCTCATACAGATCGGCAAAATCTTCCTGCATGTGTGCGGTGAACTGGTCGAGCTTTCCATCCGCCTGAAGTCCAATATCGCCCGTCAGCCCCCCGGCGGCATCCTTGACATGTCCCTTAAGGTCCCGAACCTTGGCGTCGATCTTGTTTTCGATGGTGTCGATTTTATCTTTAGCCATGACGACTTTCTCCTTTTCTGAACCATTCCGTAACGGCCCGCGCATGGAAGCGACCGGAGATCTGCACGATCGCCTGTTGCATCAGACCGCAAAAACGCGTCTCTGACTAGGCATGCCTTCTCCGACGTCCACACAACTGACTGCACTCATCGTTGGTTCCATGTTTTTTATGGAACAGCTTGATGGCACCATTCTGGCAACCGCCCTGCCCTCCATCGCCCATAGCCTGCATGTGGATATGGTCGCCACGTCTGTTGCCCTGACATCCTACATTATCGGGCTGGCCATTTTTATTCCCGCATCAGGCGCACTGGCCGACCGTCTGGGCAGCCGCACGGTCCTGATGGTGGCGATCTGCATTTTTGTGGGCAGTTCAATTTTTTGCGGTACCGCCCATTCCCTGCTGTTTCTGGCCATCATGCGCACCATACAGGGCATTGGTGGCGCCCTAATGGTGCCCGTAGGGCGGCTTGCGGTTATTCGCAGCACTCCCGCGGACCAGCTTGTGCGCACCATGACGTGGATGATGCTGCCCGCAACCCTCGGCCCCCTGCTTGGTCCTGTGGTGGGGGGGTATATTACGTCATGGCTGACATGGCGGTGGAATTTTTACCTGAATATCCCGGTCGGTGTGGTCGGGCTGTTCCTGACCTACCGCTTTATCCCCGAGGTGCGCGAACTCTCCCCCCCTCCGTTTGATGTCAAGGGGCTGTTTCTGGCTGGGGGCGGGCTGGCGGTTCTGTCCGTTTTTGCAGAGATGTTCAGCCACGGCACAGGCTCGCCCGCACTTGTTACGGCCCTTTTGTGTGCTGGCCTGCTGCTGCTGGGCATTTACACCCATCACGCAGGGCGCACGTCTTTTCCGCTTCTGGACCTGCGGCTTATGCGCGTCCAGACCTTTCGCATTTCCGTTTTTGGGGGAGCCGCATCGCGCATTGCTGTGGGGTCCCTGCCGTTTCTACTCCCTTCTTTTCTACAGATCGGGGCCGGGCTGAGTGCGGCGCAGAGCGGGCTTGTAACCTTTGTGGCCCCACTGGGCGCTATCGCCATGCGTCCCTTTGTACCAGCACTGCTCAAACGCTGGGGGTTCCGCACCATTCTCATGGCCAATGGCTCATCCGCGGCACTGGTTTTTGCCATGATCGCCCTCTTCCGCCCGAGCTACCCGTTATGGCTGCTCTCGCTTGTGCTCACGCTGGCCGGGGCGGCCCAGTCGCTCCAGTTTTCGGCTTATAACACCGTTGCCTATGCCGATATTCCACAGGACAGGATGAGTGCGGCAACCAGCCTGTATTCCACCATGCAGCAGATCATGCTTTCGGCTGGCATCTGCATTGCCGCAGGTACCCTGACCGTGCTGAGCAGGCTACACCACAACACCCCCGCGAACATGACCGATTTTGCATTCGGCTTTGTTGTAACGGGGGGTATCTCCCTTCTGGCCGTACCACTATGCGCCGCACTTTCGCCTTCCGCAGGGGCGAACATGAGTGGTAACCGCCGTTAAACGCACGCTTTTAACGCACAAATTATGGAGCGAAATGTTATTTTATGCACACCCTCTATGAGGAAGCTTGCACTTGCGCAAAGAGTTCAGCACAGTTCCCTCTGTAAACAGGGTGCCCCTATGCACAGCGTTCCCCTGCATTTTCTGACGCAACTTAGGTTAACGAACAGCGCACCTCATGGACGATAATTCTCCGCCCTCCGCCTCTCCCGCCAAACCGCGCTCCTCCAGAAAGCGCCTGCTTCTGGCGGGTGGTGCCGTGGTGGCCGTCTGCATTCTGGGCTTTGCCTTCCTGCGTCCGCATGGGGGCCACAAGACGCACCACGGCGCGGCTGATTCCAGCCAGAGCCAGCCCGTAGCGGTCCAGACAGTGCACGCAGGCAGCATGCCCGTGGAACTGACCGAACTGGGCACGGTGGTCCCCATTACCAACGTAACCGTGCAGACCCGCGTGGAAGGCTACCTGATGCAGGTGCTTTTTACCGAAGGCCAGCATGTGCATAAGGGCGACCTGCTCGCCCTGATCGACCCCCGCCCCTATCAGGTGCAACTGGAACAGTATGAAGGCCAGCTTGCACGGGACAAGGCGCAGCTTGAACAGGCCCGGGTAGATAACGGGCGTTACCAGCGCCTGATCCGGCAGGACAGTATTGACGCCAAAACCGCACGCGACCAGCAGTTTATGGTCCAGCAGCTTGAAGGCACGGTCAAGGCTGACCAGGCACTGGTGGATAACCAGAAGCTGCAACTGATCTACTGCCACATTATTGCGCCCGTGGATGGGCGCATTGGCATTCGCGCAGTGGACCGGGGCAACTACGTGGCGGCTGGCCAGTCCGGCGGACTGGCGGTGCTGACACAGATGCAGCCCATATCGGTCATTTTCACGCTGCCTCAGGACCAGTTGCCCGAGGTGTTTGCCCAGTTGCAGGCACGCAAATCCCTCCCCGTTTCAGCATGGAACAGTTCCAACACGCAAAAAATAGCCGATGGCACGGTCAGCACACTGGACAGCCAGATTGATACGGCAACCGGCACCGTGCGCCTGCGCGCCATTTTTGCCAATGAAGACGAGCACCTGTTCCCCAACCAGTTTGTCAACGCGCATCTGCTGGTCAAAACGCTGGACCACGTTCTGCTCCTGCCCACAACCGCCGTACAGACCGGTCCCTCCGGCCTGTTCGTGTATGTTGTCAAAGATGATGACACGGTCAGCGTCCAGCCCGTAACCACCGGCATTTCCAACGGCACGCTCAGCGTTGTCACCTCCGGGCTGAAGGAAGGCGACAGGGTGGTTACAGATGGCACAGACCATTTGCGCGCCGGGATCAAGGTGAGTGTTCCCCCCACGGCTTCCACGCCAGCACCGGACCATGCCACGCCGTGAACCCATCTGCCATTTTCATCCGCAGGCCCGTTGCAACCACGCTGCTGATGCTGGCCATTTTTATGGCCGGGTTGCTGGGCTACCATTTTCTGCCCATTTCCGCGCTGCCACAGGTTGATTACCCCACCATAACGGTGGAAACCTTCTACCCCGGTGCGGGGCCGGATGTTATGGCCACCTCGGTCACTGCGCCGCTGGAAACGCAGCTTGGCCAGATGCCCGGTCTGGACCAGATGACATCGCGCTCATCGGGTGGGGCGTCGGTCATTACCCTGCGCTTTGACCTGTCCATGTCCATGGATGTGGCGGAGCAGGAGGTGCAGGCGGCCATCAATCAGGCCAACTCCCTGCTGCCAACCGACCTGCCAGCCCCCCCGGTTTACGCCAAGGTCAACCCGGCAGACACCCCTGTGCTGACACTGGGCATTACCTCGGCCACCATTCCGCTCCCCGAGGTGGAAGATTACGTGGATACCCGTCTGGCGCAAAAAATCAGCCAGATTTCGGGGGTGGGGCTGGTCACGCTTTCAGGCGGGAACCGCAAGGCCTATCGTGTGCGGGTCAATGTGCCCAAGCTGACCTCCTACGGCATTGATCTGGACACACTGCGTACCACCATTGGCAATGTGAACGTCAACTCCCCCACGGGTACGTTTGATGGGGCACAACGCTCGGCCACATTGCGGGTGGACGGGCAGATTACCAGCCCGGAAATGCTGCTCAATCAGGTCATTGCCTACCAGAGCAGCGGGCCGGTCCGCATCCGCGACGTGGCCACGGTTGTGATCGGGCCGGAAAATACACAGCTTGCCGCGTGGTCCAACCAGACCCCGGCCCTGATCATGAACGTGCAGCGCCAGCCGGGTGCCAACGTGATTGCCGTGGTGGACAACGTCAAGGCCACCCTGCCCACCCTGCGCCAGACCCTGCCACCGGGGATTGATATTATCCCCCTGACAGACCGCACCACCACCATCCGCTCCTCCGTAGCCGATGTGCAGTTCGAGCTGTTTCTCGCACTTGTGCTGGTTGTGGCGGTTATTTTTGTCTTTTTGCGCAATGTTCCCGCCACCATTATTCCCAGCCTGTCCGTGCCGCTTTCCATTATCGGCACGCTGGCCATTATGTACCTGCTCGACTTCTCGCTCGATAACCTCTCGCTCATGGCTCTGACCATCGCCACCGGCTTTGTGGTGGATGATGCCATTGTGATGATCGAGAACATCTCGCGTTATGTGGAAGCGGGCGAGGACCGCATGAGCGCCTCGCTCAAGGGTGCGGGGGAAATTGGCTTTACCATTATCTCGCTGACCATATCGCTCATTGCCGTGCTTATTCCGCTGCTGTTCATGAGCGATGTGGTGGGCCGCCTGTTCCACGAATTCGCCCTTACGCTGGCCACGACCATCATTCTGTCCGCCGTGGTGTCGCTCACACTTGTTCCCATGATGTGCGCCCGTATTCTTTCCGAGCGCCCGCATGACGCAGGCACGGCTGCCACCCCGTTCCTGCGCTGGTCCGCACGGATGGAAGTGGCAACCGAGCGCCTG
The DNA here is from genome assembly GCF_014207635.1 of Acetobacter lovaniensis. GTDB lineage: Bacteria > Pseudomonadota > Alphaproteobacteria > Acetobacterales > Acetobacteraceae > Acetobacter > Acetobacter lovaniensis. Next base: position 365,972 of record NZ_JACHIE010000001.1, read on the forward strand.
ATTGCCGCCTATGACCGTATGCTTGATGTGGTGCTGGAATGGCGCAAGCTCACACTGGGCGTGGCCGTGGGGACACTGGTGCTGACCGGCCTGCTGGGCTGGTACATTCCCAAGGGGTTTTTCCCTGTGCAGGACACGGGGGTTATTCAGGGCATTTCCGTTGCGGCGCAGTCCATCTCGTTCGAGAACATGAAGGTGCATCAGCAGGAACTGGCCAGAGTGATCCTGAAGGACCCGGATGTGGCCTCCCTCTCCTCCTTTGTGGGGGTGGACGGGCAGAATGCGACGCTTAACCAGGGCCGCTTCCTGATCAACCTGAAAGAGCATGACAGCCGCTCCTCCTCCGCCACCGAAATTGCAGCACGGCTGGAGCAGGAAACAGCGCAGGTTGCGGGGATAAAGCTCTACCTCCAGCCCGTGCAGGACCTCTCGCTCGATACAACCGTATCGGCAACACAATACCAGTTCTTGCTTGAAAACCCCGATTACGATGCCTTTAAAACATGGGTGCCCAAGCTGATCGAACGGTTGCGGCAGGAACCCTCTCTTGCGGATGTCACCTCCGACCTGCAGGCCGAAGGGCTGGTCGCACGCGTAACACTCGACCGCCCCACAGGTGCGCGTTACTCGATTACCCCCCAGACCGTGGATAACGTGCTGTATGACAGCTTTGGCCAGCGCCAGATTTCCACCATCTATACACAATCCAACCAGTACCGCGTTATTCTGGAAGCCGAACCGCGCTTTCAGAAAGAAATGTCCTCGCTCAACCAGCTTTACCTGCCCGGCATCAGCGGTAATACGGGAGAGAGCACATCCGGTCCCACGCGCTCGCCTACCTCCGGGCTGGTGCCCCTGCCAGCGGTGACAAAAGTCACGCAGGAAACAGCCCCCCTGCTGCTAACCCATTTCGGGCAGTTCCCGGCTACGACCATCTCCTTCAATCTCGCGCCCGGCTATGCGCTGGGGGATGCCACAGCCGCTATCCGCCGGGTGGAGGCGGACATCCACCTCCCCGCTGCCTTCCAGACCTCTTTTCAGGGAACAGCAGCAGCGTTTGAAGGCTCGCTCAGCAACGAACTGTTTCTGGTCGCCGCCGCCATTATTGCCGTCTATATCGTGCTGGGCATTCTGTACGAGAGCTTTATCCACCCTGTCACCATTCTCTCCACACTCCCCTCGGCCGCTATTGGCGCGTTGCTGACGCTGATTGTTGCGGGGGTTAACCTCGACATCATGGGTATCATCGGCATTGTACTGCTGATTGGTATTGTGAAGAAAAACGCCATCATGATGATCGACTTCGCACTGGAAGCGGAACGTGAACAGGGAATGGACAGCCTGCGCTCCATTCGCACGGCGGCAACGCTGCGTTTTCGCCCCATTCTCATGACCACACTGGCCGCCATGCTGGGGGCCGTACCCATGGTGCTTTCGCACGGAACGGGGTCCGAACTGCGTTATCCGCTGGGGCTGACCATTATTGGCGGGCTTGCCCTCTCCCAGTTGCTGACCCTGTTCACCACTCCGGTCATCTACCTTACGCTGGACACATGGGCACATAAATGGCGCGGACTGCGCCCCACACACCCCGTATCCCCCCCTGACGGGCAACCGGTGTCGTGAATATCAGCCGGATTTTTATTGACCGGCCTGTCGCCACCATCCTGCTGAGCATAGCCCTGTTCCTTGGGGGGCTACTGGGGTATCGCGGCCTGCCTGTTGCCGACCTGCCCAATGTGGATTTCCCGGTTATTCAGGTGCAGGCACGGCAGGCTGGCGGCTCCCCGGAGGAAATTGCCAGCGCTGTGGCCGCCCCCTTGGAGCGGCACCTTGGGCAGATTGCCGATGTTACGGAAATGACATCCCAATCCACCGAAGGCAGCACACGCATTACGCTCCAGTTCGCCCTCTCGCGCGATATTAACGGCGCCGCGCGGGATGTGGAGGCTGCCCTTCAGGCCGCTCATGCGGACATGCCCTCCACCCTGCGGCAGAACCCCAGCTACCGCAAGGCCAACCCCAACGGCGCACCAATCCTTATCCTCACCCTGACATCGGACACTCACACCCGCCCCCAGCTTTACGACTATGCAACCAACGTGCTGGTGCAGCACCTGTCCGCCATACAGGGGGTGGGTCAGGTGGAAATCAGCGGGAGTGCGCTGCCTGCCATCCGGGCGGAAATAAACCCCATGCCCCTGTTCAAATACGGCATCGGGTTTGAGGACGTGCGCGCAGCCCTTGCCTCCGCCAATGCCCATACCCCCAAAGGGATTATTGACCAGAACGGCGTCCGCTACACGCTGGACACGAATGATCAGGTCCGCACAGCGCAGGACTACCGTGACCTGATTATCGCATGGCGCAACAACCGCCCCGTACGACTGGCCGATGTGGCGCAGGTGCAGAACAGTGTGGAAGACCTGCGCAACGCCGGATACTATAACGGTCAGGCGTCGGTTATTGCGGTGGTGTTCCCCCAGGCCGGGGCCAATGTGATTCACACCGTGGACCAGATCAATGCGGAAATGCCCCTGCTTAAATCCGCCCTGCCCGGTGGCGTGGCCCTGCATGTGGGGCTTGACCGCTCACTGACCATTCGCGCAGCACTGGTGGATACGCAGTTGACCCTGCTGATCTCGGTCATACTTGTGGTGCTGGTGGTGCTGCTCTTCCTGCACTCGCTCCGCATGACGCTTATTCCCGCCGTGGTTGTACCCACCTCCATCGTGGCGACCTTTGGCGTTATGCGCCTGCTTGGTTTTTCACTCGATAACATGTCACTCATGGCGCTTACGGTTTCCACCGGCTTTGTGGTGGATGACGCCATTGTGGTGATGGAAAACATAGCCCGCTACATAGAGCAGGGCCTCCCCCCGCGGGATGCCGCCATAAAAGGCAGTGCGGAAGTGGCCTTTACGGTTATTTCCATCTCCATTTCCCTGATTGCCGTCTTTTTGCCCATTCTGCTCATGGGGGGGCTGGCGGGCCGCCTGTTCCATGAGTTCGCCATGACCGTTTCCATCACCATCCTGATCTCGATGGTGCTGTCCCTGACCCTGACCCCCATGATGGCGGCTTACCTGCTGGTACCCCATACGGCAGGCGCGGCCCCTGCGGGCTCTGGCAGCCTGATGCGCCACGCCATTGCCGCCATGAGCGTGTTTTTGGACCGAATGCAGGCGGGCTATACCCGCTCGCTCGACTTTGCCCTGCGCTACCACAAGACCGTCCTGCTCAGCCTGCCCTTTACACTGCTCCTTACGGCAGCCCTGTTCATGTTGATGCCCAAAGGGTTTTTCCCGGTGGAAGATACGGGCATGCTCATGGGGCGCCTGCAGGGGGACCAGTCGATCTCCTTCGGAGCGTTGGCCAAAAAGCTGACCGAAGTGCAGAAAGTGCTTATGCAAGACCGGGATGTGGAAAGCGTGTCCTCCTTTATCGGCGGTCGTGGCTCATCGAACGAGGCTGGAGTATTTTTGCAGCTCAAGGACAAGGCCGCACGGAACGACACCCCGACTGACCTGATCGCCCGTGTTAACCGCAAATTGCGCAATCTGGTCGGGGCCAGTTTTTATCTGATGCAGCCCGGCGCCATCCGCTCTGGCGCGCGGCAGAGCAATGCGGCGTACCAATATACGCTGGAGGGTGAAAACTCATCCGATCTCTACACATGGACCGCCCGCCTGCTGGCGGAACTGCGCCGACACCCGGAACTGACAACCCTTTCCTCCGACGTGCAACTGGGGGGCTCGGCCATCAGCACCCAGATCGACCGGGATACATCCGCCCGTGTCAACATTACCCCCCAGCTCCTGTCCAACACACTGTACGATGCGTTTGGCCAGCGCGCGGCCTCGGTCATCTATAACAGGCTCAACCAGTACCGCGTGATCATGGAGGCCGACCCTCAAAGCTGGTCCAATCCGCAAAGCCTGATGCAGGTCTGGGTAAGTGTTGCCGGGGGTTCGGCCGGAGGGGGAACGCGCTCCAACACCGTTCGGGTGCGCAATGCCACCAGCACTGGCACGACCAGCACACGGAGCAGCCAGAGTTCGCTGTCCTTTAAAAACCAGATCGCCAATGCGCTGGCGGGGGGGGCTGGCGCGTCCAATGGTTCAGCAGTCAGCACCGCCTCCGAGGCCATGGTGCCGCTCACGCTGGTGACCCGTCTGGTGCCCAGCCGTACCCCGCTTTCGGTCAGTCATCAGGGGCTGGCGGTTGCGGCTACGCTCTCGTTCAATCTGGCCAAGGGGGTTTCTCTGGGCACGGCCACGCAGATCATCAACACCGCACAGGTTGCGCTGCACATGCCCAACACCATCCATGGCAGTTTTGCCGGTAATGCCGCGCAGTTCCAGAAAGCGGTCAGCGACGAACCCCTGCTTATTCTGGCAGCCCTTGTGGCCGTCTATATTACACTGGGCATTCTGTACGAAAGCTACGTACACCCGCTGACCATTCTCTCCACCCTGCCCTCTGCTGGTGTGGGGGCCCTGCTGGCCCTGCAACTGGCTGGAGAAGAGTTCTCGCTCATTGCCATGATCGGAGTGATCCTGCTGATTGGCATTGTGAAAAAAAATGCCATCATGCTGGTGGATTTTGCCATTATGGCCGAACGCGAACAGGGTATGTCCGCCCATGACGCCATACGCACCGCCTGCCTGCTCCGCTTCCGCCCGATCATGATGACATCGGTCGCAGCCGCCCTTGGGGCTGCCCCGCTTATGGTCGCCAACGGATACGGGGCCGAACTGCGGCATCCGCTGGGCATAGCCATTGTTGGCGGGCTGATCGTAAGTCAGGCGCTTACCCTTTATACCACGCCGGTTGTCTATCTGATGTTCGATGCCTGGCAGGCCCGTGCCGGGTCCTTTATCCACGCGCTATCGTTTTCCCGCAGTTTCAGGCAGGACCGCTGAATGCCTTTTTATCGTCCCACCCTTTCCCTTCGCCTGTCCCTGCTGCTGGCACCTGCCCTTCTGGCCGGGTGCATGGTCGGGCCGGATTACAAACGGCCCACGCCCATTATCTCGCCCACCTTCAAGGAACTGCGTCCGGCACCGGGCTGGCAGTACGCCGCTCCGCAACTGGCCAGCCTGCCCAAAGGCTCATGGTGGACAATCTATAACGACCCGCAGTTGAATGCCCTTGAAGCACAGGTGGACATCAACAACCAGAATATCATTCAGTACGAAGCCCGCTACCGTAACGCACGCGCCACCATTAACTCCATCCGGGCTCAGCTTTACCCAACGCTCAATGGGGCGATCTCTTTCAACCGGCAGAGTTCGGGCCGTGGGTCACGCTCGAGCGGCACCATTATCAATTATGGTTCCGATGGTAGCCGCAATACGACTTCCGCCCCTTCCAACTCGACCGAAAACACCTATGCCATGGGGCCAAGCGTTTCGTGGGATCTGGATTTATGGGGCAAGATCCGGCGGCAGATTCAGGCTCAGGTCACAGAGGCACAGGCCACAGCCGCAGACCTCGCCAATGCGCGCCTGTCTTATCAGGCGCAATTGGCCACGGCTTATTTCAACTTGCGGTATCAGGACAGCCTGTACGACCTGCTGACCAAAAACGTGGCGTTTTATGAACGCTCGTACCAGATCACCAAAAACCAGTATGATGCAGGCACGGCAGACCCAACCACCCTGCTTCAGGCCAAAACACAGCTGGAACAGACCCGCGCTCAGGCCACGGCAACCGGCATAGCCCGCGCGCAGTATGAGCACGCCATTGCTGTTCTTATGGGTAAAGCCCCTGCGGACCTTTCCATCCCCCATGGGGCATTGCCACGCGCTATCCCGGCTATTCCGGTCATGGTTCCGGCCAGTCTGCTCCAGCGCCGCCCCGACATTGCCGCTGCCGAACGCCGGATGGAGGAATACAACGCCCAGATCGGCGCGGCCATGGCGGCGTTCTACCCCGATGTCAAACTCACGGCGACATACTCCTATAGCGGGGACCCGGTTGGTTCTCTTGTGCAGGTTGCAAACCGTATCTGGACCCTTGGTGCCTCGGCTACGGAAACACTGTTTGCCGGGGGCGCAAGAACTGCCGCCGTCCATGAGGCCGACAGCAATTACAATGCCTACGTGGCCACCTACCGGCAAACCGTGCTGACAGCCCTGCAGGGGGTGGAAGACCAGCTTTCCAACCTGCGTATTCTGGCAGATCAGGCGGAGCAGCAGCATGTTGCGCTGGATGCCGCCAACAGGGCGGTTACGATCGCATTCAACCAGTATATGGCTGGCACCCAGATTTATACGACCGTGATTACCGCCGAGGTTACGGCCCTGTCCAACGCACAGACCGCGCTACAAATCCAGCAAAGCCGCATTCTGGATTCTGTCAGTCTGGTGGAGGCTCTTGGCGGGGGATGGAATGCCTCCGAGCTTCCCAGCAAAAGCTCCATGCAGACAGACAACCCGCTCCTGCCCTCCTTTATTCAGAAAGACAAAAACTAGGCGGCCCACCGCCCAACAAAAAACCTCCGGAGCGCTGCCCCGGAGGTTTTTTTATACCGTTTGCGAAGTGGTCAGGCTCCGTTACTTCATGACCGCACGGCCAGCCAGCAGGGCCACAACCAGAAAAACAACAAACAGCATGATGGCGATAAAGAACAGGATTTTAGCCATACCAGCCGAGGCAGAGGCAATTCCGCCAAAACCAAACAGCCCTGCAACAAGTGACACAACCAGAAAAAACAGTGCCAGTTTCAGCATAACGCACTCCCTTGCATTTCAATCCTGACCTGAGCCGGAACGCCCTTACCAACTTATTTTCTGCGCCGCAGAAAAATCCCAATCATCAGACCGACAACACCTGCCGCAGCAACGGTCAGTAATGGCTGGTCAATAACAACATCCCGCAGCGCTTCTACTGCGGTGCTGCGCTTACCCGGATTAAGGGCGTCGTAACTGGAAACCTTGCCAAAAAAACCATCGGCACCGTCCTGAAGATTGCCAATACCATCCTCAAGACCAAAATCTGCCTTGCTCTCATCACTCATAAGAGGATGTCCTCCATACTGGATTAAGGGGTAACGCGCCTTGCACCCCTAAAGATGCCTATGTGAACGATTTTCTTGCTCAAGACTAGATTTCAGCCGAGCGCCAGTAGGCTTCCCCACCCGGATCAGGCTCGCCTGCAATCATGGCGCGCAGGCGCGCGGCATAAGTCCTGAAAGCAGGGGTATCGGGGTTGCGGTGCGGCATATCCAGCACGATTTCGCCCGTAATCCCCGCAGGGGGGCCACCGGCCAGCACCACAACACGTGTGGCAAGGCGAAGAGCCTCTTCAATATCATGCGTCACAAACAGCACTGTTTTGTGTGTCTGCTGCCATATCCGCTGCAACTCTTCCTGCAGGCTGGTGCGGGTAATGGGATCCAGCGCCCCAAACGGCTCATCCATCAGCAACAGGTCAGGGTCCACGGTCAGGGCGCGGGCAACCCCCACACGCTGCCGCTGCCCACCAGACAGACGGCGTGGGAGCCGGTCCTGCGCATCTTCCAGCCCGACCAGACGCAGGGCCTCCTGCGCACGGGTTATTTTTTCGCTCTTGCTCAGGTGCAGGCCTTCCAGCCCGAACATGACATTCCGCAACACCGAGCGCCACGGCAGAAGCCGCGCATCCTGAAACACCATGGCCCGGCTCCGCCGCGTGGTCTGTGCCCCCGCATCTGCTGCACAGGCAGAGCCGCCTGTCTGCCCTTCCGTTGGGTGCATAAGCCCCATCAGAACCCTGAGCAGCGTGGATTTACCCACACCAGACGGGCCCAGAAGAGCAACAAACTCCCCACGCTCCAATGTCAGGCTGACATGCCGCAGCACAAAATGGGCGCCACCATCGTGAGAGAGGCCAACATCCTGCAAGGAGGCAACCATATCCGCCCTGCTCATGGCTGCCACCTGAGAACCCATTTCCGCACAAACCCAAAAAGAAAATCGGTAATGGCATACAGCATGGCCATGGTCAGCATGTAAACCACCACAACATCGGTCGCCAGAAGGCTGGAAGCCTGCATCATGCGGGCACCAATACCCGGCACGCCAAACAGTTCCGCCGCCACAACGGACATCCACCCCTGCCCCAGCCCCGTACGCAACCCGGCCATAATACCCGGTGCGGAAGCCGGGAGTACAATCTTGACCAGCCGCCCCACAAAACTGCCATGCCCGAAGGCGGAAGCCAGTTCATACAGCTCGGGGTCCACCCCGCGGACAGCACTGTGGGCTGCGTAAAAATTGATCCAGAAAACCGATATGGCAATAACAAAGGTAGCCCCAGCCGTGCTCAGCCCAAACCAGAGAATGGCGAACGGCACCCAGGCCAGCCCCGGCACAGGCCGCAGCAGGCGGACAACACCTTCCAGCAGACTATCCAAGACCCCCAGCATACCGCACAGAATGCCAAGGCCAGCCCCCAGAACGGAGCCAATGAGCAGGCCCAGCAGGTAGTGGTTCAGACTATCCAGAATGGCTTGCTGCCAGAACCCTCCCCGTACCTCATCCAGCCAGGCCGGACCAAGGGAGGAAGGTGCTGGCACCATGCCAGATGGCAGCAGCCCGGACTGGACTGCTGCCTCCCACACGCCAAAGAACAGAACAAGCCCCGCCAGCCCAAGCCCCAGGCGAGCGGGTCCAGACAATTTTACACTCACGGCTTGGCCTGTTGCCACAGACCCGTATCAAACAGGTCTTCAACAGGTTCTGCCTTACGCAACAGACCTTCGGCCACTTCGAATTCCTGCAACTGCTTGACACTTTCCACAATGCGCGCCGGGTCGCTAACAAAACGGGAAGCAGAATGCTCCAGCGCGGTTTTCATCACACTATCATTCAGCATACCACCGCCAAGCGCTTTTTGCACAAATGGCACAGCATCATCCGGGTGCTGGGCCAGCAAAGTTGTGGCACGCACGAACAGGCTGGTCAGTGTTCCCGCCCATGCTTTGTGCTCAGGCGCATCGGGCTTGACAATTGCCAGAACAGAGCCCGGCTGGTCCGGCATCATGTTGTGGCCAGAAGCCAGAATACGGGCATCCGGCAGACGGGTTTTAACAACTGTCAGGGCTGGTTCCCTTAGCACCGCACCATCCACCGCACCTGCAAGAAATGCCTGCTGCGCTGCATCAATATCCACCCCAACAATGGAGGCTACGGTATTGACCTGCGCAAAGCCAAGCTGCTTTTGCAGCCAGTAGCGCAACAGCGTGTCCGGCACCGAACCGGCAGGCTGGGCTGCCAGACGTGGCAGACGCTTCTGGTCCTGCTTGAACCGCGCAAAAATGTTCTTCACCGCATCTGGCGTCAGTCCGACCTCACTATCCGGCTTCAGGCCCTCTGCCAGTGCACCACGCGCAATAACAGACAGTTCCTCGATAGAAGCTGTCGCGACAACCTTAACATCCACGCCATGCGCACGTGCCTGCAACAAAGGCAGCACTCCTGCTACGTAGCCGTCAATCCGCCCGGATACGAGTGCCTGAATAGCCTGCGGGCCGGAGGTAAAGCGGACAAGCTGCACATCCAGTCCTGCCTGTCTGGCCCAGCCTTCCCCATCAATCACAAACAGCGCGGAAGAGCCCAGAACGGGAATATAACCAATACGAATGCTGTCTGCTGCCTGTGCCGGGCTTACAGCCCAACCCAATGCCACGGTGGCAAGCGTTAGCATTTTTAGCAACGCACGCTTCATGACGTTATCTCTTTCATTGAAATATTTTATCAAAAATAATAGTGGATATATTCTTGCCTTTGTCAATCACTCACGCGCAAGCATGAAATATTTTTATTCCACGCATATTTGCATCACATCATGGCATGCACACAGGACATAAAAAAAGCTGGCTCCTGAGAGCCAGCTTCCTTCATTGCACTTACGAGTAAAAGATTAAGCAGCAAGATCCTGCTTATCTTCCACTTCCGGGCGCGGACCGCTGTCCTGCCCTTTTGCGCTCACATCGCGATCAATCAGTTCGATCACGGCCATCTGGGCAGCATCGCCATAACGCACGCCAGCGCGCAGGACGCGTGTGTAACCACCGTTGCGGGCCTTGTAGCGTTCAGCCACGGCTGCAAACAGCTTTTTAACAATCACTTCGTCACGCAGCACAGCAAATGCCTGCCGACGTGCGTGCAGATCGCCACGCTTGCCAAGGGTGATCAGCTTTTCAACAAACGGGCGCAGTTCCTTCGCTTTGGGAAGCGTGGTGGTGATCTGCTCGTGCTTGATCAAAGCCACAGCCATGTTGCGGAACATGGCTGCACGGTGAGAAGAGGTAACGCCGAGCTTTCGGCCGGCAATCCGGTGACGCATGGTTCAGTTCCTAGTATCGGGAAAAGTCAGATCAGAACGGCTCATCGAGCCGCTTTGCCAACTCTTCAATATTTTCCGGCGGCCAAGCCGGGACATTCATACCCAAGGACAGCCCCATGGAGGTCAGGACTTCCTTAATTTCGTTCAGGGATTTACGGCCAAAGTTCGGTGTGCGCAGCATTTCCTGCTCACTCTTCTGAACCAGATCCCCAATGTAGATGATGTTGTCGTTCTTCAGGCAGTTTGCGCTACGAACAGACAATTCAAGCTCATCCACCTTGCGCAGCAGATTACGGTTGAACGGCAGATCATCCTCAGGCTCTTCTGCCTGTACAGGACGCGGCTCATCAAAGTTGATGAACAGCTGCAACTGATCCTGCAGAATACGCGCGGCCAGAGCCACTGCATCTTCGGGCGTTACCGCACCATTTGTTTCGACCGTAAGCAGCAGCTTGTCATAGTCGGTGACCTGACCAACGCGGGTCGGTTCCACCTTGTAGGACACGCGCTTGACGGGCGAATAGATTGCATCAACCGGGATCAGGCCGATCGGGGCATCTTCCGGACGGTTAGCCGCCGCAGGAACATAGCCTTTTCCGGTATTAACAATAAATTCCATGCCCAGCTTGACGCCGTCATCAAGCGTGCAGATGACCAGATCAGGGTTCATGATTTCAATGTCATGACCTGTCTGGATCTGGCTTGCGCGCACTTCACCGGGGCCAGTGGCCGTCAGCACCATACGCTTCGGCCCTTCACCGTGCATGCGCAACGCCAGTTGCTTGATGTTCAGGACGATGTCAGTCACATCTTCCCGCACACCGGCAACAGACGAAAACTCGTGCAGAACGCCGTCAATCTGAACCGCCGTGACCGCAGCACCTTGAAGAGAAGACAGCAGAACCCGACGCAGGGCGTTACCGAGCGTCATACCAAAACCGCGTTCCAGCGGCTCAGCCACTACGGTTGCGATACGAGCGGGCTCCACTCCGGATTCAACTTCAAGCTTTTCGGGCTTGATCAGAGATTGCCAGTTTTTCTGAAGGACCAATGGACCGGCCTTTCAATACGAAAAACCACTGCTTGCACAGCGATTTCTCTGAAGTGGACACAACAAATGGAAAGGCGGCTTGTTATCAGGCCGCCTTTCCGCTCGTAAGCTCAGACGCGGCGACGCTTGCGCGGGCGGCAGCCATTGTGCGGGACTGGTGTCATATCACGAATGGACGTGATCGTGAAACCAACAGCCTGCAGGGCACGCAGTGCGCTCTCACGCCCCGACCCAGGACCGGAAACTTCGATTTCCAGCGTTTCCATACCGTGTTCACGGGCCTTGCGGCCTGCATCTTCAGCCGCAACCTGCGCCGCATAAGGCGTAGACTTCCGCGAGCCCTTAAAGCCCTGCGCACCAGCAGAAGACCAGGAGATAGCATTCCCCTGAGCATCAGAGATGGTGATCATGGTGTTGTTGAACGTGGAGAGCACATGCGCCACGCCCGAAATAATGTTCTTACGCTCTTTTTTACGAACACGCGGTGTTGCGGCTTTCGCCATGTCTTTTCTACCTCAGTCCCTGTCCAGCCTGCGTGTGCAGGCTGGCCGCCTTAGCGGATTGGATTAACGCGTTGCTTTCTTCTTACCGGCAATGGCCACTGCCTTACCCTTGCGGGTACGGGCATTGGTGTGCGTCCGCTGGCCACGCACCGGCAGGCCACGACGATGACGCAGGCCGCGGTAGCAACCAAGATCCATCAGGCGCTTAATGTTCATCGCAATTTCACGACGCAGGTCGCCTTCAACACGATAGCTGCCATCAATCAGCTCACGGAGCTTCATGATTTCATCATCGCTGAGTTCGTTAACCCGCTTTGCTTCCGGAATCTCCAAGGACTTGCAGATTTCTGCCGCCTTAGATGCGCCAATTCCATAAATATACTGAAGCCCGATCACAACCCGCTTGTTTGTCGGGACATTCACGCCGGCAATACGTGCCACGCCTTATACTCCTGTTCGCCCGCTTTTACAGCGAACGGCTCATAGCCCTGTTTTGACTGGGCGGATTTCACTTGGTGGCCGCGAAATATACCGACCACCGTTACAAGTCAACGAAAACTGATCACTTCTGCGTGATCACGCCGCTATCCTTAAGCGCTGCTTCAATTTCTGCTGTCACTTCAGCAGTCGAAAGCATGCCATTTACCTTACACAAACGCCCCGTTTTTTCATAAAACGGCAGAATCGGCGCAGTCAGATTGCGGTATTCCTTCAGGCGTTCAACAACCGTTTCACGCTTGTCGTCTGCCCGACGCTTGAACTCATGACTCCCGCAGACATCGCATTCCCCTTCCTTTGCAGGTGGATTGGACGCTTCGTTATATGTCTGCCCACATTGTGCGCAGGTGAAACGCCCAGAAATACGATCCGCGAGAATCTCTTCATTCACATCCAGGAACAGCACGACATCAATGCTCTTCCCGTCTGCGGCAAGCATGGCATCCAGCTCTTCAGCCTGCCCCAGAGTGCGGGGAAAGCCATCCAGAATAAAACCATTCTGGCAATCCGGCTGGGCAATCCGGTCTTTGAGCATGGCAATAATCAGGGCATCGGGCACAAGCTTGCCCGCGACCATCAATGCCTTTGCCTGATTACCGACTTCAGAGCCACGCGCCACTTCGGCACGCAGCATATCCCCGGTGGAAATCTGGATCAGTCCGTGGCGTTCTTCCAGAAGCTTGGACTGCGTTCCTTTTCCAGCCCCAGGAGGGCCCAGAAAAATAATATTCATCGTCTGATGATCCTCTGCTTCCTGCCACCACGAGACTTGCGCATAAGCCCCTGATACTGATGCGCCACCAAGTGTGACTGCACCTGAGTAACCGTATCGATCGTAACTGACACAATAATAATCAGGCTGGTCCCGCCAAAGTAGAACGGCACATTATAACGGCTGATCAGGATCTGCGGCAACAGACAGACCGCCACCATATAAGCCGCGCCAATGGTCGTCAGACGCGTCAGGATCTTGTCGAAGTATGACGCCGTGGAAGCACCGGGTCGCACACCAGGGATGAACCCACCCTGCTTACGCAGGTTATCTGCTGTCTCTGCCGGGTTAAAGGTCACCGCAGCATAGAAGTACGAGAAAAAGATAATCATCAGTGCGTAAAAGAGCAGATACAGAGGCTGCCCCTGCCCCAGTTCTTCACCCAGAAATGATAGCCAGCCCGGCAATGACTTACCGTTCATGAACCCTGCCAGAGTGACAGGAATCAGCAGAACCGAAGAGGCAAAGATCGGTGGAATAACCCCGGCCGTGTTCACCTTGAGCGGCATATGCGTGGTGTCTCCACCAAACATCCGCTGCCCCATCTGCCGTTTGGGATACTGGATAACAACCCGCCGCTGAGCCTGCTCCATGAACACGATGAACATGATGGTCAGTGCAGCCAGCACGAGGAACAGAAGCACAAAGAAGGACGACAGAGCGCCCGTGTACCCCAACTGGAAGAGACTGACCAAAGCATGCGGCAGGTTGGCCACGATACCGGCAAAGATAATGAGAGAAATCCCATTACCAACACCGCGCGACGTAATCTGCTCACCAAGCCACATCAGGAACATTGTTCCGCCCACCAGTGCTGTTACACAGGTGACCAGAAAAAGCGGACCCGGATTCACAACAGCAGCGCCGCTCTGAACATTCTCAAGCCCGATCGCAATCCCGTAGGCCTGAAAAACCGCAATCAGCACGGTCAGATAACGCGTGTACTGGTTAAGCTTTTTGCGCCCCTGCTCACCCTCTTTCTTGAGAGCTTCAAGAGAGGGCACTGCCGTAGACATCAACTGCACGATAATGGACGCAGAGATATAGGGCATGATGTTCAACGCGAAGACGGTCATACGCCCAAGAGCGCCCCCCGAAAACATGTTGAACATGCCAAGAATGCCGCCCTGATGCTGCGCCAGAAGCTGCCCCATAACCGTAGCATCTACACCGGGCACAGGAATATATGTTCCCAAACGGTAAACAATCAGCGCGCCTAGCGTAAACCAGATCCGCTTCTTGAGTTCCGTCGCCTTGGCAAAGGAGCCTACGTTAAAATTGGCAGCCAGTTGTTCGGCCGCGGAAGCCATGCATCCGTCCTTTCACACAAACAGCGCCGCCACACAAAGTGGAGACGCTGGCATGATTGCCTGAAAAATATCAGACAGCTGTTCTGACTTAAACAGAGAAGAGAGAACAGGGTCTGCCACTGCTCTCTCTCCCATGCCAATCAGGAGGCGCTAGCTTCCACAGGTGCCGTCACCAGCAGCTTGATGCTGCCGCCAACTTTTTCAATGGCAGCCTTAGCAGAAGCAGAAACGCCAGACACTTCAAAAGAAACGCCTTTTGTCAGTTCGCCTTCACCCAGAATGCGAACCCCTGCGTACTTACCAGTCCCGACCAGACCGGCTTTCTTCAGCGCTTCTTCGGTAATGGTCACGCCGTTTTCCAGCTTACCATCAGCCAGCGCCTGTTCTACAGCACCGAGGTTAACCGGTGCATAGACCTTGCGGAAGATGTTTTTAAAGCCCCGCTTCGGCAGACGACGATAAATCGGGAGCTGACCACCTTCAAACCCGTTGAGGGAAACACCCTCACGTGCCTTCTGGCCTTTCACACCCTTACCGGACGTTTTGCCCTTACCGGAACCAATACCGCGCCCGAGCCGCTTTTTGCGGTAGCGAGCACCTTCGTTATCACGAAGTTCGTTGAGTCTCATATTAGTCCTCCACCTTCACCAGGTGGGCCACTTTGCGGACCATACCCCGGGTAGACGGGGTATCTTCCAGAACCTTTTCGCGCCCGATCTTGTTCAGACCAAGCCCGATCAGGGTTTCCTGCTGACCCGGCTTACGTCCGTTACCAGACGCAATCTGTGTCACCTTGAAAGTTTTTTTATCAGACATCTGCAGCCTCCGCACCAGCAGCCTGGTCGCGCTTGCCAAAGATTTCCGCCACTTTCTTGCCGCGGCGGTTTGCCACTGCACGGGGGCTGGCACAACGTGTCAGGGCGTCAAAAGTCGCCTTGACCATGTTATGCGGGTTCCGGGTCCCCAAAGACTTGGCAACAACGTCGTTAATGCCAAGGCTTTCAAACACGGCACGCATCGGACCACCAGCGATGATCCCCGTACCGGCTTCAGCCGAACGCAGCACAACCTTACCAGCACCGAAGTGGCCAGCAACGTCATGGTGCAGCGTGCGCCCTTCTTTCATGGGAACGCGAATCATCCCACGCTTGGCGCGTTCGGTAGCCTTGCGGATCGCTTCAGGAACTTCACGGGCCTTACCAGCACCGTAGCCCACGCGACCCTTCTGGTCACCAACCACAACCAGAGCAGCAAACGCAAAGCGCCGACCACCCTTAACAACCTTTGCAACGCGATTGATGGTTACCAGCTTATCGACCAGTTCATCGCCTTCGCGTTCACGCTCACGGCCGCCTCGACCGCCTTCTCTTGGTTCACGAGCCATTGCGTGATCCTTTCCTCAGAAGGAGAGACCGCCCTCACGGGCCGCCTCCGCCAGGGCCTTGACGCGCCCGTGATAAAGATAAGATCCCCGGTCAAACACGACCTGAGACACACCAGCCGCAACAGCACGCTGGGCAACCAGCTTACCTACCGCACCAGCGCTTTCCCGTGTTGCGCCATTTTTCAGGGCTTCACGCAGTTCTTTATCCAGCGTCGATGCAGAAGCAAGGGTAACCCCCTGCGCGTCATCAATCACCTGAGCGTAGATGTTCTTACCAGACCGGAAAACCGACAGACGAGGACGGCCACCAGCCTTGCGGCGAAGCTGAAAACGGAGACGCGCGCGCCGCCGATTCCGCAATTCCTGCTGAGTGCTCATTATTTCTTCTTGCCTTCCTTACGGCGGATGGTTTCCGTATCATAACGAACACCCTTGCCTTTGTAAGGCTCAGGCTTACGATAGCTACGAATATCCAGAGCCACCTGGCCAACACGCTGCTTATCAATCCCTTCCACCACAATCGCCGTAGGCCGCGGGGTAGAAATCTTGATGCCAGCAGGAATTGGATAGATCACGTCGTGAGAAAAGCCGAGGTTCATAACGAGGTTAGAACCCTGCACTGCCGCACGATAACCTGTCCCGGTAATTTCCAGGGTCTTGGAGAACCCGTCAGAAACACCTTTGACCGCACAAGCGATAAGTGCGCGTGTTGTACCCCACATCATGCGTGCCTGAGATTCGGTACCAATTGGCTGCACAACAACCAGATTGTCCTTCACTTCAGCCGCAACATGACTGGAAATGGGCAGAGAAAGCTCACCCAGCTTACCCTTGGCCTTAAAAACACCGTCCGCGATGGAAACTGTAACCCCTGCCGGAACTTCGACGGGATACTTGCCTACTCGTGACATTTATCCCTCCTCAGAATACGCGGCAAAGGACTTCACCACCAACATTGGCGGCGCGGGCCTCTACATCGGACAGAACACCACGCGGCGTGGACAGGATGGAAACACCCAGACCAGCGCAGACACGCGGCAATTCTTTAATTTTGGAATAGACGCGGCGACCAGGGCGGGAAACGCGCTGGATTTCACGAATAACCGGTTCACCTTCCGCGTATTTCAGCTCGATATGCAGCTGGGCAATACCCTTCCGCACTTCTTCGCGCTTGTAACCACGGATGTAACCTTCGCGCTGCAGAGCTTCAAGCACGTTCACACGCAGATTGGATGCCGGAGCAACACAAGAGTTGTGGCGCGCACGCTGGGCGTTGCGAATACGGGTGAGCATATCACCCAAAGGATCTGAAAGCGACATCTCGAGCCCTTACCAGCTAGCTTTCACCACTCCCGGAATCTGGCCATCAGAAGCCAGATCACGGAAAGCGATACGACACAGCTCAAACTTACGGTAGTTACCGCGAGAACGACCTGTCAGCTTGCAACGCAGACGCACACGTACACGAGAACCGTTACGCGGCAGTTCTGCCAGCTTGAGAGACGCATCGAACCGATCTTCCACGGGCAAAGACCGATCCATTACGATGTTTTTGAGAGCGGTACGCTTCTCATTATCCCGTGCCGCCATGCGCTTGCGTTTAGCATTACGCAGGATGGCAGATGTTTTAGCCATACAACATTACCTCCGGAACCCTTCGAAAACCTTCGACGGTTTTCCAAGATCACACAATAAAGCAGCCTGTATCATCCCAAGAAGGGAAGATCAAATGCCTTCAGCAAAGCCTTAGCTTCTGCGTCCGTTTTCGCGCTGGTCACAAACACAACGTCCATACCGCGGACTTCGTCCACTTTGTCGTATTCGATTTCAGGGAAAACGATCTGCTCTTTCAGGCCAAGGGCAAAATTGCCACGACCATCAAAGCCTTTTGTCGCAGGGAGACCACGGAAGTCACGGATGCGCGGCATCGCAATCGTCACAAGACGATCGAGAAATTCGTACATCCGAGCCCGACGCAGCGTAACCTTGCAACCAATCGGCAGCCCTTCACGGATCTTGAAGCCTGCGATTGCTTTTTTGGCAACCGTTTTCACCGGCTTCTGACCTGCGATAAGGGTCATTTCCGCAACGGCTGCATCCAACTTCTTCTGGTCACCAGCAGCTTCACCAACGCCCATATTCAGGACGATTTTTTCAAGCCGCGGCACCTGCATTTCGTTGGTATACCCAAACTGCTCACGCAACTTGGCACGAAGTTCACTCTCATAGCGCTGGTGAAGGCGCGGGAGGGAACGCCCTTCCTGATTCGCACTCATACCTGGCCTCTCAACCTTCAATCACTTCGCCAGTCGCCTTGGCAACGCGAACTTTTTTACCGTTTTCCAGCACACGGAAGCCAACACGGGTTGGCTTCTTGGAGGCCGGGTCAACCAGTTTCAGGTTGGAGAGGTGAACAGCTGCCTCACGGGCAATAATTCCACCTTCTTCGCCCATGCGGCTAGCACGCTGGTGACGTTTGGCAATTGCAACACCACGGACAACAGCGCGATCTTCGGAAGGACGAACCTCCAGAACTTCACCCTGCACACCCTTGGAAGAGCCGGTGATGACGACAACCGTATCGCCTTTTTTAATACGGGCAGCCATTACAGCACCTCCGGCGCCAAAGAGATGATCTTCATGAACTTCTTAGCACGCAGTTCACGCACGACCGGGCCAAAAATACGGGTACCGATCGGTTCCTGCTGCTTGTTGATCAGCACGGCAGCGTTGCGGTCGAACCGGATGGCGCTGCCATCGGGACGACGAACCGGATAAGATGTACGCACGATAACGGCCTGGTGAACATCGCCCTTCTTCACCTTCCCACGGGGGATGGCTTCCTTGACGGAAACGACGATCACGTCGCCGACCGAGGCAGACTTCCGCTTGGAGCCGCCCAGCACCTTAATGCACTGCACCTGACGTGCACCGGAATTGTCGGCCACATCGAGGTTGGTCTCGGGATGGATCATAACCTAGAAATCCTTACGTTAGGCCGACGCGGTTTGTTCCACGCCCACGGCTTCACCGTTGCGGGAAATCACGGTCCACGTCTTACGCCGAGAAATAGGCGCACATTCAACGATCCGCACGGAATCACCGATCTTGCAGATGTTTTCTTCATCATGCGCCGCGTATTTCTTGGAGCGACGAATGAACTTCTTATACATAGGATGCATGACGCGACGATCGACAAGAACCGTAACGGTCTTGTCCATCTTGTCGCTCGTCACACGTCCGGTCAGGACGCGCCTCGGCATCGGCTACCTCTCCTCAGGCATTGGCAGCAGATGTTTTTGCACCTGCTGCATTCTTTGCATTCTGCGCAGCAATTGTCTTGATGCGCGCAATTTCACGGCGGACCACACGGACGCGGCTCTGCGCTTCTGTCTGACCGGTAGCCCGCTGGAAACGCAAGTTGAGCTGTTCACGCTTAAGTTCAACCAGACGCGCTTCAAGCTCATCTGGTGTTTTAGCGCGCAAATCAGCTGGCTTTACTGCCTTTACCATCTCACGCATCTCCAATTCGGGTCACAAATTTGGTCTTGATCGGCAGCTTGGCAGCGCCAAGAGCCAGCGCTTCACGCGCCAGTTCAGGCGGTACGCCTTCGATCTCAAACAAAATACGACCAGGCTTCACACGGGCCACCCAGAATTCAGGCGATCCCTTGCCAGAGCCCATACGCACTTCTGCAGGCTTTGTCGAGACCGGAATATCCGGAAAGATCCGAATCCAGACACGACCCGCACGTTTCATGGCGCGGGTAATGGCACGACGGGAGGCCTCGATCTGACGCGCCGTAATACGTTCCGGCTGCAGAGCCTTGAGGCCAAACGTACCAAAGTTCAGTGTGGTACCGCTTTTAGCAAGGCCGTGAATACGACCTTTATGAGCTTTGCGGAATTTTGTCCGCTTAGGGGAAAGCATTGTTTTTTATCCTCTCCTCAGCGCTGAGGAGCCTGTTCGGCCGCCCGGCGATCCTGTGCCAACGGATCATGAGCAAGAATTTCACCCTTGAAGATCCATACCTTCACACCGCAGGTGCCGTAGGTGGTCTTCGCCGTTGCCGTGCCGTAATCAATGTCGGCGCGCAGGGTGTGCAAGGGCACACGACCTTCACGATACCATTCAATACGTGCGATTTCAGCGCCGCCCAGACGGCCAGAGCAGTTGATCCGGATACCCTGGGCGCCCAGACGCATGGCAGACTGCACGGCGCGCTTCATGGCGCGACGGAAGGCTACGCGGCGTTCAAGCTGCTGGGCAATGTTTTCAGCAACCAGAGTCGCATCGATTTCCGGCTTGCGAATTTCAACGATGTTCAGCGCAACTTCCGTACCCGCCATGCGGGTCAGTTCCTTGCGTAGAGCGTCGATGTCCTGACCCTTCTTGCCGATGACAACACCGGGGCGTGCTGCGTAAATCGTAACGCGCGGCTTCTTGGCCGGGCGTTCGATCACTACGCGGGATACGCCTGCACCAGCCAGCTTGCGACGCAGGAATGCACGAAGCTTAAGGTCTTCGTGCAGCAGACGGGAATAGTCTGCATCTGCGTACCAGCGGCTGTCCCAGGTGCGGTTGATGCCGAGCCGCAGCCCGACCGGATTGACTTTATGCCCCATAGCTCAGGCCGCCTTCTGCTCGGAAGAAGCCGTGTCAGACACAACGGCCCGCTCGGCTACAACAATCTTCAGGTGACTGAAAAACTTTTCGACGCGTGCGGAACGACCGCGGCCACGTGCGTGAAAACGCCGCATGACAATGGACTTACCCACTTCGGCCGTTTTCACCACCAACTGATCAACATCGAGCTGGTGGTTGTTTTCAGCATTAGCGATCGCGCTTTCCAGCGTTTTCTTAACCTGCTGAGCGATACGGCGCTTGGAGAATGTCAGCGTCGCAATTGCCTGAGATGCAGGTTTATTACGGATCAGGCCTGCCACAAGGTTCAGCTTGCGGGGGCTAACCCGGATGTTACGCGTGATAGCTTGCGCTTCTGTTTCCGCGAGCGTGCGCGGATGCTTCGGCTTGCTCATCTGTGCTCTTAGCCCCGCTTAGACTTCTTGTCAGCACCATGCCCGTGGAACGTACGGGTGGGAGAGAATTCGCCAAACTTGTGGCCAACCATATTCTCTGTCACCTGCACGGGCAGGAACTTCTGACCGTTATAAACACCGAACGTCAGACCAACGAACTGCGGAAGAATCGTTGAACGACGCGACCAGATCTTGATCACTTCATTCCGACCCGATGCGCGGGATACTTCAGCTTTATTCAGCAGATACCCGTCGACGAACGGACCTTTCCAGACGGAACGTGCCATCTTCTATTGCCCCTTACTTGCCGGTCTTCCGGCGACGGATAATCAGACCGTCCGTCCGCTTGTTGACCCGAGTTTTGTAACCTTTGGTAGGCTTGCCCCACGGCGTAACCGGATGACGACCACCAGATGTGCGACCTTCACCACCACCATGCGGATGGTCAACCGGGTTCATCACCACGCCGCGGTTATGCGGACGGCGACCCAGCCAACGGGAACGGCCAGCCTTACCCATGTGCTGGTTCATGTTGTCCGGATTGGACACGGCACCAACGGTCGCCATGCATTCACCGCGAACAACACGCAATTCACCAGACTGGAGCTTGATCTGGGCGTAGCCGGAATCCTTACCAACCAACTGCGCATACGTCCCTGCGGAACGGGCCAGCTTGCCGCCAGCACCCTGCTTCAGTTCGATGTTATGGATAATCGTACCTACCGGAATAGCAGCAAGCGGCATAGCGTTGCCTGGCTTAATGTCCACACGCGCACCAGCGATGACATTGTCACCAACCTTCAGACGCTGGGGTGCCAGAATGTAAGCCAGTTCACCGTCTTCGTACTTCACCAGCGCGATGAAGGCTGTGCGGTTGGGATCGTATTCAAGACGTTCCACAGTGCCCAGCACATCAAATTTGCGCCGCTTGAAGTCCACATAACGATAGGACTGCTTATGACCGCCGCCACGGAAACGAGACGTGATACGACCGTTATTATTACGGCCGCCCGACTTGTTCTTACCTTCCGTAAGCTGCTTGACCGGCTTGCCTTTCCACAGGTCAGCACGATCAATCAGAACCGTACCACGCAGGCTCGGCGTGACAGGATTAAAGTGCTTCAGTGCCATTAGTTTCTACCCTTGGTCACGCCAGCTTCGCGGTCAGGTCAATGGACTGACCTTCTGCAAGCTGAACGAACGCCTTCTTAACGTCAGAACGCTGACCAATACGCCCTTTAAAGCGCTTGGTTTTACCTTTCTGGACAAGGGTGTTGACGCCAACAACCTTGACCCCGAACAGCGTTTCCACCGCAACCTTGATTTCAGGCTTGCTAGCCGTCATTGCGACCTTGAAAACAACCTGATTTTTTTCAGAAAGCGCAGTCGCCTTCTCGGTGATGACAGGCGTCCGCACGATGTCGTACAGAGCCTCCCGAGAGAGACGCTCGGCTTTCTTGCGAATAGCAAGAATATTCGTCATGCCAGGCGTTCCTTCAGTCCTTCAAGGCCTGCCTGCGTGATGGCAAGCACCTCGTGGTTCAGAATGTCATAAACATTCGCGCCAATGGTCGGCAGAATGTCGATCTTCGGCAGGTTGCGAGCAGCGCGCACGAAATTTTCGTCCACGGATGCGTCCACAATCAGAGCCGAGCCCCAGCCGAGCCCCTGCAGCTTCTTGGCCAGTTCGCTGGTCTTGGTCACGCCGGAAGCGGTGTCCAGAACAACGAGCTTACCTTCAGCAGCCTTCTGCGACAGAGCAGAGATCAGGCCCAGACGACGCACCTTTTTAGGCAGATCATAACCATGATCACGCACAACCGGACCATGCACAACACCACCAGTGCGATACTGGGGAGCGCGCAGGGAGCCCTGACGTGCACTACCCGTGCCCTTCTGGCGATACGGCTTTTTGGTCGTGCCGGATACTTCGCCCATGCCCTTGACCTTGTGCGTACCAGCGCGGCGTTTTGCCAGCTGCCAATGCACAACGCGTGCCATTACATCTGCCCGGGGTGCTGCGCCGAAAATTTCTTCCGGAAGCGTAGCTGAACCAGCCGTGCCGTTATCAAGTGTCTTGATTTCGATTTCCATGATCTCAGGCCTCCGCCTTCACAGCTGCCGGATACGGCGCATCGCTATGGCGGGCTTTCTTGATCGCATCACGAATGAGAACGACACCATTCTTTGCTCCCGGAACGGAGCCACGAATCATGATCAGATTCTTTTCCGGATCGACCGCTGCGATTTCCAGATTCAAGGTGGTCACGCGTTCATCACCCAGATGACCAGCCATTTTCTTGTTCTTGAAGGTTTTGCCAGGGTCCTGGCGGTTACCGGTCGAACCATGCGAACGGTGCGAAATGGACACACCATGCGAGGCCTCAAGACCAGCAAAATTCCAGCGCTTCATGGCGCCAGCAAACCCCTTGCCCTTGCTTGTCCCCGTCACGTCAACCTTCTGGCCGACAACGAAGTGGGAAGCAGAAAGAACAGCACCGACTTCCAGTGTAGCGTCATCCGCCACCCGGAACTCACGAACCGTTTTCTTGGGTTCAACCTTCACGCGGGCAAAATGGCCACGGTTGGGTTTTGTTACGTTTTTCACCTTGGCGTTGCCCATACCCAGCTGGACGGCTACGTAACCATCACGCTCCTGAGTACGAACGTCTACCACCTGCACGTCATCAACGTGCAGAACGGTGACAGGCACATGAGTGCCGTCTTCCTTGAACAGTCGGGACATGCCCAACTTTTTTGCGATCAATCCGGTGCGCATCGTCTGGACCTTAAAGTTTGATCTCGACATCCACGCCAGCGGCGAGGTCGAGCTTCATGAGAGCGTCCACGGTCTGCGGAGTGGGCTCAACAATATCGAGCAAACGACGATGAGTCCGAATTTCGAACTGCTCGCGGCTCTTCTTGTCAACGTGAGGAGAACGGTTAACCGTAAACCGTTCGATATGCGTCGGCAGCGGGATAGGACCCCGAACCCGCGCACCCGTACGCTTCGCCGTATTCACGATCTCTTTCGTGCTGTTATCAAGCACCCGATGATCGTACGCTTTCAGGCGAATGCGGATGTTCTGGTTGTCCATCTGTTTCTTAGTCCAACACTTTACTTATCCGGGTTTACCCGGCCGCCAAGTAAGACCCCAACCGAAGATCGGTCGGGGCCACTCAGTCTCTAATCCCTTATCGATTACTCGATAATGGAGGCAACAACGCCTGCACCAACGGTACGGCCACCTTCGCGGATAGCGAAGCGGAGACCTTCGTCCATGGCGATAGGAGCGATCAGCTCCACTTCCATGGCGCAGTTGTCACCGGGCATAACCATTTCCGTGCCTTCAGGCAGGTGCACAACACCCGTCACGTCAGTCGTACGGAAGTAGAACTGCGGACGATAGTTGGTGAAGAACGGCGTATGACGGCCACCTTCTTCCTTCGTCAGGATGTAGGCTTCAGCCTTGAACTTCTTGTGCGGCGTAATGGAGCCGGGCTTAGCCAGAACCTGACCACGCTCAACGTCTTCACGCTTCGTACCACGCACCAGAGCACCGATGTTGTCGCCAGCTTCGCCGCGATCAAGCAGCTTGCGGAACATTTCAACACCCGTAACGGTGGTCTTGATGGTGTCTTTCAGGCCGACGATTTCAACTTCGTCACCCACGTTGACAACACCACGTTCCACACGACCGGTCACAACCGTACCACGACCGGAGATCGAGAACACGTCTTCGATCGGCATCAGGAACGGACGATCAACCGGGCGTTCAGGCTGCGGGATGTACGCATCAACTGCGTCCATCAGGTCACGAACGCGGTTTTCACCAACTTCCGGGTCGCCGTCTTCCAGAGTAACCAGAGCAGAGCCCTTGATGACCGGAATATCGTCGCCAGGGAACTGGTAGGAAGACAGAAGTTCACGAACTTCCATTTCAACCAGTTCAAGCAGTTCAGGGTCATCAACCTGGTCAACCTTGTTCAGGAAGACAACCAGAGCCGGCACACCAACCTGACGAGCAAGCAGGATGTGTTCACGGGTCTGCGGCATCGGACCGTCAGCAGCGGACACAACGAGGATGGCACCATCCATCTGAGCCGCACCGGTGATCATGTTCTTCACATAGTCAGCGTGTCCGGGGCAGTCGACGTGCGCATAGTGACGGTTTGCGGTTTCATATTCCACGTGAGCGGTGGAAATGGTGATGCCGCGAGCGCGTTCTTCGGGAGCGGCGTCGATCATGTCGTATGCTTTGTACTCAGCGCCGCCGGTCTTTGCCAGGGTCTTCGTAATAGCAGCCGTCAGAGACGTCTTACCATGGTCAACGTGACCAATGGTGCCGATGTTGCAGTGCGGTTTATTCCGCTCAAATTTAGCCTTAGCCATTGTTTACTCCATGCCCCAAAAAATGTCCGGGATGCAGTTGTTATAAGTGCCCCAATCCCTCGACAAGAGGGAAAGCGGAACTTTCACGGATTACCAGCGATAATGACTGAATGCCTTGTTGGCTTCAGCCATACGATGCGTGTCTTCACGCTTCTTCACAGCCGCACCACGATTGTTCACGGCATCCAGAAGTTCGTTGGACAGACGGTCCTGCATGGTGTTTTCACCACGCTTGCGCGCTGCATCGATGACCCAGCGGATAGCCAGAGCCTGACGACGGTCAGTGCGCACTTCGACCGGGACCTGATAGGTCGCACCACCAACACGGCGGGAGCGGACCTCAACGGCCGGCTTTACGTTATCCAGAGCATTATGGAACAGCGCGATCGGATCGGATGCTGCACCATTGCGACGGGCCATGGCGTCAATCGCACCATAGACAATCTTTTCAGCTGTGGACTTCTTACCGTCGAACATCAGCGCGTTCATAAAACGCGTAATGACGACATCTCCGAACTTCGGATCGGGAAGGATCTCGCGCTTAACAGCACGATGACGGCGACTCATACCTTAACTTCCTCTTATTTCGGACGCTTGGCGCCATACAGCGAACGACGCTGACGCCGCTTGGCGATACCCTGCGTATCGAGAACACCGCGAAGGATGTGGTAACGAACACCCGGCAAATCTTTCACACGACCGCCGCGGATAAGCACAACACTATGTTCCTGAAGGTTGTGACCTTCACCAGGAATATAGCTAACCACCTCATAGCCATTCGTCAGACGCACCTTGGCAACTTTACGCAGTGCGGAGTTAGGCTTTTTCGGTGTCGTCGTATAAACGCGGGTGCAAACACCGCGCTTCTGGGGGCAGCCCTGCAGAGCGGGCACTTTGTTCCGCTTGACTGCAGGCTTACGCCCTTTGGCAATGAGCTGGTTGATGGTCGGCATGCGCCTTTCCCGATCCTTACACAGTTCGGTCGACCAGCCGCATCCTCTGCGGCCAGCCGACTTTCATTAAAAAGATCCCATCAGGCAACAACCCGAATGGGGCTATATTGGCATCCGGCTCCACTTCCCCCCGGAAGTCAGCCGCATGCTAAAACTCATACAGAGAACCTGAGTGCCCTGTTCATCAATAAAGATAAACAAAGCTGAGGGCTGCTAACTACAGCCCCCCCTACCAGAAGTCAAGCTTTACCCGGCGATTCTTTACGCGCCTGACTCAAGACCCATAAAAAAGGCCGGAGCATAGCCCCGGCCTTTTTCAACCTGTCTTTATAACAAAGACTTACTCAGCAGCCGTGCGGTTCACGCGCTGTTTGTCCTGCTCCGCAGCAATGGCGCGCAGGCGCTTCATGACACTCCCTGTCCCTGCCGGGATCAGACGACCCACAATCACGTTTTCCTTCAGGCCCATGAGCTTATCAACCTTACCGGCTGTTGCCGCCTCGGTCAGCACACGCGTGGTTTCCTGGAAGGACGCGGCCGAGATAAAGGACTGGGTCTGCAACGATGCCTTGGTAATCCCCTGCAGCACCGGCATGGCCAACGCGGGGCGCTCACCCGCATTGAGACATTTGGTATTTTCGGCATCGAACTCAAGCCGATCCACCGTCTCACCGATCAGGTAGGTCGTATCACCCGGTTCCAGAATTTCCACCTTCTGGAGCATCTGACGAACGATAACTTCAATATGCTTATCGTTAATCTTCACGCCCTGCAGACGGTAAACATCCTGAATTTCATTGATCAGGTAATCAGAAAGAGCCTCGACCCCCATGACCTTGAGGATATCATGCGGAACACGGGGACCATCAACCAGCGGATCGCCTTTTTCCACAAAGTCGCCTTCCTGTACGGAAATATGCTTGCCTTTGGGAATCAGGTATTCCTGCTCATGCCCTGTTTCGTCGTTTTTCACGACGATACGGCGCTTGGACTTGTAATCCTTGCCGAATTCAACGCGCCCTTCCATTTCCGCAATAATAGCGTGATCTTTGGGGCGACGCGCTTCGAACAGTTCCGCCACACGCGGCAGACCACCGGTAATATCGCGCGTTTTGGAACCTTCACGCGGCAGACGTGCCAGCACGTCACCCGCATTCACCTGAGCACCATTTTCAATAGACAGCAGTGTTTCAGGCGACAGGAAGTAGCGGGCTTCACCACCGTTATCCAGCTTCACCACTTCGCCGTTGGCATCCTTAAGCTGCACGCGAGGACGCAGATCAACGCCCTTGCCTGCCTGCTTGTAGTCAACCACCACCTTGGAGGTCAGGCCGGTCACTTCGTCCATACGCTCGACAAGCGTGATGGAATCGATGAGGTCCAGATATTCGATCTTACCGGCTTTTTCCGTGATGATCGGAAGGGTGTAGGGGTCCCACTCGGCCAGTTTCTGGCCACGAGCCACGGTAGCGCCTTCCGTTGTGAGCAGACGCGCACCGTAAGGCACACGGTAGCGGAATTTCTCCACACCTTTTTCGTCTGTCAACAGGATTTCACAGTTACGGGCCATAACGATTGGCACGTTCTGGCTGTTCTGCACCACGTTACGGTTGCGGATGACAATCTTACCATCGCGGGACGCTTCGATCATGGACTGTTCAGCACCACGCTGCGCCGCACCCCCAATATGGAAGGTACGCATGGTCAGCTGGGTACCAGGCTCACCAATGGACTGCGCGGCGATAACACCAACGGCTTCGCCGATGTTAACCGGCGTACCACGCGCCAGATCACGCCCATAGCAACGACCGCAAACACCAACGCGGCTGTCGCAGGTCAGCACGGAACGGATATGGATAACTTCCACACCCGAGGCTTCAATACGTTCCGCATCCGCTTCATCAACAAGCTGGTTACGGGCTGCAATGACCTTGCCAGTCGTGGGTTCCACAACGTCGGACGCCAGTGTGCGACCCAGAATACGTTCGGACAGGGAGGCAACGACTTCCCCACCATCCATCACCGCACGCACGGTCAGACCGCGCTCACTACCGCAATCTTCCTCGATAATGATGCTGTCCTGCGCCACGTCAACCAGACGACGGGTCAGATACCCGGAGTTTGCAGTTTTCAGCGCGGTATCGGCCAGCCCCTTACGTGCACCATGGGTGGACGTAAAGTAATCGAGAACCGACAGGCCTTCCTTGAAGTTGGCAATAATCGGCTGTTCAATAATTTCACCGGACGGCTTGGCCATCAGACCACGCATACCGGCAAGCTGCTTCATCTGCGCCGGCGACCCACGGGCCCCGGAGTGGCTCATCATCCACACGGAGTTGATGGGCTTGCCAACTTCCTGACGGGAAATTTCCTTGGTCATGGCCGCCTGCACTTCGTCCGTGCAACGTGACCAGGCATCGACCACTTTGTTATAGCGTTCGCCAGCCGTAATCAGACCATCCTGATACTGCTGTTCAAACTCTTTAACTTCAGCTGCGGTGCGATCGACCAGTTCTTTCTTTTCAGCGGGGATGATCATGTCATCCTTACCGAAGGAAATACCCGCCTTGGCAGCGTGGCGGAAACCGAGCGCCATCAGACGGTCACAGAAAATGACAGCCTCTTTCTGGCCGCAGTGACGGTAAACCGTATCGATCACGTCCGACACGGCTTTTTTGGTCAACTGGCGGTTGATCAGGGAGAACGGAATGGTTTCATGCTTGGGCAGGATCTGCGCGATCAGCACACGACCGGGTGTGGTCACGGCTGTTTCATAGACGCGCTTGCCATCTGCATCAATCTGCTCAAACCGGGCCCGAATCTTGTCGTGCAGTTTGAGCGCACCAGCATTGAGCGCGTATTCCACTTCCCCGATGGAAGAGAAAGACACGGCACCGGCTTTGACCAGTTCACCCGTTGTTTCGTCGTATTCGTTCCGGTCAGGCGTAACCTTGAACTCAGGCGTTTCCAGACTGAGGTAATACAGCCCAAGAACAATATCCTGAGACGGCACGATAATCGGCTTGCCGTTGGCGGGGCTGAGGATGTTGTTGGTCGACATCATCAGCACGCGCGCTTCAAGCTGGGCTTCCAGGCTGAGCGGTACGTGCACGGCCATCTGGTCACCGTCAAAGTCCGCATTAAAGGCGGTGCAGACCAGTGGGTGCAGTTGAATGGCCTTACCTTCGACCAGCACAGGTTCAAACGCCTGAATACCAAGACGGTGCAGGGTCGGTGCGCGGTTCAGAAGGACAGGATGCTCACGAATAACTTCTTCAAGAATATCCCAGACTTCGGGGCGTTCTTTTTCCACCATCCGCTTTGCGGCCTTGATGGTCGTGGCATGACCATACTTTTCCAGCTTGGCGTAAATGAAGGGCTTGAACAGTTCCAGCGCCATCTTTTTGGGCAGACCGCACTGATGCAGCTTCAGTTCCGGCCCGACCACGATGACCGAACGGCCAGAGTAGTCAACGCGTTTACCCAGAAGGTTCTGACGGAAGCGACCTTGCTTGCCCTTGAGCATATCAGACAGGGACTTGAGCGGGCGCTTGTTGGCACCTGTAATCGCACGGCCACGGCGACCGTTATCGAACAGGGCGTCCACAGCTTCCTGCAGCATGCGCTTTTCGTTACGCACGATAATATCGGGCGCGCGCAGTTCCATCAGCCGCTTGAGACGGTTGTTACGGTTGATAACGCGACGATACAGATCGTTCAGATCGGACGTTGCAAAACGCCCGCCATCGAGCGGCACAAGCGGGCGCAGTTCAGGCGGAATAACCGGAACCAGGTCCAGAATCATCCACTCGGGGCGTGCCCCGCTTTCCGAGAAAGCTTCGACCAGCTTGAGGCGCTTGACGAGCTTCTTGCGCTTGGCTTCGGACGTGGTTTCCTTGAGCGCCTGACGCAGTTCTACCTTTTCGGCATCACACTCAATGCGTTCAAGAACCTTCTTGATCGCTTCAGCGCCGATCCCGACTTCAATCCCTTCTTCGCCGTAATCATCCATTGCGTCGAGATACTGCTCTTCGCTCAGGAGAGAATACTGCTTGA
This sequence comes from Acetobacter lovaniensis, assembly GCF_014207635.1. Taxonomy (GTDB): domain Bacteria; phylum Pseudomonadota; class Alphaproteobacteria; order Acetobacterales; family Acetobacteraceae; genus Acetobacter; species Acetobacter lovaniensis. The sequence goes on from NZ_JACHIE010000001.1 coordinate 396,267, forward strand.
GGGGAGACGTGCCCGGTTCAAGAACCAGATAGTTCTCGAAATACAGAACCTTTTCCAGATCCTTGAGCGTCAGGTCGACCATGAGGCCGATGCGGCTTGGCAGGGACTTCAGGAACCAGATATGCGCAACAGGGCTGGCGAGCTGGATATGACCCATGCGCTCACGGCGGACTTTGGCCAGTGTGACTTCAACGCCGCATTTTTCGCAGATAATACCGCGGAACTTCATCCGCTTGTATTTGCCGCAAAGGCATTCGTAGTCTTTGATCGGGCCAAAAATCCGAGCGCAGAACAGGCCATCACGTTCAGGCTTGAACGTACGGTAGTTAATGGTCTCGGGCTTCTTGATTTCACCAAAAGACCAGGACCGGATCTGCTCAGGCGATGCAAGCTGGATCTTGATCTGGTCAAAGGTCATTGCCTGGCCGGTCTGGCCAAGAATTTTCATGAGTTCATTCATGTGCAGAAGCCCCCAAAGGGAAATGGAGCGCTGGAGCAATGGCTCCAGCCTCCTTCTTGAAATAAGTACGGATTGTGGCGGGGAAAATCACCGTTAGTCTGCCCCCTGCTCCAACTCCACATTGAGGCCAAGGGACTTGAGTTCCTTGATCAACACGTTGAAGCTTTCCGGAATACCGGCTTCAAAGTCATCCTGTTCGCGTACAATCGCTTCATAAACCTTTGTTCGGCCAGACACGTCATCCGACTTCACGGTCAGCATTTCCTGCAGCGTGTAAGCAGCACCGTAGGCTTCGAGCGCCCACACTTCCATTTCCCCAAAGCGCTGGCCACCAAACTGCGCCTTACCACCCAGCGGCTGCTGCGTAACAAGCGAGTATGGACCAATGGAACGGGCATGGATCTTGTCATCAACAAGGTGATGCAGCTTGAGCATGTAAATGTAACCGACAGTCGTCTTGCGTTCAAACTGTTCGCCTGTCCGCCCATCAATCAACTGCGACTGGCCCGATTTGTTAACACCAGCCTTTTCCAGCATGGCTTCAATATCGGGGATGGAAGCACCGTCAAACACAGGGGTCGCAATAGGCACGCCCTTGCGCAGGTTATTGGCCAGTTCCACCAGTTCGTCGTTGTTCATGTTCGCAATGGCGTCGTCATAGACCTTGTCGCCATACACGTCTTTCAGACGGTCCAGCAGAGCCTGACGTTTTTCGCCCGTGCGCTGGTAGTCATCCACCAGTTCCCCAATACCACGGCCGATATTGGCACATGCCCAACCCAGATGCGTTTCCAGAATCTGACCGACGTTCATGCGCGATGGCACGCCAAGCGGGTTCAGAACCAGATCAACCGGCGTTCCATCTTCCAGGAACGGCATGTCTTCAACCGGAACCACGCGGGAGACAACCCCCTTGTTCCCGTGACGACCGGCCATTTTGTCACCCGGCTGAAGCTTACGCTTAACCGCGACAAACACCTTGACCATCTTCATCACGCCGGGTGGCAGTTCATCACCACGCTGGAGTTTTTCAACCTTGCTTTCAAAACGGGCCTGAATACGGGCAATAGCCGCATCAAACTCGCGCCGCAGGGTTTCAAGCTCTGCCATAACGCTGTCAGAGGTCACAACGATATGCCGCCACGTGGCGCGGGGCTGTTCGTCCAGAACATCCTGCGTGATCACCGTGCCGGAACGAATGCCCTTGTAGCCAGCACCGGCAGTCTGATCGAGCAGCTTTTCACGCAGACGGCTGTAGAAGGAACGCTCCTGAATGGCCCGTTCATCATCACGGTCCTTGGCCAGACGTTCGATTTCTGCGCGTTCGATAGCCATTGCGCGTTCGTCTTTATCCACGCCACGGCGGGAGAACACACGCACGTCAACAATGGTGCCCGTTGTGCCGGGTGGCAGACGCAGGGATGTGTCACGCACATCGGATGCTTTTTCACCAAAAATGGCGCGGAGGAGTTTTTCTTCCGGCGTCATCGGGCTTTCGCCCTTTGGTGTAACCTTGCCGATCAGGATATCGCCGGGGTTAACCTCGGCACCAACATAGACAATCCCCGCTTCGTCGAGGTTGCGCAGGGCTTCCTCGCCAACGTTGGGGATGTCACGGGTGATTTCTTCCTGACCCAGCTTGGTGTCACGGGCCATGACTTCGAATTCCTCGATATGGATCGAGGTAAACACGTCATCCTTGGCAATCCGTTCGGAAATCAGGATGGAGTCTTCGAAGTTGTAACCGTTCCAGGGCATGAACGCGACCAGCACGTTACGGCCCAGAGCCAGTTCACCCAGCTCCGTGGAGGGACCATCGGCAATAATATCACCCGCGCTGACCTGATCGCCCACATGGACCAGCGGACGCTGGTTGATGCAGGTGGACTGGTTGGAGCGTGAGTATTTACGCAGGCGATAGATATCGACCCCCTGCGTGGCACCGCTGGCATCCGTCGAGCGCACAACAATACGGGCACCGTCAATCTGGTCCACAACACCATTGCGCTTGGCAACAATGGTTGCACCGGAATCGCGTGCAACAGCCGCTTCCATACCCGTACCAACCAGCGGCGCATCCGAGCGCACCAGCGGTACAGCCTGACGCTGCATGTTGGAACCCATGAGTGCGCGGTTCGCGTCATCGTTCTCAAGGAACGGGATGAGTGCTGCTGCAACAGAAACAAGCTGTTTGGGCGATACGTCGCAGGCAGTCACTTCGGTCGGGGGAACCAGACGGAAGTCACCGTTACGGCGGACAGAAACAAGATCACTGGTCAGCGCACCCTGATCGTTCACCTTGGCGTCAGCCTGAGCAACAACCAGCTTTTCCTCTTCCATGGCGGAGAGGTATTTCCAGCCGTCCTGCAACACGCCGTCCTTGACCAGACGATACGGTGTTTCGATAAACCCGTATTTGTTCACCTTGGCGTATGTGGCCAGCGAGTTGATCAGACCGATGTTCGGGCCTTCAGGCGTTTCAATCGGGCAGATACGGCCATAATGGGTCGGATGAACGTCACGGACTTCAAAGCCTGCACGTTCACGCGTCAAACCACCCGGACCCAGTGCGGAAAGACGACGCTTATGCGTGACTTCGGACAGCGGGTTGGTCTGGTCCATGAACTGGCTGAGCTGGGATGAGCCAAAGAACTCACGCACAGCAGCAGCGGCAGGCTTGGCGTTGATCAGGTCATGCGGCATGACCGTATCAATATCCACCGAACCCATGCGCTCACGAATGGCGCGCTCCATGCGCAGCAGGCCGATACGATACTGGTTTTCCATCAGTTCGCCCACGGAGCGGACACGACGGTTCCCCAGATTATCAATATCGTCGATCTGACCGCGTCCATCCTTCAGGTCACACAGAACCTTGATGGTGCGCAGGATGTCTTCCTTACGCAGAACGCGCACGGTGTCTGGCACATCAATGTCCAGACGCATGTTCATTTTCACACGACCGACAGCCGACAGGTCGTAGCGGTCTGCGTCAAAGAACAGACCCTGCAGCATGGCTTCGGCCGTTTCCGCCGTTGGCGGTTCACCGGGGCGCATGACGCGGTAAATGTCGATCAGCGCTTCATCACGGCCGCTGTTTTTATCAACGGTCAGCGTGTTGCGGATCCACGGCCCCTTGGCGGAATCAATAGCCAGAACCGGCAGTTCGGTAATTCCGGCTTCTTCAAGGGCTGCCAGACGGGCTTCGGTGATTTCCTCACCGGCTTCACCGTAAATTTCGCCGGTGTTCATGTTGACCATGTCATGAGCGATAAAGCGCCCGATCAGATCAACTTCACCCACCAGCACTTCGCGGGTCTTTTCAGCAATCTTGCGAACCAGACGTGCCGTCAGCTTTGTTTCGGCATCGGCCACAACTTCACCGGTTTCGGCATCCACCAGCGGCGCCAGCAGCTTGAGACCACGGAAAGAATCCGCATCAAACGGACGCGCCCAGCCCTTGGCGGACTTGGTGAAGGTGACTGTGTCGTAGAAATAGCCGAGGATTTCATTGGCATCCATGCCATGAATATCCAGCGCATCCACATCCCCACCTTCAGCCAGCTTTGCCTTGCGCGCAGCGGCCGAAGCAGCACCTTCGAGCGCATAAAGCAGCGTGGTAACGGGCAGTTTACGCTTGCGGTCAATACGGACGTACAGCAGATCCTTGGCGTCGAATTCGAAATCCAGCCAGGAGCCACGGTAAGGAATGACGCGCGCTGCAAACAGGTATTTGCCCGACGAGTGCGTTTTACCCTTGTCGTGATCAAAGAACACCCCGGGAGAACGGTGCATCTGGCTGACAATAACGCGCTCGGTACCGTTAACGATAAAGGTACCGTTATCGGTCATGAGCGGCATGTCGCCCATATAAACCGGCTGCTCCTTGATGTCGCGAATGGAGCGCGAACCCGTGTCTTCATCCACATCCCACACGATCAGGCGCAGGATAACCTTCAGCGGCGCGGAGAACGTGAGTCCACGCTGAATGCATTCCTCAACATCGTATTTCGGTTCTTCAAATTCGTAGCTTACGAATTCCAGACGACCACGACCGGCAAAGTCATTGATCGGAAATACGGAACGGAATACCTCCTGCAAACCCGTAGCCGTACGCGCATCAGGCGACACATTGGCCTGAAGAAACGTCTCGTAAGACGCGCGCTGCACATCTATCAGGTTCGGCATCGGGGCGATTTCGGGAATCCGCCCGAAACTCTTGCGAATCCGCTTCCGTCCTGTGAACGATTTGGTGATTGCGTTCATCGTCGCTCCTGCCCCGCCCTTATCTCGGACCATCAGGCTCGTGGTCTGCCGCGAGCCTGATGGTCCGACCTACTTTCGGCCAAAACCAAACCGGATTTACCCGGCTACCTGCTCCAGATCAACCTGAAACAGGCAAACGGGCGGAGGCATACACCCCCACCCGAGAACCTCAATTTCCTTCACCCCACCGCATATGGGCGGGACCAAGGCAATCTTACTTAACTTCGACGGTTGCGCCGTTATCTTCAAGAAGCTTCTTGATTTTGGCGGCTTCGTCCTTGTTGACGCCTTCCTTGACGGTCTTGGGAGCGCCTTCAACCAGGTCCTTGGCTTCCTTCAGACCCAGACCCGTGATGCCACGGATTTCTTTAATCACGTTGATCTTCTTTTCGCCAGCGGCGGCCAGAATAACCGTGAATTCGGTCTGCTCTTCAGCAGGAGCAGCAACAGCGCCCGGAGCAGCAGCAGCAACTGCAACAGGAGCAGCAGCGGAAACGCCCCACTTTTCTTCGAGCAGCTTGGAAAGTTCAGCAGCTTCAAGAACGGTCAGAACGGACAGTTCGTCAACAAGCTTAGCAAGATCAGCCATAGTCAGACTTCCTAATATAAACACTGGTTAGCAAAACGCAACCTCCACACAGAGGCTACGCGTATTTCTTGTACATACCCCCATCAGGGAGCATGTGGTCAGGCAGCTTCACCCGTTTTGGCATAGGCCCCAAAAACACGAGCAAGCTGGCCAGCCGGCGCCTGAACAACACTGGCGATGCGCGTAGCGGGCGTGGAGATAAGACCCACGAGCTGCGCGCGCAGCGTGTCGAGCGACGGCAGCTCGGCGAGAGCCTTGATCCCAGCTACATCAAGTACCTGAGAACCAAGAGAACCACCAAGCAGCTCAAGCTTGTCATTGGTTTTGGCGAACTCAACGATCACCTTCGCCACTGCTACAGGTTCGTCCGCCCACGCAAGCGCGGTCGGCCCCGTCAGCAACGGCGCGATGCCGCTGAACTGGGTCCCATCCAGGGCGAGAGTTGCCAGCCGGTTTTTGGCAACCTTGTAGTTTGCACCCGCTGCCCGCACCTTGCGTCGCAGATCCGTCACATCAGCTACGGTCAACCCTTTATTACGGGTAACCACAACCATGGACGTTTCGGCGAACACGGCGGCCAGAGAGGCAACAAGGGCCTTCTTTTCCGTACGGTCCAAATCCCGTCTCCGTCTTGTTCCATCAGGTCTGAACCTGACAGAACGGGTTGCCCTTTAGGTTCTGCAACAAACAGAACCCGCTCGCCTGTCCTTGATAAACGGAATATCTGGCACTGCCGAAAATTCTCAGCCTGCAACCAGCATCCCCGTCTTACCACGCGCCAGCCCCGAAGAGCCGATTAAGAGCAAACTCACGTGTGGTCTCGGACAGGTATAAGAAGTGGTAAACCACTCCTTCATGCACCAGACCAGCCGCAAGGGCCAGTCTGGCAACATTCTTGCTCAGCCTGCGAAGGCAGAGACGTCCACCTGTACACCCGGCCCCATTGTGGAGGTCAGGGCAGCTTTCTTCAGGTAGGTGCCTTTGGCGCCGGTCGGGCGGGCCTTCTGCACGGCATCAACAAATGCGCGCACGTTTTCAGCCAGCTTGTCCGCACTGAAGGAAGCCTTGCCAACACCAGCATGGATGATACCGGTCTTTTCAGCGCGGTATTCAACCTGACCGGACTTGGCTGCCAGAACGGCCCCCTTAACGTCCATGGTCACAGTACCCAGCTTGGGGTTGGGCATCAGGCCACGCGGACCGAGGATCTTACCCAGACGACCCACCAGAGCCATCATGTCCGGCGTTGCAATGCAGCGGTCGAAAGCGATTTCGCCAGCCTGCACCTGCTCCATCAGATCTTCCGCGCCAACAACATCCGCACCGGCGGCCTTGGCTTCTTCAGCCTTGGGGCCACGTGCGAACACGCCAACACGCAGGGTCTTGCCCGTGCCGTTGGGCAGGGACACAAAACCACGGACCATCTGGTCAGCATGACGCGGGTCAATACCCAGATTCAGGGCGATTTCAACCGTTTCGTCAAACTTTGCAGTTGCGTTGTCTTTGACGAGGGAAACAGCTTCGTCCAGACCGTATGCCTTACCGGCAACAACCTTGGCGCGAGCAGCCGCAAGACGCTTGTTCTGAGCCATAATCTTAGCCCTCCACCACATCAAGACCCATGGAGCGGGCAGAACCCACCAGCATGCGTACGGCGCCGTCAATGTCGTTTGCGTTCATGTCCTGCTGCTTCTGTTCAGCAATTTCACGCAGCTGAGCCATGGTCACCTTACCCACAGCGCCGCCCTTGCCAACCGTCGGGCTACCTTTGGAAATCTTGGCGGCCTTGAGCAGGAAGTAGGTGTTCGGCGGGGTTTTGGTGATGAAGCTGAACGTACGGTCAGCATAGGCAGTGATCACCACAGGAATCGGCATACCAGGTTCAAGGCCCTGGGTCTTGGCATTAAATGCCTTGCAGAATTCCATGATATTCAGACCGCGCTGACCCAGAGCCGGACCAACCGGCGGTGAAGGGTTTGCTTTACCAGCGGGAATCTGAAGCTTGATGTAGCCAACAACTTTTTTGGCCATATCCGGGACTCCTCAAAAATGTACCCGGACCGCGGTTCTTAACGATTCCGGCCTGCACACAAGGCGCTGGCAGAAACCTCCCGCGTTCCGATCAGGAAAAGCGCGCTTACCTGTGCGCGGCATGACTGTCAAGAGGGACACGTGCTTTTGCGCTACCGCTCAGGTCCATGCTGGCCGGGTCACGCACGGTTGTAATACCGCCCGCAGCCGGAGCCTGACGCAGATTGCTGTACTGCAACGGCTTGAAGGGCATAAGCACACTCTCACCCGTCGGCAACTGGTCACGGGACCATCCGCCACCCAGAGCGCGAATCAGTTCCACGCGGGCATCAATGGCACGCGTGCAGGTCTGCACCAGAGCGATGCGGGCATTCAGGGCGGCAACCTGCGCCACCACAACGTCCAGATAATTGGTAAGCCCACCTGTATAAAGCGCCATGGTCATGCCCTGTGTGCGCACTGCGGCATCTACTGCACTGGACTGCTGGCCTACCTGCACCTTGAGCCTGTTGACACGGGTCAACCCATCTTCAACCTCCTTGAAGGCGTCCAGCACCGTGCTGCGGTACAGGTCCTCCTTCTCGCGGTACTGCGACCAGCTGCGTTGCAGGTCCGCGCGACGCAAGCCACCCTGAAAGAGCGGAAGAAGTGCCTGTGCTCCAAACTGGTACATGGAGTTGGAAAGCGATGCGAGGTCGAACCCGTTATCCATAAATCCGGTCGTGGCGTTAAAGGTCACATGCGGGTAAAATGCGGCACGGGACACACCTATCGCCCTGTTGGCCTGCGCCATACGCCGCTCCGCCGCGGCAATATCGGGCCGCCTTTCCAGCAGGGTGGATGGCAGGGCAACCGGCAATGGCCCCTGAGCGAAGGTCAGGGTGCTCACCGGTGCAATATGGAAAGTAGCGGGTGTCTGATTGACCAGCACGGCAATGGCATGCTCCATCACGTCACGCTGGGTGCGGATGTCGGTCTCCTGCGCCTGTGTGGCATAAAGCTGCGCCTCAGCGCGGGAGACATCCATACCCGGCGCAATGGCCCCAGCCAGACGCATGTTGGTAATCTGCACCGCTGTTTTGTAGTAGCGGATGGAATCCTGATAAACCGCGTCCTGCGCGTCCAGCCCGCGCAGCACAACGTAATCGCTGGCAAGCTCGGCCTGCAGGCTCAGCTTTGCTGCTGCATAATCCGCCGCACGTTCCTGCACGTTCTGCTTTGCCATGCGCGTCTTGTTCCGGATGGCGGACCAGAAATCCGGCTCCCATGTCGCCGAACCCGAATACTGCTCGGCGGACATATACATGGGGCCGGTGGAGCCTGCTCCACGCCACAGGCGATGGTCCGACCCCTTGTACTTTGCCCCGCCAGCCATACCGCCAATTTGCGGGTACAGTCTGGATTTTGCCTCCATGGCCAGATCCCGCGCCTGAAGAAAAGCCTCCGCCTGCGCCTGAAGATCGGGGTTAAGGCGCATGGCCTGTTCCTCCAGATCATTCAGGAGGGGGTCTCCCAGCACAGCCCACCAGTTCGGGTTGAGCGCTGTATCCACCCCACCAGCGGGCTGCATGACACCACCGCCCTGCCAGTTATCGGGGTAGATAAACGTGGCAGGCTTGTAGCGTGGCGCCATGTCGCACCCAGCCAGAACCGACAGGAGGCAGCTCCCAAGCATGAAGCGTGCGGCAAAAACCCGGCTACCCTGCGCCCTGCCCTTCATGGACGCCCCCCGGATTCCGGCATGGGTCGGTTATCTTCGGGCATGGCGCGGGTATCGTCCCGGCTTGTATTCGCAGCCTTTGCCGGGGGTGCGGGAGGCATATTGTAACCGGGAGTGCCTTTAACAATCCGCACCATCTGCCCATCCAGCAGTCCTGCGGAAGGGTTGTTGATCACCCTGTCGGTTTTTTTAACCCCGCGCAGCACCTCCACCGTTGTCCCCAGATCACGCCCAAGCGCCACATTGACCAGATGCACATGGTTGCTGTCATCCACCAGAGCGACCTGCGTTCCTTCCTGCCGGAACACAATCGCCCCCTCGGGCAGAATAAGCTGGTTCGGGTCAGCAGGTGCGTGGAAGGTGGCTGTGGCAAAGGAGTTCGGCCACAGTTCACCGCTCTTGTTATCCAGCACCAGTTCGGTTGTAACCGTGCGGGTATTGGGGTTAAAGGCGCTCGCTGTCGCCAGATAGCGTGCCTTGAACGTACGCTCGGGGTATTGCGGCACAATCAGGTCCGCCTGCAGGCGGGGAGAGATAATATCCGCGTAATCCTGCGGCACGGCCACAAACACGCGCATGGCATGCACATCCGCGACGCTGAACAGTTCCGTGGCATTCCCGCGGGAATCCACATCTCCGCGTCCAGCGTTAACGTAATCCCCCACATCGGCCATACGCGATGTGACGATACCGTCAAACGGTGCCACGATTTTTTTAAACCCTTCAAGGGCGGCATAACGCTCAACATCATGCTGGGCGGCTTCGACCTGCGCCTTCTGGGCCTCGGCATTGGCGGCCTGAACATCAACCTCCTGCTGGGAGACTGCCTGCGTGCCCTGCAGGGCCTTCCAGCGCCGTGCGGTAATCTGGGCCAGCTTGTAGCGGGCCAGCGCCACGTTGTAATTGGCCTGGGCTGCGGCGTACTGGGCGTCGAGGCCGGGCGTGTCAATTTCGGCCAGTACGTCTCCCGCTTTTACGTGCGCGCCAAAGTCCTTGTACCACATTTTTACGTAGCCCGAGACCTGTGCATAAATCGGGGCCTGGTACCATGCCGCAATATTGGCAGGCAGCGAGAGTTCACGCTCATCAGGCGCCTGCTGCGGGTAAATGACCTGCACAACGGGCACCGCATCCTGCGCCGTTTCCTGCGCCAGCTGCACATAGGCCGAATGTCTTTGCACAAGCCCTACAATGATGAGGAAGCCTGCCACGCCCGCGACAACAGCAAACCCCATTTTTCTTTTACGGGCAGCTACCGCAGCTTTAACCTTGGCGTCCACGCCACCCGTCTTGTCGTGTTCCGGGGTCATACGCCAGCTTCCTCTTCTTTTGTCGTCGGTACTTCTTTTTTGTTGTGCAACATTGCAAACACGCAGGGAACAAACAGTAGCGTCGCCACCGTCGCCACCAGCAGTCCCCCCATGACCGCCTTGCCCAAAGGCGCGTTTTGCGAGTTGCTCAAAGACATGGGCAGCATGCCGATAATCATGGCGGATGCCGTCATCATCACCGGGCGAATACGCTCGAACCCTGCCTCAAGCGCTGCCAGAATGGCATCTCCATGCTCATCAAGCCGCTCACGCGCAAACGCCACAACCAGAATGGCGTTGGCCGTGGCCGTACCCATGCACATGATCGCACCCGTAAGCGCTGGAACAGACAGGGTTGTATGTGTGAGGAACAGGCTCCACGAAATACCCGCCAGCGCGCCGGGCAACGCCGTGATGATAATGAACGGGTCCAGCCAGGACTGAAAGTTGACCACAATCAGCAGGTAAACAAGCAGGACAGACATAGCCAGCCCGGCCAGCAACTGCGCATAGGCGCTGTTCATGGTCACGGCCTGTCCGCGCACGGTCAGCGATGTGCCACGCGGCAGGTCGGGCCTGAGTTCATCCACGATCCGCACCACCTCGCGCGAGACGGTACCCAGATCGATCCCCTCGTTCGAGGCATAGACATCGAACACGGGCATGATGTTGTAATGCGCGACCTCGGCCGGGGTCCCGACCTGTTCGATCTGACTCAGCCCACCCAGAATCTGCGGGGGCTGCCCGCTGGGATTACCGTCCCCCTTATCAATCGGGGTGATTTCCAGATCATTCAGGGTCTGGAGGAAGGAAGCAGGGGTCTGGATATCAATCAGGTGCGAAACGCCGGTCTTGGTATCCAGCCAGTAAACCTGCCCGACCTGCGAACTGCCCGAAAGCGAGACCAGCACGTTATCGGCCACATCCGCCTCACGGATACCCGTACCCAGCGCATACATGCGGCGTGCATTCACACGCAGGGTTGGCGTGGTCATGGGTTCCTGCACCGAAATATCGGTCAGGCCGGTCACATGCCGCAGCCGCTCCGCAATGCGGTTGGCAACATGGAAATTGGCCCGCAGGTCACGCCCGACCACCTGCACATCAATCGGGGATGGCAGGCCAAAGTTCAGGATCTTGGCTGTCAGGTCCCCCGGCAGGAAGGAGAACTGGGTGCCGGGGAATTTTTCGTTCAGGCTACGCCGCAGCAGGCGACGATATTCCGCCACAGGAGCGGCTTCGTCCTTAAGTGAAATGGTAATGTCACAATCCTGCGTCCCCACGGTTGGCGTTGGAATATAGGCCATGTTGAGCGCGCTGAACGCCAGACCGCAGTTATTGACAATCCCTTCCACCTGCCCGGGCAGCGTATGTTCGACCTCCTGATCCACCAGTTGGGAAATCTTTCCGGATTCCTCCAGCCGCGTGCCAATGGGTGCACGCATATGCAGGGCAATGACATCCGAATTGACCTCGGGAAAAAAGTTCTGTCCGACAAAAAACAGCAGCCCCAGAGACCCGAACGAACACAGTACGAATACAGGAATAAACGTCCCCCTCACCTCAATCAGATACGTGAGCAGGCTATGGTAGCGGTGACGGAAGGCTTCGAACCCACGTTCAAAGCCCCGCTGGAACCGGCCAAAAACCGTTTTGGGTTCCTGCGGGCCGTGCGCATGGGCTGCCACCTGTGCTGCCAGCATGTACTTGGCCATGGTCGGCACCAGTGTGCGCGAGAGAATGAACGATGCAAGCATGGCAAAAATAATGGCTTCAGCCATGGGCATGAACAGCCAGCCAGCAACACCGGTAAGCTGGAACAGCGGCATCCACACAATGCAGATACACAGCGTGGAAACAAAGGTTGGAATAACAATCTGGTTGGCCGCGTCCACAATGGCGGTTTCCAGATCCTTTTCCATTTCCAGATGCGCATCAATGTTTTCGATCATGACCGTGGCGTCATCAACCAGAATACCAACGGCCAGCGCCAGCCCGCCAAGGGTCATGACATTGATGGTCTGCCCAGCCCAGCCCAGCCCGATGATCGAACACAGCATGGCCAGCGGAATGGAGGTGGCAATAATAACGGTAGAACGCCACGACCCAAGGAACAGCAGCACCACAAGCCCGGTCAGGAAGGCGGCGGTTACCATTTCGCGCACAACGTCCCGCACGGACTCCTTGACAAAGGTCGAGGCGTCATTGAGCACGCGGATGCTCACACCGGCCGGGAGGGTCTGCACAATGCCTGGCAGCAGTTTTTTAATGCCCGCCACCACATCCAGTGTTGAGGCATCCCCACTCTTCATGACCACGATCAGAACACCCTGCTGGCCCTTGACCAGCACAAGGTTGGTCTGCGGTGGACCACCCTGATGCACCCACGCCACGTCGCGCAGGCGGACCACGGCGTGCCCGACCTGCTTGATGGGAATATCGTTCAGTTCATCCAGTTCCCGCGGGGCGGCATTGGTCTGCACCATCCAGTCAAACGGGCCAATACGCTGGTCCCCGGCAGGTAGCACAATGTTCTGGCTGTTCAATGCGCGGGAGACATCCACCGGGGAAAGGCTGTGCGCCAGCAGCTTGACCGGGTCCAGATCAACCATGACGTTACCCGGCTTGCCCCCATACGGATTGGGAATGGCCGCCCCTGCAACAGATACCAGCGCGGGCCGGATGAGGTTGGAGGACATGTCATAAATCTGGGACGCCGTCATGGACGTGGACGCGACCTGCAACGTAATCACCGGCACGGAGGACGCGTCATACGCCAGAACAAGTGGCGGCGTGGAGCCGGTTGGCATCTGCTTGATCACGGTCTGGGAGACGGATGTGATCTGGGTTTGCGCAACGGACGTGTTTGTACCGGGCTGGAAAAAGATTTTAACAATCCCGCGCCCGTAATAGGACTGGCTTTCAATGTGTTCGATATTATTCACGGTCGCGGTAAGTGCGCGCTCGTAATAATAGACCACACGACCCGACATATCCTCGGGCATAAGCCCTGTATATTGCCAGATGACAGCCACAACAGGGATACGGATACTGGGAAAAACGTCCGTTGGCGTGGAGAAAATACCCTTAATTCCAAAAACCAGAATCAGGATGGACAGCACAACAAAAGTGTATGGTTTTTTGAGTGCTACAAGAACAATCTGGTTCATTCACCTGACCCCTGACTAAAAACGGGTCCGGTCATCATTCTGGAAATAGCCGTCATTTTGCCAGTAGATAGCCGCACATCCCTCTCCCGCTTGTGACATTATCTTTACAAACCATTGCTCCAGCCCTGTGCTGGGACCGGAAAAGCAATGCTGAAGCATGTACCCCTGCCATTGGGACCGCTCTCTATTTTAACGTTTGCGTCATGCAACTGCGCAATGGCGCAAACAAGGCTCAGCCCCAGACCACTGCCAGGCACATGCCGACTCTTGTCCGAACGATAGAAACGGGACAACACATTCTGCCTTTCCTCCGGGGCAATGCCCGTGCCTGTATCGGTCACAATCAGCAGGACCGCATCCTCCTTTTGTTGCACATCCAGCACGATACTGCCGCCTTCAGGAGTAAATTTGATGGCATTATCAACCAGATTAGCGAGCAGTTCGATCAGAAGATGCCGATCCCCCCATACTGGCCCCTCATCCGCAGAGGGCAGAGCCTGAAGTTTTTTATCTTCCATTTCGGCAATGGGTTCGTAAAGGTCGAACACATCATCCATCAACTCACGCAGCTTCACCTGCGCAAAACCGGCCATGCGGCGGCTGTTCTCTATCTCGGCAATCCTGAGCAGGGCGGTAATGATGCCAAGGCACTGGTCAAGATCATCCACCGCCCGGTCTATGGCAGCCTCGAGCTGCTCGGGATTGCGCTCGCCAGACTGGGCGCGCTCGAGCTTGGCCCGCATACGCGAGAGCGGGGTACGCAGATCATGGGCAATATCATTGCCCACAGCACGCATGCCGTCCATCAGATGTTCCAGCCGGTCGAGCATGCGGTTCACGCTCCCCGCCAGCCGTTCCAGATCATCCCGCTCGCGGTTGGCGGGTAGACGTTCATGAATATCGCCCGCCATAATCCGGTCTATGGCTTCGTGCATTTCCTTCACGCGGGAGAGGGCGCGATGGCTGAGCGCCACCCCAAGGAACAACGCAAACAAAAACGTGGGCACCGCCGCCGCCAGCATGGCATGACGGAGCATGAACTTCTGCTCCGCCAGCAGATGAAAGCTGCGCCCCAGCACCAGAATGGTATGGTCTGGCAAGGTAACCGCCAGCAGACGCAGGGGGTAGGGAGCGCCCTCTTCGGGATAAATCTCGATATTATGGGGCTTGCCGTCCGCCTTGAGCCCACGCGGCCAAGTGTGCAGATCGCCCGCAATCAGCGCATGCCCCGCATCGAACAGACCGGCACTGTTGATGATCAGGCGCAGGTCATCCGTTGCGCGGCGGCGGATGACATACTCCAGATGTTCGGGCGACATCTGGGCCAGCAACTCTGCCTCCCCCTGTAGCAGTTCCGTGGAGCGGCGGGATTCCACCGCCTCCATCTGGGCGTAAACCAGCCCGAACTGCATGAGCATGACACCAGCCATAGCCGCCAGCGCCATGAGAGTGATCCGGAATGTGGCTGTCCGGAAAACCTCAGTCAGAAACACGCAACTGGAACCCCGTACCACGAATGCTCTGGATAAGCGGTTCCTCGCCCGGAGCATCAACCTTCCGGCGCAGCTTGCCTATATGTACATCAACCAGATTGGTGCGCGGGATAAAACGGTACTGCCAGACATCCTCCAGCAGCATGGAGCGCGTCAGCACCTGTCCGGGACGACGCATAAGGTATTCGAGCAGCCGGAATTCACGCGGGAGCAGGTCAATCTCGCGGCCATCCCGCCAGACGCGGCGCTCGATCAGGTCCATTTCCAGCGGGCCGGTACGCAGCTTGGTGTTGCGCGTATCATCAGGCCGCCGCAGCAGCGCTTCAATCCGTGCGACAAGCTCCTCCATGGCAAAAGGCTTGGTCAGGTAATCATCCCCCCCGGCCTTAAGCCCTGTTACCCGGTCATCCACAGCAGACAGGGCGGACAGGACCAGCACAGGCGCGCGAATCCCCTGCTGGCGCATGGCTTCTATAACAGAAAGCCCATCACACCCGGGCAGAAGCCGGTCCACCACCATTACATCGGCCTCGCCCTTTACGGCTGCATCCAGCCCGGCATTGCCTGTTTCCTCATGATGGACGTTAAAGCCGCGTCCTGTGAGTTCCCCCACGATTTCCTCGGCAATCCTGCCGTCGTCCTCGATAAGGAGAACCGTCCGCCCTTCCAGAAAAGGCGGTAGCGTATCATCTTCAGACATACCTGCCCTCTTGCTCGTGTTCTATCCTGTTGCAGTGCCGCCCTTCATATGGCCACTAAATTCAATTTCAGACTCTTCACCTTCGTCCTCACTCGCAACCGGGTTATCAAGTTCCTTCAGCTTGCGGGTAACCACTCTGGTGCGCCGTCTGGCCTCCTCAATTGAGAAGGACATAGCCTGCGCATTCCGTGCCAGCTTGTCCAGCACTCCATCCATTTTCAGCATTTCCTGCCGGGTTGCACCCAGCAAGCGGGCAATGCTTTCCGTCCGCTCCTCCAGCGCCAGAGTTACGTAACCCAGATGAATGGTGCGCAGCATGGCGGGCATAAGGGCTGGCCCCATGACCATAACCCGGTACTGCCGCCCGACATCATCTATCAGACCCGGAATGCGGGCCACTTCCGTGTAGAGCCCGTCAGTTGGCAGATAAAGCACGGCGAACTCAACAGTTGCCGGAGGCTGAATGTATTTCGTGGCGATTTTGCGGGCTTCCATCCGCACGGTGTTCTCCAGAGACTTGCGGGCCGCCTTTTCCCCCACCACATCGCCTTCTTCCGCCGCGTTGAGCAGTTTTTCGTACGCTTCGGTCGGGAACTTGCTGTCCACCGGCATAAGGGGTGGGGTCTGGGTTTTGACCGGCATGCGAATGGCGAACTCCACCACATCACTCCCCGCCCCCAGCCGCACATTGCTCTCATACGTGCCCGGTGGCAGCACATCATCCAGAATGGCGCGCAACTGGGCCTCTCCCCAGCCCCCACGGGTTTTGACATTACTGAACAGCCGCTTGAGGTCACTGATCTGCGCGGTCATGGCGCGGACCTCGCCCATGGCCTTCTGCATGGCGGCAAACTGCTCCAGCACCCGCTGGAACGATGTGTGCATCTGCCGCTCCACCGCCTCGTGCAGTTGCTCGGTCACTGCGTGGCGGATTGCAGAAAGTTGCTGGGCAGAAGCTTCCGCCATGGTACGCAGGGCCTCGGCCTGTGCGGCCCGTGCCTCCGCCTGCTCACGCCCCAGACCGCCAGAAAGGCTGCCAAGCTGCTCGGCCAGTTCGGTACGCATACGCTCCAGCCGTTCGCCAAAAGCCCGTTCCATTTCGGTCATGGCGGCTCTTTGCGCGGATGAATCCGCACGGGCGGCGGCGGCCTCACGCTCCATCATGACGTAAAGCCGTGCCAGCAGATCACTATCCGCACTCTTGGCTGGCGGTTTGCGCAGCACAAAAGCCAGCACTACTCCCAGCAAAAGAGCCGTGACCGCCACACAGACAAGAACAATTACAGAACTCATACCCTGTTTTGTCTGATGTCCGCCCCAAGAGCAAGCTCCTTTGCTCACTGTTTCTGAACAAAAAATGCACCTGTCAGGCAACACCCCTCATGCCGCGGACGTAATGACAGGCATGGTGTGGTAATGATACCATTCCTGCTCACGGTGCCTTGTTCACCAACACAACAAAAAATCCAGGAATGGAGAACCCGCTTGAACACGGCACAACGCATTCGGGGTATTCTGGCAGGATCAGCCGGGAACCTGCTCGAATATTTTGACTGGTATGTTTATTCTTCCTTCACCATCTACTTCGCCCATGCGTTTTTTCCACATGGCAATCCTACTGCCGAACTGCTTAATGCGGCGGCTGTATTTGCCGTTGGTTTTTTTATGCGCCCCATTGGCGGGTGGCTGCTGGGCATGGCGGCAGACCGGTACGGGCGGCGCAAGGCGCTTACCTTTTCTGTTCTGGCCATGTGTTTTGGGTCTCTGGCCATAGCCCTGTGCCCCACATACGAGCAGATCGGCGTTGTGGCCCCGGTCATTCTTGTGCTCGCACGTCTGGTGCAGGGGTTGAGCCTTGGGGGGGAATATGGTGCTTCCGCCACCTATCTGGCCGAAGTTTCCACCCCGCAGCACCGGGGGTTCTGGTCAGGATTTTTGTATGTCACGCTGGTTATGGGGCAACTGCTGGCCCTATGCGTACTGCTGGTCATGCAATACGTGTTTTTGACACCGCAGCAGATTGCAGGCTGGGGCTGGCGTATTCCCTTCCTGATCGGGGCAGGCGGGGCCGTTCTGGTGTTCTGGCTCCGCCGCCAGATGGTGGAGAGCGAAAGCTTTGAGAATACAAGCAACAAGCAGGCCAAAGGGGGCATACGCGTTATGCTGGCCCACTGGCCATCGGTGTTGCGGGTCTGCGGGTTAACCCTTGGTGGAACAGTCGCTTTTTACACCTACACCATTTACATGCAGAAATACCTTGCCAACTCCCTTGGTTTTTCCAAGGAAACGGCCACCCTGATCTCTGCCGCCAGCCTGTTTGTGTTTGCCGCCATGCAGCCTGCGTTTGGCGCGGTATCCGACCGGATCGGGCGCAAACCCCTGCTCCTGTTTTTTGGTATCGGGGCAAGTCTTGGCACTGTACCGCTGCTGAATGCCCTCTCCCGCGCCACATCGGGCTGGGTTGCATTCGGGCTGATTGTTGCCGCCCTGTTCATGGCCTCGGGGTACACGTCCATCAACGCCATTGTTAAGGCAGAGCTTTTCCCCACCCGTGTGCGCGCCCTGGGGGTAGCGCTACCCTATGCGCTGACCGTGTCCATTTTTGGCGGCACAACCGAGTATATCGCCCTGTGGTGCAAGCATATTGGCCATGAAGGCTGGTTTGCATGGTATGTTTCCGCTTGTGCGCTGGTCACTCTTGCAACCGCGTTAACCCTGCAAAAAACTGGTACGATGCCAGAAAACACGCCCTGACCCTATTCTGGCACTCTTCAACAAAAGGACAGGGATCAGCCTTCAATTTGCCACAAGCAGATCGATATTTAAGGGAGAACAAAAATACGGAGCAGCCTGACACCCTGCTCCAGGGAGGCACGTTTGATGCGCCGCATGACACAATTTCTGATGGCCCTGCCCGTTATTGCGGGCCTTAGCCTGGCAACACTGCCTGGCGCACAGGCCCAACCCGGACGCTGGGGTGGCGGTGGCCCCGGCTGGGGTGGTCGGGGCTGGGGCGGTCCAGGCTGGGGTGGCCGGGGCGGACCGGGATGGGAGCACCACCACCGGGGCGAAGGTGGCGCAATCGCTGGCGCGCTCATTGGTGGTCTGGCGGTTGGCGCCCTTGCCGGAGCCGCCATGAGAGGTGGCCCCGGTGGCTATGCGTATGGCTACAGTTATGGCCCTCCTCCGCCGCCACCGCCACCACCTGCCTATGTGGTACCGGTAGTGCCCATGGGACCACCTCCGGGTTATTACTATGCCGTTCCCGGTGGCTATTACCCCGGCTGGTAACATCCTGTCTGGCAGGGTCGGCACGCAAGCCTTTGCATAAGAGGTGGCATGGTACCGCTCAGGCTGCACTCCCCAGTGCCTGCGCCTGAGCGAGCACCGCATCCACATGGCCGCTGACTTTGACCTTGGGCCAGATGTAAGCAATATCGCCTCTGGCATCGATCAGAAACGTCGCGCGCTCTATGCCCATATAGGTCCGGCCATACAGGGATTTTTCCACCCATACGCCGTAAGCCTCGGTAACGCGCCCGTCCTCGTCTGACGCCAGAGGAAAGGTCAGGCTGTACTTGGCCGCGAATGAGTCCAGCTTTTTAACCGGATCGCGCGAGACACCAATAACGCTCAGTCCGGCCTGTTCAAAAGCCTGCAACGCTTCGTTAAACCCACAGGCTTCCTTTGTGCAGCCGGGTGTGTCTGCCTTGGGGTAAAAATAGAGCACAAACGGCTGCCCCTTGAGTGCCGCACTTTCCACCGTGCGTCCACCAGTTGCCGCCATGCTGAACGCCGGGGCTTTGTCCCCTACCTTGAGCGCCTGACTGCTTTGCATAACCGTAAACTCCTTCATACCATGTTGTTCGGGGGTCACCCGCTTTTCAGTCCTCTGGCCGTTCGGCTGGTGCCATAGAGGCAACGGGGCCGACCAGCCTTTCAAAACAGTTCCGCACATCGCGCGCCAGCAGGTTGGTCCGCTCCATCAGTTCGGGCAGGGTCCGGGCCTTCATGTTCCTGAGCAGAATATTCAGGGCCGCGGGCACCATATCCGTTTCCAGCTCCTTTGGGGGTA
Source organism: Acetobacter lovaniensis (assembly GCF_014207635.1). Lineage (GTDB taxonomy): Bacteria > Pseudomonadota > Alphaproteobacteria > Acetobacterales > Acetobacteraceae > Acetobacter > Acetobacter lovaniensis. The sequence continues at coordinate 416,081 of NZ_JACHIE010000001.1, forward strand.
CGGGGCCACATAGCAAACGCAGCAGGGCCTGCAGACGCCGCCAGAAAAAATCCGCCTGCCTGAGTAGTTTTACATCTGCCGCACTCAGCACTCCGCACCGTTCCAGCCGCCCCAGCGCCAGCCGGGTGGACGGGCTACGGGCCATGGGGTTGGCGGCGACAAGCTGGAAAATCTGCGCAATGAACTCCACTTCCATAAGCCCCCCTGCCCGGCGCTTGATGTCCCATATGGAACTGGCGGGCAGGTCACGGGCCAGACGCTCACGCATGGTGCGGGCATCCTCCAGCAAGGTGGCGCGCTTGGGGGGGATGGCGCGAATACTCCCGTCCAGCACCCGCTCCATATCCTGCGTCAACGCGCGCCGCAGGGCTTGCGGGGCCGCCACAATGCGTGCGCGCGTAAGGGCCATACATTCCCACGTCCAGGCGGCTTCCGTGTGGTAACGCAGGAACGCCGTGCGCGGGACAGCAACCGGCCCCGCAGCCCCCGATGGGCGCAGGCGCATATCCACCGCATAAAGCGGGCCTTCCGGCCCCGGTGCGGTCAGTGCGGCAATAAAGGCGTGGGCCAGACGGGTGTAATACTGCCCCACGGCAACACTACGGGGGCGGGAGAAGGCCTGTTCCTGCCCGTCATGACGGCTTTTGGCCGTGACCTGACTGGTCTGAATCTCCTCCGGATGGTCAAACACCATCAGCAGGTCAAGGTCGGAGCCGGGCATCATCTCGCGCGAGCCAGCCTTGCCCATGGCAATAACCGCCATGCCCCCTCCGGGCACACGGCCATAGCGGCGCACATGGTCACGCTCCACAGCCTGTTTGATCACAATCATGATCGTATCGGCCAGCAGGGTGCGTTCGCGCTCGGCGTCATCCTCGCCAATCCGCCCTTCCAGCAGTGCAACGGACAGGCGGAACTCCTCGCCCCGCAGCATGGGGCGCAGGGTGGTCAGCAGTTCTTCCACATCAGCGACTTCCCCGGCCAGTGTTTTCAGGCGCGCCACCACGTTACGCCCTTCCCCCGGTTCGGGGGCCAGCAGCCCTTCCAGCGCAGAGGGCTTGTCCGCCAGATGGTCGGCCAGAAAGGCCGAGGCATCAAAAATGCTGGCAATGCGGTCGACCAGTTCGGGGTTGCGTTCAAAAAGCGAGAGCAGTTGCACCCCGGCGTGCTGGCGCGCCAGCAGGGCATCAAACCTGCGCAGGCAGGCCAGCGGGTTGCCACGCTGGCCAAAATTGGCCAGCAGGGCGGGAAGCAGCGCGCGCAGCAGGGCATGTGCCCGCTCCGAGCGCAGGGCACGCAGGCTGTTGCCACTCCACCGGCCCAGAACCTGTGCCGCCTCCACCAGTTGGGACTGGGGAAAACCATATTTTTCCAGCAGTTCGGCGACCTGCCCTTCTTCTGGGCCGGGCATGAGCACACTGCCTGCTTCCATGCCGTTCTGCGCGGGCTGGGTAATAAAATGCCGTTCGAAAATCCGCCTTGCCTCGCGCATGCGCGGGAGCATGTCCAGCGCCAGAGCCTCCCCATCGGAATAGTTCATGAAGACGGCGAAGGCATCAAACCCTTCCACCGTCTCGGGCAGGCTGTGGGTCTGGTGGTCGGCGCGCATTTGCAGGCGATGTTCCGCATCACGCAAAAAGCGGTAGGTGCGGGCCAGGACTTCGGCCTCGGTCCGGGGTAGCCTGCCCGAACCCACCAGCTTTTTAAGCGCGCCAAAAGTTGTTTTATCCCGCAGTCCGGGCTCGCGCCCTCCCCAGACCAGCTGCATGGCCTGCGCAATAAATTCAATTTCGCGTATACCGCCCTGCCCCAGCTTGAGGTTATGGCCCAGAAGCCACGCCCGGCTGGCAGCGGGGTCCGCCAGAACAGAATCGGGTAGTTGCGCCAGATCCGTCCGTCCCGCCTTGCGGTAGCGGTCTATGCGGGCCTTCATGTCGTGGATGTCGTCAATCAGGGCGAAGTCGAGGTGCCTGCGCCAGATAAACGGCCTGATAGCCGCCAGAAAGCGCCGCCCCAGCGTAAGGTCTCCCGCCACCGCACGCGCCTTGATCATGGCCGCGCGCTCCCATGTCTGGCCTAAGCTCTCGTAATACAGCGTGGCAGCCTGTACGGTTACAGCAGGTGGAGTAGAAGAAGGGTCGGGCCTGAGCCGCAAATCGGTACGAAAAACGTAGCCATTCGCATCGCGCGCTTCCATCAGACTAACAAGATCGTTAGTCATACGCACAAATACACGTCGCACCGCGTCTGACTGAGAATACGTTGTGGGGTCGTACAACACTATCAGGTCGATGTCGGATGAAAAATTCAGTTCACGCGCGCCCAGCTTGCCCATGGCCAGCACGACAAGCCCACAGCCCGAAGTGGGGTTTTCGGGGTCTGGCAGGTCAAGCTGCCCGGCCTGACTGGCGTGCCACAGCATATGTTTGAGCGCGATTTCCAGCGCGGTTTCAGCCAGTCGGCTGAGCGTATGCGTGACTTCCTCCAGCGACCAGGCACCACCGAGGTCCGCAATGGCGCAAATAAAAGCTATACGCTTTTTGGCATGACGAAGGAACGCGGCGACATACTCTCGCCCCGATGTGGCGTCAAACTGTGCGCATGTTGCAAACGCATCGAGCACACAGCTATCCGGCCCCTTGTCCAGCAGAGCCGCAAAAGCCTGAATATCCTCCCGCGCCAGATCGGACAGGTACGGGCTGTTCCCGCCAAGGCACAGCATCAACTCACGCGCACCGGGCAGCGCCATGACCGATGCCGCGACACCGTTCTGGCTGGCCAGTTCCAGCATGTCCTCAACAAACACTGCGGCCCTGTGCCCGTCCGCCGGAGCGGGCCAGTCTGCATCCGGCCAGATCCTCGGGCCTTGCCTGCGGGTCTGTCTTACGTCACGGAAGAGAGAATGATCTGCCTGCGTCATGATATGGCCCGTACTGTGAACAATAAAGGCTTGCTGCGTTGACTTCCAACGGTCAAGACACCTCATCTCCCCCAGGAACAAAAATTCCACGGACGCTGGCTATTGGCGCGTGTGTTCTGTTGGCCTTCCCTTTTGTGGGGCTGGGTGCGTTGCTGGGCACCATGGCGTTTGGCCCGCTTGATATTACCCCGGTGGTACGGCCTTTTCTGCCCATCACAATCATCAGGGCGGACCACGGCCAGCCGCCAGCAGTCAGCCTGCGGCTGGGCCATGCCGAACTCCGCTGGAACGGCCTGCGTGAAGGCATGGGTGTGCCCCTGACAGTTGTACTTGAAGACCTGAGATTTATTGCCCCAGGCAATGCCCACCAGAACACCGTGCGCGAGGCAGACGTATCGCTGGACCCGCTGGCGCTGCTGCACGGCAGCATCAGACTGCGCACCATCAACATCAAAGGGCTCCGCCTTGCCCTGCGCCGCGCCCATAATGGCAGTGTGGGATTTGACCTTGACCTGCCCTCCATGCCCTCCGCCCACCAGAACAACATGCTGGAAACCTACGGGCTGGAACACGCGCGCATGGAAGATGCCAGCATCAGCATGGATGACCAGTTGACCGGCACACACTGGCTGGCATCCGATATTGATGTGGACCTGCACCTGCACACAATAGGGCGGGCCACAGGGGTGACCGGGTCTGTCCGGCTAGGCATAGCGCCCCGGAACGACCCCGGTACCAGACTGGTCCTGACCGCACACGGCGCACCTGCGGACAATGGCAGGCAGATTGCATGGCACCTGAGCACCAACACGATCAACCCCGCCAGCTTTACCCCCCTGCGCCCCGAACTGGCCAGAATAGACCTGCCCGTAAGCGTGACCGCGGATACGTATTTTACATCCACGACAAAGTCGCCGTGGATGGTGCCCAATGCACTGGAACTCACGGCCTCCATAGGCTCTGGCCATGTGGAGGCTGGCGGCTCCCGCTATGAGGTGGACCACGGTACGGCGGACATGTTCGTACTACTCAACCAGAGCAGGGTACAGTCCGTACCCGCCCAGATTACCCTGCCCTGTGTGCATCTGCTGTTACGCAACCCCAGTGCGCCGGATGATGCCGCACGCGCCCTGAGCGTGAACCTGAGTGGCTTCCTGAACACATCGGACCTGATGCAGCCCAAAGGCATAGAGGCCCGGCTCAGTGCGAGCATTCCTCATGTCTCGTTTGAAGACCTGACCTACTACTGGCCCAGCCTCGCTGCCAAGGGTGGCAAAAAATGGGTGACCGAGAACATAACCAGCGGCACGGCCACCAACCTTGTAACCACAGCCGAACTGGGTAGCAGTCAGGGCTGGAAGGACTTAAAGCTGACCGGCATACAGGGAGGCATTGATGCAACGGGCCTGACCGTTCACTGGCTGCGCCCCATTACACCCCTGCAGGGGCTGGATGCCCGGCTGGACATCATAAGCCCGGACAAGCTGAGCATTCACTTCGACCACGGCTATCAGCTTGTGGACCTGACAGACAAAAACGTCGACCAGACCGGCACTGGCCGGATTGAGGCCGGGCCGGGCTACATGGATATTGTGGGCCTGACCGAAAAAGACCAGACCGGCATTATAGAAACCGACCTGCACGGACCTTTGCAGGATGTGATGGCCCTGCTGGCCGAACCCCGGCTGCGCCTGCTCTCACGCCACCCGCTCAGCCTGACCCGCCCACGTGGTACGGCCGCCCTGCATCTGGGCTTAAGCCTGCCACTGATCAGCCGCGTAACCATTAACGACATGACCATCCAGAGCCATGCCGATGTCACGCATGCCTCCATTGGCAATGTTGTTGCCGGGCGTGATGTTACCGATGCCCGTTTTGGGCTGGATGTGACCACAGACGGGCTTGCCCTTGCAGGGCACGGGGTTATTGGTGGCCTGCCTTCCGATCTGACATACAACATGGACTTCCGCTCCCTTCCGCCTGATGCGGTGGCGGAAAAGGCCCATCTGACCTCGCGCATAACGCCCGAGACGGCTCTGGCCGCGGGCATTGCCACGGGAGACCACTTTGCAGGCAGCGCGGACCTTGCTGTGGATTACCAGCAACTGGCCAGTCATATCGGCACTGTCGGCCTTGATCTGGACCTTGGTCAAGCGGATATCCGCATTCCCGTATGGCACAAAACAGCAGGGCAGGCCGCACATGCCTCCGCCACGCTGGGTCTGGACCGGGGACGGATTACCAATGTGGACCATCTTCAGGCATCTGGCCCGGATATGAGTGTGGTCGGCAAGGCGCAGTTGCTGCCCGGACACGCGCCTGAACTGATTATTTCGTCCTTCAGGCTCGCGCGTTCCAGTGGTCACGCCAAGCTGGTGCTCCCCCAGAGCCAGTCCGGCAACATGGTCCATGTTGGCGTTTATGCAGACACGCTCGACCTTTCCCCCCTTATGAGCGGGGATGAGCACGAACCAGCCACGTCTGAGACCAGAAAACCGGCCAACTACCATGTGCCAGAAGCCGCAACCGGCAAGCTGCATGGCCCCCGTGGCACGGCATGGGCCATTGACCTGACGGCCAACCAGCTCTGGTACAGCAAGACCAAGCAGCCCCTGCGCACCGTGCAGGCCTATTTTGAAGACGATGGCCTGCGGCTGGAAAAAATGCGCTTTGTCATGCGCGGGCCGGTGCCAGCCAGCATGACACTCGTCCCCACAGGGAAAAACCGCACCCTGCACGCCCATATTCCCGATATGGGAGCGTTTCTGGCGGCCTTTAACATTCTCCCCGACGTCAAGGGTGGGCAGGCCGTACTGGATGGCACGTTTGATGATGCCGAACCCGCCGCTCCCTTCAGCGGTACGCTGAGCGTTACGCCGTTTACGCTCAAAAAAGCGCCAACATCCCTTCAGGTCGCGCGCAATATTTCACTCTACGGCTGGCTCAATGCCCAGAACGCCAACGATTTTCTGGTCACGCACTTCAATATGCCCGTGACATTTGAAGAGGGTCTGCTCGAAATCCATGATGGCACAACCGGCAACGGTGCGCTGGGGGCCACGCTGGAAGGCAGGGTCAACCTTGACCACAACAGCATAGACCTGCACGGCACCGTGGTTCCCATTTTTGCCCTGAACACCCTGCCGGGCAAACTGCCGGGTATTGGCAAACTGTTCAGCCCGGAAAAAAACGGGGGGCTGCTGGCTGTCACCTTTGGGATTACGGGTAATCTGGAAGACCCGACCCTGCACATCAACCCCTATTCCATTTTCCTGCCCGGCGCACTGCGCGAGATGTTCTAACGCCCGGCATTCCCCCGCACGGCGCATTCCGTGCGGGGGAATGCTCTGGTGGCATGGCCCTGCTAGGGCGCATGCCTTTGGGATGGCAGGTCCGATGCCGCATCACGCGAGGCAGACGTATCCACCCCTCCTCCTGTATCGGGCAGGTCTGCGTCACTTTCCTGCAAAAAAACGGGGTCCTGCACGGTCCGGTTGATGGAAAGGCTCAACGCTCCGGAATGTACCAGATCACGCAGAGAGGTATCCTCATCCTCCATGCCGGTATCCACCCCATTTCCGCTGATTTCACCGACCGCATGCAACACCTGCCCACTATGGGAGTGAACTTTCTCATGCAGCCAGTGGCGGGTGTGGGAGACAACGCTGGACGCATCCGCCGCCATGCAGGGCTGCATGTGGGTCAGGGTAATGGTTTCGGTTGTGACAACCGCCTGTGCCTGTGCTTGCTGCGTATGCCCGGCGGGGCCGGGCCGGGCGGTATCGTCCGTTGCAAATACGGTGCCGGAGGGCACCACAACCAGCGTTTGCGGCTGCTGGGCCGCCTGCGCCGTTATGCAGACCGTGGTTGGCCCATCCACCGCCTGAGCCTGCGCTGCGGCATCCGTCCACCCCAAGGCTGCGCATAGCGCAAACAGTAATGCGGTGCGGCCATAGGTTGCGTTGTGCATTCCATCCCTTTCCTGCCTTTATCACCAATGGCCACGCATGGTGTGCACTATGGGTGTGCTGGTGCCTCCTGCTGCAAACCGGGGGGTATGACAAACAGGCTGTCGGGCTGCGCAACACGCTGCACACTGAGTGCGCGCACTGTTATCTGCCCACCCTGCGCGACCTGAAGCAGCAACCCGTCCGCCGTGTAGCAGGCATCCGTCGGGTGGCCATCCGTATCTTTCGTGCGCCATATTGTGCACTGCTCACCTGCCACAACGGAACTCCCCAATCGCGCATAGGAGCCGACCATTGCGGGTTGGCCGGGAGGAGTAAGCTGCTGCGTACCCGGCACAGGCATGATGCTGTCTTTTTTGCGCCCGAGGTCCACAACACTCAGGGTTCTGTCACGCCATGAGGTGATCATGAACACGGAGGACTTATCCGGGTCCAGCCGCTGGCGCAGGGTCGCAACCTGCCACCGCATACGCTGACGGGTGCTGACATCCCCCTGAGGGGAGGCAAGCTCGTACTCCACATCCACATCCACCGAGGGGGTAATGGCAGGTGCTTCCGCTGGTGGCTCACCCGCCATGGGAGTCTGCGCGGGTGGGGCATCCTGCGCTGTGCCCGCCTGCTGCGCATAGGCCTGCATGCCGGGCATACCCGCCAGAGCCAGCCCAAAAGCCACAACGGCAAATGCGCTACGCGACACCATGATGCACCGTGTAGCCATTACCGGGTTTCTCCCTCAGGGTTAGGGCTGGTTGCGGGCAGGCTGGTCGCAGGGCCAACGCCGGTTACGGGGGGCTCGGTCTGGGCCGCATCGGGATAGGGGGAATGGGGTGTAACTTCCTGAAAACCCTGCGGTGGTTCAAAGGCGCTGACCGGCACAATATCGTAAGACACCTTCATGGCGCGCAGGCTGCCATTCAGCCCATCCACGTCCACCCCATCCTGCTGGAGTATGAACCCGTCATCCGTAACGCAGGTTGATGCCTTGCCCTGAGCAGAAACCGCCTGCCATGTGGTACAGGGCTGGCCTGCCACCACATCGCTCCCAGTTTTGGTGAACTGCATGGACATGTCGAGCAGGAACGGGTTGCGTATGCCCTCCTGCTGCACAAGCCGGGTATAGATGTGACGGTCGTTGATAATAACCAGCACCTCCTGCGCGGCACGGTTGATGATCACCGCGCCACGGCTTGCATCCCCTTCCATGCTGGTCATGTAGTTGATCCGCATCAGCCCACCATCGCCCGAATACAGCACCTGCACATGGCGGCTTGCCACGGGTGTGTCCGCTTTGGCTCCGGCCTTGAGGTCCTGCTCGGTCGGGCGGGGCTGAAACACATAGTCGATCACCGCGTCGCGCCCCGGTGTCAGGCGCGGGTGGTCTGTGGCCTGCTGGGCATGCAGGGGAGGAGTAACAATGGCAGACATGGCCAAAACACCAACGGCGCACAGGCCGGGCACACGCAGGCTGCGTTTGCAGGCCGGTAAAAATCTGTCTGTCACCAAATCCATCTCCATTCTTTGCGGCCAGCACTCTCTGGGGGTGCGGGTGCCGCAACCAGCCTGTAAGGTCGTGGCAGCGTTACATACTGCGTATTTCGGCTTCCAGCATATCGGGTGCCAGCGTATCGGACCAGCAGGGCTGCATGCATACGGCACGCTCAAGCTGTTCCTTGTAGTCTGCGGCGGGGATTTCCACCCCACCAAAACGGGCCAGATGCTCCGTGCCGAACTGTGTATCAAGCAGAATAAAACCGTTCAGGCGCATACGGGCAACCAGATGGACAAGAGCCACCTTGGAGGCATCCGTAACCCGGCTGAACATGCTCTCGCCAAAAAACACGCCACCCAGTGCAACCCCATACAACCCGCCCACCAGTTCCCCTTCCATGCGGCATTCAACACTATGGCCAAAGCCCATGGTGTGGAGCGCACAGAACAACTGGTAAATACGACTATTGATCCATGTGCTTTCCCGCCCCGCAGCAGGAGCCGCACACCCGCGCATGACGGCGGGAAAATCCCGGTCCACGCTGACCTCAAAGCGACCGGACAGAACCGTACGGCGCAAACGCCGGGGAACATGAAAACCCTCCAGCGGCAAAATGCCGCGCGGGTCCGGGTCATACCAGTTTAAGGTCGGGTCATCCTCCCCCTCCGCCATGGGGAACAGCCCGACCGCATAGGCCCCCAGCATCAGTTCAGGGGTCAGACCATCAGACATGCCGGACAGGCTCCCATGTTTTTCCACCACTGCCCCCATCCGGGCAACCGGCTTTTCCCGCACTCGTTATCAGGCATAGGGTTGCTTGCGGTATAATGCACCCGCAGCACTATGCTAGCGTGCCTACCAGAATAAACACATCCCTGCCCGGCTCACCATGCTGCACCACGGAGATTTTTGTGACCTCTCTCCTTCCCCGCCTGATCCGCTCCACCCGCCTGCTGGACGCAGTCGAAGAGCGTATCCACTCCGAGTTTGATGCCCCACCCGCACCCGAGCATGCACTCAGCACCGCCGAGTTGCTGAAACTGGCCCACGCCTACCAACCCCTTGCCGTGTTGGTGACGCATACAGCCCCGCTTAAAGGGGCGGATGTCGCAGCCCTGCCAGAGAGTGTTAAACTGGTGGCAACGGTCAGTGTCGGGCTGGACCATCTGGATGTTCCAGCCTTGCTGGCACGCGATATTGCCGTCTCCAACACCCCCGATGTGCTGACCGACTGCAACGCCGATTTGGCGATCATGCTCATTCTGGCCGCCAGCCGCAGGGCTGCGGAGTATTACACGCTCATGAAGGCCGGATGGGGCCACGCACTGGGCATGGGGGAAATGCTGGGCCGCCGCGTTACGGGCAAGCGGCTGGGCATTGTGGGCATGGGCCGCATTGGGCAGGCCGTTGCCAAACGCGCCCGCGGGTTTGACATGACCATTCTCTACCACAACAGGCGGCGGCTGGACGCAGCGGAGGAAGCCGGGGCAACCTACTTTGAAACGCTTGAGGACATGCTCCCCCACTGCGACATTCTCAGCCTGCACATGCCCGGCTCCACAACAGCCCCCCCACTGATAAACGCCCGCACACTTGGGCTGCTGCCGCGTGGGAGTGTGCTGGTCAATGCTGCCCGTGGCTCCCTGATTGATGAAGATGCGCTGATTGCCGCCCTGCGGTCCGGCCAGCTTTTTGCCGCCGGGCTGGATGTGTTCCAGAATGAACCTAACCCGAACCCGGCCCTGCTGACCCTGCCCAACCTGTTCATGACCCCCCATGTCGGCAGTGCTACGGTAGAAACCCGGACCGCCATGGGCATGCTTGCCCTTGATAATGTCCGCGCCATGGTGGAAGGCAAACCCCTGCCTTCCGGCGTGAGCGCGTAAAACGGCAGGGATTAAGGAGAAACAGCCCCATGACCATGCGACTCTTCTGCGTTCTTGCTATGGGTATTTGTGCCGCGCTCTGGTACCCGGCTTTTCATTATCAGGGCACGTTACAGGTTCTGGGGATCAGCTTTCTGGTCATGGCCGTAATTGCGACCTTTATAGAAGACACCGAACAGCGGGTACCGGCTAAAAAATAGCCCAATAAAAAAGCAGGGCCGCGTGTTGCGGCCCTGCTTTTGTTGCTGCCTGTACTCCGGGCGCGGGATTTAGAGCTTTTCGCGCCCTTCAAGGCTGTCACGCAGGGCAAGGGCGGTATCCCGCACCACCGGGCCGTGCTCACGCTCCAGCCTGCGGATGGTAAAATGCGCGCGGGCAAGGGCGCGGTAATGGTTAAAAAACGCTGTATTCAGCGATGCGCCACACAGCGCCCCGGCCACAGGCATAAGCTGGACAGAAATTTTTTGCCCAAGTGCCAGACCATAATGCGAGGCTACCTCGGCAATCAGCATCACAACCGGGCGGCCACGCAGCACTGCGCGGGCGGAAAAATAACCCAGTTCGCTCTCTTCCCCATTCCGCCGGTTGGGAAAAGCTTTGAGTGCGAACACCTCCAGACAGGCGCGTCGGGCGTCCGGGTCGCTCATGTCCTCGCCTTCCTCGCGGGCAATACGGGCAATTTCACGCATGATTGTCAGGGTCGTAAACCCGATATCGGGCGCCAGACCAGCCAGCCCCGCAAAACCACCCACAGCCCCCGACACAGCCACAGCCGCCTGAAGGCCGGATGTGCGCCAGCGCGAGTCTTCCATCGCGGTGTCAGCCGGACCTTTCATGCCCAGTACGGCCACGTCAAACGCACGGGTAATGGCGGTTTCGGCCAGCCCGCGCAGTTTCTGTTCCATGTTGGGAGCCATACCCAGACCACGCATGCCCAGACGCGCCGCATGGCCAACAGCACCGCCCATAAGGTCCGCCAGACGCACCAGAACGCCACGCCCGGATTCAACCGCGATCAGGGCTGTTTCCAACTCGCCCAGATCGCGGCCACTCAGGGCTAGCGGAGTCAGGGCGTTGCCTGCTGTTTCCTTCATGCTCATACGTGCCTTTCCTGTCTGCTACCTGCCTCATTTACAGCAAATGCGACAACCGGCGCTGCCAGAGCGCCCTATGCTCTTGATTGCGGCCGATCATAACAGGCTGATCGTATGAAAAACAGATGACCTGTTCGCGCGCCCGCCCTGCGCCCATGCAAACAGCGTTGTAAGCGTGGCCTTAAGCCCTTACACAAGCATGAAGAAACCGGCTTAACGCCGCGCCGCTTTTAAGGAGCTTTCCTCATGGCTGGTCTTTTCCGTCTTTTTCATTCCCGTGCCAACACCTCCAGACCCGCCCGTATTCTGGGTCGTCTGGGTTGCGCGACCGCTGTGCTGGCCCTGACCGCCTGCGCCACACCGGAACAGAAAACATACGACATGGCTCTGGCAGATGCCCGCACGGATTCAAGCCTGTGCCAGTCCATCCGCTACTACCCGCTTCTGGCGCTGGCATGGCAGAAAGCGCACATAAGCGATGATGAAGACATGCAGAACGCCTCTGCCCCGCCAGCAGACGAGCCACCGCATATCAAGGTCACGGCTTCCACCGCCGTGCCGGATGTGCGCTTTCCGCCCTATTCCCAGCGGGCCTGCCGCATGACCGTTCAGGCAGGCAATCATGCGCCCGAAACCGGGTTCATGACCGTGGCCTACTTCATGCACAATGGCAAAGTGGATACCTCGCTGGTCAAATGGACCTCCGATACCGAAGTCTCGAAGTATTATGACGAACTCAAGGCCAAGATCAGCAGCGGTGTGGACATGAACAACCCCACGCTCAAGGCCTGCATGACGCACTACCCAGCCCTGCAGGTCAACAGCACCGACCCCGCCATGCAGCAGGCGGCGGTCAGCCTGCGCGCCCTGCTTGTCCGCCACTGCCTTGCAGACCATGCAGCCCTTAAAAACCTGTATGCGGACATGTATTTCATTCACCGCTAGGCTTTACGGCCTACGCCACACTCACCATGCCGGAACGGCCCCTTGCACTGAGGTCCAAAAACCTCATCCTGCACGGAACACGCCTCTTGTTTACAGGATAACAGACTCCATGAAGTACCAGTCCATCGCCCCCGACTTTGCCGTAGCTGGCCAGATTACCTCCAGCGATATTCCCGCAATCAAGGAGGCCGGGTTCAAAACCATTATCTGCAACCGCCCCGATGGCGAGGAAGCAGGCCAGCCTTCGGCTGAAACCATTGGTGAGGCCGTGCGCGCGGCGGGGCTGACCTTTATTGCCATCCCCATGGCCGCAGGCGTGCCCCCCACCTCTGACGTGGTGATTGAAACGCAGGAAGTGCTGAACACGCTGCCCGGACCATATTTTGCCTACTGTCGCTCGGGCAACCGCGCCGCGCAGGCATGGATGCAGGCCACACAGGGCTAACCCCTGCCGCCACCGCGCACAAAATGACAAAGGCCGCCCGGTTGGGCGGCCTTTGTCACAATAATTTGATAGTGGTGAAAACAGGTCCGTTTCAGCCCGGTTCCTGCCACCCTCCCATCTGGCACAGAACCTGCCAGTGCTCTGCCGAAACCGGGCAGACAGACAGGCGGGACTGACGAACCAGCGCCAGTTCCTCCAGCCCCGGCTCGGCCTTGATCCGCGCAAGCGTAACCGGCTCTGGCATGGGGCCTACCGCCTGAACATCCACACACACCCAGGCCCCACTTTCGGCCGTGGGATCCGAGTAGGCGGCACGCACCACTTCCACTACCCCCACAATCGCGCGCTGCACGTTGGAATGGTAGAAAAAGGCCCTGTCCCCCACCTGCATGGCGGCAAGGTTCTTTTTGGCCTGATGGTTCCGAACTCCGGTCCATGGCTCTACATGATTTGCAACCTGCTCGTCCCAGCTGAACGCGTCAGGCTCGCTCTTTACCAGCCAGAATGCCATGTTATTCCACCAGTTGCCCATCGCGGAAAACCGTGCGCAGGGGGCGCACGATCACGCTCTCAAACAGGTCCACCTTGGCGTAGGGGTCGGCTGCGGCAAAGCCCTCGGCACTCGCGCGGTCCTCGGCTTCAAGCAGGATCAGGCTACCGCAGGGTTTGCCGTCTGAATCAAGCTGTGGGCCACCAAACTGGATGCCTGCCTTGTTAAGCTCCAGAAAAGCCAGATGCTGGGCACGGGTGGCCATGCGCAGGTCCAGCGAGCCGGGGCGGTCCGTACAGATAATGGCAAACAACATGCCTCTTTTTCCTTCTGTTGTGTCTTACGGGCATGGTCGCCCATGAAGAACTGCATCGTGTCAGAACGCTTATCATGATATAAAGAAGACGGCAGCAGTCCCACTTTGAGGCATATTGCCTCCCACGGGCAAGGGTATCCCCCTCGCCCATAAACCAGACAGACGGAGCGGACCAACTTTTGAGCGCCTCACCGACCCTTGTCGCGCGTACTGGCAGTTTTTTCCACCGTTACGCCAACCCCGGCCGGTTTCTCAAGCTGGGCGCACGCCTCCAGCCATGGCTGACCTGGCCTGCCATTGCCTTTACCCTTGCGGGCCTTGGCTGGGGTTTGTTCTACTCCCCCGCCGACTGGCAGCAGGGAGATTCCGTGCGCATCATGTATGTGCATGTGCCCGCAGCCATGCTGGCATCGGGCGGGTATGCCGGGCTTGCTCTCTGCGGCGTGCTCTCGCTCGTGTGGCGCCACCCGCTGGCGGATCTGGCGGCGGTGGAAATTGGCCCCGTTGGCGCGTGCATTACCGCCCTGTGTCTGGCCACTGGCTCCATCTGGGGCAAACCCATGTGGGGCACATGGTGGGTGTGGGATGCGCGCCTGACCTCCGTGCTGGTCCTGTTTTTTCTCTACCTCGGGCATATCGCCCTGATCCGCGCGTTTGATGACCCGCAGCGCGGCTACCGTGCCGCCGCCATTCTGGCACTGGCCGGAGCTGTGGACCTGCCGATCATCAAGTTCAGCGTGCAATGGTGGAACACCCTGCACCAGCCCGACAGCATTACCTTGACCGGCGCGCCGACCATGTCATCCTCCATGCTGTGGCCGCTTGCTCTTTCCACCATCGGGTTCTCGCTGGGTTTTGCGGCCATTGTGGTGGCCCGCACCCGTGCCGCCGTGATGGAAAGCCGCATCCGCGCCCTGCTGTCCTCCCCCCGCCGGGGTGGATGAGCGGCATGACCCACCTCCCCTACATTGTGGCCAGCTACGGGCTGGCCGCCATTATGGCGCTTGTTCTCTCCCTTGGTGCGGCACTCCGGCTCAAACGCGACCGGGCCAGACTGGCAGCACTGGAGCAGACCCATAACCGCAACGCAGGAACACCCCTTACTCCATGACCCGCAAGACCCGTCGCCTCTGGCTTGTCCTTGCCTGTGTTGCCTGCCTTGGCACCGCGGCCGCCCTGATCCTGCGGGCTTTTTCTTCTGACATTGTTTTCTTTGTCACCCCCTCGCAGGTCGAAGCTTCACCCCCGCCAGCGGATCGCACGGTCAAGCTGGGTGGCATGGTTGTTGCAGGCTCGGTCAAGCGTGAAAAACACGGTGAAACCCCCGTTGCCACCTTTGCCGTAACAGACGGCCAGGCCGCCGTGACCGTGCAGTATGAAGGGATTTTGCCCGACCTGTTCCGTGAGGGGCAAAGTGTTGTTGCCATTGGCACGGTCAAGCCGCCACACGGATTTGTGGCGAGCGAGGTTCTTGCCAAGCATGACGAGACCTACATGCCCAAGGAAGTGGCCGAAGCCCTTAAAAAATCCGGCAAATGGGACCCCCGCTTTGGCCCTCCCCCCAGTGCTGCAAGCTGGAACACCATGACCGTGCAGGATGCAGGCAAGAGCCTTTCCGCCCCCGCCCCGGCAAACTGAACAGCCTGATTTAAAGAAGACGGGAGCCTCCCCCCAGATATGTTAAGCCCCGAACTTGGACATTACGCCCTTGCGCTGGCCTGTGTGCTGGCTGCCGTGCAGGGTATTATTCCCCTTATTGGCGCATCCCGGCGCGATGCGCGGCTTATGGCGCTGGCTCCCGGCCTTGCCATCGGGCAGATGATCGCCCTTGGCGTCTCCTTCCTCAGCCTGATTTACGCAGCGGTTACGGACGATTTTTCGGTCCAGAACATTGCGGAAAACAGCGCGGTTTCCAAACCTCTGCTCTACAAAATAACCGGCGTATGGGGCAACCACGAAGGCTCCATTCTGCTCTGGGCGCTTATTCTGGGCCTGTGTGGGGCAGCGGTGGCGGCCTTTGGGCGCAACCTGCCCTCCGCCCTGCGTGCGCGCGTTATTGCCGTGCTAGGCCTTGTAGCCACGGGGTTTGAACTGTTCTGCCTGACCACATCGGACCCGTTTGCCCGCATCTGGCCCGCTCCCATGGACGGTCAGGGCATGAACCCCCTGTTGCAGGACCCCGGTCTGGCCTTCCACCCCCCCATTCTGTACACGGGTTACGTAGGCTTTGCCGTACCCTTTGCCTTTGCCATTGCCGCGCTGATTGAAGGCCGGGTTGATGCAGCATGGGGCCGGTGGGTACGCCCGTGGGCTGTGGCCGCATGGTGCTTTTTAACCTGTGGCATCGCCATGGGGTCATGGTGGTCCTATTACGTGCTGGGCTGGGGCGGCTACTGGTTCTGGGACCCGGTGGAAAACGCCTCGCTCATTCCGTGGCTGACGGGCACCGCACTGATCCATTCCGCCATTGTGGTGGAAAAGCGCGAAGCCCTTAAAATCTGGACCGTACTGCTGGCTATTGCCACCTTCTCGTTCTCGCTGTCGGGCACGTTTCTGGTGCGTTCGGGCATTCTCAACTCCGTGCATGCCTTTGCAAACGACCCGGCACGCGGGGTGTTCATTCTGGGCCTGCTGGGCGTTGTTATTGGCGGCTCGCTTGCCCTGTTCGCCTACCGCGCCCCAACCCTGACCGCAGGCGGGCTGTTTGCCCCCATCTCGCGCGAGGGGGCACTGGTGCTCAACAACATTCTGCTGTGCTCCCTGTGCGCGGTGGTGCTGACGGGGACCATGTATCCCCCCTTTATGTCCCTGCTGTTTGACCGCACCATTTCGGTTGGCAAACCGTTTTTCGATGCAACGACCATTCCGCTGGCGCTGCCCCTGTTCATTTTCATGGGCTTTGGCCCCATGCTGCCGTGGAAGCGCGCACAGCTCTGGCCCGTGCTGCAAAAGCTGTGGCTTGCCGCCATTGTGGCGGCACTGGCCTGCGCGGTTGCCGTGTTTGAACTGTCTGGCGTGCTGGCCATTCTGTGCGCTGCTGCCGCATTGTGGGTTATTGCAGCCAGTGTGACCGATCTGGCAGAACGCACAAAACTGTTCCGTGTGCCTGTTGCCACATCCCTCCAGCGGGCACGCATGCTGCCCCGCGCCATTATTGGCACGGCCATTGCCCATGCAGGTGTAGGCATTACCGTGCTGGGCCTTGCCGCCATGTCTCAGGCACAGCACAAGATTGTGGAAGTGCCCATTGGCACCACCGAACAACTGGCCGGGTATGACTGGACACTCAAGGCCGTGGAGCAGGAACCCGGCCCCAACTACACGGCCATGGTCGCCACGCTGGAAGTCCGCCGCAATGGCAGGCTGGTTACGGTCATGCACCCATCCAAGCGTAGCTTTAACAGCCAGAACCAGACCACAACGGATGTTGCCATCCACACCAACATGCTGGCGGACCTGTACGGCGTTCTGGGCGACAGGCACGGCCCGGACACCAGCCCGACCTATGTGCTGCGCCTGCACTACAACCCGCTGGCACCATGGATGTGGCTGGGTGCGCTGATCATGGCGTTTGGGGGAGCCCTCTCCCTTTCTGACCGGCGTATGCGCGTAGGTGCGCCACAGCGGGCTAAACCCACCCCTGCAAGCACGAGCGTAGCATGACCACACCTTCGGATAACCTGACCCGCCGCCGCCTGCTTATGGCCCTGCCGCTGGCCGGAGCCGGTGTTGCCGGTGTTGCCTTCTGGAAAATGCTGGATGGCATGCAGCACGGCTCCTTCAACCCGCATGACATCAACGCCCCCGTGCTGGACCGGCCAGTGCCAGACTTTACGCTGGCCCCGCTCCCCCCGGCAGAAGGGTTTACAACGCAGGACCTGCAACAGCTTACCAAGCCCGTGCTGGTCAATTTTTTTGCGTCATGGTGCATTCCCTGCCTTGCGGAAATGCCAACCCTTATGACCCTCAAAGACAGGCTGACCATGTGGGGCATTGCCTACAAGGACAAGCCCGACAACATTGCCAGCTTTTTGCACCATTCCGGCAACCCTTTTACCCGTCTGGGAGATGACCATACCGGCCGGGCCGGGATTGAATGGGGTATTTCCGGCGTACCGGAGACTTTTCTGGTAGGGCCCGGAGGAATTATCCGCTGGCACACGGCAGCCCCTCTTACGGATGCGACCATTAACAGGGTCCTGCTGCCGCTGGTGCAAAGGCTGCAAACACCATGACCATACGCCACAAACTGGCAGCCCTTGCGGCTGGCCTGCTCCTTATGGCAACACCAGTGCTGGTGCTGGCGGTGGATGACCCGTCCGAAATGCTGCCCAACCCGCAGCAGGAGGCCCGTGCTCAGGCTATTGGCGCACAACTGCGCTGTCTGGTGTGCCAGAACGAATCAATAGAAGACAGCAGCGCCGGTCTGGCGCGTGATCTGCGCCGCGTTGTGCGCGAGCACGTTGCCAAGGGCGAGAACAACCAGCAGGTCATGGACTGGATGGTGAGCCGTTATGGCAACTTCATCCGCCTGAAACCTGCGTTTTCGCTGGGCACGCTTCTGCTCTGGGCCATGCCGGTGCTGGCTCTGCTTATGGGGATTGGTACGGCCTTTCTGTTCTACCGCCGCAGGGCCGCAGCGCCACCGCCGCCCCCCCTGACCGAAGATGAAAAGGCCCGTCTGGCCAGACTGACAAAGGACTGAGAGCATGATCTGGCTTTCCATCGGGCTGCTCAGCCTGCTTGCCCTTGCCCCGGCTATTGTAACACTGTGGAAGCGCACCCGCGTTATTCGGGATGAACGCAGCACCGCACTGGCCCTGCATGAAGCCCAACTGGTGGAACTGGACCGCGACCTTGCCATTGGCCTGATCGCCCCAACCGAACATGACGTGGCCATACTGGAAATCCAGCGCCGTATTCTCTCAGCCGATGCAGCGCCTTCCACGGCACGGGCAGACAGTTCGGCCATGCTGGGCTGGTTTGGCCTTGCCGCGGTACCTGCTCTGGCCATTGCCTTATACCTGACCAACGGCACACCTTACCTGCCAGCCCAGCCCCTTGGCCCAAGGCTGGTGGCCCAGCATATGCAGAACCGTAAGGCCGATGCCCTTATCGCCCAACTTCAGCAGGCCATGGCCAGCCTGCCTGCGGATGACCCCAACAGACGGCAGGGCTACCTGCTGCTCGGCCAGTTGCAGGCATCGGGTGACCATTACGCGCAGGCGGCGGAAGCATGGAACCATGCTCTGGCACTGGGTTTTGACCCCGAACTGGCTGCCCGCACGGCAGAAGCCATGACACGGGCGGAACACCACGTGACTGCGCAGGCACTGGAGCTGTTCCGCAAGGCGCTGGACGCTGCACCGCAGGATGCACCGTGGCGTCCCGCAGTGCAGGGCCGTATTGCACAGGGCGAGCATGATCAGGAAAACCCCTGATCTGCCTGTCGTTATTTCTGGCTAGAACCCACCGCCGGGCCGTGGTGCAAAGCCCCGGCCCCAGACATCTTCCGTTGTGCGCACACGCGGCGGGCGCGGCTGGCACGAAATAAGATACAGCCCCACGACAAACACGATGTTTGAAAAGGCGTTGAACCACACCGCCGTCCCGAATGTGGGAGGAGAGGTCAATGCCTGATACACAACGTACATGGCGAACGGGATAGAAACAATCCGTACGCTGACAAGCATGTGCCGCAGCGGGTTGGGTTTCCCCGGTTTGACCAGTACGCGCACACGGCCAAGCCCGATAAAAAAGCTGACGCACAGGCACCAGACCAGCACGTTAAAGATCATGTTACCAAAATCTTGCATACCGGTCAGTACAAACACGGCAATAATGGAAACGGCAGACAGCAGCAAAGAGCCAAACTGGCAGCTCATGCCTGCATCGAAGGCCGAAAAGCGTTCTGGCAGTCTGTCTGCCATGGGCTGACAGACCTGATCCAGCAGCCAGCTATCCATCCGTGTTATACGTTCACCGAGTGTCATGGCTGCATTATAACGGATTATGTGCCGTGATGCACGAAAATGCCGTGCATCATACACTTGCAGCCCGGCTTGCGGCTCAGGCGCTTTTTGTAGTGTCGGTTGTGGGCAGCACGCCATCGGGCGTATGCCTGTCCACGGCGTCGGGCAGAAAATGCACCAGCGCTGTCACCACGCTATCGGCTGGAAGGCCGGTTTTTTCCACCAGAGCATGTACCGCATCACTCCCCAGAATGGAGCGGATTTCATCCGGCGTGGCGGGCACATTGCCGCTCTGGCTGATCCATGAGCGTACCTTGTCCCCCAGCCCGACCTGATCGGCGCGGTCCAGCAGGGTCTGGATTGTCTGCGGCTGCGCCAGGGACTGGAACTGCTGTTTGACAAGTGTCTGGACATCTCCGCCCAGAACGCTTTCGACCTTACCTACAATACTCTGAAAAAAATCAGACATATCCACCATCTTTCCCATATCCGCCACCAGAGCGGCCTGTCGGCTGGCACGGCACCATTTGGTCGTGGAATGAATAACCGATCCATGCAATATTCATAAGCACAAACCGGCTCCAGACCGATTTTCCCCGTTTGAGAAGCGATAGCTGATATGCGTCTGAACCCACAAGGAAAAAACGGGAAAACACGCTACGGTTACAGCCAGTATTCCCCAGCTTCCTCCGTTGCAACAAAGTAGCCATTGTGCCCAGTCTTTCTTTTCCCCTGCTTGACAGGATCGGTCGCCTGCGGGCCTTCCGCCCGTTAGGGCCACCGGGTGCGCAGAGCAAACTGCCCCTGAACTGGCTGCTTGCGCCCACGCCATCCGCAATAGGGTTTGCTTTGCGGACGACAGCCTCCGCCCTGATCTCACTGGTTATCGCCCTGTGGATGGAACTGGACGACCCGCAATGGGCCCCCATGACCGTATGGATCGTGGCGCAGGGCTCCCGGGGGGAGAGCATGTCCAAGGCACGCTGGCGTCTGGTCGGCACAGGCATTGGGGTGGCCATGTCCATCACCCTTATTTCCGCCTTTAACCAGACCGCATGGCTGTTTTTTCCCGCACTCTCCATATGGCTGGGGTTATGCTGCGGGCTTGCAACCCTTGTGCGCAACTTTCGTTCCTACGCGCTGGTGCTGGCAGGTTATACAACGGCCATTATTGCCATAGGGGCCATTCCCCACCCCGAAAACGTGTTCATGACCGCCATGTCCCGCGCGACCTATATCGTGCTGGGCATTGTGTGCGAAAGCGCGGTCGCTGGTCTTTTTGCCCATAATCTGGCCGAGATGGCCCGCCGTAACATCCGTGACAAGCTCCGCATGGCCCTGAGCAACGTATCCGAGGCCGTGGCCAGCCTGCTGGCCGGGGATGAAGAAGCCCTGATCCGCTCACGCGCCATGTTTGGCCCCATCCTGTCCATTAACGACCAGATTGAGTTCTCTGAAGCCGAGATGGGCCCCCACGGGCATGAAGGGGACCATGCCCGCGCAGCCCTTGCTGCGGTTTCGGTCCTGCTCTCCCGCGGGCTGGGCATGACCGTACGCCTGCAATACGTCCAGACTGACCAGCCCATATTCCGCGAGACGGCCTCCAATGTCAGCACCTATCTGAGCAGCCTGCCAAACCGCCTGAACACGGAAACCGGAGTGCGCGCCATTCTGCGTGACCTGCAACTGCTCCGTGCGGAATGCCACCAGCAGATTGTGGATGCCCTGACGCACGAAATCGGGTCCGCCTTTACGCTGGAAGATGAACACGCCCAGATTTCCGCCTTGCTGGATGGGCGAATCCTGCACAATGCCATGGACGAACTGCTGGGTGAACTGGAGCAGGCCATCCGCGAATACGATGCCAGCCAGCACTTCATTCGTGGCGACCACTTCCATTTCCGCCTCCAGTCCCATGTGGACAAGCGCGAGGCTGCCTATAACGGCGTGCGTGCGGCCGTAGCTCTGTGTGCCGCCGGGCTGGTGTGGGAATTTACGGCATGGCCTACGGGCCTTGGCTTCATTACATTTGTCGCCATTGTCTGCGGGCTGTTTGCCACGCGGGAAAACCCTGTTGTTGCCACCACCCAGTTTATGATCGGTGGCATCTGGGCAGCCCTTGTTGCGTTTTTTCTAGTCTTTTTTGTCCTGCCCACACAATCCAATTACGAAATGCTGGTGGCTACGCTGGCCATTCCCATGTTTGCCGGTGGGCTGGCCGCGCGCAACGCCAGCACGGCCCTGCACTCCGCCGCCTATACCCTTTTGCTCCCCAACTTTGTACACCCGCTCAATCAGGGCCGGGTGGATGAGGTCACATGGTTCAACTCCACATGGGCCATTCTGCTGGGGGTATTTTTTGCGGTTCTTATTTTCCGCGCCGTGCTGCCCTTTAACAGCGCAGCCGAACGCTGGCGCATGCGCCGGACCCTGCTGCGGGACCTGCGGACACTGGCTTCAGCCGAACCCACCCCCATGACGCGGGACTGGATTGGCCGCAATATTGACCGCTTTGCCCGCCTGATCCGCCATGCTGGCCCTACCCCGTCCCCCACCATTGAAGGCTGCCTGCAGGGCACACTGGCCGCCATGACCATCGGGTTGAACATTATCCGCCTGCGCGCGCTGCTGCACCGCAACCAGATCCCCCCCCCAGCACGCCGGGCCATAGAAATTGTCATGAAGCGGATGAGCCATTTTACAGGCAAGTATGGCCATACAGCCCATGCGGCCCGTGTAGCAACCACCGCATTACGTCGGATGGAAGCGGCCGAGCCCAATATTTCCACCCGTATTGAACTCACCCGCGCCATTGCCTACCTGATCGTGGTTTCCCACGAACTGGACGCCAATGCCGTATTTCTGGACGCTACCCACCCTTACCGGGCAGTGTGAGTGTCATAATCGGGTTTGATCTGAGCCAAGGCTCCACACACAACGGCATGTCCGCGGGGAGCCTTATGCTCCGTGTGTAAACCGGGTGGGGCGTATACCTTACCCCACTTGGGCCTGTGCCAGACGACACGCCTCATGGCCTCATGGATGGGCGGGGAACTGGGGGAAGCATTGCCCCCCAACCCATCACCACCGCTGAGGCATTACAATAAGCGTTTTAATGGGCTTCAACATCATGGAAGCGGGTATAGTCCACCGTAATGCGCCCATCGGGGCGTGAAAGCACAATATCCACAAAACGGTGATTGTACTGCACACGGTCAAACCTGTAGGCCGTTCTTGCGAACACGGTCTGCCCCAGAGCCTCGTCCGTGCCGGTAACTGTTACAATAATTTCGGCTTCCTCCCCTTCCAGTTCGGCAACCGTTTTACCATGCAAGGGGCTGTCAGGCGTAATAACGTGGGCCATGACAAAAGCAAAACGCAGCACGGGCACATGGGATTGCATGAGCAGAAGCTGGTCAAACTTGCGAACCAGATGGCCGTTGTCGCTGACGACCAGGCGGGACAAAGCCACTTCAATATCGACCGATAAAATAACGCTCATCCGCAAGTTGGCGATACGGATGCACAGGGCGGGTATCCCTCCCTCGTTACTGATCACAGCTTTATTGCTGAACAACAGTCTGGCGCGAGGGCGGGCAAAACGGGCAAAAACCACGCCCGTTGCAAGGGCTGTCAGCATCATGCCCACACAGACCTCAATCGAGACAATGACATTGGCATAAGCCCCGATCGGGCTCATGGTCCCATAACCAACGGTCGAGAGTGTCTGCACGCTAAAAAAGAACAGGGACAGCAGCGTGCCGTGTGAGAGCCCCGTAATCTGGCCCGGGGCCACCATATACAACAACGCGAAAACAAGATTGATTACAATATAGGACACAACGGCAATAGCCGCAAAAGCAGGCCAGCTTGCTGTCAGTGCATGGTGGTAAAGATCGCTCCACACACTGTCCTTCACCCCCACACGCACGACATCACGATGGCTTTTTTCCTCAACCAGCGCATGCGCGCGAAAGCGTCTGATCGCCTCCTTGGTGCTTAAATGAAAACGCCCCCCCGCCCTACCATCGCGTTTGGGGACAACATTCTCCAGCTTGGTGTGGCGTTCTGCCTCCCCCTTGCGGTTGCGTTTTCTATAATGGTGGAAAAGTCTTTTCATCATCACCGCTCCGTGCGCACAGCCTGACGGACGGGCCTGCGCGTGAATGCGGTGTATACAGCAAGGCAGCTTCTGTGCTCCATGGATTATGCATGGAAGACCTGCTTGACCTACGATTATTTTCAGGCGTCATGCTTTTTCAAGAAATTGAAATAAAAACATCCCTTAAATGCCTCAAATAACACACCCTGACCTGATCCTCCGCCCCACCTGCTCCTGTCTTCCCCAACCGTTACGCGGGTACGGACCAACAGGATGACGGAGGGTATGCGGGGAAAACCCGAGGCTCCCGCGTATTCAGGACAACACGGCCAATGCCAGTGACGTTACCAGTGCATGGGCTTTACTGGCAGAGCAATAAAGTCACGCGGTAAAACCCCCGGTCAGTGTGCTCCGTCCGTTTCGGCAAAAGGTCTGAGCACACTCTCACCCGCATTACGTGCCCATGCCTGAGCATCATCCACCGGTGGCATGGGGTTGCCTTTGGTCAGGCTTCCATGGACCAGCGTTTGCGCATCCATCCGGTTCAGGCTGCCAGATTGCGCGGCGGCACTCTGAGCCGCCCGCGCCCACAGGACATGCGCTCTGGCCTGATCCCCCTGACTGGCTGCAATCCGTGCCGCAAGGGCAAGAGCGCGCGCCATGTCATGGTATGCACCTGCGCTCTGGCGCAGGCTTGCCGCCTGCTCCGCCTGCTGCCCGGCCAGTACGGGGTTGGCGTGGCGGAGCACGCGGGCCTCAATTTCAGCCCGGTCAGCCTGCTGTGCCACGGAAAGCGGCTCCTTAAGCCCAGACAGGTAAGCACCTGCGGCCTGAAGAGCGCTCTGATCGCCCTGCGCATCAGCAGCAAGGCCCAGCACAAGGGCTGCCCGTGCGGCAACACCCGTATCGGCGGAGTGCATGGCCTGCTGCGCCAGAGGAATGGCCTGCGCGTAATGGCCAAGCCGGTAATGGCTTGCGGCTTCGACCAGATCGAGCGAGGACATATCCTGCGCACCACGCAGTAGCACAGCCTGACGGGTAGCCTGTGCTGCCTTAAGCGCTTCCGCAGGCATGTTGGCTGCCAGTTGCGAGACGGCAAGGTCATACCCCGCCTCAGCCACGGCTGTTCCATCATCACGCGCAAGCGCCAGATTGGCCGCCTTGCGGTACTGCGAGACGGCAACAGTATAACGCCCCAGATCAAAGGAATCCCGGCCCGCCATCATGGCCTGATCCCAGGCGGCGTCATCCTGCGCCGTGGGTTTGCTCTGGCTGGCACCGCACCCGGCCAGAAGCAGTGGGGCTGTCAGCGCCAGCATATGTGCAAGGCGTCTCATGGCCGCACCTGCTGGGGAGCCAGACGTTTATGGTGCGTCACCTTCTGTCCACCCAGCAGCCACATCCCCCGCAACTGGTCAGTCAACTGCTGTAAGCCGTAAAGTGTGGTCTGGGCCTGCGCCAGCATGGCGGGCAGGTCCGCCGTACTGGCCTCCACATTGCTGGCGATGGCTGGCAGATGCGGCGTTGCATCCTTGACGTCCTTAGTCGCGGATTTGAGGTTGCCCATCGTGGCGTCTGTTTTATTCATGATCCCCGAAACCTGTTTTTCAATTGGCTTGAGCCGTTCGATCACAGCATCCAGAGAGGCAATGGTCGCTTCGGACTGGCGGATAAGCTGATCGTTGGTCATCAACTGCCCGATTGTCCCCTTGCCCGCGTGCATGTCGGTAATGGTGCCATCCAACTGGGCCATCATATGTCTGGCGCTGGCCAGCGCGGGCATGATTTCGGCCTGAATACTGTTCAGGGTCGCGGTAATCTGGTCTGCGGGGTTGGGGGCCGGGGTGGCCGAAATAACGGCGTAGCTCCAGTCCATCGGGTCCCCATGCCCACGGCTGAGGTCCAGAAAGGAAGCGCCTGTTACAATAAGCTGCTTGCGGATAAGGGCTGTACTGTCCCGCCGGATAAAGGGTTTGGCCTGTGGGTCAAGGTCAACCATGGCGTACATATTGCCTGATGGATTGAGCTTGATGCTGCGGATGGTGCCCGCATGCGCCCCCATAAGCTGTACGTCCCCGCCAACAGTCAAACCGCCAACGCCAGACGCTGGCAGCACAACGCGCAGCCGTGCAGGTGGGGTCAGCCAGTCACGCAGCACACCAGCCTCGATAACCGCGCCCCCAAAAATGAGTATGCTCAGAAGTACAAGAAACCCGACCCATTCATCTGCATAACGCAGGGAAATGAGAGGTTTTACTTTCTGTCGTAAGCGGAGTTGGAACATTATCCCATCCGTACTGCTACAAGACCATCATCTGCAAGCCGCCAGGTTGCCGTAACACCCTGCCGATATTCCTGCCAGACCGCGTTATTCCTTACCAGCCAGATGACCCCGGCACCCCTGTCGCGCGCCTCGGTTATTGCAGCCAGAAAAGAATTGCTCAATTCTGCCGGTCCACTCTCAAGCGGGTCTTCCAGCAGCAATAAATGGGGCCTTCCCAAAAAAGCCCGCACACAGCTTGCGCGCAAAAGGTCTTCCTCAGGTAAAAAGCTGGGGTTTTGCGTGGGCAGGCCGGGCAGACCAAACCTTTCCGCCAGCCGGGCGGCATCATGCACCAGAACATCAATCGGACGGGTTGTATGGTGCAACTGCTGCAATACAATCGCCAGATGCACCGGCACAAATTCGGGCCAGCTTGCCCGGTGCGTCACACGTCCGATACGCCCGCGCAGGGCGTTGAGTTCCCGGTCGCCCAGATCAGCCCAGTCCAGCCCCATAAACCGCACGGAACCATCCTCCAGCGGCACAAGCCCACAGCACAGGTCCGCAAACATGGTGGCGTGTCCTATGTCGCGCGCTTCCACCACCATGCAGTCTCCGGGCATCAGCTTCATGCTGAACGGAACCGGCGGCAGACCGCTCTCATCAAAAGACGGGATTGCCTTGTTCAGCTCAAGCAGGGGGCCGGAAGCGTACATATCCATCTTACAGATCCAGACTGAACAGAACGCTCACCACCATCACAATCAGCATCCCGCGGGAAAAGCCACGGGGCAGCAGGGTGCGCAGTGAATCCTCGCTTGTGGCGGTCAACCCTGTCAGGCAGCCACCAAGCCCCACCACAAACCCGACGGTAATAAACTTGAGCGGGATAATAACATAATCCGTGCCGGACATGGCTGTTGCCACATCATCCAGAAAAACCCAGACCGGGTTGTTGATCACGCCGGACATGCGGCTCATCACGTACCCCGTAACAAGGGACGAGAACGAAAACAGGATCCCCAGCGTAAACCCGGCCACGGTAAAAGCCAGTGTACGGGGCAGCACCAGCAGCAGAAACGGGTCTATGCCCACAGCCTGCATGGAACGGATTTCCCCCCCGATGCTCAGAAGCCCCAGCTCCGTGGTGGAGAGCATGCCATTCCGCCCCAGCAGAAGCACGCCCACCAGAATGGGCGCTATTTCACGCACGACAACATTGATCAGGATAGAGCCGGTCATGGTGGCGAGCCCGGTCAGACCCAGCCAGTAAATAACCTGTGACACAGCGGCAAGCCCGGTCAGCACACCGGCAAACATGGTGGCGAGAAGCCCACCGCGGATAATGTTGTTCATGGTGCTGACAAATTCGTACCGCACCGTCCTGCGCCATGAATGCGCACGAAAACTCTCGAAGATCACCCCCCAGGATGCGCCCAGCATGATGAGCAGAAAGCGCGCCTGCCTGCGCGTAAGACGCCCGATCCATGCCAGCTTGCCAAGGCCCCACTGGACTGGTGCAAAAAAGCCGCCCTGCCCTGTCTGCCCGGCCAGCACCGGGTCGCGCGTTGTATCGGTGGGGGGCGGAAGTGGCTGGGGAGCCTGTGGGTCGGTCTCACTCATCGGCGGGCCGCCAGCGTATAGGCACGGCCAAGGCCCAGATGCGGCACAAAGAACGAGCCACGGCTGCGGAACAGGTAACGGTCACGCAGGCTGGCATAAACACGCTCCGTAACCTGAATGGTGCCGGGGTCTATTGCACTTTCTGCCATCAGTTCAGCAAGAGAGACAGTCTGCCCCCACAGGTTGAACACCGTTGGCGTCTGCCCCACGGCCCCACCAAAGGCGGGGCCAAAATCCATACCCATGGTAAACACGGGTTCCAGATCGGCAGCAGCCAGCGCCCCCATGAATGTTTCACGCATTTTAAGCGCGGCATTGGCCAGACGAACCAGAGCTGTGGGGTCTGGCTCCGTTGTGCAGCCCGCCATGCAGATCATACGGTGCCCGGCCACTTCCACCGCGAACAGGTGCTCTTCCTGCGCAACACTCTGGACCTGTGTGGCCAGCTGGTTGATCAGGGCGATCAGGGCTGTGGTTTCCTTGTTTCCTTCCACCACAGGGTCGGAAAAGCTGACAACAAGCACGGCAACGGAGGGGTAAATACTCGCACCGGTTACCTCCGCCATTTCATCCGCCCGCATGAGCAGATTATCGGATAGGGGCGTGCCTGTTACCGCTACGGGAGCGGAGGTCTTGCTGTCTGTCGCAGGTTTCTGCTGGGCTTCCAGCGCGTCCTGCGCGGCAAAGCGCGTACCCGCAATGCTGGCCATAAGCTCCACAAAATACAGCAGATGCGGCAGCATGACCGGGTCTTCCAGCGCAAGCATACCCAGCGTGCCATGAGGGCCATGAACAGGGTACACCGCAAGTGCGCGGGTACTGACCTCACGCATGACCAGCCGCTCAAACCGTGTCGTACGTTCATCCGTTGCAGCGTTGCTGACGGAGAAGGAAGACCCTTCCTCTATGGCGTCAAAGAACTTGCCCAGTTCCTCCCGCCCCATTTCAAACCCGCCGGAATGGGTGTTCTGGGTCCGGTCATAGGTATCATCACACACCATGGCGGCGCCATCATGCAAAAACCGCCACAGGCTGGCGCGGCGCGCACCCGCAACCTGCGCCAGTTGCTCCGTAAGAACCAGTGCATCTGCCGCAGGGTCAAACAGATGCGGCGCCACCGCCACCTGCTGCAAGGCACCACTTTCCTGCGCGACCTGAGACTGCTGCACCGCAAGCCTGCGGTTACCTGCTTCCGTCCGACGCAACTGGCGGATGTAAAGCCCTCCCAGAAGGAGCGAAAACACCGTAACAATCCCCGCGAACTGAAGGCTCTGGCGGCTGCTCTGATGCGCAAAGCTGCCAAAATCGTTTTCGGGGGCGGCAATCAGCAAAATCCAGCCCTGCGAGTAACGCGGCAGGGCCGAAGCCATGGTGATATAGGACCTGCTGTCCCATTCCACATGTTTGGGGCCAAAACCACGCACCCGGTAATGATCATACCCCAAGGCAAAAACCGGGTAGATTTTGGGGTCCAGCACCATTTTGTCCGGGTCCCAGCCTGCGGCCTCCGCATGCTGGGTAAGATTGCGCCCTGCAATAACCCGTCCCTCGCCGTCCACGATCATGGCGCTGCCGGATTTGCCGATTTTGATTTTATCCAAAAAGGCGCTGAGTTCGTTGAGCGAGATGTTGGTGGCAAACACCATCTCATGCCCGTCATCACGCCGGAAGCGGAGCGAACTGGTCATGACAAACTGCTTGTCGGTCGGGAACAGGTAGGGCTGCGTCCACTGGATGGTGTCTTTGCCAGCCGTGTTTTTATACCACGGGCGCACGCGCGGGTCGTAATCACCGGCCGGGGCATCATACTGCCGGACCTGCTGCCCCGCGGTATTGAAAAGAACATGATGCAGAACTTTTGCGCCACCTGGCTGCGTAACAAGGCGGACATGGTCCTGCACGTCCTTGTCGGGGGAGCGGGTGATCAGCGTAAAATTACCCTGATCATCGGCCAGATAAAAAGACTGCAACTGCGGAATTTTTTGCAGCATGATGCTGCCGTAGGAATAAAAGACCTTATCCGACACCTGCGGCGGGGCATGCTCGATCATGCCTGCTGCAATCAGGTTCCCGGCGGCGGAAGGCGCGATATAGTCCCCTACTTCCTGCCCGATATAGTGCTGGGTTGCCTCCATAAGCTCACGCGTGAGAACAGACACACCCTCGCTCGTCGTGCGGTATGAACTGATGCCCACCCACGCAATGGCCACAACAGTCATGATGATCAGCACAAAGGGGAGAACCATGTGCAGCAGCACCCGCTGGATGGATGCATCGTGCTGAACTGTCGGGTCTATGATCTCTTCAGAAGACACGCACCAAATTCCACTGCCTGTTGGTCAAGAACATTCGCGCCCCTGCCACCATGGCCTCAGGCAAAACCACTGGCGCAATGCAAAGATGGGCTCTCCGTACAACAGAGATGTCTATCAGGTAACGTGCCTGTCACCAGCAGAGTTGTCCACCCCTTTAAGGGAGTGGCAGATCTGACCGCCAGTTCACCTCAAAACGGGTCTGCACACCCAGTGCCTGCCCAAGACGGTCCAGCCCACGCCGCACACTTTCACCCTTTACGGCAACACGGGTGGAGGTCAGGGTCAACACGAGTTCCGCCCCCTCCCACGCAAGGGATGTTCCTTCCAGCAGGCTTCCCGCTCCGCCAGACAGGGAATAGGCCAGACGCAACGCCAGACCGCAGGCCACGGCGTCACGCCGCTCCCCATCACCCAGCAGGGCAAAGGATGGCATCAGGGCGGGCGAGTTCATATCCACCGAATAGCGCACGGCAAGCGCCAGAGACAGCCAGACACGCGCACGGTGGTCAAACCCTGCCCCCTGCACACGCAAAATCCGCAGGTAGGTCTGCTCGGCCCGGTATTCGGGGTGGTCGTGGCTGCCAATATCGGACAGCCAGCAGGCTATACGGCGCAGGTGCTGTTCTTCCGCCGTTTCGTTCGGCTTGATGCAGCCTGTCCATGTCCACAGGATTTCGGGCAGGGTATTGCTGCGACCAAAGCGTGCACACATGTCGCGCGCAACGCTTTCCATCGGATCCTGCGGCAGGTAGCTGGGGGCCACGTTCATCATGTACCAGCCTTCGCGCAGGCCATCCACGCAGAACACGATCTTGCTGGGCTGGACTTTTTTCATCAGCCTGCGCAGGACCACGGCGGCAAAGGGAATATCATCCAGCCGTTTGCGAGGAGCACCGGGCAGGCTCTCAAGGCTCCGGCGGGAGCTGTTCTGGAGCCAGCCGGTCATCTCGCGCGCTTCCTGCACGTCCAGCGTGTAGTAGTGCACAATGTTCAGCGGGTACTGGGTTCGTGCAATCTGTAGCCGCGCGAGCGCACGGAACGCCCCCCCGACCAGATAAAGCGGCTGCCCCCGGACCCTGGACAGCCAGTCAACACCATCAATGTCCTGATCGGTCAGCAGTTTGGCAATGTCCAGATCCCCCCCGCAGCGATCCGCCAGACGGATCATGCCCAGAGGCAGGGTTGTGGCATCGTGCCGTCCGGTTTCGGTCAGGTGAATGAGTTCGAGCGACCCGCCCCCGACGTCGGCCACCAGCCCGTCTGCTCCGGGTATGCCGCACATGACCCCAATGGCGGAATGGTCAGCCTCCTCCTTGCCAGACAGAATACGCACCGGCACACCGGGCATGCTCTGGCGCAGCATTTCCACAAAGGCCGGGCCATTTGTGGCGTCACGCACGGCAGCCGTGGCCAGCACCTCGAACGGGTCAGCCTGCATGGCGCGCGCAATGGCATGGAAACGGCTGAGCACCTCCATGGCCATGCCCACACCTTCATCATTCAGGCGACCTGTGGTGGTAAGCCCCCGACCAAGCCGTAACACGGCTTTTTCGTTAAAAATGGGCTGCGGATTGCGCGAGACCCCCTCGAACACAACCAGACGAACCGAGTTGGACCCAAGATCAACCACCGCTGAACGACGCTGCATGTCCGTCTCCATTACCAGCCGTTCCCGGGCAGGCCATTATGCTGCCCGGCAGTATGAAAGTGCACAGACATACGCGACATATGGGAAAAAGAAACCCCGTTTTCAGTCATCCAGCATCAGGTCTTTGGTCTGGGAGAGGGAGGCAGGTGCCCTGCTCAGGCTTTCATGGGCCGCGGACCCCCGCCCGGAAAGGGAAGGATGGGTCATGAACCATTCATGCGCGGAGAACGCCTTAGAGCCAGCACCAAGCCTGCGCCACACCCCATTCTGCTCCAGTATCCATGACTGAAGGGTATCGCGGATGTTGGATACCATGATCTGGTCCAGCACCTGCGCATGCACGGTGGGGTTGGTAATGGGCACCATGCTTTCCACCCGCCAGTCCATGTTGCGGGTCATCCAGTCGGCGGAGGAAATATAGACCTTGGCATGGCGCGATGGCAGGCGGTGGCCGTTGCCAAAGGCAAAAATGCGCGAATGTTCCAGAAAACGGCCCACAATGGATTTGATCCGGATGTTTTCCGAAAGTCCGGCAACGCCGGGGCGCAGGCAGCATATGCCGCGTATGACCCCTACAATCTTAACCCCGGCACAGGATGCGCGGTACAGGCAGTCGATCAGGTCCGCATCGACCAGCGCATTCATTTTCAGCCAGATCGTACCCGGACGCCCCGCTTTGACATGCGCGATTTCCTCCTCGATCAGGTTCTTGAGCGTGCTGCGGATGGTAATGGGGGAAAAGGCGATTTCCTCCATCTGCGCAGGCATGGCGTAGCCGGTCACGTAGTTGAACAGCCGCGCCGAATCCCGCGCAAGAGCCGGGTTACACGTAAAGAACGACAGGTCAGTATAAACGCGCGCCGTAATGGGGTGATAGTTCCCCGTGCCGAAATGGGCATAGGAGCGCACCTGTGCTCCCTCCCTGCGCACCACGAGGCTAAGCTTGGCATGGGTTTTAAGGTCGGCAAAGCCAAACACCACCTGCACACCGGCGGCTTCGAGCGCACGGGCGAGGCGGATATTGGCTTCCTCATCAAAGCGCGCACGCAGTTCCACCATAGCCGTGACCGACTTGCCTGCCTCTGCCGCCTCGATCAGCGCCTTGACGATGGGGGAATCGCGCGACGTGCGGTACAGGGTCTGCTTGATGGCGATAACATTGGGGTCCAGCGCTGCCTGACGCAGGAACTGCACCACCACATCAAAACTTTCAAACGGGTGATGAACCAGCAGGTCCTTGGCCCGGATGGCGGCAAAGCAGTCCCCGTTAAAATCGAGTATCCGCTCGGGAAAGCGCGGCGTATAGGGCGGGAAGAGCAGGTCCGGCCGATCATCCACGATCATCTGCTTGAGGTCCGCCACCCCGATCATGCCTGAATGGACGGCAATTTCGTCCGGTGGCAGGTCCAGATCGGAGGCAATGGCTTCGGCCAGTTCGGCGGGGACGCGCTTTTCCATGTCCAGATGGATAACCACCCCACGGCGGCGGCGCTTGAGTGCGCTTTCGTAGGAGCGAACAAGGTCTTCCGCCTCGTCCTCAAACTCCACATCCGTATCGCGCACAACCCGCAGCACACCGCTCTCGCCCACAACCAGCCCGGCAAACAGCCGGTCAATGAACAGGGAGATCAGGTCTTCCAGACGAATAAAGCGCACACGGGCAGGCTCGCCCGCAACAGCCTCACCCGTGGCAGGCAGGCGAATAAAACGCTCAACCTGTGCGGGAAGCAGGATAAGGGCGTTCATGGCGAACAGGCCCGTGCCCTCGTACAGAAGGCGCAGGCCCAGCGCCAGCCCCATGTTGGGAATAAAGGGGAGCGGATGGGCCGGATCGACCGCAAGCGGCGTCAGTACGGGAAAAATGCGATCCATGAAGCAGGTTTGCAGCCATTCCCTGTCCGCATCGTTCAGGTCCTGCGTTTCGCACAGTGTCACGTGGGATGCGGCGAGCAGGCCACGCAGTTCCACCCATATCCGCTGCTGCTCGCGCAAAAGGCGGGCACAGCGCTCGCGCACCGCGTCCAGTTGCTGCGCAGGAGTGCGGCCATCGGGGGAGATGGTGGTCAGCCCTTCGCGGATCTGGCCGACAAGCCCCGCCACACGCACGGAATAGAATTCGTCCAGATTGCTGGCGCTGATGGACAAAAAGCGCAGCCGTTCCAGCAGCGGGTTCCGGGCGTTATCCGCCTCATCCACCACGCGCTGGTTGAAATCGAGCCATGAGAGTTCGCGGTTGATGAAGCGCGAGGGCGTTTGCAAGGTAACTTTGGGCTCAACCTCTTTTTTGGCACGGGTACTGACTGCGGCCCTGGTGCGTGAAGACGCGCGTTTGGAAGGCCCACGTGTACGACTGACGGGGGGGGTGTTCTTTTTATTGTGTGCGGCCACTAGCCTGCGCTCCCTCTCCTGCATTGTCTGCCCCGGCAATCCGGCCGATCCGTGGACCGCACCAAACCGGATACGCCGTCAGCATATCCCAAACACGATGGCCCCGGAATGTTCGGCTGTGTCAAATCGCCATCATGTCATAAAACTGAAATATTCCTTTCACGGTTCACCATCGCGCGCAAAAAGTCCTTCCAGCACACTGGCAGCCAGAACGCGTGTGACTTTTCCACCCGATGCCATGGCCGCCTGATCCAGCGCACCAACACAGTCACGCACCGCACTGGCCCGGCGTGGCAGACGGCGCAACAGCCACTCCGTAACCTGCGGCGCTACAACAATCTGCCGTTCCGCAAGCAAACGCAACAACAGACGGTGCAGCAGGTCCTCCTCCGCCTGCCCCAGCGGCACGGAGGATGTGGCCCGCAGGCGGCTTGCCAGATCAGGCAGCACGGCAGGCCAGCGCGCAGGCGGCAGACGCCCCGCCATAAGAAGGAACATGCGATGCTCACGTGCCAGATTGATCAGATGCAACAGATCATGCTCGCTGGGCACGCAATCCGTGTTATCCAGTGCAACGGCCTTGAACCCGCCCTGACTGAACAGAGCCGCCACTTCGCGCTCGTTCAGCCGCTCCCCCGCCATAACGGGCGCACCATACCGCCCCGCCCAGATGGAGAGCAGATGCGTCTTGCCCGTCCCCCCCTCACCCCACAAAGCCATGCGGCCTTCGGGCCAGCGGTAGGGGGCTTCCGCATCCAGCACCCAGGCGCGCGCGGCCGCGTTGGAGGGAGCCGCAACAAAATCCGACCGTCCGAATCGGGGGCGGTAAACAAATGGCAAGGCGATCTGCATTCCCCCATCCCCTTCATTTATGCGCCGCTTCCTGCCCTCTTTGGGGGGGTGGGACGATGCTTTTGTTTCATCAAACCGCGTCATGCCGCTTTGCGCGCCGCCTCTCCTGCCGTAAAGACTGTTCGCGGGAATCCTGAATGACTTTGGTTCCCGGTATCGACCTTACTCTCATTCGGACCAAGAGCGCACCCATGACGTCTTCTCCTAGCACCCCTTCCTCCGGCCTCACCTACCGTGATTCCGGCGTGGACATTGAAGCAGGCGAAGCCCTTGTTGACGCCATTCGCCCTGCCGCCAAGGCCACGGACCGGCCCGGCACCATGGGGGGACTTGGCGGCTTTGGCGCTCTGTTCGACCTGAAGGCCGCAGGCTTTACCGACCCTGTTCTGGTTTCCTGCACCGATGGCGTTGGCACCAAGCTGACCGTAGCCATAGATAACGACCTGCACGAAACCGTGGGGATCGACCTTGTGGCCATGTGCGTGAACGACCTTATTGTTCAGGGCGCGGAGCCGCTGTTTTTTCTCGACTACTTTGCCACAGGCCGCCTGTCCGTTGCCTCTGCCGCCAAGGTCGTGCGTGGCATTGCCAAAGGATGCGAACTCTCCGGCTGCGCCCTTGTCGGTGGTGAAACAGCGGAAATGCCCGGCATGTACGCCGATGGACATTACGATCTGGCCGGTTTTTCCGTTGGAGCCGCCGAACGCAGCACCCTGCTGCCCGCAGGCATTGCCGCAGGGGATACGCTGATCGCCCTGCCCTCCTCCGGTGTGCATTCCAACGGCTTTTCGCTCGTGCGCCGCATTGTGGCCGACGCCCACCTGACATGGACCGACCCCGCAGCCTTTGCACCGGGCCGCACGCTGGGCGAGGCTTTTCTGGAACCCACAAGCCTGTACGTACGCCCCGTACTGGCCCTGCATAAAGCAGGCCTGCTGCATGGGGCCGCCCACATTACCGGTGGTGGCCTGCCGGGCAACCTGCCGCGTGTGCTGCCCAACGGGCTGGATGCGGTTATTGATCAGGCATGGCCCATGCCTGCGGTCTTCAAATGGCTGGCGCGCACCGGCAATGTGGACAGTGCGGAAATGCTGCGCGTGTTCAACTGCGGGATTGGCATGGTCCTGATCACCCCTGAGCCGGACAAGGTGCTGGCCATGCTGGCCGAAGCGGGTGAAGACGCCTTCCGCATCGGCTCCATTGCCGCCGCACAAAGCCCGGACGCCAAGCCTGACCTTAAAATGCAGGCAACCCCGGATTTTCGGGCAGCATGAGCACGGCCAAAACACCTGTTGCCATTCTGCTCAGTGGGCGTGGCAGCAATGCCACCGCCCTGATCACTGCGGCGCAGGACCCGGACTTTCCCGCCCGTATCTGCCTTGTCCTGAGCAACAACCCCGATGCGCCGGGGCTGGACATGGCACGTGCCGCGGGCCTGCCCACACTGGCCATAGACCACCGCAGCTTTGGCAAGGATCGTGCCGCACACGAACACGCCATTCACGCCGCACTGGAAGACTCCGGGGCGCAGGCCGTCTGCCTTGCAGGGTATATGCGCCTGCTCACCCCTTACCTGACCACGGCATGGGCCGGGCGGATGCTCAACATTCACCCCAGCCTTCTGCCCTCCTTCCCCGGCCTGCATACGCATGAACGCGCTCTGGCCGCCGGTGTGCGCCTGCACGGCTGCACGGTGCATCTGGTCACCGAAGGAATGGATGAAGGGCCTATTCTGGGTCAGGCTGCTGTTCCCGTTTTGCCGGGCGATACGCCAGACCTGCTGGCTGCACGCGTTCTGCAACAGGAACACGGGCTTTATCCTCTGGCCTTGCGGCATTTTTTAACGCAAAACCCGGCAACAGCGCCCAACGGCGCCGCGCTTGTGGTGGCATAAGCCACTACCTCCCCTGCTTACCGAACGGTTTTTTGCCCCCATGACCACACCAGCGCGCTCTTCCTCTTCCAAACCGCGCGGCCGGGTCCGCCCCGCCGCCCCACAGCCCGACCCTACGCGGGATGTGGCGTTTGATATTCTGTGCGGCGTTGTGGAACACCGCCGCATGCTGGAGAACAGCCTCTCCCGCTCGGCGGCCGCACATCAGGCAGAAGCGCGCGACCGGGCTGCCGCCCACCGTCTGGCGGCCACAACCCTGCGCCACATGGGCACATTACGCACGGTGCTGGAGCCCTTTTTAAAAAAAGAACCGCCCGAGCCGGTACGTGTTGCCCTGATGATGGGTTGCGCACAGTTGCTGTTTCTGGAAACACCACCCCATGCTGCGGTTGGTACCACCGTATCCCTGCTGCGCAGGCGCAAGCTGGCACCGTTTGCAGGGCTGGCCAATGCCGTACTGCGCCGCGTAGCCACAACTGGCCCCAGCGTGCTGGATGGGCTGGACCAGCCCCGTCTGGATATTCCTTCATGGTTGTGGACCTCATGGACCGGACTGGGCAAAGGTGTGCCACGCGCCATTGCTCAGGGCATCAGCCACGAAGCCCCGCTGGACATTACCCTGCGCCCCGGCGCACAGGCACCAGAGGGAGGCATAACCCTCCCCAACGGGTCCATCCGCCTGCCCGCGGGCACAAGGGTTGCCGAACTGCCCGGGTATGAAGAAGGGGCATTCTGGGTGCAGGATGCAGCCGCAACCCTGCCCGCCCGCCTGCTGAACGTACAGCCCCACGAGCAGGTGGCCGACCTGTGCGCAGCTCCGGGGGGCAAAACCGCCCAGTTGGCCGTAACAGGAGCAACGGTGACAGCAGTGGAAAACAACCCGGCCCGTCTGGTGCGCCTGAAGGAAAACATGGCGCGCCTTGGTCTGGATGTCCGCACGTTGCAGGCCGATGCCGCTACGTGGCAGCCCGATGCCCCGCTGGACGCCATTCTGCTGGATGCCCCCTGCTCGGCTACTGGCACGGCCCGCCGCCACCCTGATGTGCTGTGGGTCAAACGCCCTCGTGACCTGACCACCCTGACCGCCACGCAGGACAAGCTTCTGGCGGCGGCAAGGGATATGCTCAAACCCGGCGGCAGGCTTGTTTACGCCGTATGCTCCTTGCAGCAGGAGGAAGGGCCAGACCGTGCACGTGCGGCACAGGCCATGGGGCTTGTACCCATGCCCTTTACGCCAGAGGAACTCCCGTTTCTGCCGCAGGCTTTAACGCCGGAGGGCTGGCTGCGCACCCATCCGGGCATGTGGCTGGATGAAGGCGGAATGGACGGCTTTTTTGCCGCCCGCTTTACCCGACCCGCCTGAGCAACTGCCCCTTATACAGGCAGTTGCCGTGTAAAAGTGCACAAACCGTTTTTCTATAGTTGCACAGGCGGCTGCTATTGCGGATAAGCAAGGAATGAGTGCTGCACCATTCCCCCTGATCGCCCCTAGTATTCTGGCTGCGGATTTTGCACGGCTGGGAGAAGAAGTAGAAGCCGTGGCACATGCCGGGGCGGACTGGATCCATCTGGATGTGATGGATGGTCATTTTGTGCCCAATATTTCGTTTGGGCCAGCCGTTATCAAGGCATTGCGGCCACGTAGCACCCTGCCCTTTGACGTTCATCTGATGATCGCACCCGTTGACCCCTACCTGGAAGCCTTTGCTCAGGCCGGGGCCGACCAGATTCTGATACACATAGAAGCCGGGCCACACACGCACCGTTCGCTCCAGCTTATTCGCCAGCTCGGGGCAAAGCCCGGTATTGTGCTGTGCCCCGCCACCCCGGCCGCCGCCATTGCCGAAGTGATGGACCTTGTGGACGTTATTCTGGTCATGACCGTTAACCCCGGTTTTGGAGGCCAGAAGTTCCTGCCCAGCCAGTTACCCAAAATTGCGGCTTTGCGGGAGATGATTACACGCAGCGGACGCGATATCCGTCTGGCGGTTGATGGAGGAATAGATGCCACAACGGCTCCACTGGCCATACAGGCTGGCGCGGATGTGCTGATCGCCGGAAGCGCCGTGTACGGCAAACCCGACTATGCCGCGGCCATTACCTCCCTCCGCAAGGCTTGATCTATCGCATGGTGATGAGGGTGCGAATGCACCAAATGCTGTCATAAAGTTCCATTAGGGTAGCGCCCTCAATACCCCAGCTCTGGAGTTACATTCACCTGATGCCCCTACGCCGCTGGACCCGTGCCCCCCGCCTTGCCTATGCCATGCGCAACCCGCTTGGCGGTTTTGCGCGTGTTCCCGCTGCCCCCGCCGTGGTACTGCGGGACCTGTGGCCGGGCAATGCAACGGTAGGGGAGAAACTGGTCCGAAACAGGACCGAGTTTGATGGTGTGCCCCGCTCGCTCCAGTCTGGCATATGGGACGACCCGGCATGGCCAGCCTCTTACCGCCGATGGCTACAGGGTTTTGGCTGGTTACAGGATCTGCGTGAACTGGGGGCTGAATCCGCGCGGATCAAGGCGCGCACGCTTGTTGCGCACTGGGTACGCCTGCCCGCGGCCGAACGCGCGGTTATGGACCCCTCCATAACCGGGGCACGGCTGAGTGCATGGCTGGGCTGTTATGAGTTTTTTGCCGCCTCCGCCGATGATGTTTTTCGCCAGCACCTGATGGCCTCCCTGATGATGGAGGCCCGCTCCATCATAGTGCTCATGCCCGATGCCGCTTATGGCTGGCAGGCTCTTTGCGCGCTCAAGGGGTTGCTGGCGGTTGCGGTGTCCATTCCCGATTATCCGGAGTTCCTGACCGGCTACCTGCGTCTGATTGACGAGGTCATAACAAGCCAGATCCTGCCCGATGGCGGACATATCACCCGCAGCCCTGAAGACCTGTTCCTGACGGTCAAGGAACTGGCGGAGATGCTCTACATTCTTCAGGTTGCGCGCCTGCCGCTACCAACAACACTGGTGGATGCCGCCAACCGCACCGCTCCCGCCCTGCGCGCCCTGCGTCATGCCGATGGCGGGCTGGCCCTGTTTAACGGCAGTACGGAACGTGACTCCCAGTTGGTGGAGCTTGTACTGAACCGCGTATCCCGCTCCCGTATTGTCGCCGCCGGGTTGCCCGAAAGTGGATTTGCCCGCCTGAGCAGTGGCCGCGCACTGCTCATAGCGGATGCCGCAGCCCCTGCCCCGGCCGGATTTGACCATACAGCCCATGCGGGCATGCTTTCGTTTGAATTTTCATCCGGCAAACAGCGGCTGATCGTTAATTGCGGGGCCAGCAGACAAAAAGGATGGGCAGAAGCCCTGCGCTACCCTGCGGCCCACTCCGTTCTGGAGCTGGCGGGCATGTCCCCCATGACCT
This sequence comes from Acetobacter lovaniensis, assembly GCF_014207635.1. Taxonomy (GTDB): domain Bacteria; phylum Pseudomonadota; class Alphaproteobacteria; order Acetobacterales; family Acetobacteraceae; genus Acetobacter; species Acetobacter lovaniensis. The sequence goes on from NZ_JACHIE010000001.1 coordinate 456,059, forward strand.
TTGAGGCCAACGGTACCACCAGCAGGCCACCACAGGTCAGTCGCACCCACGCGACACAGGACGGCGCACACTGGCTGGACATGACCCATAACGGATACGAAAGTCAGGGGGGAGGCCTGTACCACCGCCAGCTTTATCTGGGCAAGGACGGACGAACCCTGCGTGGAGAGGAAAAGCTGGAAGGGGCAACGCTGGCCCGCGCACCTTGCGTACGCTTCCACCTGCACCCTGATATTATGGTAGAGCCAACCGAAAACGGCTACCTGCTGCACAGTGAGGAAGAAAGCTGGCTCTTCCAGTCCGATGGACAGGTGCAGGTAGAGGAAAGTGTGTATCTGGGTCAGGGCCGCAGGATAAAAACGCTCCAGCTTGTCCTGACCCCACCTGCACCACCACAGGATGAGGACGCAGCCACGCCCGTCCCCCAGCCGAACAATACGGAAGGGGATACCGACCCCGCACTGCAGGCTACCTTACAGGAAACAGAGCAGGAACAACCACCGCCAGCAGATCCCACCCCCGATGTCCCAGCCAGCACGGCGGAACAGGACACACTTCTTTCGGGCACTTCATACGCCGAAGAACGCGTAGAACCGCCCCCTGCCACCACGCCGGAACCCAAACCCGCCGCCACCGGCCATCCGGCACTCCTCCGCTCCATGATAGGGCAGCCCCCGCCCAAGCCGATCCACTGGGCACTGACACTGATCAGCGAATAATCCCGACCGTGAAAATACTCGAAGTCACGAATGTTGATTTTTCGCTTGTCCAGTTCCTGCTCCCGCTCATGCGCGCATTGCGGGCGGAGGGGCATGATGTTGTGGGGGTCTGCGCAGATGGCGCCCTGCTTGACGGGCCACGGGCGGAAGGTTTTCGTATTGAAACCCCACCTCTGGCACGCTCCTTTTCCCCTTTTGCGCAACTGCGCGCCTTATGGGCGCTTATCCGGCTGATACAGCGCGAAAAACCGGATATGGTGCATGCCCACATGCCCATTAGCGGTCTTCTGGCCCGGGTTGCCGCCAGACTTTGTGGCGTTCCGTGCATTGCATATACCTGCCACGGCTTTCTGTTCAACCAGCCCGGCTCCCGCTCCAAACGCCTGCTGGCAAAAGTGCTGGAACGGGGGTGTGGCGCCATAACCGATATTTACCTGACCGTATCGCAGGAGCAGGCGGCGGATGCCATGCGCCTGCGCATCCACCCCAATCCGCAGGTCATCGGCAATGGGCGGGATAGCCGCGCTTTTCACCCTGATGCGCAGGCACGCCAGCAGGTCCGCGCAGCTCTGGGCACCCCGCCACAGGCTGTTGTGATCATTATTGTCTCCCGCCTTGTTTACGCCAAGGGGTACCTCGAACTTCTGGCCGCCATGCGTGACGTACCGGATGCTCATCTGTGGATTGTGGGGGAACGGCTGGCAAGCGACCACGGCCCAACGCTGGATAAGGCGCTGGAGCAAAGCAGTAGGGAGCTAGGGCCAAGGTTAAAGCGGCTTGGCTACCGCGCAGATATTCCGGCACTTCTGGCGGCTGCGGATATTTTTACCCTTCCCAGCTACAGCGAAGGGCTGCCCATGTCCATTATCGAAGCCATGCTGACCGGCCTGCCCGTTGTGGCCACCCATGTTCCCGGTCCGCGTGAGCAGGTTGTGGATGGGCAGACGGGCATTCTGGTGCCCCCCCGCCGCGTTGCCCCGCTGGCACAGGCTCTGCGCCAGTTGGTGAGCCAGCCCGCCCTGCGCCAGAGCATGGGGGAAGCCGGGCGCAAACTGGCTCTGACACGTTATGAAGAACGTAGGGTTATAGGCAGAACCTTAAGCCTGCTCACGCAGGCGAACAATCGGGCGGGCTGAAAGTGAGTTCCCTGCTCAGTTTTTTTTGGCAGGGCTGTCTGTTCCGGTCGTTTTGGCAGCAGGCAGAAAGCGGATGGTCAGACGGGAGGGAGAAGCCGCCAGCCGCCCACCTGTGCGGATTTCATCCAGCCGGATGCGCACGCCTGAATCATTTTCCATCAGATGCCCGGCAACACCCTTGCCGATCGTTGTCTCGCCTGAAAGTGACCAGTATGTTCCTGCAAAATCTTCCAGCCGTTGCAGGTTATACACCTTGCCCACGCTGTTGCCGGAGGAAAAACCGATTGCAGCGGCCGAAGCCCCGCTGACTTCAAACGGGTAGTCATGCCCGCCATAAGTCAGCACACCAGTGCCCCAGGTGTAGCCCACACCCAGATCAGCCGAGCGGGTTTTAAAGGTAACCTCCGCCATGACAGGGCCGAGAACGGGCTCTGCTCCTGCGGGCAAGACCCATGCGCCGGACAGTGCCAGCGCCGCAAGAAAACGACGGGATGCTGAGCGCATCAATAATGCTCCTTGTGTTCCGGACCACCAAAACATGGCATAGGGTTCTGCCGCTGCATAGCTTTATTGCAGGCATGGCTGAGCGGTTTATGTGTTCCAGACCGGGTCTTTAAGCTTTTCCACAAACGCTGTGTGCGCGGCCAGTTCAGCAGCCGTAGGGCAGATTTTAACCACCCTGCGCGCTGTCGGACCAGCATACACCACGGCGGGGGCCTGCTCACCATCAGCCACCAGCCCCAGACCGTGCTGGCGACCACCCATAAGCTCCACATACACTTCAGCCAGCAGCTTGCAGTCCAGCAGCGCATTGTGGGTTGTACGGGCGGACAGGTCCACGCCAAAACGGCGGCACAATGCGTCCAGACTGTTGGGCATGCCGGGAAAACGCTCGCGCGCCATATCCAGCGTGTCCACCATACGGCCCATATCCAGCAGTTTGCGGCCTGCACGCTTGAGTTCGGCGTTTAAAAAGCCAAAGTCAAAGCGGGCATTATGCGCAATAAGGGCATCATCCCCCACAAAGGCCAGAAAATCGTCCACGACCTCGGCAAACTTCGGCTTTCCCTCCAGGTCCGCGCGGGTAAAGCCGTGAACACGGCTGGCCTCTTCAGGCACATCGCGCTCGGGGTCCAGCAGGGTGTGGTAACTATTGCCTGTGGGCAGGTCCCCCACCAGCTCCAGGGCTGCAATTTCAATCACCCGGTCCCCGGTCGCGGGGTCCAGTCCTGTTGTTTCCGTATCAAACAGGATGGATCGCTTCATGCCCTCAAACTCCTGATAAAGCGGCGGACCTGCCGCTCTGTTTCCTTCATGGACAGCCCTGTGCGGATAACGGTATCCGCTTTTTGCACCCTGCGGGCATCCCGCATCTGGCAGGCGATAAGCCTCCGGGCCTGCGGGGGAGGCATGTTGCGGCGGTGGGCCACGCGCCTGCGCTGCACCCATGGGGGGGCAGACACCACCGCCACCCGGCTACAGAGCCGGTCTGCCCCGGTTTCAAACAACAGTGGAATATCCAGAACCACGCAGGTGGCCCCCTGCAGGCGGGAGCGGCGCAAAAACCCGGTGCGGGCCCGGCGCACCAGAGGGTGCATAATGGCTTCCAGTTTTTTCAGCAATGCCGGGTGCGCCAGCACGGCCTGCCGGAGCACCGGCCGGTCCAGCCGCCCGGCCGTGACAGCCTGCGGCACCAGTTGCGCAATGCGGGGCAAGGCAGCCCCCCCCGGAGCCTGAAGGGCATGAACAATGGCATCTGCATCAAACACCGCCACCCCGGCACGGCGCAGCATGCTGGCAACCGTGCTTTTGCCCATACCCATGCCTCCGGTCAGGCCCAGTATTTTCATGCCTAAACCCTGCCTTGGTCAGAAGGAGCAGATCACGCTCAAAGGCTGTTCAGAACATGGTCCTGCGTTGCATCGTCCACTTGCGGGTCCACGCCAAACCATTCCTTAAAACCAAACCGTGCCTGATGGAGCAGCATGCCCAGCCCCCCCACCGTGCGCAAACCCTGCCGGGTTGCCGCCGCAAGCAGGGGCGTCACCAGCGGAGCATACACAATATCCGCCACCACCAGATCCTCTGCCGCCTGCGCCAGAGAAGGGCAGAACAACGGGTCCGGCCCCCCGGCCATGCCCAGCGAGGTGGTGTTGACCAGCAGGGCGAACTCCCCCAGCCGCTGCTCCCACTCGGACCAAGCCAGCACATCCGTACCGGGCAATGCCGCGGCCAGCGTTGCTGCGCGCTCCTGCGTGCGGTTGGTTATGGCAACCCTGATGCCCCTGTCCTGCAAAGCCGCGGCTACGGAGCGCGCGGCTCCACCGGCCCCAAGCAGCAGGGCGCGGGTCTGCGGGCGGGGTGGCAGACTGCTGGCCTCCAGACTGGCGACAAACCCGCTACCATCGGTGGAAAGGCCAAGGATTTTCCCATCCTCACGGAAGACAAGCGTGTTGACAGCACCTGCCCGCCGGGCCGAGGCATCCAGCACATCGGCCAGCTTATAGGCCGCCTCCTTGTGCGGAATGGTAACATTAACCCCTTTGAAGCCCGCAGCCTGCAACCCGAGTACTGCCGCCACAAAATCCTCCGGAGCCGTGGGCAGGGGCACATAGGCACCATCGACCCCATAGCGCCGCAGCCAGTAGTTATGCAGCGCGGGCGAGCGGGAATGCTCAACCGGCCAGCCCATAACACCGGCCAGTCTGGCCTTGCCGGTAATAATCTGCGGGGGTGGTGTGATGGGGGAGGTGGTCATGGCCGCTGTTCATACCTTGTGCAAAAAATCCGCCAGGCCTGCGGCAGCAGGCTGGCCAGCCGGGCGGCCCATTCCGCCTGACCTTCTGGATGAGCAATCAGGTCCTGACGGATTTCAATTTCAATATGCGGCAGGGCGCGCTGCTCGCCATGCAGGGGGATTGTGTAGTCCGATGTATCGGTCAGGGCGTAGGGTTCATTATCCCCCACCACCAGACCTTCGGCCCGGAGCAGGTCGATCATGATATGGGCCAGACGGGAGTCATGGTTATGCAGCAGCCCCACATGCCATGGCCGCGCTACCTCGCGCATGACCGGCGTAAAGCTGTGCAGGGCCACCACAACCACGGCGCGCTTTTGCGCCAGCCGGGCATCAAGCTCCTGTGTAATCCGCTGGTGGTAGGGGTGCAGAATGGCCTGTTCGCGCCATGCCCGGTCCTGCATGCTCAGGCTCTGGTTACGTGGAACAACCGTGCCATCACTCTGCGTCACAATGGATGTAGGGTGACCCGGTGCGCGGTTGCAGTCGATCACCAGACGGGAATACACCTGCTCGATCAGCACCGCAGGCAGGGCATCGGCCAGTCTGCGGCCAACACCGTCTATACCAATATCCCACCCGATATGGCGGGCGCGCTCATCCGCGCTCAGGCCCAGACCATCAAGCGTGGGCGGAATGGCCTGCCCTGCGTGGTCACTGACCAGCACAAACGGCCCGCCGTCATCCCGCCCGTAAACCTTAAAACTCTCAGCCAATATTTCTGTCATCAGTCATGCCCGGCATGTGCCAGTTTGCCGGGTAGCGGGGACGGACGCATGACATCCGTTTCCCCGCCCCCGAAAAAAACGCCTTACTGGGCGGACGAGACAATAACGGCGGCCAGATCGGCCTCGGCCCGGACGCGGCCTGCATCCTCACCACCCAGACCTTCCGCATCCAGACCACTGCCATCCAGTTCATAGACCAGATAGGCGGGGTCTGTGCCGTCCAGCGATTCTTCACCACCTTCACTGTAGCTGCGGGCAGCCACATAGTCCGGCCCACGCATCTTTTCTTCCAGCCGACGCACGGCGGCAATCGGGTTTTTCGCCTTGATCACTTCGAGCAGCACGTTCGCACCCGGGTCGATCACTCCAAAAGTTGTCAGTTCGTGAGCCATGGTCTTTTCCTGAACCCTTTGTAATTTACACACTTTATAAGCAGAGAAATAAGCATGCAGCCAGCCCTGTAAATACCGCCTGCCCCATAAAAAACCTGCCAGCACCGCAGCACCGGCGTAATCCGGCGCACGGATGACGGTTTGCGCAGTGGGGCATGCGCCGGTAGGATGGGCTTTGCATTCAGCCTGCTCCGGTATTATGGCTGCGGCTCCACGCTACATGTAAACGAACAGGTCAGCCAACCATGTCCTTGAAGAACCAGCCCCCGGCCCAGACAGCCACCACAGCCAATGCCAATGTGCAGTGGGGCGGACGATTTGCGGGTGGACCTTCGGACATCATGCAGGCCATCAACGCCTCCATCAGCTTTGATAAAGCCTTGTGGAAGCAGGATATTGCAGGCTCTCTGGCCCATGCGGCCATGCTTGCGCATGTGGGCATCATCTCCAAGGACGATGAGGCAGCAATCCGCAAGGGACTGACCGAAATTGGCGCGGAAATTGCCGCAGGCGACTTCGCCTTTTCCGAAGCGCTGGAAGATATTCACATGAATATCGAAGCCCGCCTGTCTGAACGGGTGGGAGAAGCTGGCAAGCGCCTGCACACCGCCCGCTCCCGCAATGATCAGGTAGCCACCGACTTCCGCCTGTGGGTGCGTGACGCCATAGACGGGCTGGACCAGCAGGTGGCCTCGCTCATGCGCGCACTGGCACAGCGGGCACAGGAACACGCGGCAGACCCCATGCCCGGCTTTACACACCTGCAAACCGCACAGCCGGTCACCTTTGGCCACCACCTTATGGCTTACGTGGAAATGCTGGCCCGCGACCGGGGCCGTCTGGCCGACACACGCCGCCGCCTGAACGAATGCCCACTGGGTTCGGCCGCCCTTGCAGGCACGTCCTTCCCCATTGACCGGGCTATGACGGCCGAACTCCTGCATTTTGACCGCCCGACCGCCAATTCGCTCGATGCGGTCTCGGATCGGGATTTTGCACTGGAATACCTGTCTGCACTGTCCATTCTGGCCATGCACCTCTCCCGCATGGCGGAGGAAATCGTGATCTGGTGTTCCTCCCCCTTCTCCTTCATCCGGCTGTCAGACGCGTTTACAACCGGCTCTTCCATCATGCCGCAAAAGCGTAACCCGGATGCAGCCGAGCTGGTTCGCGCCAAAACAGGCCGCATTAACGGCAGCCTGATCGGGCTGCTGACGGTCATGAAAGGTCTGCCGCTGGCCTATGCCAAGGACATGCAGGAAGACAAGGAACCGGTTTTTGCCGCAACCGATGCCGCCGCCCTGTGCCTTGCCGCATGCGATGGCATGGTGCGCGACATGACCGCCAACACCCGGCAGATGCGCGCTCTGGCTGGCTCGGGCTATTCCACCGCAACCGATATTGCAGACTGGCTGGTACGGGTGCTCAAGGTGCCGTTCCGCACCGCCCACCACGTAACAGGCCGCCTTGTGGCCCGCGCAGAAGCCCAGAACATTGGTCTGGCAGAACTCACTCTGGCGGAAATGCAGGCCGAAGAGCCGGGCATTACGCAGGACATTTATTCTGTCCTGAGCGTTGATGCCTCCATAGCCTCGCGCACAAGCCTTGGCGGAACCGCTGCATCCAATGTTATGGCGCAGGCCACCCGCTGGCTGGACGCTCTGGCAGGCACCCCCATCCCCACAAAAGGCTGAGCATATGACCCCCCGCCTGTTCATGGGCCTGTTTCTGGCTACCGTCCTGTGCCTGCCACTGGCCGCCTGTGGCAAAAAGGGGCCTAATCAGGCTCCGGGTCCACGCGACAAGATTACCTACCCCCTCGTCTATCCACCGGACTGAGCGCAGCCCATGCCGTAACAGGCCAGCCCCCGTGCGGCACCACCCGGGGTCTGGCCTGCCGTGCAGTGCGCTCACCCATGCTTCCGCCCTTTTTTGTCCAAGGCCCAGTTCGTTTCATGGCTGATTCACCCGCCTATACCGATGCAGACCCCTCGCTGGCTGAACTGCTGGCAACCCACCCGCACCTGAGCACAGACCCCTTGTGTGGGCTGATGTTTGAGGGCGTGCCCCTGAACGCCATAGCCGATGCTGTTGGCACCCCATGCTGGGTGCTCGGTGCTGGCACGCTGCGCCAGCGCCTTGCCCGCATGCATACGGCCATGGCCGATGCGGGGCTGGATGTCAGCATCCATTACGCGGTCAAGGCGAATGACCACCTCTCTGTCCTGTCCCTTATCGGGCAGGAAGGGTATGGGGCGGATATTGTCAGCGGGGGCGAGCTTGCGCGCACACAAAAGGCGGGCATTGCGGCACAGCGGGTGGTTTTTTCCGGCGTAGGCAAGAGCGATGCGGAGCTGGACTATGCCATTGGTCTGGGCATTGGCCAGATTAACGTGGAAAGTGCGGAAGAACTGGCCATTATCTCGGCCATTGCAACGCGCCTTGGCAAACAGGCCACCATCACGCTGCGCATCAACCCCGATGTGGATGCCAAAACCCACGCCAAGATCACCACCGGGCTGGCCGCCAACAAGTTTGGCATTCCGTTTGATAACGCTGCGGCTTTGTATGCCCACGCCTTTACCCTGCCGGGCATCAAACCCGTTGGGTTTGCAACGCATATTGGCAGCCAGATTCTCTCCACCGCGCCATACCACGCAGCCTATGCCCGCGTGGCCGAACTGGTGCGCACCGTGCGTGCCAGTGGCCTAAGCGTGGAGGCCGTAGACTGCGGTGGTGGGCTTGGCATCAGCTACCGCAACGAGGTGGAGGGCCAGCCGGAAGCTCTGGCAGGCGCCATCCGGGCCGAACTGGGCGGGCTTGGCCTGCGGCTGAGCATAGAGCCGGGGCGCTGGCCCATTGGTCCCGCAGGTGTGCTGCTGAGCAGCGTTATCCTGCGCAAGGAGGAAGGGCTTCCCAGCCCGTTCCTTGTGCTTGACGCCGCCATGAACGACATGGTCCGCCCCAGCATGTATGATGCTTGGCATGGCCTTGTCCCCCTTGCGCCACAGGCCTTCAGCCAGCCTGTCGCACCTACGCATGTTGTTGGCCCGGTCTGCGAAAGTGGTGACACGTTTGCGCGCGACCGCCTGCTGCCCCCTCTTGGCCGTGCATCCCGTATAGCCATTCTGGACACGGGCGCTTATGGTGCAGTCATGAGTTCCACCTACAACAGCCGCCCTCTGGCCGCGCAGGTTCTGGTAGAAAACGGTCAATGGACAGTGATACGCCGTCGGCAGACACTCGAAGAACTGTGGCAGGATGAAGCCATGTCAGCTCCCCCGAACGGAAAAGCCTGACGCATGCGCGGTCTGAAGCAGGATCTGACCGCATCAACCGCGCAGGACGGCACGCTGGCGGCCCGTCTGGCCCATGTGCGCCGCCATGCAGCCCTTGTTTTGCACATTGAGCAGCTCTGGCCCGCCCTCCAGCCGACCATGGCCATGCTGGGTGTTTACACGCTGGCGGGCCTGCTCCGCCTGCCCCAGCACCTGCCCGATGGCCTGCGCCTTGTCAGTGTAGCAGGCTGGCTGAGCCTGTGTGGCTGGCGGCTCCATACCGATCTGGGCCGCCTGCGCCCCACCACGCCGGAGGACATTGACCGCCGGATCGAGCAGGCATCCGGCCTGCGCAACCGCCCCCTCGCCAGCCTGACAGATACCCCGGCCCCACTCCCCCACGCCAGCAATACGCTCCTGTGGCAGGCTCACCGGCAGCGGCTTCTGGCCTCCCTTGGCCAGTTGCGGGCTGGCTGGCCCGACCTTGCACCCAAAGACCGCACACACCAGCTTGCCGCTGCGGGGCTGGTGCTGGCTCTTGCCGTCGCCAGCGGGGTTGCCGGGTCCTCGGCTCCGGGGCGTATTCTGGCCGCCTTCATTCCCGGCCGGGATGACCCCGATGTCCCTCTCCCCCACATAGATGCGTGGATTACTCCCCCCGCCTATGCCCCGGACGCTCCGGTTTTTTTAAGCCCGAACCGCCCTGCCCCCCAGATGCAGGAAGGTGCCCGGCTTACCGTTATTGTTAACGGCATGGCCTCGCACCCCGTGTTGCAAGGCACACACGGCATGGTGGTACAGGACGCAAAACGCCAGAAACTGGACCCCCATAGCTGGAAGCTGGAAGCCACGCTGACCCATAGCGGCCTGCTCAGGCTAACCGGCCGGGGGCGCACTCTTGCCAGTTGGTCCATGACCATTCTGCCCGACCTGGCCCCACAGGTTGCCTGGGGCCCATCCCCCGGAGCCCCCGGCAAGGGGGACTGGCATACCCGCCTGCCCTACACGGCCAGCCACGCCTATGGCCTGTCAGACATGCAGGTCGTGCTACACGCCGCTCACCCTGCCAGAGAGGCCAACCCCAAGCGGGAACTGAGCATTCCCCTGCCTTTAACCGGCCACCCCAAATCGGTTAAAAACGTGATTGTCCCAGACCTGTCGGAAGACCCATGGGCGGGGCAGGATGTGACGGGGCAGATTGTGGCAACCGCCACCAGCGGGCATCAGGGGCAGAGCGAACCTGCCACGTTCAAACTCGGGAGCAGGGTTTTCCACTCTCCCATTGCCCGCGCCATTCTGGACGTACGCAGACGTTTTGCGCTGGAACAGGAAAAACGTGACGATACGGCGCAGGATCTGGAAGCACTGGGTGAGGCACCCGGCCCTGTGCGTGAGCATACGGGCATGTTCCTTAACCTGACCAGCATTGTAGCCCTGCTGGAAAATGCCGACATAGACACCCAGACCGCCCGCACCAGCGCCACCAACCTGCTATGGGACCTGGCTCTGGACATAGAAGACCGGCGCACGGGCGATAATGCCAGCGCTCAGGCCTCGATTGATGTGCGGGCCGCACAGGCCGATGTCGCCCAGAAGCTGGCGGACATGAAGCGCAATGGCACCCACGACCAGCAGGCACAGGAAGAGCTGGAACAGAGCCTGAAGGCGCTACAGGACGCCATCGCCCGTAAAATGCAGGCTCTGGCCGATAACGCCCTGCGCAACCATACGGCCATCCCCGACCTGCCCGGTTTTTCCGCAGCGGGGAATAAAGCGTTCGATCGGCTGATGAAGCAGTTACGCGCCGATGCCGCCAATGGCCGCTCGGGCGATGCCATGCAACGCCTGCAGGAAATGGAAAACGCAACCGAGCGCATGCGCAATGCCACACCGCAGGACCTTGCCGCTCTGGCCCAGCAGCTCCAGGCCCAGCAGAAAGCGCGTGAGCAGGCCGCCGCCCTGCATGACCTGGCAACCAAGGAATCCAGCCTGCTGGACCATGCCCAGTCCCGGCTGGATGAGCATGTGCGCGCCCTTTCCCAACAACAGCGCGATCTGGCGGATGATGGGGATGGAGAAGCTGCGGAATACGCCAACCTACCGACATCGGAACTCCTGCGCAGGCTCGGGCTTTCCGCCCCACCCAATATGGGTGAAGGCAGCACAGGCCCGCAGCCCCAGCCCTCATCTGGCAATGCCCCGCCCCCCTCTGGCCTGCCAGACCCCGCCAAGGCCGAAGCGCAGGCCAGCGCACGCCGCACCGAACGTGCGACCCAGCATGCGCTAGAACAGGCATTGAGCGAGCTTAAAGATGAGTTCAAGGAGCTAACCGGCAAAACCCCCGATGCATTTGAACAGGCCCGCAAAAGCATGGCTACGGCCCGCAAGGCGCTGGCTGATGGGGATGATGCCGCAGCCGCCAGTGCTGAGGAAAAAGCACTCGAAGCCCTGCGCCAGAGCCGCAAGCAGATGCAGGACAGCATGAAGGGCAATGGCCAGAACACAACGCCCAGCTTTTTGCCCTCCTTTGGGAGGAGTGGCGATGGGTCATCCGGTTCAGGCAATGCGGGAGAAAGCGGGAATGGCCAGCCCTCCGATACTGCGGGCGAAGGTGGGGACGACGAAGACACAACAGGCAAAGACCCCTTAGGCCGTAAGGAAGGCGAAGGGGCGGACCAGAATACGGACGACAGCACCCATATTCCCGACACGGTAGCCCGCCAGCGCGCGCGTGAGATTGAGCAGGAACTCCGCCGCCGCGATTCAGACCGAACCCGCCCGCAACAGGAACTTGAGTATCTGGACCGTCTGCTCAAACCTTTCTGAGCAAGTGGGCGGCCCCCTGCACCAATATCTGCCGCCCGCACCAATGCCAAACGGCTGGTTATGCCCCCATAGGGACCCCGCAATGCGCAGGCCCCGCCTATCCGCGCCAAAAGCCGCGTTGCACATAATGGAAAAGAACCGCCACAATGCGGCATAACGGATGGGCACAGGGTGCCAGTTGCAAGCCCGCTGCCCCATAAGGGAGAGCCTTCATGTTCGCCATGCGTCTGCACAGCCCGCGCACCCCGCTGCAATGGGAGGAACTGCCCGACCCCACCCCCGGTCCGGGCCAGATTCGGGTCAAGGTGCTGGCCTGCGGTGTGTGTCGGACCGACCTGCATGTGGTGGATGGAGACTTAACCCACCCCAAACTGCCCGTAACCCCAGGGCACGAAATTATTGGCCGGGTTGACCTGCTGGGCAGTGGCGTAACCTCCCTTACGGTTGGCCAGCGCGTCGGTATTCCGTGGCTGGGCCATACCTGTGGGCACTGCTCCTATTGCGCAACAGACCATGAAAACCTGTGTGACCACCCCATTTTTACCGGCTACACGCGCGATGGCGGCTACGCCACAATGGCCGTGGCCGATGCACATTTTGCATTCCCCATGGGGGAGGAAGGCTCGGACGTCTCCCTCGCCCCCCTGCTCTGCGCAGGGCTAATCGGGTGGCGCTCCCTTGGCAAAACGGGCAATGCCCAGAAAGTTGGGCTGTATGGCTTTGGGGCAGCAGCCCATATTATTGCGCAGGTGCTGGTATGGCAAAAGCGCGAGGTTTATGCCTTTACCCGCCCCAATGACACCAAAACGCAGGAGTTTGCCCGCTCGCTCGGCGTAAAATGGGCTGGTGGGTCGGACGCACTCCCCCCCGAGCAACTGGATGCAGCCATTATTTTTGCCCCTGATGGGGCTCTGGTCCCCGCAGCCCTTAAAACCCTGCGCAAAGGCGGACGTGTAGTGTGCGCCGGGATTCACATGAGTGAAATCCCCGCTTTTTCCTACGACACGTTATGGGAAGAGCGCGATATTGTCTCTGTTGCCAACCTGACGCGTGAGGACGGGCTGGAGTTTCTCTCCCTCGCGCCCAAAATTGGCATCCACACCACCACCACGACCTACGCACTCAAGGACGCCAACAAAGCGCTGGATGATTTGCGCCATGGCCGGTTTGACGGTGCTGCCGTGCTGGTGCCCTAGGCGGGCACGTCCTCCACGCTGGCCGCTGCCAGAATGGCCGCCAGCAGACCGGGAAAACGACTTTCCAGCTCCTGCTCACGCAGGGAGTTCATGTGGGTAACCCCCACCACTTCGGTCCGGACAAGCCCCGCCTTGCGCAGGACCGCAAAGTGATGGGAGACGGAAGATTTTGGCCGTCCACCCTGCAACGGGGCACAGGGCTGGGGCTGACAGGCCGCAAGCTTGCGTACCACCGCCAGCCGGAACGGGTCGGACAGGGCGTAAAGCAGGCAGGACAACTGCATATCCTGCGCCAGTGGATGGTCATACTGCTTCATGACAACTACCTGTCCTGCCTCTTCCCTTGCTTTACCCATTAGTTCGATTATAGTCGAACTAATGGGTAATGATACCCTTTGTAGCAGGAGCACGGTTCATGCCAACGCTTTTCGACTCTTATACCCTCAAAGGCAGTACATTACGCAACCGCATTGCTGTCGGCCCCATGTGCCAGTATCAGGCGCAGGACGGCATGCCTAATGACTGGCACAGCGTGCATTACGCCTCGCTCGCCCGTGGTGGGGCCGGGCTTGTCACGCTTGAGGCCACTGCTGTCTCTCCCGAAGGGCGGATTACCCCCAACTGCCTTGGCCTGTGGAATGATGCACAGGCACAGGCCTATGCTCCCATTGTTGCCAGTATCCGCAAAACCGGGGCGACACCGGGTATCCAGATCGCCCATGCAGGGCGCAAGGCCAGCGCCAACGTGCCATGGGAAGGGGATGACCATATTGCCGCCACCGACCCGCGCGGCTGGCAGCCTATTGGTCCCTCCCCCATTGCCTTTGGTGCCAACCTGCCCCGCGCACCGCATGAAATGACCCTTGAGGACATTGAACGCGTTAAAAACGACTTTGTCGCAGCCGCAATACGTGCGCGTGACGTGGGTTTTGAATGGCTGATGCTGCATTTTGCCCATGGCTATCTGGCGCAGAGCTTCTGGTCCACGCATTCCAACACGCGCACGGACCAGTATGGTGGCCCGGCAGAAAACCGGGGCCGCTTCCTGCTGGAAACATTGGCAGCCGTGCGCGCCGTCTGGCCCGAAGACCGCCCGCTGACTGCCCGTTTTGGCGTGATTGAATTTGATGGCAACGATGCGCAGACACTGGAGGACTCCATTGCTCTCGTGCGCAGGATGAAAGAGCATGGGCTGGACTTTATTGATGTCAGCATAGGCTTTTCCACCCCTGACGCCACCATTCCGTGGGGGCCTGGGTTTATGACCCCCATAGCCCATAAAGTGCGGCAGGAGGCGGGTTTGCCTGTCACCACATCATGGTACATCAGCGAAGGCCGGCAGGCGGATGCCCTGATCCGTAACGAGGTTGTGGATGTTGCCACAATCGGCCGCCCGCTGCTGGCCAACCCGCATTGGCCGCATGAGGCAGCGCGTATTCTGCACGCCAAGGACGCAAAAACCATTCTGCCGCCGTCCTACGCATGGTGGCTCTCACGCTACCAGTAACGCGGTTACTGGCCGTATACCCCGCACAGGCCAGACCTGTGCGGGGGTACCGCGTGCTGCCTGCACAGGATGTGCGCAGTTTACCCGCACATCCCTCCCTCACAAACTGATCGAAGTGGCCTTAGTCCGCTTTGGGCATGCCCACGCATTCCGCCGGACCGGGGAATGTGCGCGTACGCACGGCATGGGCGTAATCAGCCACAGCGCGGTCCACTTCCTGCCCCAGATTAGCAAATTTACGCACAAAACGTGGGGTAAAGTCAGGGAACAGGCCCAGCATGTCTTCCGCAACCAGAATCTGCCCATCGCACTGGGGCGATGCGCCGATACCAATGGTCAGAATCCCCAGAGCTTCGGTTATGGCGCGCGAGAGCGGTTCCATTGTGCTCTCGATCACCACGGCAAAGGCTCCGGCTTTTTCCACCGCCAGCGCATCGGCCATAACCTGTTCGGCCTCGCTCCCACGCCCGACGGTACGAAACCCACCATGCGCATGCACGGCCTGCGGCTTAAGCCCGATATGCCCGATAACCGGAATCCCCCGCTGGACCAGAAACTCTATGGCCGGGGCCATTTCCTGCCCGCCTTCAAGTTTGACGCAACCTGCCCCGGTTCTGGCCATAATATCCGCCGCAACGCGGAACGCCTGCTGCGGGCTTTCCTGATAACTGCCAAAAGGCATATCCACGGCTACGCAGGCCTTCTGGCTACCACGCACCACAGCCTGACCATGGGCGACCATCATATCCACGCTTACGGCCAGTGTGGACTCCATGCCGTACACCACCATACCCAGCGAATCCCCTACCAGAAGCAGGTCGCAATGCGGGTCCAGCAGGCGGGCCATGGGTGTTGTGTAGGCGGTCAGGGCGACTACGGGCGTATCCAGCGCCGCCAGAGAACGAGGCGTATGCCGCCGCACTGTTTGGTGTTTGCTCAAGACCTCTACTCCCCGTCACACTTGGATACCCGGAACCGGATGCAGCTTTTCCCCGAACCCCGGCATATGTCCAGCCCAAATGGCTATAAATCTTTTGCCAATTTCCACCGCCATAAAACCGCATAAAGCCCCTTAACCCACCATAGGCAAAGAATAGTTCCCCAAAGCCATTGACAACCCCGGGAACAGGCTTTAGGTGAGTGCTCAACAAGTCGGAGGGGTGCCCGAGTGGCTAAAGGGGGCGGACTGTAAATCCGCTGGCGTACGCCTACGTTGGTTCGAATCCAACCCCCTCCACCATTTTCCCAGAAATTTAAAATCTCTGTGCTTTTGCAGTGTTTCTATAACTGCACGCTTGGTCTTTATGCGTGATTTTACGACTTAAAAACCTACCTGTATTCCATACCGCATCCCCCCGAGCCTCAGGATTATTGTCTTGCTTTTTGAGGCAATCAGGCCATACCAGAGCCAGCAGTTCTGCCACGCATCGCCCAGCCAAACAGGCCTTACATTTTGCAGGTTTGAGGCACACAAAAACATACCTGAAAATCACAAAACACCTGATTAATTTGTGATTTTCCCCATCAATATTTTGAAAATATTAAGATTTTCTTTTATAAGAACGCAGAATTTGTATGTAGTCCCATATGAGGAACCGGTCCCATTTTTACACAGACAAAGAAGCATGTCCCAACCAGAACAATACAATGGGCTGTTTGGACTACCCTGTTTGGTATTGCTGTTTACGCACTGGCTTTTGCATTACCTGTGCTTATCCGCCGACTGGCATTTAATGGGATTCTGGAACACTCAGAAGCAACAACCTTCTACTTCAGCGGTTTATTGCGTGAACAATATCCTCTTTACCAATACACTCATTCCCCGGCCGCACTTTATCAAACCAGCTCAATATACAATCCACTTTATTACCTGTATTTGCGGGCCTTCCCCGAAGCATGGATTGCCAATCTCTCCCTCTTACGCATTCTATCTTTTGTGCCGCCCTTTTTACTGTCGGCTGTGCTGGTTGAAGCTTCAATCCGCCGGATGCTCGGCCTGAACTGGGTTGGTCTGCTCTGGTCTCTGCTCTTCCTCGCATTGTATCCAATGTATGCTTGGATCGACCTATCCCGACCTGATGCTATATTCATGCTGAGCATCATTTTTGTACTCTTCACGTGCAGCCTGAAAGATAGCGGATTTTTAAAGTTTATTCTCGTCGGGCTCTCAATCTGCGTGTGTTTTCTCGTCAAACAAACCGGACTACTTTTAATCGGCATTCCGCTGGTTATGGCGTTTTACGAGCGTAAATATCTGATTTCATTCGCCATAGCTCTTGGCTCCATTGTCCTTTCTGTTGCCCTGTTACAGTGGGTATACGGACCAGCATACTGGCACTGGGCTTTTACCATTCCCCGCACAGACCCCTATTATCTGAGCCAGAGCGTTGTGCTTGTTGCGCAATATACCGGCGATGTTGTTATTTCCCTTCTCGCTCCGTTCCTGCTGCTTTATCGAAAACATTTGCCCAACAACAGAACACTGCGTGACATTGCTCCCCTCATCCTGACATATGGTGCAGCATTTGGCTTTGCTTTTGTTTCAGGCGGAAAATTTGGTGGCTGGATAGCAGATTTTGTTATTTTCATGGAGATTTCTGCCATTGTCATGGCGATACTCCTGCGAGAGGCTCTGCGCAGCTTACACATTAATACTTTAATGTCCGGTCTTGCCATAAATCTTGGCATTCTCCTTTCCATCTCAATTCTGGAAGCGCGGGACATGCGCCACAACCTGAAACCTGCACGGAATGAGACGGATCAGATCGAACTGGTAAAAATGGTACATCACATCAAAGGGGATGTATGGACCACAACATGGCCAATTATTGATTACCTTGCAGGAAAAACAGTTAAATCCCCCATACAAAATATCTGTCAGGCATGGTACGGAATTTGCTTTACCCCCTCAAATGCAAGAGCAGATTATCTGGATCCAAAAATCTGGACCCCCATTACAGAAAAACATATTGAGGCTGTTTTTATGCCGAATAATCTGCCCGTTCCCACTTTAGAAGCAATTCTAAAACAGAAATATATTTACTGCCTTTCTTTACAAAGCCATCAGAATATCAAGTATTTTTTTGGTGGGCAGATGTTCTGGCCATCAGAGGTCTGGGTAGCATCACAGGCAACATGCGATGACCTTCGCGCAACCTTCGGCTATACGGCACCACCTGCACAAAACTGACAACATCTCCGCACTACCTTGGCTGGCATATTCCGGCCATTACACGTACCACAGCCAAACACTAAGGCCATCACAGGCAACAAACAAAACAGGCAGGCCAACCGGCCTGCCTGTTTTTTTACAGCCTACGCCTCAACGCCGCAGGCTGTTACGTGCTTTGTGTTTCAGATCACACGGCCAGCAATGCTTTTGAGCTTGTCCAGCAGTTCAGGGTCACGCGCATCGGGGGCTGTAATCAGCGCATATTCCAGTGCACGGTCACAGCCTGCGCTGCACAGACCACGCTTTTTACCACCCAGTGCGGGAATAACCGCCTTGACCAGCGCCTTGGCCTTGGCGGAGTTGGCCTGCATGGTTTTAACAACACTGTCCACCGTCACGTTATCATGTTCGGTGTGCCAGCAGTCATAATCGGTCACCATGGCGACGGTGGCGTAGCAGATTTCCGCCTCACGGGCCAGGCTGGCTTCTGGCATGTTGGTCATGCCAATAACCGAGCAGCCCCATGTACGGTAAAGTTCGCTCTCCGCACGGGTGGAAAACTGCGGGCCTTCCATAACCAGATACGTCCCCTTGCGCGTAGCCTCGATACCCAGCCTGTCGGCTTCGGCCTTGAGCACATCGCCCACGCGGTTACACAGCGGGTCCGCCATGGAAATATGGGCAACACACCCCGTATCAAAAAAGCTTTTGTCCCGCGCAATCGTACGGTCAATAAACTGGTCGATAATCACGAACCGGCCCGGCGGCAGTTCTTCCTTGAGCGAGCCTACCGCAGAGAGGGAAACAATATCGGTCACGCCAGACATTTTAAGCGCTGCAATATTGGCCTTGTAGTTCAGGCGTGAGGGCGGAATAGGATGGCCACGGCCATGGCGGGGCAGAAACACGCATTTTACGCCATCCAGCCGCCCGAATAAAAGCTGGTCGGAAGGCATGCCCCACGGGGTTTCCACCGTGCGCCATTCCTTGTCTTCCAGACCATCAATATCATACAGGCCAGACCCGCCAACCAGACCGATAACGGGTTCTACAACTTCATTTTCTGACATCAGACCAGAGTCTCCGGTTTAAAATCGCAAACAGCACGGCAAGAAAGCACAGATACAGCCCCGCTCCCACACCCAACCTGCGGCGCTGGTCCAGATGAGGGGCAGAAACCCAGGCAAGGAAGGTTGTTACGTCCCGTGCTTCGGCCTGCACATCGGGCACTGTGCCATCTGCGTATTTGACCTCGTTGCCATGCAACGGGGGAGGCATGGCCGTAAAGTGGCCAATGGCATAGGGGTTGGAAAAACCATGCCCGATCTGGCGCACAGGCTGCGGACCGTACCCAACCAGCAGGCCATACAGCCTGTCCGGCCCACCGGGATAAACCTGAAGAATGCGGGAAAGATCGGGCGGCACCACCCCCTGATTAGCCGCCAGAGCCGCTTCCGGCCCGGAATAGGGGGATGGCAGGGCATCATCCGGGCGGGCGGCGCGGTGCCTGAGCCGCCCTTCCGCATCCAGCCCGTTGGGTACCTGCCAGGTAGCCGCCAGTGCGGCCACCTCCGCAGGTTGCAGGCCCATCCCCTCAAAATCGGAAAAATGAAGCTGTGACAGGCTGTGGCAGGAGGCGCAGGACCCAACAAAAACCGCGTAACCACGCTGGACCGCAGTCAGGTCAAAATGCCCCAGAGCACCTGTAAAAGACCAGTGCTGCCGCACGGCTGGAGCAGGCCCGCGCGCAGGTTGCGCCAGCGCACTCCACGCCCACAGCAGACCAGCCCCAATAGCCACACACCGCCGGACCATCATACCCTACCCCCCCGCCACAAACGGCCAGCAAGGGGCAGATAGAGCAGAAAATAGGCGTAATACCCTACCATACCCAGCCGGGCCACCAGCATCCACACCCCCTGCATGTGGTGCAGGCCTGCGCAGGCCACTGCCACGGCAGAGCAGACAGGCAGGCCCGTAAGCCCCAGCCGCACCACCACGGGGGCGCTGTGAGGGACATCCATTGCACGGTCCAGCCAGGGAACTGCAAACAGGACAGCCACCGCTCCGCCAGAGAGCAGCAGCCCCCCCAGCTTGAACGGCACAGCCTGCATCATTCCGTAAAAAGGCAGAAAATACCATTCCGGCTCAATATCAGCCGGGGTGTGTAGCGGATTGGCCGGGCGGTAATTCGCAGGTTCGACGATCAACTCCGGCCAGAAGCACAGCACCCCGACAAAGGCGAGTGCAACCAGCACAATGGCCAGCATATCCCGCACCGTGAAATAGGGGTGAAAAGGCAAAACCCCTGTTGCCCCGGCCGGGCGGGCAGATGGGCTGGAACTCCCCCGCGCATGCACATGGGCAATATGCCCAACCACCACCCCCACGATCAGGAACGCCAGCCCGAAATGCAGGGCAAACATGCGGTGCAGGGTGGGTGTACCGGGGGCGTCCCCGCCCAGAAAAACACCCTCCAGCCACCCGCCAGCAAGTGGGAACGCCCCCACGGCCTTACCCGCGACATCCGCCCCCCAATAGGACATCTGCCCCCAGGGCAGCACATACCCGGCAAAGGCCGTAACCATAACCATGACCAGCAGGGCGCACCCGCTCAGCCACACTCCACGGCGTGGCGGCAGGTAAGAGCGGTAGTACAGCCCCCGCAGCAGGTGCACATACAGGGCCAGCATGAAAAAAGACGCGCCGGTCATGTGCATGCCGCGTAGCAGCCAACCTGCGGGCATGCGGCGCTCAATGCTTTCAACCGAGCCAAAGGCCAGCCCCGCATCGGGCGTATAGACCAGCGTGAGGGTAAGCCCGGTAAGCAGCATAAGGACCAGTATGGCGCATAGGATGGCCCCTATGGTCCACAGCCAGTTCAGGTCCGCAGGGAGTGGCAGGCGGCCATAGGCTCTGGCCCACGCACCCAACCGGCCCTGCCTTGCAGGCTCCGCGCCCTGCCCGTTCTGGCAGACTGGTTTGCCAGCCATTGCACTTCTCCCCCATGATCCACCACACTCGGGCGCACTCCGGTTCCCGTTTAACGATGAACCGGATAATCTTGCAATGACCGGCCCTAAGGCGCACCCCTTGAAAAAATGCCCTGAGCCGATTCTCTGCTGGCCGGGCAGCAGACCAGTATGGAAAGAGTTTACACATGACGCCGACAAAGCCTGCCTCCGTTCCCTCGCACGACAAGCTCAAGGACGCGGCACGCACATGGTTTGAAACTCTGCGTAACCAGATATGCACAGCCTTTGAAACCATTGAGGCAGACGCCGCCGCACAGAACAGCCCGGTACTGCCCGGCCACGAACAGCCCTCCCGCTTTGAACGCAAAAGCTGGAACCGCCTGAATGAAGACGGAACTCCCGGCGGCGGCGGTGTGATAAGCCTGATGCGTGGCCGGGTTTTTGAAAAAGTGGGCGTCAATGTCTCTACCGTGGAGGGAACATTCCCCCCCGACTTTGCGGCCACCATTCCCGGCGCGACCGAAAACCCGCATTTTTTTGCAACCGGCATCAGCCTTGTTGCCCATATGTGCAACCCGCTGGTCCCGGCCGCTCACTTTAACACCCGCATGATCATTACAACGCAGGGCTGGTTTGGGGGTGGGGGCGATATTACTCCCATGTTCCCCGCCAGCGCCGAGGCGCAGGACGATGCCGCCACATTCCATGATGCCTTTGCCAAGGCATGCAATGCGCACGACCCGGAGTATTATCCGCGCTTCAAGGCATGGTGTGACAAATATTTCTACCTTCCCCACCGCAACGAACCGCGTGGCCTTGGCGGTATTTTTTATGACCGGCTGGACAGCGGCAATGCGGAAGAGGACTTTGCGTTTACCAAAGATGTCGGCCTTGCTTTTCTGGATGCCTACCCACGCATTGTTCGTGGCCGGATGATGGAACCCTGGACTCCTGAACAGCGCGATGCCCAGCTTGTGCGCCGTGGCCGCTACGTGGAATTCAACCTGCTGCATGACCGGGGCACGCTGTTCGGGCTTAAAACCGGCGGCAATACGGAAGCCATTCTGATGAGCATGCCCCCAGAGGTTAAATGGCCGTAATAAAACGGCCGTCTTTCTGCCGTTAAGTGCGCATAGTATGGAGGAGCGATAACCACAATGAAGGCTATTGGTGTTTGTCTACTCTCATCCCTGCTTCTTCAATGATGCGTCGCCATCATGGCCTCACCCTGTCCCGCCGCCTGTTTCTGGGCGGGGCACTGGGGAGTATGGCCGCAGCAGCCACAGCCCGCGCGGCGGATGACATACTGGTAGGCCCGGCCCCCACTGCCACGTCTGACCAGACCACAAAGCTGATTGTGGCTGGCAGCGCGGAAACACCCTGTGGCACATGGGCAACCCGGCTGGCCCCGGACATGGCAAAAGAGCTGGAACAACCTCCCTTTGACCTCACCTTCACCACCGGATGGGACGGAGTCACAGGTGCAAACCTGTTTGATGCGCAGGAGCAGCTCAGTTCCGCCTCCAGCACATTACTCGTCCCCGGCACAGCACTGATGGCCGCCATGGCCGGGGATAGCCGCGTACATTACGCCTATCAGCGCTGGTTGCCCGTGTTAACAATATGCCAGCCCTGCGTGGTTGTGGGGCATGTCAGCCTGCACCGCTCACTCGGCATTATTCTAAGCGGTAAAACCACCCGCGTTGCGGTTTCCACCCCCACTGGGCCGGAACTGCCTACTCTTCTGGCCTTTGACCTGCTGGCCCTGCGGCCCCTGCCAGTCAGTGGCTACGCAACACCAGATGCCGCCATGGCCGCCCTGACCGGCGGACTGGTCGATGCCATTCAACTCCCCATGGACGCAGCCCTGAAGGAACGGCTGGACGCACTGGGCGCCAAAGGGTTTATCCCGCTTTTTCTCAACACCGAGGCGCCACCCATGCCAACACCGGCGGATCTGGTGCTGCCCCCCCCCTTCCCGACCATATTGCTGCAAGAACGCAGGGCATCCACCCCGGCTTTTCTGCCGCAGGCATGGCAGGCCATTGCTTCTGCCGCCAGCCTTAAGGCAGCCCTTGTTCTGCCCCTGCTCACACCCCCCGCCAAAGTGGCGCGCTGGCGGCATGCGGCGGAAACGTGTGCTGCCCGACTGAACCTGCAACAGATTGCGCTGGCTAACGGGCAGACTGTACTTTCGGGCACGAAATGCATTGCGTCTTATGGTATGGCCACCCCTGACGTAAATGCGGGCATGGCGTTCCGCCGCTGGCTGGCCCTTAACCTGCCACGCTGGAAGAGCCTTCCCCCCGCGCAGCCCTTACCGCCTGCGCCTGCGCAGTAAAATCCGGACGGAGCCTTTATTCCCCTCATGGGGGTAAGCCAGCCCCAGAATACTGGCACGCATTTCCGGCCGCTCCAGCCAATGGGGCAGTTCGCGCCGTAAAATGCCCCCTTCCTGCCCCGTTCCCAGCCCTGTAATGATTTCCACACAGCGCAGGCCACGATGGGCGGCCACATCCATAAATTCTCTCAGACGCACAAAGGCTTCCTGCGCGACCATGCCGTGCAGGTCCAGACGCTTTTCCACCCGCATGCTCCCCTGATGAAAGCGCCGCCAGCTATAGTCATCCACACCGGGCTGACGCTGGCCAATTTTTTCCGCAATGGGGGGCGCTGGCCTTATTGTTACAGGCGAGACCGCTGGAGCATGGTGGGCTGTTGGGCGCTGCTCCCACAGCAGGCTGCCTGCGGGGCTGACTTTGGGTTGCCTTTTTTTGTAATGTGTCTGCGGGATGGCCGTTACGCTCTCCGGCATGGAAGCGGCTTCCTGACCAAATGCCGTATCCGCCATGGGGGGAACAAGACTGGCGCTGGTCAGAGGAGCCACATCACGCACCACCAGCGCCCAGAGCTGCTTTTCCGCCTCCTGTAACTGACGCCGCCTTTTTACCACCCGGTCACCTATCGCACTTTATTCCAACCAATCCGCTCCGTGCACGATCTGCCACAAACACAAACGGCCCATCCAACAGGCTTTATCACCTGCGGACGAGCCGTTGTTCAAGCACAGAAAGCGGACATCCGCAAAGATGTCCGCCCCGTCTGCTCCTGTTTACTGTTTGATATCGGTCAGTTCATGACCTTCATACTTGCCGGTCAGGGTCTGCAGGAACGCCACAATATCCGCTACATCCTGATCAGACGGATTGCTGTCCGGCGTCTGGTAGCGCGCCATTTTACGCACGGCTTCATCCAGTGTTTTTACGCTGCCGTCATGGAAGTAAGGCGCAGTCAGCGCAATGTTGCGCAGGGTGGGCACTACAAAGCGGTTCTGGTCCAGCTTGTTGTGGCTGATGGCATAAATGCCCTCATCCGCATCTGTCAGCTTGCCGCCGCGATCCTTGAAGTAATCGGACTCCAGCCCCATGACTTCATAACCACCGCCACCGACGTCAATACCGCTATGGCAACCCGAGCAGCCAATGGCCTTGAACCGCTCATAACCACGCCTGGCCTGCGGGCTGATCGCATCCTCCTTGCCCTTGAGGTATTCATCAAACGGGCTGTCCGGCGTGATCAGGGTTTTTTCATACTCGGCAATGGCCTGCGTAATGGTCTGCTGATCAACCTGCACGTCCGGGCCAAAGGCGGCCTTGAACATACCGGCGTAATCGGGGTCTGTCGCCAGCTTTTTGGCGACTTCCGACCAGTCATGCGACCCCATTTCCAGCGGGTTCATAACCGGGCCTGCGGCCTGTGCGGCAAGGTCTGGCGCACGGGCGTTCCAGAACTGGGCGATCTTGAAATACGCATCATACACGGTTGGCACGTTAATCGGGCCTTTCTGGCCGCCAATACCGGTTGCGGTTACCAGATTATCCACCCCGCCCTTGTCCAGCCCGTGGCAGCTTGCGCAGTTGAGCGTGTTGTCGCCTGACAGTTTTTTGTCAAAAAACAGCTTTTTGCCCAGCGCAACCTTTACAGGGTCCACATCCACGCTTTCCGGCACAGGGCGTACGGGTTCGGCTGCCAGTGCCTGGGTTGCACCCGTATTGGCGTAGTATTTACGCCGGGTCTGCTGCACCCATGCCAGAATATCCTGCCGCTCGGCATTGGACAGGTGCGCATGCCAGTGCAGCAGCAGGTACTGTGCCGGGGGCATGCGGTTCTGCACAATGACTTCCTCAATGCGCGACAGCTCTTCTTCCGATGGCGGCGTGCCATGCTCAAACGCATGCAGAACAGGTTCCATACGGAAATGGCGCAACCCCTGATCGCGATCCCTTTCCATAATCGTGTTCGCCACTGGCAGACGGAAGTAAAAAGGCAGGTCCCGACCTGTTGCATGGCAGTAATCGCAGCGCGCTTCATTCAACGCATTAAACGCAGCCAAAGCAACGGGGTCTTTATGTGTTGGTGAAGCTGGCACAAGTTCTGTTGCCGTTACATGGTCATAATGCTGCAAAAAAGCAACTGTACCGCCATATGCCAGCAGACCAACCCCTGCCAGAGAGACTAATATACGTTTCAAACCCCGATCCCCCGGTTCTATTTCTTTCTCTTATACATTTTATTCATTCCTGCGCCCGTTGTGTTTGATGCACATCAAAATGTCAAAACGATTATTTTTATCGTAATAATAGATAAATCCGATCAGGCGAGCGGGCTGTTCACCAGATCGTGCATAAGCCTTGCCCGGGCTATGGCCACGTACTCCGCATCTATTTCCATCCCCACACCACTGCACCCAAGGCGCTGGGCGGCCAGCAGGGTGGTGCCGGTGCCCATAAACGGGTCCAGCACCCGGCAGCCGGATTTGCCGTGGAGCAGAATGCACTGTTCGGGCAGGGCTATGGGAAAGGTGCCGGGATGATCAAATTTTTCCGCCCGCCCACGCACGGTCTCATAAGGGATAAACCACGCATCCCCCCGGCAGCGGCGGTCCTGCTGGTGGCCACGGCGGGCTATGTTGGTTTTGTCCTTGTAGGGCACACCCGCGCTCAGCCGGTCCAGCGGCACATCCCCATCAAGCGTGAAGTGAAAAAGATGTTCATGCCCACGGTGCAGATAGCGCTGGCTGTTCATGGGTTTAAAATGGCCAAAGCTATCCTCCCCCACGGAGATGGATTTGACCCATGAAATATGGTTTTGCAGCACAAACAGGTCGCGCAGGCGCACCGCCAGCTCAAAAGGCAGCCATGGCTGGGCGGATGAGCCAGAAATATTCAGAAAAAACGATCCGTCCGGCTTAAGCACCCGCTGCAACTGTGTTGCAACCGTCATCATCCAGTCCAGATAATCGTTTTCTTCCCGCCGGTCGGGGTAGCTCCTGTAGGACAGGCCAATATTATAGGGGGGGGACGTAACAATCACATCCACGGTTTCGGCCTGCATCCGCCGCAACGCGCGCAGGCAGTCGCCTAGAACAATGTCCTGACGACCAACCTTATAGCGTTTTGCCCGTGTGGGCGGGGTGGTGGAACCCGTGACCGGTTTGTCCGCACTCACGCACTACGCGCCGCCGCAAGACGCCAGCCACTGCCACCAACGCCCAGCAGGCGCTCCAGCGTCCACATATCAGAAAACTCGGTTACAGCATCCGTACCGGTGACCGGCTGGCCTGCCTGATCTTCCACCAGACTGATCTGGTCGGAAACAATACGCACATCAATGGCCACGCCCAGCCCAACGTCCAGCTTTGTCAGCCGTACGTCCTCGATGGCAAGCGAGCGCACGGCCTGAATGTCTGTGCGCTGTTTCTGCCCCGCAGCTTCGCGCGCGGTGATGGCAGCATCGAACGAGTTATAGGCCGCAGGTGTCAGGTAAGTTTTGAGCACATCCCGGTTGCCCTGCGCGTAGGCTTCCACAACCTGTGCGAACACGGTCTGCACACTCATCAGAAACTGCTGGGGGGTAAACCCTGTGTCCTGCTGGTGAATCTCGACCAGCAACTGCCCGACCCGCGTACCGGAGGATGGCACATCATACTCAACGGCGGGGCCAGCCAGTTCCACCCTGTTTTCCACCACACGGGGCGCTGCCTCCGCACGGGGGGGAACAGGCATGGTGGGGGGCTGGATGCCAACGCGCCTACCCAGAACACTCCGCAACCGCAGAGCCAGAAAAGCGGCTACCAAAGCCAGAAGAACCAGATCGACCGGGAAGTGGTCGAGAGAAAAATCCATCTGTTAAACGTCCACCAATCTGCCTGCACACAGCGTTTGCAGGTTTGTATATTATTACGGGAAGGGCACTTTCCCTCGGGCTCTCATTATCACATAGTCATGACAGCGCGCGGATACAATGAATACCAGTCCATCCGCCCTTGTAAAAGACCATTCCTGTTTTAAAAACCCCTCAGGCTACCATGATCATCCTGCGTCATTGCGAAAGTGAGTTCAACCGCCTGTATAACCTGAGCGGGCGTGACCCCAGCGTGCCCGACCCCGCCCTTTCCGCCCAGGGGCAGGACCACGCCTATGCGCTGGTGGATGAACTCCGGCACAAAAACATCACGCGTATTCTGGTGTCGCCCTTTACCCGTACCCTGCAAACCGCCACCCCCATTGCCCGCGCACTGGGCCTTACGCCGCAGGTAACGCCCCTTGTGCGCGAACGGGGCATGTATTCGTGCGATGTTGGCTCCCCCGCCTCTGTGCTGACGCGGGACTGGCCACAGCTTGATTTTGCCCATCTGCCGGAAAAATGGTGGTCTCCCTTACCGGAGTCCGACCGCGCACTCACCCTGCGGGCGCAGCAGTTCCGCGAGCAGATGCGCACGGACGCGCCCCATGAGCACACACTGGTTGTGTCGCACTGGTGGTTCCTGCTCGAACTGAGCAGCCAGAGTCTGGAAAACGGGGACTGGCTCCATCTTACCCCATAAAAAAACAAACGTCCTTATCCGCACACCTAACATGGGCCCCCAGCCCTCAAAGACCCGGATTGGAGTGTTGGCTAACCCCGCATGTCATGCTACCGCCTTAAGGGAACCCAATACGTTTGAGAGCAGGAAGCTGTCATCAATGTCCGATACTGCCCAGTCCGTTCCCCCCGCCCTGCCACTGGCCATTAACCTCCAGTACACGCGCGATCTTTCCTTTGAAGTGCCCGTTGGGGCAGAAATCTTTGCCACCCTGCGCGCTCAGCCCCAGATCAGTGTCAACATCGATGTGCAGACCAGCCGCCTGCAGAGCGATCAGATGGTTTACGAAGTCACCCTGAGCATCAAGGCCGAAGCCAAGGAAGCCCCGGAAACGGAAAACGGCCCCGCCGGGCGCACGGTGTTCCTGACCGAACTGGTTTATGCCGCAGTTGTCACCCTGAGCAACCCGCCGCCGGAACTGATCGAACCCATCCTGCTGGTTGAAGTGCCGCGCCTGATCTTCCCCTACGCGCGCAACATCATCAGCGATGTCACGCGTGATGGTGGGTTCCCCCCCATTGTGCTGCAGCCGATCGACTTTGTGGCCCTGTGGCAGGCCCGCCGCGCAGAATTCCCCGAAGCAGCAGGCCACGCATAAGTCTCTGCTTTGGGTGTAACAGCGCCTTGCAAAAACCCGGCTCCATTATGGCAGCCGGGTTTTTTTATGTGTTCAGGCTGCCCAGAGCCGCAAGCATGGCCGGGGCATCGGGCGTGGCAGCCACCGTAACCGGCCCCAACCAGCCCGCAAGCTGCACGGCCTGCGCGACCTCGTGCGAAATAACAACGGCGCGCAGGGCCAGCACCTGCGCATACAGGTGGCCACGGGGCACACTGGCCAGCCAGTTCCGGGCACTCCGGGCCGAAAAAAACAGAACCGCCGCAACCTGCCCGGCCTGCAACGCCTGCCCGGCAGGGACGGGAAAATCCACCACCGCACTGGCCCGGTACGCAACCCGCCGTACAACACTAAAACCGTGGCCGCGCAGGCTTTGCGCCAGTTCCACCCCCTGCCCCGCCCCGGAAAAAAGCAGAAGTGTTCCCTGCTCCGGGGAGCACGTACCAACCAGCAGGCGTACGAGCGCCTGCGCATTACCCTTGGCGCTGCACACCGTAACAAACCCGGCCGCCCGCGCTTTTTGTGCAGTGCGGTCGCCCACGGCAAAAACAGGAACGGAGGGGCTGACACTTTCCGCCGCGGCGGCGACTGCCTGCCCACTGGTCAGCAGCAATGCGGCAGGCTGGCGTGGCAAATGCCGCACAAGGCAGGCACACACATGCAGCGCCGGGGCAGGAAGAGGGACCCACCCTGCGCGGGCCACCGCCAAAGCTGTCTCCCCCAACCCCGGCTCTGGCCGGGTGATGAGGACACCACGCGACGACGACAGCAACGAACGCGAAGACGGCGAAGGCATGGAAGACGGCCTGTGTGTGTTTTTACGCGTTTTCCTCAAAAATATCGGCCGGGCTATCCCTGCGCAGGCTGCACCCGAGTTCACGCCCCAGCCGTGCGGCATCTTCGGGCGCACCACTTATGCTGCGCTTGAGCAGGAAGGACCCGTCCTCCCGCGCCACAAGGCCAGTCAGGTGCAGTTTGGGCGTATCCCCCGCCACAACGGGAATAAGCTGGGCATAGCCCCCAATCGGCGTACGGCATGACCCGTCCAGCTCCGCCAGCAGGGCGCGCTCGGCCGTGGCAACGGCGCGGGCTTCGTAATCCTCAATGGCGGACAGCAGTTCGCGCAGTTCAACATCGTCCTCACGCACCGTCACGCCAACAATGCCCTGCCCGGCGGCGGGCACCATAACGGTGGGAGAAAGCACGATGCTGGCCCGCTCGGCCATGCCAAGGCGGCGCAGGCCAGCCAGCGCAAGCAAGGTGGCATCGCACTGCCGGGCGGCAAGCTTGTCGAGTCGGGTCTGCACGTTGCCGCGTAGCAGGCCAAACTTAAGGTCGGGGCGTACATGCAGCATCTGCGCCTGACGGCGGACAGAGGCACACCCGACCAGAGCGCCTTCGGGCAGGGCCGAATACGGATCATCCGGATCGGACTGTTCCAGCCGGGGGCCAAGGATCAGCGCGTCCCGTGCATCTTCGCGCTTGAGCGTGCAGGCCAGCACCAGACCGGGGGGGAGTGTTGTTTCCAGATCCTTGAGGCTATGCACGGCAAAATCAATCCGCCGGTCTACCAGAGCCTCATGAATTTCCTTTGCAAACAGGCCTTTACCACCAATTTCCGCAAGCCTGCGGTTTTGCACCTGATCACCCGTGGTGTTGATCTGGTGTTCCTGAAAGGCGTTCATGTCCCGCAAGACGGGGCAGAAGCGCGTCAGCGTGGTCAAAAACGCGCGTGTCTGGACCAGCGCCAGAGGAGACCCACGCGTGCCCACGCGCAAAGGCAGGGAGTGACGTCCCGAATGACTACCCGCCTTTTTCTGGCGTGCAGCCGCTTCTGCGGCAATCTCCTGCAAGGCGGGAGAAAGGACAGGTGAGGAAGGGTAGGCTGAATCCATAAGATGTGTCTATTACCGGGAATGGAGAAAGGACAAGATACGATGAAGCCCGGCTGGTCTGAAAAACTTGCGCGACCGGAAAAACATTCCGCCCCTCCCCATCCGTTGCATTCATGCAAGAATACCGCTTTTTTTATGGTGCGTCCATGAGTGACCTTTCCGCCACCCATCAGCCCTCCGGGCCTGTTCTGGCCATTGAATCCTCCTGTGACGAAACCGCCTGCGCCATTCTGGCCCCCGATGGTACCTGCCTTGCCCAGCGCGTTGTCTCGCAGGATGGGCATGCGGATTTTGGGGGGGTCGTGCCAGAAATAGCCGCCCGCGCGCATCTGGCCCTCCTGCCTGCTCTGGTCGAGGCAACACTGGCAGATGCAGGTCTGGCCACCACGGACCTTGCCTTTATTGCCGCCAGCACCGGGCCGGGGCTGATTGGCGGGCTGATCGTTGGCACAAGTTTTGCCAAGGGGCTGGCTCTGGCGCTGGCTATTCCTTTTGTTGCGGTCAACCATGTGGAAGCCCATGCCCTGACCGCCCGCCTGCCCGGTATTGTGCCCGATGGTGCGCCTTTTCCCTACCTGTTGCTGCTGGTTTCTGGCGGGCACTGCCAGTGCATTGCGGTGGAAGGCGTTGGCCGGTACCGCAAACTCGGCGGCACCATAGACGATGCCGCAGGCGAAGCATTTGACAAGGTTGCAAAAATGCTCGGCCTTGGCTGGCCCGGTGGCCCGGCACTGGAAAAACTGGCCCAGATGGGCAACCCGGACGCCATAGCCCTGCCCCGCCCGCTCCTGCACCGGCCGGGGTGTGACTTCTCGTTCTCCGGGCTTAAAACCGCGATTGCGCAAAAACTGGCCCCTTACGGGCAGGCGCCCCTGCCCCACCAGTTTGCCGCCGACCTTGCGGCATCCTTCCAGCAGGCGGTGGCCGATGTTGTGGCGGACCGCATCAACCATGCGCTGGACATGATGCCACAGGCCCGCCTGCTGGTCGCCGCTGGTGGCGTTGCCGCCAACACCACCCTGCGCGCCAGACTGGAGGACGTAGCCCACACGCGCGGCCTGCGCTTTGCCGCACCTCCGCTCCGGCTCTGCACGGATAATGCCGTTATGGTCGGCTGGGCAGCCCTTGAAACATGGCGCGAAAGCACTGAACGCGGCCTGCCCGCACCCAACAACACAACCCTGCGCCCACGCCCGCGCTGGCCACTGGAAGACATGGCCCAGCGTTTTGAACCCGATCAGGCCTCCGCATGAACTATCGCCACATCTACCACGCAGGCAATTTTGCCGACTGCATGAAGCACACGTTGCTGGTCAGCCTGCTCCAGCATTTTCTGCGCAAGGACGCGCCTTTTCTGGTGCTGGACACCCATGCCGGTATTGGCCGGTATGACCTTGAAAGCCCCGAGGCCGAAAAAACCGGCGAATACCAAAGTGGCATCGGCAGACTATGGGCAGAAGCGCCAGACAGCCCGCTTGCCCCGTGGCTGGAGCTGGTACGCAAGGCTGGCGGGCCACGTTTTTACCCCGGCTCCCCCCTGCTGGCATCGCTCATGCTACGCCCACAGGACCAGTTGATCTGCTGCGAAAAACATCCGGTGGACAAGCGGGCACTGTACCGCCTGTTTGCAGGCCAGCCCAACATAAGCGTGCATGAGCGCGATGCGTATGAGAGCCTGCGCGCACTCCTTCCCCCCAAAACAGCAAAACGCGGGCTTGTGCTGATCGACCCGCCATTTGAAGAGCCGGGGGAATTTGACCGCCTAGCCGAAGCACTCCAGACCATTCGCACCCGCTTTGCCGCGGGCATGATTGCGGTATGGTACCCCATCAAGCACAGAACACCGGTGCGCCAGTTCCATACCAGCGTGGAGCTGGCCGGGCACCGCAACGTGCTGGTGGCGGAACTGCTGATGCGCCCCCCCCATAACCCCGATGCCCTCAATGGGGCGGGGTTACTGGTCATCAAACCACCTTACGGCTTTGCAGCACAGGCACAGCAGCAGCTTGAGCGGCTGAAAACGGCACTTGGTGCGTTTGACGCAACAGTGAGTGAACTGGTGCCTGAATAAACCCTCACCCCCTTTTTTTGCGTAAAGAGGCTTCATACCTCAGCCGAAAGAAGGGGCGTGGGTATTGTGCGCAAGGGAGACCGCCCTGCTTAAGCGGGGCGACTGACATCCTTGAGCATGCTGTGCCACATATCTGTTGCAAAACCCTGTACACCTGCGGCCAGAATCTGCACGCCAATGCACAGCAGAACCAGTGCCGCCAGCCTGCTGACAATCCGCGTGCCGGTTACACCCAGCATGGATACCAGTTTTTCCGAGCTGGAATACGCAGCCCACACGATCAGCACCACGCAGATAGCAGCAACAGTCGTACCCGCCGAATATGCCCAGAAGGATTGATCCGACGGACAACCCGACCCCAGGGCAATGGCCACGGCAATGGTGCCCGGCCCAACGGTAAACGGCATGGCCAGTGGAAAAAACGCAGCATCCGCCCAGTTGGGCGACATAACGGTGCGCCCACCCTGCAGGGCCTGTTTTTCCTTCTGCGCTTCCACACTTTCAGGGCTTTGCAGCAGGGCCCATGCCCGCACGGCCACAACCAGACCACCCGCCACACGCAGGGCGTTAACGGTCACGCCAAAAAACGCCAGCACAAGGCTGCCAAACCACAGGGAGGCAATAATCAGCACAAAGGAATAAAAAGAGACAAGCCGCGCAAGCGCCATGATCTCGCGCGGCGCGCGACCATCGGACGCCTGAGCAAAAATAAGAGCCGCGCCAAATGGATTGACAATGGAAAACAGGGCGGGAAAAGCCAGCAGAAAGGAAGAAATCCCTGTCCTGACCATACTCCCGCTTAATAGAATCCCGGGAAGATGCGCCGACATAACCCTATCCGAAACTCCAACACAAACATCTTCCAGCCCATAAGCCGATCAAAGGGGAACGTGGGTTACGTCCCGGTTAGCTTTATAGGTTTTTACAAAACGCGATACCAGAGCAATATCCTCCGGCGGATAACACAGATGCGTATTGCTGCCATCTTCAAGCGGCCACACATTCAGCCCGATGTCGTTGTAAATCCGGATAAAGCTGCCCCCCACCTGCCAGAAGGCAAGCCGCAGCCCCTGCTGCAAGGCCAGATCCCGCAACCGCCAGATGGCCGAAATGCTGTCATCCTCCCCACCGGCAGGGTCCCCCAGCCCGACGAGTAGGTTCCCACGGTGGATAAAGGGAATAACCGCATCCCCTGCCTCCCCCTCCACAAAGCCTTCGGGCTTCATGTCTGCAATGTCAGGCAGGGCGTGTTCGAGCGTTCCGTAATGCTCGGCCATATCCTGCGTCCATGACTGGATAGGAATACGGGCAGGCCACATCAACCGTGCCAGCACGACCAGAGCCAGCAGCACCGCCAGTGCCACGGTCCAGCGTACGGCCCCATGCGCGGGGGAGGCAAGAATAAGCTGCCACCAGCTCCCCGCCCCGGCATTGCGCGTGGCCAGAGCAATAATGCAGGCAAAAAACAGCAACAGACACAGAAGATTGGAGCGCGAGAGCGGCTCGCTCAGCAATTCGGCCCGGCGATAGTAGCAGTTCCGGAACGGCGCAATAAACAGCGCGGACAACCCCAGCATAACAGGTACAAAAATTGTGTTCCCACGCAGGAAGGTCATGACCGTTGCCACCAGCAACAGGCCCAGAGCCCCCCGCCATGCCAGCGTTACCCGCTGGGAAAGGCCAATGGCCATGCCAATCAGCGCAACCCCCATAAGGGAGAGCAGATAGTTCCCTCCCACATGCACAAGCCCTGCAAACGTGTCCGGCAGCATGGAAAATTTGGGCATCGGCTCCATAAGCACAAGGCAGAGCAGCAGCACACCACAAAGCGAGACAGCGCCCGTTGCCACGGCAACAGAAAAAGCCGCCTCGCTCTCGCGCACAACCTGACTGGGCCTGCGCCGGACAACCTGCGCATCCTTGCCGCGTTTGCGGTTCTTCTTTTTGGCAAGAGCGGCATCCCCCCGCAGGAACAGCTCATGCCCGGCAAACATCATGCCCGCCAGAAAGAGGGGAATAATGTAGTAAAAAAGGCGGAAAATCAGCACCACACCCAGAATCTGGGGGGCAGGCATATACGGGCCGAGCGCCAGCAGCATGGCCCCATCAAACACCCCCAGCCCGCCAGGCACACTCGCCACCAGCCCCGCCGTGTAGGATGCAATATAGATGGCCAGAAAAGGACCAAAATCCACCCCGCATCCTTTGGGCAGCAGCACAAAAGCTATGCTGGCGGTTGCTGCAACTTCTGCCGTAGCCACCACGGTCTGCATGAAAGCCATGCGGGGGGATGGCAACGCAATGACCCATTTACGGAACCGGAATTCGCGCAGCCAGAAGGACAACCCGATATACCCGGCCACCATCAGCCACAGCAGCCCGCCCACAAAGGCCAGCACCACCTGCGGCACGCGGTTGCCAATACCGGGCAGCACCGAAGGCTCCAGAATAAGCACCGCCCCAATAAGGACCGCAGCCCCCAGAAGGTAGGTGGCGGAGCAAAAGGCAATAATCTGAGTAATGGCAAAGGCGTTAACGCCCCAGTTGCGGTACAGCCTGTACCGGACCGCAGCCCCCGAAACCGCCGAAAAACCAAGGTTATGCGACAGCACATAGGAGCAGAAAGCCGCAAACGCCGCCCGGCGGAAAGGCAAGTGCCCATACCCGACCTGAATGGCGGCCAGCCGGTCGTAAAAAGACAGAATAAAGTAAGAAAGCAGCGTGCAGCCAACAGCCGCCCATAGCTGGAAGGCGGGAATAGCCTCCATGGCCTGCCGGATGTCGGTCATTTTCAGGTGCCGCACCTCATGCTGCACCACAAGAATGGCCGCCACCATCAGCACCAGCCCGACCAGATGGGGAAGATGCCTCAGCCGCTTTTTCCATCCCTTTTCCCCTCCGTGGAGGTCAGGTTGCTGGTCGGGGAGCTGGGGCATCTGTGTCATCTATTGCCTGACCCTGCTTAAACCTGCGTATCTCGCAAGAGGGCGGCGTCTATAAGGGCAATGGTTTCCGGCACACCGTACAGTGCAACAAAACCACCAAAGCGTGGCCCTTCTGTTTGCCCCAGAAGCACCTCATACAGGCAGGCGAACCAGCTTCTGAGCGGTTCAAACCCGTGGCGTTTGCCAATTTCAAACACCAGATTCTGCAAGATGGATGCGTCCGCCGCCTCCCCTTCAAAACCCCGCAGGGTTTCGGCCAGATCCACAAGTGCCGCGCGTTCCTTATCCGTTGGAGCACGGAAGGTTTTGGCAGGGCGGACAAAGTCCGCGTAATAAGCAATGGCATGCTTGACCAGTTCGGCCAGCATGGGATGCGTCTGCGGTGACACGGCACTGTCGTAACGGCGGATAAAGCCCCACAGCACTTCGGGCGTATCCGCATTGGCAACGCTGGCCAGATTGAGCAGCATGCCAAACGGTACGGGGCTTCCTGCATCCTCAGGCACGCTGCCTTTGTGGATGAACCATGCGGGGTTTGCCCGCAGGTCATTCCCTGCCGGGTTTTCTGCCTGAAGGGCGCGCGCCTTGTCCACGTGGGTCAGGTAGTCATCCGCCGTTTTGGGGATCACATCAAAATACAGCCGTTTGGCCCGCTGCGGCTGGTTGAACATGAACTGGCCAAGGCTTTCTGGCGGGGCATAACGCAGCCACTCTTCCACCGACAGGCCATTGCCCTTGGATTTGGAGATTTTTTGCCCCTGCTCATCCAGAAACAGTTCGTAGGTCAGGCCCGCTGGCGGTGTGCCGCCCAGAATTTTGCAGATGCGGCCAGACAGGCGCACGCTGTCGATCAAATCCTTGCCCGACATTTCGTAATCAACACCCAGCGCATACCAGCGCATGGCCCAGTCGGCCTTCCACTGCATTTTGGCATGGCCACCTGTGACCGGCGTTTCAAACACCTCGCCAGTTGCGGGGTCGGTCCAGCGCACTGTGCCTGCCGCGGCATCAATCGCGTCCATTTTAACCTGCATGACCTCTCCCGTACGGGGGTGCAGCGGCAGAACGGGCGAATAGGTTGCCCGGCGGTCCGGCCCCAGTGTGGGCAGGATTACGGCCAGAATCTGGTCGTGTACTTCCAGCACCCGCCGCAGGGCCGCATCAAACCGGCCGGAGGTGTAATACTGGGTGGAGGATGCAAATTCGTATTCAAACCCGAAGCTGTCCAGAAACGCGCAGAGTCGGGCGTTATTGTGCGCTGCAAACGACTCGTGTGTGCCAAACGGGTCCGGCACGCGGGAGAGAGGCTGCCCTATGTACTTCTGAAGCATCTCACGCTGGGGCACGTTATCGGGCACCTTGCGCAGGGCGTCCATGTCATCCGAAAAAGCCAGCAGGCGCGACGGACGGCCCGTAAGCGCCGTATAGGCCTGCCGCACCCAGGACGTGCGCGCGACCTCACCAAAGGTACCGATATGAGGCAGGCCGGAAGGGCCATACCCGGTTTCCAGCAGAGCCGGGCGCTCATCGGCGCCTGTGCTGCTACGTGTTGCAACATGATCGGCCAGTTTGCGCGCCTCTTCAAAAGGCCACGCGCGCGGAAGATCGGAAGCGGATGCTGTTTGGCTATCTGACATGCGCGGGAAGCTATGAATTGCGTGGCACCCGGTCAATGCAAAAACGCGCAGGACACCCTTCGGGGTGTAATTTTTACGCCCATTGACCCCGCAAACACTCCGCTCCATCCTTGCGGGCAGTCAAGAAGCCCAGAACAAAAGGTCAAACCCGAGTCATGCGCCGCACTTCCGCACTCATTCTTATTGGTAACGAAATCCTTTCTGGCCGCACACGGGACGACAACATCCAGTTTCTGGCGCTCCGGCTGGGAGAACTGGGGATTCCCCTGGTCGAAATCCGCGTGATCCCCGACATCAGGGCCACCATCATCAACACGGTCACGGAATTACGCGCCCGCTTTGACGAGGTGTTTACAACCGGCGGCATTGGCCCGACGCATGATGACATCACATCCCCCTGCGTAGCCGAAGCCTTTGGGGTACCGTGGGAAATTCATGCCCCCACCTTTGCCGTGCTGCAAGAACGCTTTGGGCCGGAAAACTTCAATACAGCCCGCCAGCGCATGGCCAAACTGCCCAAAGGGGCAACCCCCATTGCCAACCCCGTCTCCATTGCGCCGGGCTTTAGCATTGGCAATGTACATGTGCTGGCTGGCGTCCCCCGCATCATGCGCGCCATGTTTGAAGAACTGGCCCCGACCTTGCAGAAAGGCGCGCCTGTTTTTTCGCGCACATGGCACACAACGCTGCTGGGTGAGGGCGCGCTGGCCGATGGGCTGGAGGCCATTCAGGAGCGCTTTACCGATCTGGATATTGGCTCTTACCCGTTCCACCGTGAAGGTGGCCACGGCGTGGCTCTTGTAGCCAAAGGTCAGGACAAGCAGCGCGTGAACGATGCGGCACAGGCCATCCACGACCTGCTCAAAGAAAAAGGCGGCTCACCCGTGGAAGGTGAACCGCCTGTCTGATCCGCTTGATACCCGCATCCTGCTGACCGCGCCGGAGTAGTGCGGTCAGGTGTGGTGCGGTTCAGTGCAGGGCTTCACGCCCCATAGCCAGAAACTTCTCGCGGCGCAGTTCCTTCAGCTTTTCCGGCGCCAGCGGCAGCAGGTCTTTCAGCATCGCACCCAGCACACCCCGTACCGCGTCCATAGCGGCGGCCGGGTCACGCTGGGCGCCCCCCACGGGTTCGGGAATGATCTGGTCGATCAGGCCAAGACGCTTGAGGTCCTGAGCAGTCAGACGCAGCGTTTCCGCTGCCGTGCTGGCCTGCTTGGGGTCACGCCACAGGATGGAGGCACAGGCCTCGGGCGAGATAACGGAGTAAATGGCGTGTTCGAGCATAAGAACCCGATCCCCAGCTCCCAG
This sequence comes from Acetobacter lovaniensis, assembly GCF_014207635.1. Classification (GTDB taxonomy): domain Bacteria; phylum Pseudomonadota; class Alphaproteobacteria; order Acetobacterales; family Acetobacteraceae; genus Acetobacter; species Acetobacter lovaniensis. The sequence goes on from NZ_JACHIE010000001.1 coordinate 494,182, forward strand.
CGCCACCGCACCACCTGACCCACCTTCACCAATAACCGTGGCGATCAGGGGAACAGGAGCGTCAAAACAGGTCGCAATGGAGCGGGCAATGGCTTCGGCCTGCCCACGCTGCTCCGCATCAATGCCCGGCCATGCGCCTGCCGTATCAATAAAGGTGAGAATCGGCAGATTGAACTGGCCAGCCATCTTCATCAGCCGCTGGGCCTTGCGGTAGCCTTCGGGCCGGGCCATGCCAAAGTTGTGCTGGAGCCGGGTTTCCAGGTCCGAGCCGCGCTCGGTTCCGATTACCATTACGGGCATGCCATCAAAACGGCCTATACCACCAATAATGGCCTTGTCATCCCCAAACAGCCGGTCGCCTGCCAACGGCGTAAAATCCGCTATGAGCCGACCAATATAGTCCTGCGTGTGCGGACGCTGGGCATGACGGGCCACCTGCACTTTCTGCCAAGGTGTGAGCTTGGCGTAGATCGTGCGCAGGTGCTTTTCCGCCTTATCAGAAAGGCGGGCCGTCTCTTCTTCTATATTGACCCCTTCGGGGTCGGTCATCTGCCGCAGTTCGTCGATCTTGTTCTCGAGTTCGGCGACGGGCTTTTCAAATTCCAGAAACTGACGCATGAGCAAAGCCGATAGCACAATGGCGCTTAAAGCCAAGTCACTTCGTGCATCCAAATGTGTTCTGGATGTGCTTTTTACGCTCTCAATCGTCCAAAGCCGTGTTTTGGGAGGCTGAGAGCGGGTGATGTTCGGCCACAACCTGCCGCAGCCGCTCGGTCTGCACATGAGTATAAATCTGGGTTGTGGCGATATCCGCATGCCCCAGCAGCATTTGCAGCGCACGCAGGTCCGCCCCATGCGCAAGCAGGTGGGTCGCAAAGGAATGGCGCAACACGTGGGGGGAAAGACGCGCAGGGTCCAGCCCGGCCTTTAACCCCACATCATGCAGAATCCGGTCAAAAGCCTGCCGGGTCATGGCCCGTGCGGGGTCGCGTCCGGGAAAAAGATAGGGGCTGTTCAGCCCTGCATCGGCCTGCACAAGCGCACTGGCCGCCTGCCGGGCACTCCCTGAAAGCGGGACAAGCCGCTCCCGCCCGCCTTTGCCGCGCACGCTGAGCATGCGCTGGTCCCCCGCCAGAGCCTGCCGGGGCAGCACCAGCAGCTCAGAAATCCGCAACCCCGACGCATACAGCAGTTCCAGCGCTGCCCGCGCCACCAAAGCCCGACGCTTTTTGGTGGGGGAGGCTCCTTCTGGCTCCACGCAGGCATCAAGCAGGGCCAGCACTTCCGATTCGGACAAAAAGCGTGGCAGAGCCTGCTCCGCACGGGGGGAATCGAGGTGCTCGGCCGGGTTATCCGCCCGCAGGCCCTCACGCAGTAAAAACAGGTAGAACTGCTTTATGCACGACAGGCGGCGCGCCACGGTACGGCGCGACTGCGCCTGTGCGGACAGGTCCGCCAGCCAGCCACGCAGGCCGTCAGCACTCGCCGTGCGCAGGGTCTGCCCCACGGCCAGCAAACTCTGTGCACAGGATGCAAGATCAGCCTGATACGCCAGCAGGGTATTGGGGGCGGCCGCACGCTCGGCGGCCTGCATTTCCAGAAAAAGCTCTACACAGCCTTCCGCGTTGCTCACGGGTGAGCGGGAGCCTGCACTGTGGGAGAAATGCTGACCTGTGCAGGGGCTGCTGGCACAACAGGCGTTACAACTGGCACAGCAGGAGCCGGAGGTACGGCAACGGAAGGGGTTGTTGCCACCGCTTCGGCCGCAAAAGGCAGGTCATGGTGGACGGGCTGCGGCACGGGCGGCCGACCGGCAACCCCAAGGGCGGCAAAGCCTCCCAGCGCGCCAAGAACAACAACGGCAAAAACGATCAGAACCATACGGCTCATTCGGGCGGGCTCCCCTTACAACAGATATAGGTGTGTTCTTTCTGCTCTATGTTAAGCTAGGCTTTATGTCATCACGTATCTCTCCCCCCTCCCCAACCACAGACCCGCCGCCTATCCCGCTTGATCTGGAGCGGATTGTCCGCAACCCCAGCAGCACGGGCATGACCTCGGGGCGCAGCATTGTGCTGGTCGGCCTTATGGGTGCAGGCAAAACAACGGTGGGCCGCCACCTTGCCGCCAGACTCGGTCTGCCTTTTGTTGACGCCGATGTTGAGATCGAGCGCGCCGCTGGCTGCTCCATTGCCGATGTGTTCCAGCTTTATGGCGAAAGCGCGTTCCGCGATGGCGAGCGCCGGGTGATTCGCCGCCTGCTTGAAGGCCCCCCCATGGTGCTGGCGACCGGGGGCGGCGCGTTCATGGATTCCCAGACCCGCGCTCTGGTGCGCAGGCAGGCGGTTTCGGTCTGGCTGCGCTGCCCGCTGCCCGTGCTGCTCCGCCGCGTGGCGGGGCGCACACACAGGCCGCTGCTCAACACCGCATCCCCCAGAGATGTGCTGGACCGGCTGATGACCATCCGCCACCCGGTCTATGCCGAGGCCGAGATTATTGTCGATTGTGGAGACAACAACGTGGAACACACCACAACCCGCGTTATGGAAGCGCTTGCCCTGTCCCGCCGCCCGTTGCGGCTGCCTGTGTCGCTGGCCAGAACGTCCTATGATGTGGTGATCGGCACAGACCTGATCAGCCGGGCAGGCGGGCTGCTGGCTCCGGTGCTTCCACAGAAAAACGCCATCATCATTACCGACAGCACCGTAGCGCCGCTTTACCTGCAGAAGCTGGAGGATTCGCTGCGTGAAACAGGCGTACGCACCCGCAGCCTGCGCGTAACGCCAGGCGAGCAGAGCAAATGCCTGACCATTTACCAGCACCTGACAGACGCGATTCTGGAACAGGGCGTGGAACGGCGCACAACAATCATCGCCCTTGGTGGAGGAGTCGTAGGGGATCTGGCCGGGTTTGTGGCGGCCACCACCCTGCGCGGACTGCCTTTTGTGCAAATCCCCACCACCCTGCTTTCGCAGGTCGATTCTTCTGTGGGTGGCAAAACAGGCATCAACACACGCTGGGGCAAAAACCTGCTGGGCGCGTTCCATCAGCCTTTATGTGTGCTGGCTGATGTGACCACGCTCAGCACCCTCCCCCGGCGCGAACTGGTTGCGGGGTATGCCGAAATCGTCAAATCCGGCCTGATCGGTGACCCGGCTCTGTTTAACTGGTGCGAAAAACACGGCGCCGCCGTGCTGGACCAGGAGCCTGAAGCACTGGCCGAAGCCGTGCGGCAGGCCTGCGCCTTCAAGGCCCGCGTTGTGGCCGCAGATGAGCGTGAGGAACAGAAAAGCAACGGGCGCGCGCTGCTCAACCTAGGCCATACCTTTGGCCACGCGCTGGAAGCCGAGCTTGGCTACGATGGCCGCCTGCTGCATGGCGAGGCCGTATCCATCGGGCTGAATCTGGCCTTTGCGCTTTCAGTCAGGCTCGGACTTTGCCCGGAGCAGGATCAACTCCGCGTGACACAACATCTGGAAAGCCTGAATATGCCTACGCATATCCGGGACCTGCCCCACACCTTTGCCGTGGAAGACCTGATGGCCCACATGCAACGGGACAAGAAAATGCAGGACGGGCGTCTGTCGTTCGTTCTTGCCCACGGAATCGGTCGTGCCTTTACAACACAGGACGTTCCTGCAGATGCAGTCAGGGAAGTTCTGATCTGTGATGGCGCGCAGGGGTGACAGATAGACGGTCTCACACTTTCATTTTGAGGTGTTGTATTTTTGCAATAAGCCTCAATTCCGCCTTATTCTGGCGCGAGAGCATGGCTTAAATCTGCAGTGGCAGAGCTATTGGACACAGTAAACTGAAGCAACTCCAGTGCAGCATGCAGCCAGTTCATGTTCATGCTGCAAAATGAGCTGTTGCAACGAAAGCACTGCTGTGTCTTTTAGTCGACAAGAGTATGAAGGGTCGCCTCTCCCGAATGAGTGGTGACTGCTTTATACGAATTTTTGGTGCATCGGGTGGTCAGTTACGCCAGTAATTGGTAGAACAGGCTCACCTAGATGAAATATTGAGGACAAAAAATGCGTCTCCGCACGGCGTTACTCGCAACAACCCTGATGGCAGCGGCTCCGGCGGCCGCATCCGCCACCACCATCACCGGCCCGTATGTCGACCTTGGCGGCGGCTACGACCTGACCCAGACCCAGACGTTCAAAACCAAAGCTGGTTCTGAACCCGGCTCCAACAAGGTTGGCCACAAAAGCGGCTGGACCGGTTACGGCTCCGTCGGCTGGGGCTTCGGTAACGGCCTGCGCGCTGAAGTGGAAGGCACCTACCTGCGTTCCAACCTGAGCGGCAACACGGGCAATGGCTCGCGCAACCACGGTAAGGATTCTTCCTACGGTGGCTTCATCAACGCTCTGTATGACTTCGACCTGACGAAGTTCGGCATCAACAACGTGCCGGTTACTCCGTTCATCGGTGCCGGTGCTGGCTACCTGTGGACGCAGGAACACCAGAGCTTTGGTTCCGCTCCCGGCTACCGCGGCACGAAGGGTGGCTTTGCTTACCAGGCCATCGTCGGTGCAGCATTCGACACGGGTATCCCTGGCTTCCAGGTGACCGCGCAGTACCGTATGATCGGTCAGCCCGGCTCCTTCCGTAACGGCCAGTTCGATGACGTTCGCTCCGGTACGGACCGCACCAGCGTTGACCATCGCTTCAACCACCTGTTCATGGTTGGCCTGCGTTATGCGTTCGACACGGCTCCGCCGCCCCCGCCGCCGGCTGCTCCGATCGTTGCTGCTCCGGCTCCGCTGCCGGCACGTTCCTACCTCGTGTTCTTCGACTGGGATAAGTCTGTCCTGAGCGCACGCGCTCGTCAGATCGTGGCTGAAGCTGCTCAGGCTTCCACCCACGTTCAGACCACCCGCATCGAAGTTAACGGTTACACCGATAACTCCGCAGCTCACCCCGGCCCGCGCGGCGAAAAGTACAACCTGGGCCTGTCCCTGCGTCGTGCTGAAAGCGTGAAGGCTGAACTGGTTCATGACGGCGTTCCGGCTGCTGCCATCGACATCCACGGTTATGGTGAAGCCCATCCGCTGGTACCGACCGGCCCGAACACCCGCGAACCGCAGAACCGTCGCGTGGAAATCATCCTCCACTAATCGGTCTGCTCCGGGTTTCCTCGGAACAAAAAGGGAGGCACCTTCGGGTGCCTCTTTTTTTATGCCCGCTTGCCCAGAAGCCAAGCCTGCATATTTGATCATTTTTTTATGGAACTTTATTCTCAACAGCTTTTTGCATTACTGCCGATCACCAAGAACAGCGTGGTGATATGATTGTATATTTAAATTTATAGTCTTGAAAAAGCAGATCAGGCGTTTCATGCTTCTGCAAGTCACATTAAAAAACCTTGTATCTTCAGTTACTTGCGGTAACAGGCCGTATAAAATGCTCCGTCATGTCAGGTATTATCAAACATAGAATCACAAACAGCAGGTACCAGCCCTTCGGCCAGTGATATGCTGCCATGCATGCTACTATCTGTTGCATATCCATCACACCTCTTCTGATCATGGCTCTCAATAGGCCTGCGTCACGCTACGCACGGCACGCAGGAAAGGGGCTATCCGCAAGACAGGCCGTTACTGCTCCTTGAGGCATTCCAGAACAGCGTTAAGACGAGGCTTCCATGCCCCCCGTTTTTATATCTTGCCCTGATCATTTTTTTCTGACTTTTGCTGGATATGCGTTCAGTCCTTCCGTTCAGGCCGTCCCCACGTCTTTTACGTTTTTTTAAATTTTGTGTTGTCGGCAGTTTTGGTTTCCTGTGGGACACAGGCTCTGTTTATGCTCTGCGCCCTGTTATCGGGTTAACCGCAGCAACGCTGGCTGCCTATTTTATTGCCACAACGTTCAACTGGATTCTGAACAGTTTATGGACATTCCGTGGCGCTACTCACCACGACCATCCGGTCCTGCAATGGCTGCGATTCCTCTCCGCCAACAGTCTGGGGTTTTTTCTTAACCGTGGAACAGTCTATACGCTGTTTTACCTCTTTCCCCTTTGCGTCCGTTACCCGGTTCTGGCCCTGATCTGCGGCTGTTTTGCGGGGCTGTTCGCCAACTTCAACCTGACGCAAAAACTGGTTTTTCGTGAAAAACCACCCACCTCGGCACTTGAGCTTGCAGAAATGACAGTGCAACTCACCTCCACCGACCCCACACACAACGCAGAGCCATAATCCTGCCCTCTTTCAGAGAAGCACAGGGTGCGCTACATTTACCCACAGGTTTAAGAGAATACTGCGCGTATCACCCGGTCGTAAGCATCATCCATCGCTCTGCGGGAGGATCTTATGCGCTCAACCAGTTTCAGGACTTTGCTGCCTCACGCCATGCTGACAACAAATGAAATCCGCACCGCTTTTCTGGACTATTTTGCCAGCAAGGGCCACCAGATCGTCCCCTCCTCGTCCCTCGTGCCGAGCAACGACCCAACCCTGCTGTTTACCAACGCAGGGATGGTCCAGTTCAAAAACGTGTTTACGGGGCAGGAAACACGCCCCTATTCCCGCGCAACAACCGCACAGAAGGTTGTGCGCGCTGGCGGCAAGCACAACGATCTGGATAACGTTGGCTACACGGCCCGGCACCATACGTTCTTTGAAATGATGGGGAATTTTTCCTTCGGGGATTATTTCAAACCGCAGGCCATAGAGCTGGCATGGAACCTGATTACCAAGGGTTTTGGCATCTCCCCGGACAAGCTGCTTGTAACCGTCTTTGCTGAGGATGAAGAAGCCGCCGGTCTGTGGCGCTCCATTGCAGGGCTGGATGACAGTCGCATTATCCGCATCCCCACTTCCGACAACTTCTGGCGGATGGGCGATACCGGTCCCTGCGGCCCCTGCTCCGAGATTTTTTATGATCACGGCCCCGATGTTCCCGGCGGCCCTCCCGGCTCCCCCGATGAAGATGGCGATCGGTTTGTCGAAATCTGGAACCTCGTGTTCATGCAGTATTTCGAGGACCCTCCGGGCACACGTTCCCCCCTGCCCCGCCCTTCCATTGATACGGGTCTGGGGCTGGAACGCTTTGCCGCCATCATGCAGGGCAAGCGTGACAACTACGATACGGACACGTTTGTATCGCTCATCAACGCGTCAGCGGAACTGACACATCAGGCCGTGGATGGCCCCTTCAAGGCCAGTCACCGCGTTGTGGCCGACCACCTGCGTTCCACCGCGTTCCTTATTGCCGATGGTGTTCTGCCCTCCAAGGATGGCCGCGGTTATGTGCTGCGCCGGATCATGCGTCGGGCCATGCGCCATCTGCACATGATGGGCACCACGGACCCGATTTTTTACAAGCTGCTACCAGCCCTGATCCAGCAGATGGGTTCGGCCTACCCCGAACTGGTGCATGGGGAAGCCCTGATCCGTGAAACCATGCGCGGAGAGGAAGAACGCTTTAAAGCCATGCTCGACCGCGGCCTGCACCTGCTGGACGACGAAAAGAGCAAGCTGGCCTCCGGCGCACCGCTCCCCGGTGATGTGGCCTTCCGCCTGTATGACACATTCGGCTTTCCGCTAGATCTGACGCAGGACGCCCTGCGCGGTAGTGGCCACGATGTGGATGTAAAAGGCTTTGATGACGCCATGACCATCCAGCGCCAGCGTGCCCGCGCGGCCTGGACCGGCTCTGGCGATACAGCGGTCGAAACCATCTGGTTTGAAGCCCGCGACAGGTTTGGTGCCTCCGAGTTCCTTGGCTATTCCACCGAGCAGGCTGATGGCGAAGTTCTGGCCCTTGTTGCAGGCAACGCGTTCCTGCCGGAAGCCACGATCGGGCAGGAAGTTGCCGTGCTGCTCAACCAGACACCATTTTATGGTGAAAGTGGTGGTCAGGCGGGCGATACAGGCTTTTTGACCGCCAAAGGGCTGAAGATCGCCATCCGCGATACACAGAAAAAAGCAGGTGACCTGATTGTGCATTACGGCACGGTCACCGAAGGAACGCTCAGGCCCGGCATGGCTGTAACCGCCACCGTGGACCATGACCGCCGTTCGGCCATACGCGCCCACCACTCGGCCACCCACCTGCTGCACGAAGCCCTGCGCCGCCGCCTTGGTGCGCATGTGGCGCAAAAAGGCAGCCTGAACACCCCGGACCGTCTGCGCTTTGACGTCAGCCAGCCCCGCCCGATTACGGCGGAAGAACTGGCGGATATTGAGGCCGAAGTGAACCACCGTATTCGCCAGAATGCGGCCGTGACCACCCGCTCCATGACCCCCGAAGAAGCCATTGCCGAAGGGGCAACCGCCCTGTTTGGCGAAAAATACGGCGATGAGGTTCGCGTTGTGGCCATGGGCCCATCTGAAGATGGCAAGGGTGCGTGGTCCATGGAACTGTGTGGCGGCACACATGTCAGCCGCACGGGGGATATCGGGCAGTTCCGTATTGTGGCCGAAAACGGTGTTTCCGCCGGTGTGCGGCGTATCGAGGCCGTAGCAGGCAAAGCTGCCGAATCCCTGACGGCGGCCAACGAGCAGAGGCTGCTCCAGCTTGCCAGCATGATGAAGGTGAGCGTGGCCGATGCCCCCGAACGGCTGGCTACCCTGCTGGAAGAACGCAAGGCCATGGAACGCCAGATTGCCAATCTGCAACGCCAGATGGCGACAGGCAGCGTTGCCGCTGCTGGCGTGGAAAAAGTGGGGGCAACCCGCCTGGCCACACGCAATGTGGGAGAAACCCCCGCACGTGAGTTGAAAGGGCTGGCAGAAACCATTCTCAAGCAGGGCGAAGCCGATGTGGTGGTCCTGATTTCCTGCGCTGAAGGCAAAGGCAGTGTTGTGGCGGCCGTAGCCCCAGCCCTGACCGAGAAGGTCAGCGCCGTGACTCTGGTCCAGGCAGCCAGCGTGGCCATGGGTGGCAAAGGTGGCGGTGGCCGCCCGGACATGGCTCAGGCCGGTGGCCCGGATGGTGCAGCAGCGGATGCGGCCTTTGCCGCCGTACGCGATGTGCTGAAAGAAGCCGTCTGACACAGACGCCCTGAAAACGAAGCAGCGGAGCAGACCTTACTCCCCTGTCCCGCTGCTTCCCTTTGGTGCGCCTTTGGCGTAAGGATTGCGTTATGTCTTTACTTGCATCCCTTAAACTTGTTGTCGCACGCCCCCACCCCGAAGCCCGCCCGTTTTTGCTGGCATCGGGCGCGGTGTCCGTTGTGTCCTACCTGCTTGGCCGCAAGCTGCGCTGCCCCAAGCTGCGCCTGCTTGGCCATGCCAGCACCGGCTTTTTTGGCTTCTGCCTCTATTTTTTCCGGGACCCGGAGCGTGTAACACCTGCCCGTAATGACGTGGCGGTGGCCCCTGCGGATGGGCATATTGTGTCCATTGAAAAAATTGCCCCCCCCAAGGAACTGGGTATGGGCGAAACCCCGGTATGGCGGATTGCCACCTTCCTGTCCGTTCTGGATGTGCATGTAAACCGTATGCCCGCTGCAGGGACGGTTACCCGTATTGCCTACCACCCGGGCCTGTTCCTGAACGCAAGTCTGGACAAGGCCTCCGAGCAGAATGAACGCAATGTGCTCAGCCTGACCCTGCCAGATGGCCGCATGCTGGCCGTGGTGCAGATTGCTGGGCTGGTTGCACGCCGGATTGTCTGCTCCGTCAACGAAGGTACAAAAGTGGAAGCGGGCGAACGCTTCGGCCTGATCCGCTTTGGGTCACGCACCGACCTGTATCTGCCACCCGGCGTTGAACCGCTGGTAGCTGTTGGTCAGACCATGGTTGGCGGTGAGACCGTCATGGCGCGTCTCTGACAAGCCCGTGACACTCCCCACACCAACATCTCCTTCAGTGGTCCTGACCGAGCAAACGGATGCGCCGCGCCCACGCCACCGCAAGCGGCGTGTGCGCAACAAAAGCCGCGGCCCTTCCTTTAACCGCCTGATTCCCAACATTCTGACAATGCTGGGGCTTTGCGCGGGCCTGATGGGCATGCGCTTTGCCATTGAAGGACGTTTTCAGGCGGCTGCGGCAGCATTGCTCATTTCCGCCTTTATTGATGGGCTGGACGGGCGCATTGCCCGCATGCTGCGCGGGGCCACACGCTTTGGCGCGGAATTTGACAGCCTTTCCGACTTTCTGTGCTTTGGGGTAGCACCTTCGTTCCTGCTGTATTTCTGGGCGATCAAGGACAGTAACCGCTACGCTTTTCTGCCCTGCCTGCTCTTTACGGTCTGCATGGCGCTCAGGCTGGCGCGCTTTAACGCCAATCTGGATGGGGAAGAGCTGAAACCCAAATATGCCAGCAACTTTTTTACTGGCGTGCCCGCCCCTGCCGGAGCCGGGCTTGCGCTTTTTCCGCTCTTTTTGGGGCTGGAAGCACAAAAACTGGGCATAGACTGGCTTTACAACCTGACCCGCCTGCCATGGCTGCCGGACTTTACCTTGACCAGCACCGCGCTGCTGCTGGTTTCCACCCTTCCGGTCTGGTCCTTTAAAAACTTCAAGGTTCCGGCCCAGTTTGTGCTGCCCCTTATGCTGGGGACCGGCATTTACGCAGTGGTGCTGGTGGCAGACCCGTGGGCCGCACTGGCTGCGGCGGGCGTGATCTATATGGTTCTGCTCCCCTTGAGCCGCCGCAGTTTTCTCAAACTGAAAAAAGCGGCTGAAGACCTGCATAAAGACGATACCGAAACGCCCTCATCCCCCTGAGGGCGTTTCCTTTTTGCCGCCCTGCGCCGCACTCCCGAGCAGGGAGCACAGCCCATTCAGGATTTCCTGCGGGCTGGGTGGGCAACCCGTAATGGCCAGATCGACCGATACGCGCCGCTCCAGCCCCCCCATAACGGCATAATTTTCGCTAAATACGCCGCCATCCAGTGCGCAGGTGCCAATGCTGATAATGCCTTTGGGGTTTGGCATGGCCTCCCATGCCGCCTGCAACACAGGCGCCATGGTGCGGGTTAAAGCCCCGGTGACCAGCAGCACATCGGCCGAGCGGGGAGAGTTTACAAACCCGAACCCCGCTCCCTGCATGTCATACGGCAGGCAGGTCATGGCCTGTAGCTCCATGCCACAGCCACCACAGCCCCCCGTATCCACATGAAAAAGCAGCAAAGGCCAGCGCGGACCCAATGGTTTGCGCTTTTGCCGCTCTTTCCAGAACACCGTATTCATGACCGCGCGGATCAGCCCCATGACTGCCCCGCCTTGTACCCGTTCATGCCTGCTCCCTTAACCATCGAGTGCTGCTGCGTTCATACCGAGTGAGCAGGCCAGCAACGCGGCATCCTCCGCCTCATGGTTGGGCAGAGCCTGCTCAAACACCAGCAGGGCCGAGGTTTCAGGCTTGCGGCAAAAAGCCTCCGCCACACGGCCATGCGCCAGACGCACCCAGTACAGCACGCCACCCCATGGCCCTTCCACCAGCCCCGTTCCCTCCCCATCCTGCATGGACAGGGGAACCGTACCACCAGCATTCAACCCGATCCGGGCTGAAGCCAGGTCCAGCATGCGCAGGCTTTCCTCCATCTCATCCAGCAACAGCAGGGCGCGGTCTTCCGCCGTGCCGTTCTGCCTGCCCGATGTGTAACGCCACAGCCCGTCATATGCAGGCATCATGCGCCGACCATCGCAGTCCCAGCCTGCGGCCCGGGCTACGGGACCATCCAGCCCGATCCGCTCCAGATCATCGGCCAGAATACGCCCCACACGACCCAGCAGGGCAGAAAGACCGGGGTATTCACGCCACAAAAGCACCAGTTGCGGGTAAGCCTTCTGCCCCAGTTCGTACAATCTGGCGCACAGATCCCCCATCTGCGTTGCGTCACGCACGGACAGGCCACCGGGGATGCAAACATCCATCAGCAACCGTGACCCGGTTATGGGGGCAGCCTCGGCCACCAGTTTTTCCCGCAGCGCCATACAGTGCGACGCCACAAGCTGCGCACCCGCCAGCCGCGCCATACCGGCCAGAGTGTACAGGTGCTGGAACAGGCGCTCCATTTCCAGCAAAGCTACGCGCAGGAGTGCCACTTCGGCCTCGACCTGCGCATTGCAGGCATTTTCCACCGCCTGACAGAACGCAACCTGATGCGCCACGGAACTGCCCGCCGCAACGCGGCTGCTCAACCGGCAGACATCCTCTACCCGCGCATGCCGTGAGCGGGCGGCAATGCCCCGGTGGGCATAGCCAGTCTGTGTTTCCGCATTGGCGACCAATGTGCCGGACAGGACAAGCCGCGTATAAAACGGTGGAGCCAGATCGCCCGTTGCAGGGCCACGCTCTTCCACCCGCCCCTTGGCGGCCGCCATGGCATCGGATGGCTGGAACGCCACAAGTCCCTTACGCTGCCCGCCCCGACCGGGTGCGGCGCAAAGCGGTGGAGCAGCAGACCACACATCATGGTCAAGCAGGCAGCGTACATCCACCGCCCACATGGCTTCTGCCCCAAACAGGTCATAGATCGCCCGTTCGTACAGGCTGGCGGCAACCCGTGCGGGGGAAAGGGCAGGATAACGTCCCCCTTCCAGCGCCAGTGTTGCAGCGAGTGGGTGCCCATCGGGCAAGAACAGGGCATGCACATCCGCCCCATCGCACCACAGGCCGACAAAAGGCAGATCATCACGCTTGAGCATATCCACCATATCGCGCCAGGCCAGTTCACCCAGCCGGAAGCGCCATGGGGTGGAGGTCTGTTCGCCTGCGTAAATCAGTGCGGCAACATCCATCAGAACGCCCCCAGCATCATGGCCAATGGTACCAGAAAACCCATAACGGTCAGCACCGAGCATGCCACACGCCCGGCCATGTCATCTGGCCAGAACAGGCGGGCGGCCTCCCGGTCCGGCACGGCGCGCAGCACGGCGGCCAGAATGCCACACACGGTCAGCACCGCAACGGGCCATGCCCAGTCGGTCATGACAGACAGCAAAAGCAGGCACCCCACAAACGGCGCACCGGGGGGAAAACAGGCCAGAACATTGATCGCCCAGCCCCGCCCACTGCGGTTCCCCCCCGCCAGGCACCAGCCACACAGGAACAGCAAGGCCGCAACATCCGCCTCCACGCCAACGGCCATAAGTGCCAGCGCGGACGGAAATGTGCGGAACAGCCTCTGCCTGTCCCCCGCACGGCCAGCAGCAGCCGTTAACCAGACCGAAATAAGGCCCGCCGCCACCAGAGCCATTTCAAACGCAGCACCACCATGCCCGCGCAGCCGCATGGCCAGCAGGATGGATGCCCCAGCAAACGGGAGAAACAGGAAGCTATCGTTCTCATCGCGCCAGAACTGACCAAACGGGGCAAGCCCGGTTAAAATAACAAGGCCACATGCCATCATCAGGCCCGAAACCGTGCTCCCCTGCGGCAATAACAGACCCGACAGCACAAGGACCGTTCCCACCGACCCGGTGCGGATTAACCCCCACCCGGTTTTGGCCTGCCCGGCCGGGCGCGTAAAAACAAACACTCCCCACGCCAGAGCCAGTTCCAGAATACCCAGCCCTACGGCCGGTTGAGGAGCAACACACGCAAGCCCCGCCAGAGCCGTGCAGACATGCGGCAGGCTACGCAACAGGCGGTCGGGCTGGATGCCGTTTTCCAGCACCAGCATCAGCAGGCCGAAAGCGAGCATGACCCGCCCTGCCCTTTGCACCGGATCATCATCCCACCCGCTGGCGCCATTCCCGACCGAGGGGAACATGAACACGACAACCGCAAGCCCGCAGCCGATGGCGGCCATCCATATCGCGACTTCACGGCTATGGGCCGCAGGCAGCGCGGCCACAACCAGCGCACCAATAAAGGGCCACACAAACGCCAGTGCGGCCAGAAAAACCGTGGCTTCCATGCCAGCACTCATGCGCCTGCCCCTCCGCCCGGCTGCTCCGTGCGCCTGCCCCGCTGGCCAGCAGCACGCACCGGCACAACACGCGGCATAATGCGGTGGATGCACATGCCCCCAAGGAGCAGCACCACCGCCCCGGCCAGAGCGGCCACACCCAGCACCACAGGCTGGTGGCCCAATACGGCGGACAGCAGAACACCTTCAATACAGGTTAAAAGCCCCGCCCACTGCCAGACCATGCTCTGGCGGCACACAACGGCCACAAGCCCGGCTACCATGGTGCATAGCCCTGCGGGGAAAACCGTACTCCCCGCGTGATTACAGGCCAGCAGCAGCAAAACCATAAGGGCCAGTGCAAAAAACGGCACGGCGGCCCCTGTGCGTTCGTGTGTGGCATCGTGCTGGTAGCGGGTTAAAAAAAACGGCGGCAGGGCTGCAAACAGCAGCGCCAGCGTGGCCCCTGCCTCCTGCACCGGAGTAAGCCCATCCATCAGCATGGCCAGTGCAGTCACCACCCCGGCGGGCAGCAGAAAACCAACACCCCGCGCCACAACACACAAGGCCACCATAGGCACAAGAATGGCAACAAGGGTCATGGCGTATCCTCCATCCCTGCGGCGGAAGCCTGCGAATTATCCTGCAAAACGGCAGACACGCTGGTATCCTCCCGTTCAGCCAGAAAAGGGTGAACAGACCAGGTGACCTGCAAGGCCAGCACTCCAAGCAAAAAGATACTGACCAGCCTCACCCGCGCACGCCGTAGCGGGGGCAGCACAACCAGCCGGACCAGTGCAAGCAACACCGCAGCCAACAACAGCTTGGCACCCCACAGACCAAAACCGAGCATGCACTGGCTCAGCCATTGTTCCATGCCCCCATCATCAGGCAAGGCAAGGCTGCCCGGCCATGCCGTATCCAGCGCCAGCACAACCCATGCTACTTGCACACAGTCTGCCGCCCAGAGCCACATGGCCCGCTCCGGCCCGGCCAGCAGGGCAAGCTGGCCATCCTGCACAGGCCACGCCAATGCGGGCACTAAAAACAGGGCCACACCGGCCAGCACAAAAGGCGCGCCATCGGTTAGGGGGGAAAGTCCGTGTACCGTGGCCAGAAAATCCGAAAAATCACGCGCGCCACAGAGCAGAAAAACCGGTACCAGTGCAGGCAGCAACAAAAATGCCCCCAGCATGCCGCGAGCGCCCTGCACGGCCCCCAGACCACCGCCCAGCACACAGGGGATGTTCAGGCACACCAGCGCCATAACCAGCACGCAGCAGATCAACAGCAGGCCCGGTGCTGGAAAACCCGGAACCACCAGTGTAAATGCCGGAACCAGCGCACAGCCCAGAACGGCCAGCACCAGTGCCGCCGCACAGGCAATACCGGCCAGTTGTGCACCTTCCTGCTGCAAGCGGGATCGACGAAACTGGTGCCAGATGTCTTGCCACCGCCCCATGACCGGAAAAGCCGATACCCCCGACAGGCGACCCGCCACCCGCCCGACAAGCCCGCTCAACCAGGGTGCTGCAAACACCATGGCCAGTGTTTGCAGGCCCAGAAGCGGCAAAAAGAGGAGGACCCAGCCCCAGGGAATGGAATGTGTCATTTACCCACAAACAGCCCGGCCAGCAGCCCTGCCCCCATAAGAAGCAGGATCAGAACCATACCCTGCGCTTCGCACCAGCTTATGGCCACAAACAGGCAACGCCTTGCATATCGCCAGAAAACCTTCCCTCGGCGTGGCAGAATACCCCTTGCCCCCGGTACGCGCAGGGCCGTAACGGCCGCAGGCGTGGTAAAAAAACCGCGCCATGCTGGCCACAAAGGCAATAGTCCCCCGCCAGAGCAACCCTCCGCCACCGGTGCGGCACCATTCCGGTCTGGAGGAATCTCGTACACCGGAGCGCCCTGCCGCCATGCTGCAACCTGCCGCAGAGCCGGGGCAAATGGCATAAAACCAAACACCCGGACCAGCAGACCCGTGGCAAGCAGCACCAGCGCCACCCCCAGCAAAACCAGCAGTGGCGTCAGGCGGGCAGCGTGCCCTGCAAAATGCACTGTTGTCATATCCTGCCATGTTACGGGCAGCAGGGGCGGCCCCACCACCAGATGGTCCGCCACAAACAGCCAGGTTCCCGGCACAAAAGCCAGAACACTGCTCAGCACCGCGCATACCCACAAAGGCAGAACCATGGCAGCGGGGGCATCCGCCTCCTCCTGTGGAGCGGACAGAAGCAGCAGGCCCGCACGCACCAGAGCAGCACTCAACATCACTCCAAGGGCGACAAAAAACACCACCAGCATCACCGCCAGAAGCGCCATGACCGGCTGCGTGGCCTCGACCGAGTAACTGCCCCCCGCCAGAGCCGCCCACAGGACCGCAAACCCACCACAGGGTGGCAGAACCGAGCACTGGGCCAGCACCACACCCAGCAGGCACCGCGCCAAGCGGGTCTGTAATACGCCGCCCTCACCTGTGTCATTACGCTGAGCCACCCAGAGCATGCCCAGCAGCGCCACAACAGGGGCGCCCATGCCCAGCACCACGGTTGTACGAAACGTATCCGCCCCCCCCAGAGGGGAAGAAAGAGCCAGCACAAGGGCCAGCACCAGCATGCCGTACCAGCATGCCGCCAGCCCTGCCACAAGGGCCATGGCCTGCCGGTCGCGCATGGCCTGCGCAAGCCCTGCACACGCAACCACACCCCCACAGGCCAGCAGCACCCCTTGCGACAGCAGGGGCAATTCCCCCACTTCGGCTAGCAGACGCCCAAGCAAAAACAGGCCAATACAGGCTGGCAGAACCCCCAACGGCCCCCGCTGCACGGCAATGGCCCACCCCACAAGCAGGACCATAACCCCCAAGAGCGGCACGGACAGGCTGCTATCGGCTGGAATACAGGCAGGCAGCACGGCAAAAGGCAGGCACAGCCCACGCTTGCCATGCCCTGCCAGCAGCACGAGGGCCGTACCCGTAAACAGGCCAAACACCAGAGGCGAAAGAGCCAGAACCCCCAGACAGGCCAGCACACAGGCCACACCAGCCCGGCCCCGACCCACCAGCCCCCCCACACAGGCCAGAATGGCCAGCATGGGCAAAGACGGCCCATCCGCCCCGAATACGGGAAACCACCCGAATTCCCCTTCCACCCGAAAAGCGGCACCGGTCAGAGCGGTTACACCTGCAAGACCCCAGAGTGCCACCAGTATTTCGGCCCGCCAGAATGCCATGCCGCGCAGGACATTGTCCGGCAGCGCGGCAACAACACCCAGCGCCACCAGCACCAGAAGCAGACCACAAAGAACACAAGTGAGAAGAATGGAACCCAGCCCCAAAACCTATGAACACGAAAACCGGCGGATAACACCATGAGTGCAGGTTGAATACAATGTGTTCAACCTGCACCAGTTCAGGCTTAGGATGTTTTTCCCGCTCCGGACGCTCCGACCATGCCAGCCAAGGGCGTGCGTATACGCGCAAACCACCCCTTTTTACGCTGCACCGGTAAAGAAAGGGCAGAGTACATCTCCGGCACGGCTTCTACCAGAATAAGGCTGCCTCCGCCGGGGCAGAGCACCTTGCCTGCAATATCCATCCGTCTGCCACGCCTGAGTGTATGGCAGACCTGACTGGCTGGCAGAAACAGCGCTTCATCCCACTGTTCGGCCCGCAGCATGGCTGCTGCCAGCAACTGCCGCAGCTTGGGTCGCGTAAAGGAGGCATCCCGTGCAAACGGAGTACGCCGCAGTCTTGCACGCCCACCCAGCCGACTGGGCACAACCATCAGCAGGCGCCCGTCATCCTTGAGCGCGCGGGCTGCGGAACGCAGCACGGTCAACGGATTTTCACGCCCTTGCAGGGCATGCACAAGCACAATGCGGTCAAACCTCTGTGGTTCAAACGGAAGGCTTGCGGGGTCCACCACGCAGCACGGTCCGGGTTGCAAAACCATCTCGCTCCGCATGGCCCCAAAACTGGCCCCTATGCGCAGGGTGGACGCATCGCCCAGAGCATGCAGGTAAGGAACAGCCCCACCCAGCCCCAGAACAGACTGGTTTTTAAGCTCCGGCCAGAACCATCGCATGCGCTCGCCCAGCAGGCTGACACACACTCTGCCCGGTGGAGTCCCGTAAAAGCATTCTTCGCACGGCATGGCATTTTGCATGGTTCATGCCTATCATGGATTGGCCCGCCAAAGCCATGACCCAGCCCAGCAGCAGGAGGCCCCATGCCCCTTACCATTCGCGCCATTCCGGTCCTGAGCGATAATTACGCCTGGCTCCTGCGGGATGAAGCAACAGGCACGACCGCCATTGTGGACCCCGGCGAGGCAGCCCCCATAGAACGTGCACTGGCTGAGAACGGGAACAGGCTGGATTTTATTTTACTGACCCACCACCACCATGACCATATTGGCGGCACTGACGCCCTGCGTGCCCGTTACCATGCCAAGGTGGCTGGCCCCGCAGCCGACCAGCACCGCATGCCAGCACTGGACCTGCCCCTGCATGACAATGACAGGCTGGAAATAGGCCAGAGCGCCGGGCAGGTCCTTGCCATGCCGGGCCATACACTGGGCCATATTGCCTATTACTTTGATCAGCCCCCGGCCCTGTTCTGTGGCGATACGCTGTTCAGCCTTGGCTGTGGCCGCCTGTTTGAAGGCACAGCACAGCAGATGTTTACAAGCCTGAGCAGGTTACGCGCCCTGCCAGAACAGACCCATATCTGCTGTGGGCACGAATATACGCTCTCCAACGCTCTTTTTGCCCTGAGCGTGGACCCCGAAAACCCCGCACTGACAGCACGGGCACAGGAGGTACGCGCCCTGCGTGACAAGGGATTGCCCACCGTGCCCTCTACCCTTGGGCTTGAGCGCGCGACAAACCCGTTCCTGCGCGCACCCGATGCGCAAACGCTGGCCAGCCTGCGTAAACGTAAAGACGCGTTCTGACCACCCAAGGCACCTACTGCGTAGCCTGTGTGCCCTGTGGGGGTTGCATCAGCCTTACAACCGGCAAAATCTGCTCCAGCGGCACAGCCCCCATATACACATAGCCATTGCGTGCGGAGAGCGAGAGAACGAGCTTGCCGCCTGACCGGTCCCCCCGGGCAATCATATCTTCCAGTGTGGTTTTAAAAAGCGCTGCCTGCTCAGGTGGGAGGATTTTTTCAGGTTGCAGGCGCTCCACAAAAGGCTTCCAATCCCTGACTGTCAGCCAGAAATCACCAGTCATGGCTGTGGCATGTCCACCCCGCACATGGCCGGTCACACCCAGCTTGAGGCCATTCCAGTCAGCTGAGGCTTTTTGCACGAGCAGTTCGGGCCAGATGGCCTGCCCGCTCTCCTCCTCCTGCTCCAGCACGCGCAGGCGCTCATATGGACCGGGCATGGAAAAAGCGGCTTTGACGTTTTGCAGGTATTGCGGCCATGCAGGAACAGTCATCTGCTCCACCGACAGGGAAAGACCGAGCACGCTGGCCTGAAATGTAGCCTGCGTGTTCCACAGCCATTCGCCCTGCACGTTGGTCATGCTCACACCCGATGCGCGCACATGCACAAACGGAGCGGTAAACGCAGCACGCCCCGCAGGCAGGGAGCGCGCTGGCCAGAATACATCTACCGGGCTGCCTTCAAGCATAAATGCGCGTGTATCCTCCACGCCATCATGTTCATACGGCACGGCAAAGGACTGCGGCCCGTCCAGCCGCATATGCACCTGCATGGGATGCCACGGCACCACCTCCAGCCAGACACGGCTGACCGCGTATTCCACCGCCCCTCTGGCTGGCCCGCCATGCGTGGTGGGGGTGCAGGCTACACGCACGCCCTGCAACGCCAGACCGGCCCGGAACAGCCCCCCGGTTTGCTGCCTGCCCTGATAGGTTATCTGGCACAGCCCGGCAGGGTGCGTAACAAGCTGGTCCAGATACTGCTGGCTCTTCCAGCGGAACGCGCCAGCTCCGCCACCAAGCAGCACAACACCAGCCGCGAGCGTTACAAGGGTCGTTTTTACAAAACCCGTCATCCCCACCTCAAATGGCTGTATTCCGCCTGCGGCGCAAAATTATCCACAGCCTGACTTCCTCCCCGGCAGCGCCTTGCCCTGCGGCAACCTAGCCTATGCCTCAACCCAATTCCACAGCAAATGCACCGAATACATAGGATTTAAAAACCCCTTTTTATGAAATGGGTTTTTTTAACATAGCCCCATGCGAACCCTGACGCACACAAAATACCTTCTCCTGATTTACTTAAGGGGATGCAGTAAATCAGGCGGTAATACTGGTATGACCCTTTTATGACATGGATCATACTCCACAAAGTTATCCACAGCGATGGGTGGTTTATCCCCTGTCCGCCAAGTCCTACCTGAAGCTACAGACCACAGTCGGGTTCAAGCGCGCGCCAGCTTTTTTCAATCTCTTCCAGCAGGGCCGCTCTTCTGGTCGGGCCAATGCTGGGGCCAATGCACACATGCAGCACGCCCGACCGTTTGACAAATGCATTACGCCCCCAGAACAGGCCCGAATTGGTGGCAACAGGAATAACCGGCAACCCCGTATGGCTGGACATGGCGGCAATACCGGGCTTGAGCGCAACGTGCTCACCCGGCATGGTGCGCGTTCCTTCAGGGAAAATGATAATCTGCCGGTTATCGGCCACCGCCTTGTCCGTGCCCTGCAACAGCAGCCGCAGGGCACGCGCACCTGCCGCGCGCTCGACTGGCATCATGCCCGTAAGGACCAGCATGGGACCGAGCAGGGGAATGCGGGTGAGTTCGCCTTTCATGACATAGCATGGCCGTGGCAGAAGCAGCATCCAGACCAGCGTATCGAACGCAGACTGATGCTGCGAGGCAATAAGGGCCGGGCCGGATTGTGGCAGATGCTCCAGCCCGCTTACACGCACCTGCACCCCGCAAATGGCACGGAACAGCCACAGGACCAGCCGCGACCACAGTTTGGCGTAGGCCAGCGCACGCCCGGGCATAAACCAGCGGATTGGCAATGCGCCAACCCCCATGACCCCGGTCAGCACAAAAGCCACAATATTAAACACGACGGAACGCACAACAGCCATTACAACAAACCCGTTACAACCCGCATGATTTAGTCTTTGATTAACAGGTGCTGGACACCAGAAAACCGCCGTTGTGGCAAGCAAAACCACATAAAACCAGACCTGCCATACCTGTTCCGTCTGGCTTATGGCCCTCTATGGCTGTATAGCAAAGCAGCACTTTGCATAGAAAGACAGGATAATATGAGCGACTATAAGGTAAAGGACCTCTCGCTGGCCGATTGGGGTCGCAAGGAAATTTCCATTGCTGAAGGCGAAATGCCGGGTCTGATGGCGCTGCGCGAAGAATACGGCGCAAGCCAGCCCCTTAAGGGCGCACGTATTGCCGGCTGCCTGCACATGACCATTCAGACCGCTGTTCTGATTGAAACACTGATCGCTCTGGGCGCAACCGTGCGCTGGTCTTCTTGCAACATTTTCTCCACGCAGGACCACGCTGCCGCAGCCATTGCCGCTGCTGGCGTTCCGGTGTTCGCATGGAAAGGCCTGACGGAAGACGAATTCAACTGGTGTATCGAGCAGACCATTCAGGGCCCCGATGGCTGGACCCCGAACATGATCCTCGATGACGGCGGCGACCTGACCGTGATGATGCACGAGCAGTACCCCGAACTGCTGGCCAAGGTTAAGGGCCTGTCGGAAGAAACCACAACGGGTGTGCACCGTCTGTGGGAAATGCAGAAAAAAGGCACGCTGAAGGTTCCCGCCATCAACGTGAACGACAGCGTTACCAAATCCAAATTTGATAACCTGTATGGCTGCCGTGAAAGCCTGGTGGACGCCATCCGCCGTGGTACCGATGTCATGATGGCAGGCAAGGTTGCCGTTGTTGCCGGTTATGGTGACGTGGGCAAAGGCTCCGCTGCCTCCCTGCGTAATGCTGGCTGCCGCGTGCTGGTAACGGAAGTGGACCCGATCTGCGCCCTGCAGGCCGCCATGGAAGGCTACGAAGTGGTCACCATGGAAGCCGCTGCACCGCGTGGGGACATTTTTGTAACCGCAACCGGCAACGTGGACGTCATTACCGTTGACCACATGCGCGCCATGAAAAACCGCGCAATCGTGTGCAACATCGGCCACTTTGACTCCGAAATCCAGATCGGCGGGCTGCGCAACTTCACGTGGGAAAACATCAAGCCGCAGGTTGATGAAGTGGTGTTCCCCGATGGCAAGCGCCTGATTGTTCTGTCCGAAGGCCGTCTGGTCAATCTGGGCAACGCAACCGGCCACCCGTCCTTTGTGATGTCTGCTTCCTTCACCAACCAGACGCTGGCCCAGATCGAACTGTGGACGGCACCTGAAGGCAAGTATGACGTTGCCGTTTACACCCTGCCCAAAAAGCTGGACGAAAAAGTTGCAGCCCTGCATCTGGCCAAAGTTGGCGCGCAGCTGAGCAAGCTGAGCGAAACACAGGCCAAGTACATTGACGTTCCGGTTAACGGTCCCTTCAAGCACGAAGAATACCGTTACTAAAATATCCTGAACGAAGGGTGGGGAGTTGCTCCTTACGGAGCGCCCTGCCCTTTTTCGGGCCTTGGCCCAGCCGGTACACCACGCATGCCATGCCGTGGCCTACCACCTCTCCCTTAAAAAAACTCCTGACTGGTCGCGGTTTTTAAACCCGGACTGACCTGCCCCGGCTCCGGGCATTACCCTACACTGGGTTTCTGCCTGTGCGGAGTAACCTCGTTTTTAAAAGCCGCAGCAGCCGGGGGTATAACCTGCCCTGCTGTATCCACCACCACAACCAGCAGCCCGGCTATGGGGGAAGCAACCCTGTCCTTGCGTAAGAGGGCAGCAAACCTGCGGTCCACGGTGGCGCGTTGCTCATACTCCGTATCCAGCAGCCCGTGGCGGTCAATGAACACATTGAGTGAGGACGGAATACGGATGCACCCCTCGGACGCCGTATGGCCCAGCCGCTGCTCCAGATAAACCGGGTCTGTTGCGTGCATTTCCAGACGGATCTGCACTTTATCCCGGTTTGGTAGCCAGCCTTTTTCAGCCCATTGCCAGCCAAAATCCCAGACGCGCATCCCCGTAGTGCCGTTCCCCATAATGCCGTTTTCGTTTTTGGTACCCAAGGCCCGGTAGCCAAGCCGGGTTGCTGAATTGGGAAAAACGCCGGTGGGAGTAATATAATAATACTGCCGCCCGGTTGTGCCGGTGGAGACTTTGGCGCTGCCAATAACCTGCCAGTCCGCGCTACCGGGAATAGCCAGAATCAGGCACAGGCGCTGAACCTTTGGGTTGCGGTCCACCACCACAAGCACCTGTGGGCGGTCCAGCACATAGCCTGCCTGTTCAAGCTGCTGCCGGGCCAAAGCCACCCATGCTGCTTTATCGGCTGAAGAAACAGAAACAGCGACAGGCACCTCGCGCCTGAAAGCCAGTGTCAGCGCCCATGCTTCCTGCCGGGCGGCATCCTCCCCAAGAACGGGGGGAGAACCATTTACGGAAGAAGAGGGGGGCGTGGCACCAGTAACCCCGGCAAAAGCGGGGTCCAGTGCCCGGTCATCCACACCCGCAGGGGGTGTGCCCGGCTGCGTGGCAGTCTGTGTGCCAGCGCTGGCATGACTGGCATGGCCAGCGGGCTGCCGTACCATACCCTGAGCGCACACCATATTCGTCCCGGCCAGAAAACCGCCAGCCACGGTCAAGCAGACTGCCAGCTTCCCTACCACACACATACATACTCTCTCCCGTATGCAACTACGGAAGAGAGTATGGCATTAGTCCTAACAAGAAGAAAATTTTCTCAGATATTGATCGCGCGGTTGTCAGCGCCCAGAGCTGCTTCCTTGACGGCTTCGCTCAGAGTTGGGTGCGCGTGGCAGACGCGGCCAATATCTTCCGCCGAGGCACCAAACTCGATCGCCATGGTGGCTTCGGCAATCAGCTCACCTGCTGCGGGGCCAATAATGTGCACACCCAGCACGCGGTCTGTCTGCTTGTCGGCCAGCACCTTAACAAAGCCATCGGTCATGCCCAGTGCGCGTGCGCGGCCATTGGCAAGGAAGGGGAACTTGCCGGTCTTGTAAGCAACGCCCTTGTCCTTGAGCTGCTCTTCCGTAAAGCCCACGGAGGCAACTTCGGGCCATGTGTAAATCACGCCGGGAATGGCATCGTAATTGACGTGCCCGGCCTGCCCGGCCAGCAGTTCGGCCAGCGCCACACCTTCCTCTTCCGCCTTGTGGGCCAGCATGGGGCCCGCAATAACGTCCCCAATGGCGTAAATGCCGGGCACATTGGTTGCGTAATGGGCATCCACTTCCACACGGCCGCGCTTGTCCAGCGCAATACCGGCTTCTTCCAGTCCCATGTTCTTGCTGGCTGCCGTACGGCCAACCGCAACCAGAACCACATCGGCTTCCAGCGTTTCCACCGCGCCACCAGCCGATGGTTCGATGCTGAGCACAACGCCTTTTTTGGTTTTTTCGGCCTTGGTCACCTTGTGGCCCAGCTTCATCTTGAAGCCCTGCTTGGTCAGCAGTTTCTGGAACTGTGCGGCCACTTCATTATCGGTACCGGGCACCAGACGGTCCAGGAACTCAACCACGGTAACTTCCGCGCCAAGGCGGTGCCATACGCTCCCCAGTTCCAGCCCGATAACGCCACCACCAATAACCACCAGACGCTTGGGTACTTCGGACAGTTCAAGCGCACCTGTGGAGGTGACAATAACTTTTTCGTCCACCTCAATACCCGGCAGGTTTGCGCTGTCGCTCCCGCTGGCAATAATGATGTGTTTGGCGGTTACCGGCTTGCCGTCCACACTCAGGCGGCCTGTGCCTTCAACCTTGCCATGGCCTTTAAGCCAGGTGATGCCGTTTTTCTTGAAAAGGAATTCAACCCCTTTCACATTGGCACCAACAATATCGGCCTTGCGGGCCTGCATTTTGGCCAGATCGAGCTTTACGCTCTCAATCAGCACACCATGGGCGGCAAAATCATGCCCCGCAGCATGATAGTTTTCCGAAGACTGGAGCAGAGCCTTGGAAGGAATGCACCCGACATTCAGGCAGGTGCCACCAAGAGTTGCGCGTTTTTCCACGCAGGCAACCTTGAAGCCAAGCTGCGCTGCACGAATGGCGCAGACATACCCACCCGGGCCCGCACCAATAACCACAACGTCATAATCCGTCTCGGCCGGGGGAGCCGCTTCGGCCTTGGGGGCAGGTGCCGCCTGAGCGGGGGCAGCCTGCGCTGCCGGGGCAGCAGCCTTGCCTGCGGCTCCGGCTTCCAGCAGGGCCAGCACGGCGCCAACCTGAACCTCGTCCCCTTCCTTGACCGCGTGGTTTTCCAGCCGACCGGCGGCGGGAGCAGGCACTTCCACGCTCACCTTGTCCGTTTCCAGTTCCACAACCGGTTCGTCTTCTTTGACCGCTTCGCCCGGCTGCTTCAGCCACTTCCCTACCGTGGCGGTGGTCACACTTTCTCCAAGGGTTGGTACTTTAATTTCGGTCGGCATGGGTATTGTCTCGCTCACGTTAGGGTCTGCAAAAAAGGAAAGGCCGGAGAGCAGCGCCTAGGCAGCCTCCGGCCTGTGCCAGTGTCAGATCAGACGTCAATCAACAGGCGGCGGGGGTCTTCCACATTCTGCTTGAGCCGGACAAGGAAGCTGACCGCCTCCTTACCATCCACAATACGATGATCGTAGGACAGGGCCACATACATCATGGGGCGGATGACCACCTGACCGTTTACGGCAACCGGGCGCTCCTGAATGGAATGCATGCCCAGAATACCGGACTGCGGGGAGTTCAGGATCGGGGTGGACAGCAGCGAACCGTAAATGCCGCCATTGGTGATGGAGAAGGTACCGCCGGAGAGTTCATCCAGCTTGAGCGTACCTTCCCGCGCGGCCTTGCCAAACCCGGAAATGGTTTTTTCAATCTGGGCAAAACCCATTTTGTCGGCATCGCGGATAACCGGCACCACCAGACCGTTGGGGCCACCCACGGCAATACCGAGGTTGATGAAGTCGCGGTAAATTACGTCTTCACCGTCGATTTCGGCGTTAATGGCCGGGAATTCCTTGAGTGCCGCAATAACAGCACGGGAGAAGATGGACATATAACCCAGCTTCACACCATGCTTTTTAACAAAGCTGTCCTGGAACTCGGCACGCAGCGCCATGGCACCGGACATGTCGATTTCGTTAAACGTGGTCAGCATGGCCGCCGTGTTCTGTGCTTCCTTCAGGCGGCGGGCAATGGTGCGGCGCAGGCGCGTCATTTTTACGCGTTCTTCACGCGGGTCGTCCTTGCGGGCGGCTTTGGGTGCGGCGGCGGGGGCTGCCCCCTGCGGCTGGGACAGAAAGCCCAGAACATCGCCTTTGGTAATCCGCCCGCCAAGGCCCGTGCCCTGACCAACCTGCCCGGCACTCAGGCCATTTTCGGCCATGATCTTGCGCGCAGCAGGCAGAGCAGCCGCGGAATCAACTGCCCCGGCCGCGGGCTGCGCTGCGGGGGCGGGAGTTGCTGGAGCTTCCACCTTCTTTTCCGCCGCTACAGCCTTGGGCGCTGCGGGGGCGGCACCTGCCTTGCCGGGTTCAACGGTTGCCAGCAGGGCACCCACTTCAACCTCGTCCCCTTCCTTGACGGCCTGCGGGCCAAGCACACCAGCCTGCGGGGCGGCAACTTCCACACTGACCTTATCAGTTTCAAGTTCAACGACTGGTTCGTCTTCCTTGACCGCCTCACCCGGCTGCTTCAGCCATTTGGCAATGGTTGCCGTGGTCACGCTCTCGCCCAGTGTTGGCACCTTGATCTCGACTGACATCCTGTTCCCCATTCTTCTCAAGAAAGCCCCTGTGTGGGGTAATGGTTTTGCCACACAGGGTTTTTCTTCCGCGTAAGGCGGACAATTTTTCTAAAATTCCAGACCCTGCTCAGCGAGCCGCCTTCAACCCAAGTGCGCGGTCCACAAGGTCCGCCTGCTCGGCGGCATGGATCCGTGCAAGACCCGTCGCCGGGCTGGCGGCGGCGGCACGCCCCACATACTGCGGGCGCCCCGCCTTGTGGCCTGCACGCACCAGAGCCTTTTCAATCCGCCGGTCCACAAAGTGCCACGCACCGCCATTTTCCGTTTCTTCCTGACACCAGACAATATCTGCCTCAGGATAACGCTTGAGCTCGGCTGCGAGTGCTGCTTCCGGGAAGGGGTAGAGTTGCTCCACACGCACGATGGCGACATCCTTGATGTCCTTTTCGCGTCGGGCGGCAAGCAGGTCGTAATAAACCTTGCCCGAGCAGACCACCACGCGGCGGACCTTGGCATCCGGCCCCAGCGCATCCACCTCGGGCAGAACGGGGCTGAAGCGCGTCCCCGGCCCGAAATCGGCCAGAGCGGAAACCGCGAGCTTGTGCCGCAGGAGGGATTTGGGCTCCATCAGCACCAGCGGCTTGCGGTAATCCAGCTTGAGCTGGCGGCGCAGCGCGTGGAAGTAGTTTGCAGGCGTGGTGATGTTGCACACAAACATGTTATCTTCCGCACAGAGCTGGAGATAACGCTCCAGACGTGCAGATGAGTGTTCCGGCCCCTGCCCTTCGTACCCATGGGGCAGAAGCAGCACCAGACCGGACATGCGCAGCCACTTGGTCTCACCCGATGCAATGAACTGGTCGATAATGACCTGCGCACAGTTGGCGAAGTCCCCGAACTGCGCTTCCCACAGCACCAGCGTCTGCGGGTTGCGCACGGAGTAGCCGTATTCAAAACCCAGCACGCCGTATTCAGACAGCAGCGAGTTCCAGATTTCGATTTTGGCCTGATCCGCCTGAATATGGTTCAGCGGTGTGCAGGGGGTCTGGTTGACCTGATCGGTCCATGTTGCATGGCGCTGGCTGAAGGTCCCGCGCTGGCAGTCCTCGCCAGACAGGCGCACACGGTGGCCTTCCAGCAGGAGCGAGCCAAAGCCCATGGCTTCACCCGTTGCCCAGTCGAACCCTTCGCCCGAGCTGAACATGGCCGCCTTGGCCTTGAGCTGGCGCGCAATCTTGGAATTGAGGTTGAAGCCTTCGGGCACCCTGGTAATGGCGGCCCCGATTTTCTGCAGCGCATCCAGAGCCACACCCGTATCGGGCCAGGCCTGTTCGGGCTTCTGCCCCGGTGCGGTGAGCCCCTTCCAGCCGCCTTCCAGCCAGTCTGCCTTGTTGACCTTGTAGGACTCGGCTGCTTTGTAATCCGCTTCCAGCCGGTCCTGAAACGCATCCCACTGGGCCTGCGTTTCGGCCTCGGTCATGACCCCTGCTTCCACAACACGGCGGGCATACAGGGTATGCGGCGTTTCGTGGCTGGCAATGGCCTTGTACATGACGGGCTGGGTAAAGACCGGCTCATCCGTTTCGTTATGGCCATGGCGACGGTAGCAGACAATGTCGAGCACAATGTCGCTCGCAAATGCGTGGCGGTAATCCGCGGCAAGACGCGAGGCGTAGATGACGGCCTCGGCATCATCCCCATTCACATGCAGGACCGGTGCCTCAATGGATTTGGCAAGGTCCGTGCCATACACGCCAGAATGCCCGCATTCAGGGTTGGTGGTAAAACCAACCTGATTGTTGACCACCATATGGATGGTCCCACCCGTGCGGTAGCCGGGAAGTTGGGACATGGCGAAGGTTTCGTAAACAATCCCCTGCCCGGCAAATGCCGCATCACCATGAATGATGATGCCCATGCTGCCCGTACGGTTCTGCGTATCACCCGCGTCATCCTGCGTGGCACGCACCTTGCCCAGCACAACGGGATCCACCGCCTCAAGATGTGAGGGGTTAGGCAGAAGCGAAATATGAACCGTGCGCCCGTTCACCTCCACATCCGCCGAAGAGCCCAGATGGTACTTGACGTCCCCCGAGCCTTCCACATTGTCGGGCTTGAAGGAACCACCGGCAAATTCGTTAAAAATGGCCACGTAAGGCTTACGCACCACGTTGACCAGCGTGTTCAGGCGGCCACGATGGGCCATGCCGATTGTCACCGAGCCAACACCCTGCGCCGCGGACTGGTCCACAATGGCATGCAGGGCAGGAATGGAGATTTCCCCCCCTTCCAGCCCAAAGCGCTTCGCACCCACATAACGCTTCTGGCAGAAGGCTTCGAACCCTTCCGCTTCAGCCAGATTTTTGAGAATGCTCCGGCGCTCGGCCACGCTGACATTCTGCTGCCAGTTATCGCTTTCCAGCCGGTTGCGGAACCATTCGCGCTGTTCGGTATTCCGGGCGTACAGGTATTCCGCACCAATATTGCCACAATATACCGTGCGCAGGGCCGCAATAACGTCCTTGACCTTGGCTGTGTTGCGCCCCTTGAGCAGAGGGTCCAGCAAGGAGCCGATAAAAACCTCACGGTCCAGATCCTTGGGGCCAAAGCCGTAGGTCTGGGGGTTCAGTTCCTCACGCTGGGTGGGAACCTTGAGCCCGAGCGGGTCAAGCGTTGCTTCCAGATGACCAAATTCGCGGTAGGCGCGGACCAGCCGGGCAATAGCCAGACTATCCTGCGCGGCCAGACCGCCAGCCGGACCACCCTTGGCAGGCGGCGGTGGCTCTTCCCCCGTAATAATGGACGGGCGCGGCGCCCATGATGCGCCAAGCGCATCATGCAGCACGGCCGCCTCGTCATCCCCCAGCGAGCTGAAGAGAATATCGAAGGAGGGATCTACACTTTTTGGATCCTTTGCCCACCGGGCATACAAATCCGCAAGGTACGCGATATTGGCACCGTTCAGAGCGGTTGCCAGCATATCCGATACCGCCATCTCACATTCCTCCCTGTCGCGGGGTGATCACGCGCCGCAGACCAGATGTTGTGTCACACTCCAACGTAAGCCGGACCATCTTTTCCTTCACCCCACCCATACGGCAGGGTGCCCTTGATATCCCTTGCCGGAAGCACACAGCCCCGGCTCTTTCTGTCTCAAGAGCTAGACCGGCCATGGGAGCGGAACAAGGGCACCGCCTGTCACGCTCTAGCGAGGCTGTGCGCCGCCTGTGCCGCCTGTGCGCCGTGCTCAAGCCAGCTTTCACTGCCCATTTCCGCCAGACGGGAGGCTGTACGGGCAAATGCGTCCGACCCCTCGCCCTCGGTAAACAGTTTGTCAGGTGTGGCCGCAGCCGAGGCAAACAGCAGGTTTCCGTTGTCGTACAAGGCATCTATGAGGGTAATGAAGCGCCGGGCCAGATTGGCTTCGTCCTGTCCCATGCAGGGGATGTTGTCGATCACGACAACGGGAAAACGTCGCGCCAGCGCCAGATAATCGTTCGGTCCCAGCGGCTTTCCACACAAAGAGTTGAAATCGAACCGGCAGACCGGCCCCGCCGCCTGCTCCACCTCAAAACTGCGTCCAATAAACTCCAGCGTGACGGGCTGGAGGTTAGCCCCACAAGCCTGATGGACAAAAATACGGTCCAGCGTGGCATGGGCCTGCGCGTCGGCCGGGACCAGCCATGTCTGGCGGTCCTGCTCGCGCCCACGCCGGTAATCCCTTGGGGAATCCAGCTCGATCGTATCCATCTCACGCCGGATAATGGCGATGAACGGCTTGAAGGCGTCCGCCCCCGGCCTGTTCTGGAACAGTTGGGAGGGTTCAGTGTTGGAGGTGGCCACAATCACCACGCCATCGGCAAACAGGGCCTCGAACAGGCGGCCCAGAATCATCGCATCGGCAATGTCGTTCACCTGAAACTCGTCAAAGCACAAAAGCTGCACACGGGCTGCAATGGCTTTAGCCAGCGGGGGAATGGGATCGGCCATGCCGGGATTGGCAGCCTTGAGGGCGTGCAGCTTCTGGTGCACGTCCTGCATGAAGCGCAGAAAATGGATGCGCTCCTTGAGCCTGACAGGCGCACAGCTAAAAAACAGATCCATGACCATGGTTTTGCCACGCCCGACCCGCCCCACAATATAAAGTCCGCGCAGACGGTCCTGCGTGGGCTGCGCGGGCTGGCTCATCAGCTTTCTGGCAAGCCCCGCCAGAAAACCCCCGCTCCTGCTGGCAGGGCTGGCCGCCTGCGGCGCGCGCGCGCGCATGGTGGCAAGTTCACGCCACAACTGGTCCAGACGTTCGACCACACGGGCCTGATCCGGATCGCTCTTGATGTCCCCGGCTGCAATGCGCTGCCGGTAAACTGCCAGAGGCCCCTGTGCGGTCGCAGCGGAGGCCCCGCTCGTGTTCATGTCTGTCATAAGTTTGCCCGATAACGGCTTGGGGGCTCTTTCTGCAAGCATCAACACCTCTCCTAACCGTGTCGTGACAAGGCCGGAGAGCTCTGGTGCTGTTGGAAAGTCCAAAATACCCATATCGGAGTCCATGCCATGACCGACTGGAATGCCTATCGCGCCAACATGCAGAAAAACGTCAAGGAACTGGCGCAGCTAACCCCCAACACGCTCAAGGGTTTGCAAACGCTGGAAACTCCCCTGCCTGAACTGAAGCATCTGGACGCCAAAACGCGCGAACTGATCGCGCTGGCCGTAGCCGTAACCACACGGTGTGATGGCTGCATTGCCGTACACTCCGCCGCTGCCCGCAAGACAGGTGCCAGCAAGGAGGAAATAGCCGAGGCTCTTGGCGTGGCCGTGGCGCTGAACGCAGGGGCCGCCCTTGTCTATTCCAGCCGGGTGATGGAAGCGTTTGACAGCACGGAAAGCTGACCCACCCCGCCCGTAAACAGGCGTGGGTGCCACGCCGCCGCACGCCTCATTCCGCCTGAGCCAGAGGCAGGGTGGGCATCCCGTGGCCGCCGGGCTTAAGCACCCACAGCCGCTCCCTGCGTGTCTGCCGGTCACTGACCACCCGCACGCCCGAGGCCAGAAAAACCGCCTGCGCTCCCACCCGCCAGGCGGAAAAACGATCCAGCCGGACCGCAACATCGGGGCATGATGCCCTCAGGGGGGCCGCGCTCACCACCAGATCAGCCTGCGCGCACAGGTCCGGGGGGAGCAGGCTGCGCCCGTCCGAGGGATCATGCACACGCAGCACCACTTCATGCTTGTTGCGGAGCAGGATGCAGGTGCCCCCGGCATCGCCCTCCCCACAGATCAGGCTGCCATCAGGTGTTTCGGCCACCTGCTCCGCCGTGGTGGAAAAGTCGGTTACGGGCATGGCCAGCGCCTGTGCCCAGGCAGCCTTTATGGTCTGCTCATCCCGCGCATGGCCCATAACCAGTATGGCGGCGTGGTCGCGCACCCCCATTAACTGCCCATCCGGGCTGATCAGGAGGTCAGGCCGGGGCACCAGCCATGGGCTCAGGGTCGCGCACAGCACAACAGGCATCCCCCACCACCGCAGCCGCCCCCGCCACAAACACAGCCAGCACAGCCCCAGAAGCACGCAGGCAAGCCCCCAGCCGGGCATGGCGGGCACCCCCATGCGCGCACCCGGCCAGCCCGCCACACTCCGCGCCAGCCACAGCACAACACGCACACCGGCATCCATAAGGTATAAAAAAGGCGCATCCGCATGCAGGGGCATGGCCGCCAGCGCCGCCAGCCCCAGCGGCATAATCCACACGCCCATAAGCGGCACGGCCAGCAGATTGGCCAACACAAAAAACGGCTGCACCACCCCAAAATGGGCCATCACCACCGGCAGCGTGGCCGTGCCAGCCAGAAGACTGGTCAACATCAGCATAACGCCATGCCGGGCCAGCCCGCGCCGGGTGCCCGCAAGCCCGGACAAACCACGGATCAGACGGGGGTACAGCACCTCATACCCCGCCACGAGCGCCATAACCGCGGCCATGGACATCTGAAAAGCCACATCCAGCACAGCCTGTGGCGCCACCAGCAGCATAAGGGTTGCCGCCAGCGCCAGCCCCCGCATGGACACAGCCCTGCGCCCCACCATAAGCCCCAGCACCACAACACTGGCCATAAGCCAGCTCCGCATGGCGGGCAGGTGCGTGCCCGTAAGCAGCACATACCCCCCGCCCACGCCCCATGCCACAAAGGCGGAAAGCGCCTTGCAGGGCCACCGCAGGGCAGCATATTCCCACGCGGCCAGCACCATGCGGCAAACCAGCATGGCCACCCCCATGACAAGGCCAAGGTGCAACCCCGCTACCGCCAGCAGATGCGCCAGCCCGGAAGCGGCAAAATCTTCCCGAACGTCCTGCGGAACGGCCTCTGCCCTGCCATCCAGCAGGGTGGCGACAACTGCGCCGGAAGGGCCGGGCAGAACAGCCCGCACACGCGCGTTAACCCGCCCGCGCACGGTAGCCACCGCCTGCCAGAAACCCGATACCCTGCCCTGTATCCCCGGTTCCACCTGCACGGGCTCCAGCGCATAACCGCTCCCTGCCTGCCCGGAAAACCATGCCTCGAACTGCCTGTCCCGCCCACCGGGCAGGGCGGGAAAAGGCGGAGGCTGCACCATAGCCCGCACCCGCAGGCCATCCCCCGGTGCGAGCGGGGTCGAATCGTGTTGAACCAGCCGTATATCCAGAGTACGGCGCAGGGGGGCCATGCCATCATCTACAAAATCATGTAGAACCGCGTGCGCAAGGATCACGCGCCGCACAGGCTCCCCCTGCCCTGCGGGCGCGGGAAAAAAGGCCACATCGCGCACAATGCCAGAAATTTCGGTACCCCGGCGGGGCAGTTCAGGCATGGGCGGCTGGCGGTGGGCCGCGCACCATGCCGCCCCAAACCCCACGGCCAGCACCATGCTAGCCCCACCCGCCAGCCGCGCCACAAGGCTCTGCCGCCAGTAAAAACAGGCTCCAAGGCACAGACCCGCTACCCCTGCGGGTACGCCCACGCCACCGGGTAGCCCCGGCTCATACGGCCATAAAAAATAGGCGAGCGCCCCCAGCGCCAGCAGGACCGGAACCCACAGCACAAACCGCCTGAACTCCGCATCCAGCAACACCATGACAGACATCGGGTTCAGCATATGGCTCCCTGCGCCCGCGCGTGATAAAGAAGCGCCCCATGACGACCATCCGCACACGCTTTGCTCCGAGTCCGACAGGGCTGCTGCATATTGGCAACGCCCGCGCAGCCCTGTTCAACTTCCTCTTTGCCCGTCACCATGGCGGTCAGTTCCTCCTGCGTATTGAAGATACCGACCGCGAACGCTCCACCCAACAGGCCGTAGATGTTATTTTTGCGGGTCTGGACTGGATGGGCATTACGCCGGATGAGGAACCCGTCTTCCAGTCCTCGCGGGAGGCACGCCACCGCGAGGTTGCACTGGAACTGCTTGAAAAAGGTCTGGCCTACAAGTGCTACTGCACGCCAGAAGAACTCAGGCAGATGCGCGAAGACGCCACAAAAAATGGCCTGCCCCCGCGCTATAACGGCCTGTGGCGCGACCGCGACCCGGCAGACGCGCCCGCAGGTGCCCCCTACGCCATCCGCATCAAGGCCCCGCGTGAAGGGGATGCGGTTATTGATGATCTGGTGCAAGGCGAAGTCCGCGTGGCCAATGTGGAACTGGATGACATGATCATCCTGCGTTCCGATGGCACCCCCACCTACCAGCACGCCGTGGTGGTGGATGACCACGACATGGCCATTACCCACGTGATCCGTGGTGATGACCACCTGACCAACACCTTCCGTCAGGCCATGATCTACCGCGCCATGGGCTGGGATCTGCCGCGCTTTGGCCACCTGCCCCTTATTCATGGCCCTGATGGTGCCAAGCTTTCCAAACGCCATGGCGCGCAGTCCGTGGTGGAATTCCGCGACATGGGCTATCTGCCCGAAGCCCTTTGCAACTACCTGCTCCGTCTGGGCTGGGGGCATGGGGATGCGGAAATCCTCTCGCGCGAAGAACAGATCAAGCTGTTCGACATTGATGGTGTGGGCCGTGCGCCCTCGCGCATGGATTACGCCAAGCTCGACCACATCAACGCCGTATGGATGCGTCAGGCGGATGACGTGCGCCTGACGGATGACGTTATGGAACGCCTGAAAAAAGTTGAAGGCGTTAATGTGGACGAAACCACCCGTGCCCGTGTGCTGTCCCTTATGCCCGGCCTTAAGGAACGCGCGCGCACACTGGTTGAACTGACCGAGAACGCCGCCTTCCTTGGCCGCCATGTGCCCCTGCCCATGAACGCCAAGGCCGAAAAGCTGCTCACCCCCGAGGGCCGCGCCCTGCTGGGTGAACTGGCGCGGGATCTGGCCGTGGTGGAACCTTTCAGCCCCGAAAACATAGACGCCGCCCTGCGCGCCTTTGCCGAGCGTGGCGGCCACAAGCTTGGTCAGGTTGCCCAGCCACTACGCGCGGCTGTAACCGGCTCCAACTCCTCCCCCGGGATTGATGCCACGTTGCAGGCACTCGGCCGGGATGAAACACTGGCCAGAATAGGAGCCGTTCTGCATGGCTAGCTTTCCCGGCCGCCACACCCGGCATCTGCTCGGGCTGGAGGGCATGACGCCAGACCAGATCGAGCCGCTGCTGGATCTGGCCGAGAGCTATGCCCTGCTCAACCGCTCCCGCAAAGTCCCGCGCGATGTGCTGCGCGGGCGCACCTTGATCAACCTGTTTTTTGAAGACAGTACGCGCACGCGTACCTCCTTCGAACTGGCAGGCAAGCGGCTGGGGGCGGACGTGATCAATATGTCCGTCGCCCAGTCCTCGGTGAACAAGGGGGAAACCCTGCTGGACACCGCAGCCACCCTTAATGCCATGCGCACGGACCTGCTGGTGGTCCGCCACTCCCAGTCCGGTGCGCCTGCCCTACTGGCCCGCAAGGTGGAAGCCTCCGTCGTGAATGCGGGCGATGGCATGCACGAGCACCCCACGCAGGCTTTGCTGGATGCGCTGACCATCCGCCGCCACCATGACACTCTGGGGGGGCTTAAAGTCGCCATCTGTGGGGATGTCGCCCATTCCCGCGTGGCGCGCTCCAATATTCATCTGCTTACCACAATGGGCAGTTCCGTGCGCCTTGTAGGCCCGCCCACACTGGTGCCGGGCAACCTTGGCCAGCTTGGGGTGGACATCCACCACAGCATGGAAGACGGTCTGCGCGATGTGGATGTGGTGATGATGCTGCGCCTGCAGCGCGAGCGCATGTCCTCCGGGCTTATTCCCAGTGCGCGCGAATACTTCCGCTTTTTTGGTCTGGACCGCAGGCGGCTGGATCTGGCGCACAAAAACGCGCTGGTCATGCACCCCGGCCCCATGAACCGGGGCGTGGAAATTGACAGTTCCGTTGCCGATTCCGACCAGAGCGTTATTCAGGAACAGGTGGAAATGGGTGTGGCCGTACGCATGGCCGTTCTGGACCGCCTTACACGCAGCAGGCAAACTCCATGACCACCGTTGTTTTTGAAAATGTTCGCCTGATCGACCCCGCCTCCGGGCTGGACCAGCCCGGCCGCCTGCTTGTGCGCGACGGGCAGATAGCTGGCATAGACAAACCCGGTGCAGAAGGCAGGCCGGAAGGTGCCGCCCATGTGGATGGGCAAGGCGCCGTGCTCTGCCCCGGTCTTGTGGACATGCGCGTGGAAATTGGTGAACCCGGCTACGAATACCGTGAGACCATAGCCTCCGCCACCCGTGCTGCCTCTGCCGGGGGGATTACCACCATTGCAGTACTCCCCACCTGCAAACCCGCCATAGATAACCCTGCCTTGGTCCGGATGCTCCGCGCCCGGGGGGAGGAAACCGGGGCTGTAACCATTCTGCCCTATGGGGCCCTGACCAAAGGGTGCGAAGGCAAGGAACTGGCCGAAATTGGCCTGCTGCACGAAGCCGGAGCCGTGGCCTTTACCGATGGTAACCGCGCCATAGACCCTTCCCGCCTTATGCGGCTTGCTCTGGCCTATGCCAGCGGGTTTAACGCCATGGTGGTGCAGCACCCCGAAGACCCATCCCTTGCCGGGTCAGGGTGTGCCACATCTGGCGCGCTGGCCACCCGCCTTGGGCTTGCGGGCATTCCCACAGCGGCCGAATCGATCATGATCGCGCGGGACATCCGTCTGGCGGAACTGACCGGGGGCCGCCTGCATTTTGGCCATGTCTCCACGGGAGAAGGGCTGGACCTGATCCGTCAGGCCAAGGCGCGCGGGCTGAACGTGACATGCGATACAGCCCCCCCCTACTTTGACCTGAACGAAAACGCGATTGGCGATTTCAGAACCTATGCCAAGTTCTCCCCCCCCCTGCGGAGTGAGGAAGACCGGCTGGCCGTATGTGCCGGGCTGGCCGATGGCACGATTGACGCCATTGCCTCCGACCACCACCCGCGTGATGCGGATGACAAGCGCCTGCCCTTTGCGCAGGCCGCAACCGGGGGCACGGGCATGGTGACGCTGCTGGGCGTAACCCTTGCGCGTGTGCATGATGGTACGCTGGGTCTGCCACAGGCCCTTGGCCTGCTGACCTACCGCCCCGCCAGCCTGCTGGGCGTGGAAGCCGGAACACTGGCCGTAGGGGCCATGGCCGACCTGTGCCTGTTTGCCCCGGAGCAGAGCTGGCTGGTAACGGCAGGCAAGCTCCCCGGTCGTGCGCAGAACACTCCATTTGACCGCCGCCCGCTGGAAGGCCGCGTACTGGGCACATGGAAGGCTGGCCAGCGCGTTTATGAGGCAGACGCGGCATGAGCGGGCAGCTTCCCTCCTACGTGCTGTGGCTTATGGCGGCCATGGCGTTCATGGGTTACGCACTGGGGAGTGTTCCGTTCGGGCTGATCCTGACCAACCTTGGCGGTGCGGGGGATTTACGCAGCATCGGCTCGGGCAATATTGGCGCAACCAACGTGCTGCGTACCGGCCGCAAGGACCTTGCCGCCGCAACGCTGGGGCTGGATGCAGGCAAGGGGTTTCTGGCGGTTCTGATCGCATGGGTCATGACCTCGCCCGATTATTCCGACTACACCGCATCTCTTGCGGCCCTTGCGGCGGTGGTGGGGCACTGTTTCCCCGTTTTTCTGGGCTTTCGGGGGGGCAAGGGCGTGGCCACGGGGCTGGGGGCACTACTTGCACTCTCCCCCATTACCGGGCTGGTCGGGTGTGCCGTGTGGCTGGGGGTTGCCAAGCTCTCCCGCATTTCCTCCGCCGGGGCGTTGGCTGCCTTTGTGGTCATGCCCGTTGTTATTCTGGCCCTGTATGGGTTTTCCTTTCAGGCGAGCCCAAAGCCCATGGCAACGCTGCTGATCAGCCTGCTGGTCATTGCCCGCCATCATGAAAACATTGCCCGTATCCTGCGGGGGACCGAGTCCCGCATTGGTCAGAAAAAGGACTGACCGGCCTTTGCGCCGGTTGCTCCACCCCTTCGCATGAGCAGCCTGTATGCAGCCCTGCGCCTTGCGCGGACCGAGCAGGTTGGCCCGCGCACATGGCAGCGGCTGGTCGCGCAGTATGGCACGCCAGAGGCGGCACTGGATGCCCTGCCGGGTCTGCCCGCCAGAGGGCGCACACGCCCCGGCATTCCCCCGCGGGACAGCATTGAGCGCGAAATTGAGAACACGCTGGCCCTCGGCGGGCAGTTCCTGACCCTGCTGGACCCGCACTACCCACCCCTTTTGCGGCATATTCCCGATGCCCCACCCGTACTGAGCATTCTGGGCGACCCCGCCTACCTGAGCCAGCCGGGCGTTGGCATTGTCGGAGCACGCAATGCCTCGGCCCAGGGGTTGCGGCTGGCCGAAAGCCTGGCCACGGAGATAGCCGACTCCGGCCTGAGCGTGATTTCCGGTCTGGCACGGGGGATAGACAGTGCCGCCCATCATGGCGCGCTTTACAAACAGGGCCTGACCATTGCCGCCATAGCAGGCGGGCTGGACTGCCCCTACCCGCCCCAGAACACCGATTTGCAGGCACGCATTGCCCAAATGGGCGCGGTTGTTACCGAGGCTCCCCTTGGCACCACCCCGCAAGGCCGCCATTTTCCGCGCCGGAACAGACTTATTGCAGGGCTGGCCCTTGGCTGTGTGGTGGTGGAGGCGGCCCCCCACTCTGGCACGCTGATTACGGCACGCATGGCCGCCGATTACGGGCGGGAGGTCTTTGCCGTGCCCGGCTCCCCGCTGGACCCAAGATGCAGAGGTAGCAACGATCTGCTGCGCAAGGGGGCCATTCTGGTCGAGCGTGTGTCCGATATTCTGCCCCATATTGCCATAACCCCACCCCAGAACCCGCCTTTGGCCCTGAGCCGCACAAAATCCACGCCTGACCTGTTTGCATCTCTTCCCCCCTCCGCCACCACGGGCACGGAGGGGAAGAATTTTAAAAATTCATTGCAAAAACAAAGTGTTGCGCACACGGCGCCGACCTTACCAGCACAGCAGCATACAGCACCCACCCCTGCCAGACAGTTGCTTGATCTTCTGTCCTTTACACCCATAGCTGTTGACGATCTTATAAGGCGCTGCCAGTTCTCGGCTTCTGTCGTTCTGGCCGCGCTCACCCAGCTTGAGCTGTCAGGTCAGGTGACCACCTATCAGGATGGTCGCGTTGGGCTAACTAACGGGCAGGCAGAAACGAGTAGGTAAGTGCTGCTTCCGGGCAGGTCGGAGAGAGTATGACTGACGTTGTTGTGGTCGAGAGCCCAGCCAAGGCTAAAACGATCAACAAATATCTGGGCGATGGCTACACGGTGCTTGCATCGTTTGGACATGTGCGCGACCTCCCCCCCAAAGATGGGTCCGTCCTGCCTGATGACGGCTTTGCCATGAAGTGGCAGGCCGATGAACGCGGCACAAAGCAGGTTGCTGCCATTATCAAGGCGCTCAAGGGTGCCAAGCACCTCTACCTCGCCACTGACCCGGACCGGGAAGGGGAAGCCATTTCGTGGCATGTGCGCGCCATGCTGGAGGAGCGCAACGCGCTCAAAGGCGTGGAGGTGCAGCGTGTCACGTTTAACGAAATTACCAAAAGCGCCATCAAGCACGCCATGGCTCACCCCCGCGAGCTTGATCTGCCGCTGATCGAGGCTTATCTGGCCCGCCGCGCGCTGGATTATCTGGTGGGCTTTACCCTCTCCCCCGTTCTGTGGCGCAAACTGCCCGGCTCGCGCAGTGCTGGCCGGGTGCAATCCGTTGCCCTGCGCCTGATCTGCGAGCGTGAGGCCGAGATCGAGGTGTTTAAACCGCGGGAATACTGGAGTGTAACCGCGTCCCTGCTCACGCCGGGCAACGCACCCTTTACCGCGCGCCTGACGCACCTGAACGGCAAAAAGCTCGACCAGTTTGACCTTGGCAATGCCGAGCAGGCCGAAGCCGCCAAACGCGCGGTGGAAGCCGAGGAACTGAGTGTCCGCTCCATTGAGCGGCGCAAGGTCCGGCGCAACCCGCAGCCCCCCTTTACCACCTCCACCTTGCAGCAGGAGGCATCGCGCAAGCTGGGCATGAGTGCCCAGACCACCATGCGCACCGCCCAGCAGCTCTATGAAGGCATGGAACTGGGGGGGGAAACCGTCGGCCTGATCACCTATATGCGAACCGATGGCGTAACCATGGCGCAGGAGGCCATCCACGCCATTCGCGGGCATATTGGCAGCAAGATTGGCGCGGACTACGTGCCCGCCCAGCCGCGCCACTACACCTCCAAGGCCAAGAACGCGCAGGAAGCGCATGAGGCCATTCGCCCCACGGATATTTCCCGCACCCCCGAATCCATGGCGCGCTACCTCAACAACGATCAGCGCCGCCTGTACGAACTGGTGTGGAAGCGCGCCGTAGCCAGCCAGATGGAATCGGCAATGCTGGATCAGGTAGCGGTAGATATTGCTGGCCCCTCCGCTCAGACCGTGCTGCGCGCCAATGGCTCGATCATTACCTTTGACGGTTTTCTCAAACTCTACCGCGAAGGCCGTGATGATACCGAAAAAGCTGCGGCGGATGATGAATCCCGCATGCTCCCGCCCATGCATGAGAAAGATCCCCTCAAGCGTGAGGACGTAGAGGCAGAGCAGCACTTCACCCAGCCGCCCCCGCGCTATTCCGAGGCGTCTCTGGTCAAAAAAATGGAAGAGCTGGGCATTGGTCGGCCTTCTACCTATGCATCCATCCTGACCGTGCTTCAGGACCGCAGTTACGTTCAGCTGGAAAACCGGCGCTTTGTGCCCGAAGCCCGTGGGCGGCTGGTAACTGCGTTCCTTGTTTCCTTTTTCGAGCGGTATGTGGACACGGGCTTTACGGCCAGCCTGGAAGAACTGCTGGACGATATTTCGGACGGGCAGGCCCAGTGGAAGGAAGTTCTGGCCTCCTTCTGGCATGAT
The DNA here is from genome assembly GCF_014207635.1 of Acetobacter lovaniensis. Lineage (GTDB taxonomy): Bacteria > Pseudomonadota > Alphaproteobacteria > Acetobacterales > Acetobacteraceae > Acetobacter > Acetobacter lovaniensis. Next base: position 535,268 of record NZ_JACHIE010000001.1, read on the forward strand.
TTTTCCAAGGCGGTGGGCGACACCAGGGAACTGACCATTACCGATGTGCTGAACGCACTGGACAAGGACCTTGGCCCCTTCTTCTTCCCCCCTCGTGCAGATGGTTCGGACCCGAGGCAGTGCGCTGCATGCGGTTCGGGGCGGCTTGGCCTTAAGCTGGGGCGTTATGGGGCATTTATTGGCTGCTCCAACTACCCCGAATGCCAGTTTACCCGCAGGCTGACAGCCGAAAGCGCTGAAGATGGCGATGGCAGCAGCACGCTCAAGGACGGTATGCGCCTGCTGGGTCAGCACCCGCAAACCGGCGAGGACATTACAGTACGGCAGGGGCCGTGGGGCCTGTATGTGCAGCAGGGCGAACCCGACCCGGCGGACAAAAAAGCCAAACCCCGCCGCGCATCCCTGCCAAAAGGGATGGATGGGGCCAGCATAACGCTGGATCAGGCTGTTGGCCTGCTCTCCCTCCCCCGCCTTGTGGGCCTGCACCCTGAAACGGGCGAGCCGATAGAAGCCGGTCTGGGCCGCTTTGGGCCATACGTCAAAATGGGTGCGGTTTATGGCTCGCTCGACAAGGATGATGATGTCCTGACCGTGGGGCTGAACCGGGCGGTTGATGCGCTGGCCAAAAAACTGGCTTCCATCCGCAATCTGGGCAACCACCCCAAGGATGGCGAGCCGGTTATGGTGCGCAAGGGCCGGTTTGGGCCATATGCCCAGCACGGGCAGGTGGTCGCCACCCTGCCACGCGGCACGGATATGGACGAGGTCACGCTGGACGAAGCTGTGGCCCTGCTGGCAGACAAGGGCAAGCCGCTCAAGGCCAAGGCCGGGGCCAAAAAAGCCCCAGCCAAGAAAAAAGCGGCCACAAAAACCGCAGCTGCCAAGACCACCACCAAAGCGCCAGCCAAAACTGGCGCCAAAACAGCCACCAAGAGTACGACCAGAACCACAAAGGCCAAAGCGGCCGCCACACCAGAAGGCGAAGCCGCACCAGCCAAGCCCAAGGCCCGCAAGGCCACCACCACAACGCGCAAAAAAAAGGCTGAATAACCCATGTCTGGCAGGTCTGAAGTTGCTGCCCTTCCTTCCAGCGCAGCACTTCGGGCCTTCCTGCTTGGCGGGGTTACCCCCGTTGGGCTGAGCGACATTTTGCGCGCGTTTGACCGCCCGATCCGCGACAAGGCACGCCTGAAGGCCATACTGCACACCATGGCGCTGGATGGCAGCCTGCTTGACCTGCCCGCAGGACGCCTGAAAGCCTCCATCGGGCTGCCAGAAACCGCACGGGCGCGCATAACCCATATCCGCCCCGACGGGACCCCCTGCGGCATACTGGCCGATGACCCCGCGGCAACGCCTGTTGTTCTCGACACCCGCGCCCCCGACCTGCACCTCCCCTTGCCCGGTGATCTGGTTCTGGCCCGCCTGCGCCCCGCCTGCGGTGCCCGCCGCAGGGAGGCCCGTGCCGAATGTGTACTGGCCAGAACGGGGGAGAGCCTCGCCTTTTCCCGCGCACTTGGAGAGGATGGCGCACCAGTGGAACGGCTATGGACCTGTAACCCGCAGATTGCAGGCACGTTCGCGCTGGCCACACCAGAGCAGCATGCCCTGCCCGAACCGGGGGAGGTTGTTCTGGCGACCTTGCGCACCATGCCAGATGGCACACTGGCCGTGGATAACCCCACCCCTTACGGCCGGGCAGACACCGCAGGCATGGCCAGCGCCCTCAGCCTGCTGACACACGCCATTCCCACCCGGTTTTCCGCCGCAGCGGAGCAGGAGGCCACGCGCGGAGCCGAACAGGCCGCAGCCCTGCACAACCAGCCCGCCCCAGCCGACCGGCACGACCTGCGCGCCCTCCCGCTGGTTACGCTGGATGATGAAACCGCACAGGATTATGACGACGCCATATGGGCAGAGCCGACAGACACGGGTTTTCATCTTGTCATCGCCATTGCCGATGTCAGCCACTTCGTACCGACCGGTTCGGCGCTGGATGAGGAGGCCCGCATACGGGGCACCTCCCTTTACCTGCCCGACCAGACCATACCCATGCTACCACTGGACCTGTCGGCCAATGCGTGTTCGCTCCTGCCTGGGCAGGACCGGCTCTGCCTGTTTGCCGATATTCTCATCACCCATGACGGCCATATGCAGGATGGAACAATCAGGCGCGGGATCATGCGCAGCGCAGCCCGACTGAGCTACCGCGATGCACAGGATGCACAGGACGGCAAAACCCTGCCCCCAGCGCACCCCATCCACACCCTGCCCACAACATTGCTGCACACCCTTATGGCGGCAAGCGCTGCGCTCGATAAAGCCGCAACCAAACGCAACGCCATGCGTTTGGAAGAAGATGTCTGGGTCATCACCTTCCACCCCGACGGGCAGCCCGCTGCCTTTTTACCGCGCGAGCGCCTTGCAACCCATGATCTGGTCGCCAGTTTCATGATCGCGGCAAACACGCTTGCCGCCCGGATTGCGCATGAACACCGGCTTGCGATCCCGTTTCGGGTGCATCCCGCCCCTACGCCCACACAGCCACGCCCGGCAGCACGCTACAGTGCCGTAGCTGGCCGCCATAATGGGCTGGGCCTGCCATTATACACCCACTTTACCAGCCCCATCCGGCGCTATGCCGACCTGCTGGTACACCGGGCCATAAGTGCCTGGTGCGCGGAGCAGACCACCCCCACAAAAACGCCTCCATCTGTGGCCTGCACGCCACTACGGGAGCAGGATTACTCTTTGGTATCGCACCTTAATTTTACAGAGCGCCGCGCCGGAAAAAGTGTTCAGGACTGCCAGAATCGGCTGGCGGCGGCCTTTCTGGTTCCCGACATAGGGCAAAACGTGAACATCCATGTCATCACAACAACACGGCATGGCCTTTGCGTGCGATTGACGAAAACGGGAACTCCGTCTTTGCTGGCCGGGTCTGCTTTTCCGGATTGCGTAAGGATGAATGACGACTCGCCGCACGGTGGCATTGCCGCCCGCTACACGCCCCCTGTCCAGAACGGGGCACTGCCTGTGGCAGTTCTGCTGGCAACCTGCCCGGCGCGTGGCGTGTCCGTACTGGCGTCCCATACCCATGCGCGCTGAACTTCCCTTCCGCTGTTATGTCCGGGCCATAGTGCAGCACCAGTTGCTCCTGCCCGGCGTTATGCTGGCCATTCTGCTCCTGTGCCAGCCCGCCACGCTGCACGCCCAAAGCAGTAGTGGCGGACCTGTGCCCAGCCCGCCGCCAGCAACACCCCAGCCCGCCCCCCCCAGCGCGCCTACACCCGCGGAGGCACCAGCGGGAGCAGGACCGGCAGCAGCCAGCCCGGCACCGGCTCCACCACCCCAGCCCGATGTCCCCACATCCCCCCCGTCCCCTGTGGTGGATATGCAGCTCGTACATTCGGTTATTGCCACCGCACTGGAGTTTCTGGGCCCCCGTACGCTTGACCCCCATAGCAGCCGGGATTTTACCCTGTGGGGGCTGGGCTGCCTGACAGCACTGGACCCTACGCTCACCTTCGATTCCCGGGGAGCGAACATCCAGCTCCTTGCCGGTCCGCAACCCCTGCTCTCCCGCCCGGCCCCACCGGCGGACAGCGTGGATGACTGGGCCAGACTGGCCACCGATTTTCTGGAAGCCGCCCGCGCCCATTCCGCCGCTGTACGTTCAGCCGGGCGGGATGATCTGCTACAGGCGTTTTTTGATGAACTGTTCAATCATCTGGACCCCTATTCCCGCTATATAGGCCCATCCTCCGCCAGTACGGACCGCGAAACCCGTACGGGCGGGGAAGCCGATGCAGGCATAACACTGGCCCAGAACGGGCGGCATATTGTTGTATCCGCCATCAACGCGAATGGCCCGGCATGGACCTCCGAGATTGATACAGGGGACCGGGTTATAGCCGTGAATGGCCAGTTAACTGCCGGACAATCCGTTGCAACCGTTACGGACTGGATTCGTGGGCCGGAAGACAGCGCCCTTGTGCTGCGCCTGCTCTCCCCCGGGCGGCGGCGCACGCATACGGTTACGCTGCGCCGCTCCAAAGTGCCGCCCGAAACCGTATTCGCCTTTGCCAGCGGCCCGATTGTAGTGCTTCGCGTAACCGCTTTTTCCTCCGACACGGCGGAGGAAATGAGCCAGTATCTGGACCAGGCCACACAGGACAAGAACCTGCGCGGTCTGATTATTGACCTGCGTGGCAACCGGGGCGGTGTGCTGCAACAGGCCGTAACCGCCGCAGCCCTGCTGCTTGACCACGGCGTAGCCGCCGTAACCAGCGGGCGGGACCCGCAATCCAACCATATCTGGGCCGTGCAGGGCGGGGACATGACCAACGGGCTGCCCATTGCCGTTCTGGTAGATGGCCGCACCGCCAGTGCTGCGGAAATTCTGGCAGCGGCTCTGGCCGACCACCGGCGCGCCGTGGTGATCGGCAGCGCAACTCTGGGCAAGGGACTGGTGCAGACCGTGGCGCAACTCCCCGATGAAGGCGAACTGTTTGTCACGTGGAGCCGCGTCATAGCCCCCCTGCACTGGCCGTTGCAGGGGCTGGGCGTTATGCCCCAGATCTGCACCAGTCTGGGAGAGGCGGACACAAACCACGCGCTCCACACGCTTGCCAGCGGCAAACTGGCCAATCAGGCCGCCATCACCGCCTCCCGCGCGGCGCGTTACCCGTTGGGTGTTCCCGATATTCTGGCCATTCGCAAAGCATGCCCCGCCGCATTGGGCAATGACCGCGATATCAGCGTCGCGCGTGACCTTATCAACCACCCCACATGGTACAAGACCGCCGTAACCGCCATTCCCGATGATGTAGCCGCCTCACCCCAGATGTCCGCCACACCATGAAGGAGGACATGCTCCCTCCCCCACGCCTGCGCACCGAACTGGTTGCCAGAGCACTCATCCGCCAGTCCGGGCTGGATGGCCGTTCGGCCATGCTGCTGCGCAGGGGCGACCCGGATGCGGGCGGTATTCTGGTGATATTACTCGGCCGTACTGGAGAGGGCATTGTGCTCACCCAGACCCGCACACCAGCGGGAGAAGCAGCCTGGCTGCGTGGCACGGGCACAGCACCAGTAGGCGCAGAGCAGATTCAGGCCTATGTTGACCGGCAACTCAAATACGACCCGGACCTGTGGGTGCTGGAAGTTGAAACCGTGGACTTCAGCCCTCCGTTTGAAGCAATCCTGATCTGACAAGAAAGGTAGGTATTGTGGCTTAACCCACACGCCTGCGGTATTTATGACGCATAAAATCCATAAGTTTGGGAAAACTCTGGCTTCTGCCTGTTGCGTCATACACAACTTTACAGCAAAGAAGGCAGGCATGTGTGCCCTCGTACCATCCAACGCCATACGTGACGTATCGCACAACCTTTGCCACAGCAGGGAGAAGACCATGAAGCCGCGCTGTATACTGCTTGCGCAAACGCTGCTTTCTGCGCCGCTTGCGGCTGGCCTCCTGCTGTCCGCCTTTTCAGCGCATGCGCAGCCTGTTCAGGGCCTGTATATTGCCGGTGAAGGGGGTGGAACCCTCAATCAGGACCAGCGCGTCAGAAGTACACCCAACTTCCCCGATGGTCGTGACCGCTGGAAAGCTGGCGCGGTTGGAATCGGCTCCGTAGGCTGGGGTCTTGGCAACGGTTTCCGTGTTGAGGTCGAAGGTAACTACCGCAGCATGGATTATAACCGCCTTGTGAACAGCAACGTGACCACAAAAGGGGACGGCCGCCGCCAGACCTATGGCGTTATGGTCAATGCCCTGTTTGACCTTGATATCGGCAAGCCGTGGCTGTTCCCCTATTTCGGGGCTGGCGTTGGCTACGGCTGGACCTCCACCACGGCATCGCTCGTGGGGCATAATGCCTCGGGTGGCACCACCATACAGCGTATGGGTGGCACTTACGGTAACGCCACCTATCAGGGTATTTTTGGTCTGTCCTTTCCTGTTCCCTGGGTTGTCGGCCTGTCGGCCACAGCGGAATACCGGTTCTGGACCATGTTTGGCCCACAATCCCATGGCGTGACCTCCACGGGGGATATTGGTGGCACACAGGCTGTTCTTGGCGGAAGCACCACCTTTAACGGCACCCACAAGACGGCAACGGACTTCAACCATTCCATGATGCTGGGCCTGCGGTACGAGTTTAACCCCGCACCCCCGCCGCCCCCACCCATTGCCAATGCCCCGGCTCCGGCCCCGCAGGCCGCGCGCAGCTACCTGATTTTCTTTGACTGGGATAAAGCTGACCTGACAGACAGGGCGCGTTCCATTGTGAGCGAAGCCGCACAGGCCGCAACCCATATTGCCCTGACCCGCATTACCGTCTCGGGCTATACGGATAATTCCTCTGCCCATCCGGGCCAGAAAGCGGGCGAAGACTACAACATGAAGCTCTCCATCCGCCGCGCAACGGTTGTTAAGGCCGAATTGATGCGCGATGGCATTGCAGGCTCCACCATTGATATTCATGGTTATGGGGACACGCACCCGCTGGTGCAGACAGGCCCCAATACCAAGGAAGCCCAGAATCGCCGCGTGGAAATTATCTTCCGCTAACCGGCAGGTTTCTTCCCTGTCCTAAAAAAGCCCGCCCCGATATGAGGCGGGCTTTTTTATACCCCGGACAGCATGACCTGAGCAGAGGGATGCTTACAGTCCCGAAAACAGGGAAGTGGAAAGGTAACGCTCGGCAAAAGAGGGCGCTATGACAACAATGGTTTTGCCTGCGTTTTCCTTTTTATGAGCAAGCTGCAAAGCAGCATGCAGCGCAGCACCGGAGGAAATACCAACGGGAATACCGTCAATACGTGCGCATCGTCTGGCAGCGGCAATGGCCTCACGTTCAGAAACAGTCAGCACCCCATCAAGCGATTTAAGGTGGAGCGTTGCCGGGCAAAAACCCGGGCCGATCCCCTGAATACCGTGGGGCCCGGGTTCATCCCCGTTCAGGACGGCACTTTCCGCCGGTTCCACACCAAAGACCTGTATGCCCTTGCGCCGGTGCTTGAGCGATTCTGCAATCCCGGTTGCGGTTCCACCCGTGCCAACACCGGCAACAACAATATCGACCTTGCCTGCCGTATCTTCCCAGATTTCCTCCGCTGTGGTGGCGGCATGCACTGCGGGGTTTGCGGGATTGTCAAACTGATCAGGCATCCAGGCATCGGGCGTTTCAGCCAGAATCTCGTTCGCGCGGGCAATGGCGCCTGCCATACCAAGGCGTGCGGGCGTCAGTTCTACCTGAGCATCCATCAACCGCACCATGCGACGCCGCTCGATGGAGGCTCCCTCAGGCATGGTCACAATCAGCCTGTAACCCCGTGCCGCAGCCACAAACGCCAAGGAGATACCCGTATTCCCCGATGTGGGTTCCACCAGCAGGGTGCGGCCGGGTGTAATTTCACCCCTGCGTTCGGCGTCAAGCACCATGGCTGTACCGATTCTGTCCTTGACGGAGCCTAGCGGATTAAAAAATTCTAGCTTGAGCAGAATCCGGCTTTTCAGCTTGTCTTCGCGCATGATGCGCGGCAGGGCGACCAGAGGGGTTCCACCCACCACATTCAAAACCGAGTCGTAAACTCTCCCACGAGGCGCTGCAAAGCCGTAACCCTCGTTATTGTGCGTTGTTGATGACATTTTGTCCCTACCTGAACTGTTTATATGTTCAACTGTCTTATAATACGAATTTACAACGTAGATAAACAGCCATTCCCCTGCTATAAGCACCCAACACAGCAAGGCTGGCACATCATACGCCAGACCGTAAGCCAAGCAGGAAGGACCTTGCGATGATTCTTCGTCGTGACAGAGCAATGACCGCTGTTCTTATCATGCTGGACGTTGCTTTCCACGCAGGCCGCTCCAACGCGGTAAGTGCGGCAGATATTGCCGAACGTTCCGGTCTGGCCCGCCGGGGGATTGAACCACTGCTTCAGGCTCTCTCGCGCTCAGGGCTGCTGGAGAGCATCCGTGGCCCCCGTGGGGGCTACCGGCTGGGCCGCCCCCGGCGGGATGTGACTCTGGTCAGTATTATTGAAGCAGTTCTGAACGATGACCCCGAAGGCAGCGATGGCCCGCAAGGCCCTCTCTTCCACAAGGTTATTGAACCCTGCTGGAGCGGGTTTGACACCAAGCTGACAGAACAGATGCGCCAGACCACACTGGATGAGCTGGTGCGTCAGGCCGAGGAAGCTGGGCTTAAACGCCCGCAAAGCGAACCCATTACCTTTTCCATCTGAGCTTTGGCCACACGGTTGGTCCGGGCATAAAAAAAGCGGTGCTGCTTACGCGGCACCGCTTTTTGCAGACTTGTTGAGGTCTGCTCAGTTCTTGGTAGCGGCTTTGGCAGGACGCGCAGCCCGCTTTGTTGTCACCACCTTCTTTTCCGCTGCCGCGGGTACAGGCGCGGTCACTGCGGGGTGGGGGATATACACACCCGTTGCATCAACCTGTGCGGTAACCGTCAGGCGGGTCCGCTGCTGGCCGGGACCGGGGATAAGAATAACCGTAAACTGGTCCTGCCCCGCATAACCCTGCGTGGGCGTGTAGGTTACGTGTGTGTCGTTATCCAGCGTGTACAGGAACGCCTTGCCATGCTCGGGAGCAGGAGACGCCCCAAAGGACAGGTAAGGCTTACCATCGGGCTGGGAGACCAGCACCTCGCACAGCCCGTCATCGGAGCGGACCGTCATGGTGGTGGAAAGCTGGCCGTCGGCCTCTTTCTTGATAGGGGTTGTGCTGCACACGGCAGATTTTTTGAGATACCCAAACGGATTGGGAGATCCGACATGGACAGGGCCCACGGTTGTCGCGCAGCCGGCAAGCATGCCAGCAGTTAGCGTCAGCCCGGCAATTCCTCGTAAGCGCACTCCACAGCTCCGCTTCATTCTTGTTAAATCAACCATAAACCCACTGCGTTCCATTCTGGTTAAAGGGGTAAGCCTTACCCACTGGGCTAACAGCACAGCAGGCCATAACGCCGCATGAGTCGCTCTTGCCTTTAAATCATCCCGCCGCAGGAAGGAAGAGGCACAACCCGCACCTTTTGGCACCCCTGCCTCTCTGCTGACTGGCAGGTGCAGTAAAAACATCGTTTTGCCACAACACCACACTAACGCAGCAGGGCAGTATACGGCCATGTATGCATGATCCTGCCACGTGCTCCCATGATGGGAAATGACGGTATGACAAATTAGGCCGTTTCTTTCCTGCCTGAATAGGCTATTGCGTTGTGCAGCATCTGTCGGAGGTCCTACCGTATGTTCCTTTCCCGTCTTTTTGCCGCGGGTGTTCTAGCCGCGGGCGTTCTGCATGGTTCCGTTACTTTTGCCGCCAGTCCGTGCGGCCACTCCCCTGCACATGAAGCCTTTAACGTGCAGGGCCTCAAAAGCGAGCTGATGGTAACCGCCCTCTCGTGCAGCGCGCAGGACCGCTACAACGCGTTTATCGCCAAGTTCCGCACCATTCTGCTGAACGAGGAAGACAAGCTGAACGGTTACTTCCGTTCCACCTATGGTCGTAGCGCGCAACGCGAGCATGACGATTATATTACCCAGCTGGCCAACGTGCAGTCCGAGCGCGGGTTGCAGTCGGGCACCATCTTCTGCCAGCAGCGCATGGCCATGTTTGATGAAGTGAACGCTCTGGATAACGGAGAAGACCTCTCCAATTATTCCGACGCCAAGGATGTTACGCAGCCTGCGTCGTTTGAAACATGTGCAGCCCCCACCACCACACGCGCCCCTGTGCGCCGCCGGACCACCCACAAGGCCGCATAATGCCCCGCAGCCACAGGCGGCATACCGGGGTTCAGGCGCCCGGGCTGCCTCTGGCGCTTGACGAATCAACGCCAAAGCGGGACAGACTTCCCGCATGAGCGATCTGTTTTCCGCCCCCACTCCGCCCCGTAAGTCCGCCAGCGCCTCCGCCCGCCCCAAAGCGCCGGACAATCAGGCATATGACGCCAGCGCCATTGAGGTGCTTGAGGGGCTGGAACCCGTCCGCCGCAGGCCCGGCATGTATATTGGCGGAACAGACGAGGGTGCCCTGCACCATCTGGCCGCAGAAATTCTTGATAACTCGATGGATGAGGCCGTGGCAGGCCACGCCAACACCATTGACGTGCATCTGGCCCCCGATAACTGGCTGTCCGTGCGGGATAATGGCCGGGGTATTCCCGTTGACCCGCACCCCCGCTTTCCCGATCGCTCGGCGCTGGAAGTTATTCTGACCACGCTGCACGCGGGGGGTAAGTTTTCGGGCAAGGCTTATGCTACCTCTGGCGGGTTGCATGGCGTTGGCTCATCCGTGGTCAATGCCCTTTCCGCCCGCATGGATGTGGAAATCGCGCGCGACCGCACCTTGTGGCAGCAGTCCTACGAACGGGGCAAACCTGTAAGCGCACTGCAGGAAGCCGGGGCAGCCCCCAACCGGCGCGGCACCCAGATTACCTTCCAGCCTGACCCGGAAATTTTTGGCACACATGTTTTTGTGCCCTCCCGCCTGTACAAACTCTGCCGCTCCAAGGCGTTCCTGTTCCGTGGAGTTACCATCCGCTGGTCGTGCGATCCCTCTTTGCTCAAGGCGGGGGATGAAACCCCGGCAGAAGCTGTTCTGCACTTCCCCGGTGGTCTGGCCGATAGTCTGGCAGACGAACTTGGCCCCGATGCCCCCCTGCTTACCCCCTTCTGGTCGGGGGAAGCGCCCCTGCCCCCGCAGGCGGACGGAACGGATAATGGCAAGGTGGAGTGGGCCGTTGCTTTTCTGGAAAGTGGCCCGGCATCCCTGATCTCCTACTGCAACACCATCCCGACTCCACAAGGTGGCACGCATGAGACCGGGTTCCGCAACGCGCTGCTCAAGGGACTGCGCGCATGGGGGGACCAGCGTTCCATCAAAAAAGCGGCCAGCATTACAGCCGAAGACATACTGGGCATGATTGCCGCCCGCCTGTCCGCCTTTATTCGGGACCCGCAGTTTCAGGGCCAGACCAAGGAAAAGCTGACCACGGCCGAAGCCAGCAAACTGCTGGAAACCGCCCTGCGTGACCGGTTTGACCACTGGCTGGCCCAGAACCCCCCACAGGCGGATTCGCTGCTCAGCTTTGCCATTGACCGCGCGGAAGAGCGCCTGCGCCGCCGCGAATCAAAAGATACGCCGCGCAAAAGTGCCACCCGCCGCCTGCGGTTGCCCGGCAAGCTGACCGACTGCACCAAGGAACATGCCCCCGACACCGAAATTTTTCTGGTGGAAGGGGATTCGGCAGGCGGGTCCGCCAAGCAGGCCCGCAACCGTGAAACACAGGCCGTGCTCCCCCTGCGCGGCAAAATCCTGAACGTGGCGAGTGCGACAAACGAAAAACTGCGCGCCAATCAGGAACTCCGGGATCTGATAGAAGCACTGGGTTGCGGGTCGGGCGACCGGTTTGACCTGACCAAGCTACGCTATGGCCGCGTCATCATCATGACCGATGCAGACGTGGATGGCGCCCATATTGCCTCTCTGCTCATGACGTTCTTCTACCGTGAACTCCCCGAGCTTATCCGCAACGGGCACCTGTATCTGGCGCAGCCCCCGCTCTACCGGCTTACACAGGGCGCACACAGCGTGTACGCCATGGATGATGCGGACCGGGAACGCAAAATGGCGATCCTGACCAAAAAACGGGGCAAGATTGATGTCTCCCGGTTTAAAGGGTTGGGGGAAATGCCCCCGGCGGACCTGAAGGAAACCACAATGGACCCGCGCAGCCGCACCCTTCTGCGCGTGGTGGCCCCACCGGAAGACCGGCTTGCCACGCGTGAGCGGGTGGAAAGCCTGATGGGCCGTAAACCCGAACTCCGCTTTGCCTTTATTCAGGAACATGCCCGCTCGGTTGATGAGTTACTGGACATCTGAGCGGACAGCCCATGAGTAAGCCCGCTTTTTCCGTTAAGGAGCGCCTGTCTGCCCTGCTGCAGGTTGTGGGGGGCATGCTCTTCCTGCAATTCGGCTCATCCTATGCCAAAATGCTGTTCCCCACTTTTGGGGCGGCGGGCATGGTGGGACTACGCACTTTTTTTGCCGCTATTATGCTGATGCTGTTCTTCCGCAGCTGGCATAACCTGTCACGCAGAGTGATTCTGCTGGTGCTGCCTTATGGGCTGTCACTCGCAGCCATGAACTATTTTTTCTACCTCTCCCTTGGCCGCCTGCCTTTGGGCACAACCGTAGCGCTGGAATTTACCGGCCCCCTTGCGCTGTCCTTCATCCATACCCGCCGCTGGAGCGATGTTGTGTGGACCAGCCTGACCGTGCTGGGGCTTGTTTTGCTGCTTCGCCCCGAATCATCTGTGCGGCCAGACCTTGTAGGTGTTCTGTTTACCCTGCTCGCCGCTGTTTGCTGGGCGCTTTATATTATTTTTGCCCGTAATATTGCTGGCAAACTGCCATCTGGTCAGGCGTGTTCGCTTGGTATGCTGTGTGGTAGCGCTGTGGTTTTTGTACCCTGCACCGTTCCCGCATTATGGGTGGGGGTGCACGCACCGCTTTTGCTGGGGCTGAGCATGGTGGTAGCCTTATGCTCCTCCGCCCTGCCCTACGCTCTGGAAATGCGCGCCATGCAAAAGCTCTCAACCCGCGAGTTTGGGGTGCTGTGTAGTCTGGAGCCTGTTTCCGCAGCGCTGGCCGGAGCCATATTGCTGCATGAGGTTCCGTCCCTGCTGCGTTTATGTGGTATTTTTTGTGTGGTTCTGGCGTCCCTCGGCACTGTGCTGATGCCCCAGGGGAGCAGCACCACAGTGCCAGACGGCCCAACCCTGCCGGAATAATCCATGCTGTGGCCTGCCGTTACCGGCTGGCCAGATGCAAAACCGGGTCATGGAGGGTGGAGGACGCCACGTTAACCGCGTTTGCGTGCACGGCCTGCATGATCATCGGGTCAAAAATCCGGGTAAATGTGCCAGGGTGGACCCCCATCCACAACGTGACCACCGCCAGCGGCACCAGTACGGCGAGTTCACCCACTGTCAGGTCACGCAGCAGGCCAACCGTGCCACGCACGCTGCCAAACAGAACCCGGCGATACAGCGAGAGCATGTAAACCGCCCCCATAATCATGGTGCCACCCGCCAGCAGCGCCACCCAGATGGAAACGTGAACAGCCCCCATAAGCACCAGCAGTTCCCCTACAAAGGCTCCGGTACCGGGCAGGCCCACATTGGCCATGGTGAACAGCATGGCCAGCAGGGCCAGCACAGGCATCTGCCGGGCAACACCGCCCAGAGCGTCAATATCCCGCGTTTCCGCCCGCCATGCCACTGCCGCCACACAAAAGAACAGGGCAGCAATCACCACACCGTGCGAGAGCATCTGGAAGATGGCGCCATCTATCCCCTCTGCCGTCAGGGTAAACAGGCCAACCGCGATCATGCCCATATGGGAGAAGGAGGAGTAGGCGATAAGCCGCTTCATGTCCGTCTGGGCGAAAGCCACAAACGCTGCGTACAGAATGGCCACCACACCAAGGGCAAGCACATAGGGTGCAAACTGGCGCACGGCGTCGGGGAACATCAGCACCCCAAAGCGTAGCAGCCCGTAAGCCCCTGTTTTGGACAACACGCCAGAGAGCATGGCTGATGCCGGTGTGGGGGCTTCCGTATAGGCGTCAGGCAGCCAGGCATGAAGCGGGAAAAGAGGGAGTTTGACGCCAAAAGCCAGCAGAAAAGCCAGAAGCAGCCAGCCCTGAAGGGAGTGCGAAAAACCGGCATGCATAAGGGCCGGGATATCCGTAGTCCCCGCATGCAGCCACATGGTGATCAGCCCGATCAGCATGAACAGCGAGCCACCAAAGGTAAACAGGAAGAACTGAAGCGATGCCCAGACCCGCTTGGCCCCGCCCCAAATGCCAATCATCAGGCAGCCCGGAATAAGCGTTGCCTCGTAAAAAACATAGAACAGCACAAGGTCCTGCGCGGAAAACAGGCCAAACAGAGCTGTTTCCAGCAGCAGCATGGCGGCAACAAAGTCGCGCCCCTGCGTCTGCACGCTCCGCCAGCCTGCCCCAAGCGCCAGTGGCGTGAGAAAGGCGGTGAGCAGGATAAAGACCAGACTGATCCCATCCACCCCGGTATGGTAGGAAATACCATAATCGCTCAGCCAGCCTAGCCGGGTTTCAAATTGCAGGCCGGGCTGGCCGGGGTCAAAATCGACCCACATCAGCACGCTCAGCCCAAACGTGAGGAGCGTAGTCCACAACCCCAGCCAGCGCGCCGTGCGGTCCCGCTCCGGTCCCTGACCGGGGCAAAGAAAGGCCGCAACCGCGCCTGCAAGGGGAAGATAGGTTATCAGCGAAAGCAGGATTGGCTGCACGGCTTAACACCATCCGGGTTTAATGACACTTTTTTAAGACTGCGCCTTTTTAGCGCATGAGGCCAGCATGGGGCTGTTCACGTTCCGCCGATCAGCCATTCCCGAACAGGGGATGGCTAACGGCGACCAAACAATTTTTCGAGATCATTGCGGCTGAGTTTGAGCCATGTTGGCCGCCCGTGCGAGCACGTTCCTGCCCGGGGGGTGGCCTCCATCTGCCGTAGCAGGGCATTCATTTCCTCCGGTGCAAGCCGCCTGCCCGCCCGGATACTGCCGTGGCAGGCCATGCGCGCAATCACCGCATCCAGCTTGCCATCAAGGGACGCCATTTCATCAGGGGCACCTGTGTCATCGGCTTCCAGTTCATCGGCCAGATCACGCAGCAGGCTGACAGCATCACTTTTGCCCAGCATGGCGGGCAATGCGCGCACCAGAATGGAGCCACCACCAAACTCTTCTATTTCCACCCCGAGTCTTTCCAGCATGGGCTGGCGGGCCAGCAGCAGGTCCTGCTGTACGCGGGGCAGTTCCACCACATCGGGCACAAGCAGGCGCTGGGCCTGCACATGCCCGCTTAGATACTGCTCGCGCAGGCGCTCATGCGTCAGCCGTTCATGGGCGGCATGCTGGTCAACCAGCACCAGGGACCCATCCGCCGCAACAGCCAGAATATACGTATCCAGCACCTGCGCGACAGCCGCCCCCAAGGGGTGGTCCAGCGGAGGGAGCGCACCCGCCCCACCTGCTGTTTCCGTCGCCGGGCCAGCCTGTGCGACCTCCGGCCATGGCTCGGTCTGGCCTGTCGCAAATACCGTAGGCAGGGTACGGGCCGATGGAGCATCCCCAAACATCAGGCGTGGTTCGGCCATGCCAGAGCCCTGCGCTGCGGCGGGGTAAGCGGGAGCGGGCTGCACGGCCGCCTGCCCCTGTTCTGGCGGATACCATATCCGGCTTGCTCGTGGCGCGGAGGACAGAACCGGGCGCACACCCGCAACCCCTGCCCCGTGTTCCAGCGCGCGCTGGAGCGTGCCAATAACCAGTGAGCGCACGGCGGCTTCGTCCGCGAAGCGCAGTTCGGTTTTGGCGGGGTGTACGTTTACATCCACCTGTTCAGGCGGAACAGTGAGCATAAGCGCCACAACCGGGTGGCGGCCGGGCTCTATCACCCGGCGGTAAGCCACACGCACGGCGGTTTTAAGCACCGGGTCCACCACAGGACGGCCATTAACCAGCATGAACTGCCCGTTGGCCGTGGACCGATGCACCGATGGCGGGCAGATAAAGCCGCTCAGGGTCATGCCCTCACGCGCGCCATCTATGGTCAAAAACCCATCGGCCTCGCTGGCATCCAGCAGGGCGGCTGCGCGGGCGGCCATATCCTGAGCGGGCAGGTCCAGCACTTCACGCCCATCCAGCACAAAGCGGAAGGCGGTCTGGGGTACGGCCAGAGCCAGACGGCGCACCACGCTTTCCACATGGCGACCTTCCACACGGGCACTTTTTAGAAATTTGCGACGGGCGGGCGTGGCAAAAAACAGGTCTTCAACCACAACGCTGGTGCCGAAAGCCCCGGCAACAGGTTCCGGCGGGTAGGTTTTACCCCCCTCGACCCGAATACGCCATGCGCCACTTTCCCCCCTTGGGCGGGAGGTAATGCTCAACCGCGCCGCAGCCCCGATGGATGGCAGCGCCTCCCCCCGAAAACCAAGGGTGTTGATATGCACCAGCGTTTCGTCCCCCAGCTTGGAGGTACAGTGCCGCTCGACTGCAAGAGACAGATCATCGGGGGACATGCCAACCCCGTCATCCGTCACAATCATGCGCTCCACCCCGCCCCCATCGAGCGAGATGTCCAGCCGCCGTGCTCCGGCGTCTATGGCATTTTCTATCAGTTCTTTAACGGCAGCGGCGGGGCGTTCAATCACCTCGCCCGCGGCAATGCGGTTGACAATAACTTCGGGCAACCGCCGCACATGCGGGCGATCAGGCACAGTCCCCAGCATGGCAGCCTGTTCTGGCTGGTCTGACATGGTCAGACCCGTGCCTTACTTGTTCTTGGGGTGTTGGGTGGGCGTAACGCCCTTGGTGGGGGGCAGGCCAAGGGCTGCGTTGGTTTTGAGCCTGCGGTTTTCTTCATCCGCATTCACCACACCTCCGGCCTTGCCACCTTTCCAGAACATCAGCTGTTCCACAAAGCCTGTGCCTGCGGCACCGAGTTCGCCCTGATCGGGTTCGTCCGCCGCGGCGGTGGCTTCGTTGACCAGAATGGTCTGGCCTTCGCTGGTGTCCCCGTTGGTGCCGCGCAGAGCCACATCGGGGGAGAGGGTTTCGAGCGCCTGAAGGCGTTCGCTCTCATCTCGTGCGCGTTCATCCCCTTTGCTGGGCTTAACCAGCTCCTCCGAAGGGGGCATGGACAGCGGTGAGCGGGTTGTCACCGTATATTCATCTGGCATGCTGCGTTCCAGACCAAAGGCCTGAGCGGCCTCATGCCCGGAGCAGCCGGTCAGCATCATGCAGCCGCCTACCAGCAGCACAGGAGAAATCAGGGTCGAAACACGGCGCACTATCATCTGCCTTCCACTTATCCTGAAAACCGCGCGCTCTGGCGCGGGCTGCCTAATGCCTAAGATGTCTGCTGTCGGTCAGACAGAAAATTCTGCAACAGCAATACGCATACTGCGCACACTATAGCGGAGTCAGCCACATTGAACACATACCAAGACCAACCGAATGCATGGGCATGCAAAAAATCCACCACGGCCCCATAACGCACACGGTCAATCACGTTACCTATGGCGCCCCCGGTTACCGCACCCACACAGGCTGCTGTCACCCAGCTGGAGGTTCTGGCCATCCACACCAGCAGGCAACACGCTACTACCATTGCCACCACGGAAAACACAATCCGCCCGGCCCCACCCAGCCCGCCAAACATGCCAAATGTTACGGCGTGGTTCCAGACCATGGTAAAGTTAAGGAACGGCAATACCCTGACAGAACCACGGGCGGGCAGGTCCAGCCCATATAAAATCCAGAACTTGCTCAGCTGGTCCGCAGAGAGAACCAGCATCAGCACAAGCAGGCCAATTCCTGCGGGTCGGAGCATGAACGGCTTTTTCATGCACCCTCCTGCACGGATGTGCAGACAAAGCCGCTCTGGGCCACAACATCCGCACAGCGTGGGCACACACCAGCATATGCCGGATTCGACCCGGTTTCTGGCAGGACCTTCCAGCAGCGGGCGCATTTTTCGCCCTCCGCCACCCGGACCACGGGCGCACCATGCAGGGTTCCCCCTTCATCCCCGTCCACATAAACGGAGGAAGATGTGGGGTCGATCACCACCTCCACGTGGGAGACAATGGCCAGTTCGCTCCAGTTGACACCGGCAAAAATGCTGGCTTCCTCTTCCGAAAAAGTCAGTTCAACCTGCGCCTGCAACGAAGAGCCAATGGTGCCCGCACGGCGTGCTCCTTCGATCTCGGTTGTAATAATCCGGCGCACGGAGCGAATACGCGCCCAGCGTTCCTCCAGTGCCGTGTCGGTCCATTCCACCGGCAGGTCGGGGAAGGCCTGCTCGTGCACACTGGCCTGATCACCAAAGCGGGCGGTCCATGCTTCTTCCGCCGTAAAGACCAGCACGGGGGCCAGCCACGTGCTCAGGCAGCGGTGCAGCACATCCAGCACCGTACGTACCGCACGGCGCGTGGGGGAGGACGGTGCATCGCAGTACAGCGCGTCCTTGCGGATATCGAAGTAGAAAGCCGACAGGTCCGTTGTGCAAAAACCATGCAGGGCGGGGTAAACACCAACCCACTCATGTGTTTCCACCGCACGGGCCACCAGCCCGCCCAGTTCGCTCAGGCGGTGCAGAACCCAGCGTTCCAGCTCTGGCAGTTCGGCATAGGGCAGCACCTCCGCATCCGTAAACCCGTCCAGCCCACCCAGCAGCCAGCGCAGCGTGTTGCGCAGGCGGCGGTACAGCTCGCCCTGCTGCTTAAGGATTTCCTTGCCAATACGCAGGTCGTCATTGGTGTCGGAGTTCATGACCCACAGGCGCAGCACGTCAGCGCCCATGCTGTCATTCACGTCCTGCGGGGCGATCACGTTGCCGAGGGACTTGGACATCTTGCGGCCCTGCTCGTCCAGAACAAAGCCGTTGGTCACCAGCGCCTTGTAGGGTGAGACACCGCGCGTGCCCACACTTTCGAGCAGGGAGGACTGGAACCAGCCACGATGCTGGTCCGACCCTTCCAGATACAGGTCTGCGGGAAAGCTCAGCCCCGGACGCCCCAGCACAAAGGCGTGGGTCGAGCCACTTTCAAACCAGACATCCACGATGTCGAACACCTGTTCGTAATCATCGGGGTTGCGGCCTTCACCCAGAAAACGGGCAGGCTCGGAGGTGTACCAGGCATCTGCCCCATCGGAGCGGAAGGCATCTACCACGCGCTGCATAACGGCCGGGTCGCGCAGCACCTCGCCTGTGCGTTTTTCCACGAACACGGCAATGGGCACGCCCCATGCGCGCTGGCGGCTGATGCACCAGTCCGGGCGGGTACGGATCATGGAGGTCAGGCGGTTGCGGGCCTGTGCGGGCACAAAGGTTACGTTTTCCAGCGCTTTGAGGGCGTTTTCACGCAGCGCGTTTTCCCCGTCCATGCGGATGAACCATTGCGGCGTAGCCCGATAGATAATGGGTGCGCGTGAACGCCACGAATGGGGGTAGGAATGTACGATCTGCCCGCGCCCGACCAGCCCTGCGGGAGGCGTGCCCGCCGCGTTGGCCCGCTCCATCACGCTTGCCAGCGTGGAGCAGACCACATCTGCCGCCTTGAACACATGCACACCGGCAAAACCGGGCACCCATGGTGCGTATGTGCCATCATCCTGCACGGTTTCAGGCACATCCACGCCATTGGCGCGGCAGAGCATGAAGTCGTCCTCACCATGTGCGGGGGCCTGATGGACGAGGCCGGTCCCGGCATCGGTGGTTACAAATTCACCGGCCAGCATGGGCACGTCAAAATCATACCCTGCGCCACGCAGCGGATGAGCACATACCGCACCCGCCAGCGCACTGCCGGGCAGGGTGTAGAGAATGTGGTGCGCCGTCACATGCGCTTCGGTGCAGAAGGACTCCACAAGGGCTTCGGCCACCAGCACGCGGGCACCGGGTTCCAACAGAGCGCCCTCGCCCGTTTCGTCCACACGCAGGACCACGTATGTGATCTCCGGCCCGTAAGCCAGAGCGCGGTTGCCCGGAATGGTCCACGGCGTTGTAGTCCAGATAACCACGGACACATCCGCCAGCGCATGGGCGGGCGTGGGGTCCCTGACCACGGGGAACGCGACCAGAATGGTGGTGGACGTGTGGTCGTGATATTCGATTTCGGCTTCAGCCAGCGCGGTTTTTTCCACCGGGCTCCACATGACCGGGCGCAGGCCACGGTACAGCTTGCCGTTCAGCAGAAAACGCCCGATTTCCTCCACAATGGCCGCCTCGGAGGAAAAATCCATGGTGGCATAACGGTTGCGCCATTCGGCCTGCACACCCAGACGCTGGAACTCCTCCATCTGGATATTCAGCCAGTTGCCTGCATAGTTGCGGCATTCGGCACGGAACTCCAGCACAGGCACGGAATCCTTGTCCCGCTTGGCTTTGCGGTACCCTTCCTCAACCTTCCACTCAATCGGCAGGCCGTGGCAGTCCCAGCCCGGCACGTAACGCACCGCGTAGCCCGCCATGCGGTGGGCGCGGTTGATGACATCCTTGTTGATCTTGTTGAGCGCATGACCAATGTGCAGGTGCCCGTTGGCGTAGGGCGGACCATCATGCAGGGTAAAGACCGGGCGGCCTTCCGCCTGCTGCTTCAGCCGTTCATCCAGCCCGCTTTCGCGCCATTTTTCAAGCCATTGAGGCTCCTGCTGGGGCAGGTTGCCACGCATGGGAAAAGAGGTCCGTGGCAGAAACACCGTATTGCGATACTGGTCGGCCAGGGTTGTCTTGTCGGGTTCGCTGCTCGATGAGGTCATGGGAGGCTGAGGTCACTTCGGTTCGGGTTCATGCCGTGCGGGCTTTTGGCCCCCACGCCACCTTGGGCGTTACTGTCTTATCAAAAAGGAAAAGCGCATGGTCAAGCGCCAAACCGGGCTGCACGCCCAACATGGCCCCCGACCATGCCAGTGGGCCTAACTTGGGGTGGGTTGCGTATCCAGCACCAGCCGGGCCTGCGCAGCATCCTGCGCAATCTGGGCTTTAAGGGCATCCAGCCCGTCAAAGCGTTTTTCCTCACGCAGCAGGGCATGGAGCGAAACCGAGAGTTCCTGCCCGTACAGGTCGCCCTCAAAGTCAAACAGATGGGCTTCCAGCCTGCTTTCCTGCCCGTCATTAATAGTCGGGCGGCGGCCGATATTGGCCACGCCACGGTGTGTTCTGCCATCTGGCAGGCGGATTGTGACCGCATACACACCCCGCGCGGGTTCAAGGTGGCGGCCAAGCGGAATATTGGCGGTGGGGAAGCCCAGCAACCTGCCGCGCTTGTCCCCGTGCTGGACAACACCGCGAATACACCACAGCCGCCCAAGCTCTCTGGCGGCTTCCTCCGGATAGCCATCCTGCAACAGGCGGCGGATACGGGTGGAGGAAAAAGGCCCGCCCTGATCAGCCAGCGCCTGCACGGCAGTAAAGCCCATGCCCAGTTGGTGGGTCCGTTCAGCCAGAAACGCCACATTACCCCCCCGGCGGTGCCCGAAGGCAAAGTCCGGGCCGCAACCGACATGGTGCAGGCGCAGGGCGTTGTGCAGCACATCTTCCACAAACTGTTCAGCACCCAGTTCGGAAAAGGTCTTGTCAAACCCGATCTGGAACACATGGCGCACACCCAGTGCGCGCAGCGCGGCCAGCCGCTCGGTGCTCAGGGTCAGCCGGAATGGCGGGTCCTGCGGCCGGAAGAGTTCACGCGGATGCGGCTCAAAGGTTACAACGGCAGGCGGCAGGTCCGGCCGGGCAGCAAAAACGGACCGGAGCAGATGGGCATGCCCAAGATGCACACCATCAAAATTACCCAACGCCGCAGCGCAGCCATAGGCTTCTGCGGGAATGTTCCGCCAGTTGGTGTGCAGGCTGATTGTCATCGACCCATTACGCTCCTTGTGGCAGACCAAACAGGCTGGCGGCCTGCTGCAGGGAGGCTGCAACACGGTGGCGGACACCGGGTGCCGTTCTGTCCTCGGGGCGGGCAATCTGGCAGACCTGCAACCCGGCCTGTTCGGCGGCTTCCAGCTCGGCCACCACATCGGACAGGAACAGCACATCCGCCGGAGCCCAGCCAGCCTTGCGCACAATGGCGCTGTAGCTGGCACTTTCCCTTTTGCCCCCCATTTCCAGATCAAAGAACGCGCTGAACAGGGGTGTGACGTCACCCTGCTCCGTGTAGCCGTAAATCAGCTTCTGCGCGGCCTGAGAGCCGGAGGAATACACGGCCAGTGTCAGCCCTGCCGCTTTCCATGCCTTTAGGGTCGGCACAACATCGGGGTAGAGGTCAGCCACCAGTTCGCCCTCGCGGTAGCCCTGTTCCCAGCATAGCCCCTGCAGGCTTTTAAGGGGGGCTACCTTGGCGTCCGTATCCATCCAGCGTTCAAGCTGTTCGGCGGCAGGCACACCGGGGGCCAGTTCCGCCGTCTGGGCCAGTGCCTGCGCCACCACGGGGTTATCGTGCCGGGCAAGCAGCGCAGGCAGGTGTTTGCGCGCGTAGGGAAAGAGGACTTTGTGCACAAAAGCCACAGGCAGGGTGGTGCCTTCAATATCCAGCAGCACCACGCGCGGCGTGCTCAGGCCCGTATTCTGAATCATGATCCTGAACTCTTGCCTAGCTGGAAAAGGAGGGAAACTGGAGGGCAATATCCGCCCCCGTGTACTGGGCCACCCAGCCTTCCTTATGGGTAAAGATGCGCAGGGTCACCATATCGGGCTGCGGGCCTGCATCAAACCAGTGCTTATACCCTTCCGGCACGGAAATCAGGTCTCCCTGCGTGCATTCCACGTCATACACCCGGTCCATGATATGCATGAGGAAGTGACCTCCCCCATGCACAAAAAACCGGACCTCATCCTCACTATGCGTATGTTCGGACAGGAACCTGCTGCGCAGGGCTTCCTTATTGGGGGTCTGGGCGTTTACGCGCAGCACATCGGCCGAGCCTGCCCCGGTTTCCCCCATCAGCCTGTCCAGCCAGGGGCGGTAGGTTGCCAGCACGGTGGCTTCATCCGCATCCTTGGGCGGGGGCTGCACGGCATCCCACCGCTCAAAGCGGATGCCAAACGGGGCAAGGGCCGTGGCAATTTCCGTTGCATCGTGCGTCTGCAACAGGGGCACGCCGGGACGGGTATCCTCAAACACACTCAGGCTGCTCATATCCCCAGCTTCCTTCTTTCCAGAACACAGGCGAGCAGGAACTCCAACCCTTCCAGCCGGGCAAGGGCTGCGGCC
This sequence comes from Acetobacter lovaniensis, assembly GCF_014207635.1. Lineage (GTDB taxonomy): Bacteria > Pseudomonadota > Alphaproteobacteria > Acetobacterales > Acetobacteraceae > Acetobacter > Acetobacter lovaniensis. The sequence continues at coordinate 558,128 of NZ_JACHIE010000001.1, forward strand.
ATGTCCCTGCCCCACACATACACACCATGGCCACGGATAATGTAGCCTGCGGGCATGTCGGCAAAAAACGGCTCTACCTCACGCGCCAGACGGGCAATATCCTGATCATTGGCAAAAAGCGGTATGCGCACGGCCGCATCATGCGTGTCCTGCCCCTCAAACACTTTCTGAACCTCGTACCCTTCCACAACAAGGGCTGGGGAAGGCTCGGTCATGGACAGAACGGTGGAGGCAACGGAATGGCCGTGCAGCACGGCCCCCACATCGGGCAGCAGGCGGTAAACCTGACAGTGCAGAAGCGTTTCCGCGCTCGGTCTGTTATCCGGCTGGTGGGGCTGACCCGCCAGATCCACGGTAATCACGTCATTCCGGGTTAAAAAACCCTTGTGACAGCCAGAGCGTGTAATGGCTATGCGCCCATCGGGCAGCCTGCAACTGATGTTACCTGCCGTGGCGGGCACCCAGCCGCGCGCATCCAGCCGCTGTCCCGCATGCACAATATCCTGCGCGCCGCGGACAAAATCCGTGGTGGCGTTATCCGTCATGATACTGCTGGCCTTCCTCGGCGTTGGTCAGGGCTGGGGGGCCTTGTCTGCCGGGGCGGCGGTGCGCTCGGCAGCAGCGGCAGGGGGGGGCGCAATATGGCCGGAGCCCGCACGGGGGGGGGCGTCATCCATCGGTTCGTCATCGGCCATGTGTTTCTTGAAGGATTTGATACCCTTGGCCATATCCCCCATGATGGTGCTGATCTTGCCGCCACCACCAAACAACACCAGCACGACCACCAGAACAATAAGCCAGTGCCAGATGCTCAAGCTGCCCATTCTACTCTTCCTTAAACCTGATGGCACGCACATGCGGCCAGTCTGCTTGCCGTAATTGGCCTTGTACATGAGGGCGAACACGCCGTGATGCAAGTTTTTCCTTTTTAACCCCGCGCAAACGCCCTGTTCAGCTATTTCCGGGGGCATACGGTTCTATAAATCCGTAGGTTGGGTAAACCGTCTTGCCATAGGCATGCGTGGGGGACCACCACACGCGCACACGTGTCCAGTCATTGCGGGGAGATACGTCCTGTACCGGGGCGTGGCGTGTGACCTCACCCGGCTCCCAGTTGGCGTGGTCCACCAGTACCAGACGGCTGCTCCGCACCTCCCTGACCACCGACACATGACCCGAAGGCAGCCTGCGGGTGGAGCGGAACACAAGCACATCCCCCGCTCTGGGGCTGGAGGCGCGCACGTACTGCCCCCGCGCCTCCCACCACCATGTTGCGGCATCTCCGCGCAGGTTGATGTCCGAATGTTCCCGCGCATAGGGCGCACACTGCACGGCTCCATGCCAGTTGCCGCCCCCCGCGCAGGCCGCCAGCAGCGGCAGCAGGGCAAGGCATGACCAGCCCGCCTTCACGACTCGGCCCTCAGGCGGTCCATCCACTCCTCCGCTTCCTCATGCTGCATTTCCAGCACACGCTGGGCCACATCGCGCGCAAAACCTGCCCGGGCGAGCACACCCAGCGCCCTGTTCCGCCGGGCCGTGCCTGTGGCGTCGTCCTCATCTTCCGTGGCGGGTTCGGTGGCAAAGGGGCCAAGCCTGCGCTTGCGCGACAGCACCAGTGCGGCACAGAGCTCCTGCTCGGCTGCACTCAGGGTGCCTACGGCCATATCCAGCGCTTCACCCCGCACCTGTGGCGCCACACCTTTTGCGGCCAGATGCGCCTGCACCGCACGGGCCGAACGCCCCGAGCGCACAAGCCTGCGCACGCGTGAGCGGGCAAACACCGCATCATCCACCGCACCAAGGCGCACCATATCCTCCACCACCGCGCTCACAACGGAGTGCAGCCCGGCGGCGTGTTCTGCCACGCTCTCCGCGCAGTCCCCTGCCCTCTGGGCTTTTTGTGCCCAGCGGGCAACGCGGCGCAGCAGAACCTGCTCCAGCCCCTGCCGGGTCGTGCCAAACCGGGCCAGATGCGCCAAGGCGGCCTCCCGCAGAGTAGAACGCTGCGGAGGTGGGCAGGTAAAGGAAGGAGGCACGGTCTTGTCCATTACGGAAGATAGTATGCCCATGTCGCACCTTTGCGCCACTACGCGCTCGCGCTTAAATTGCCATGCTGCATACTTGACATGCAAAGTATTCAATACAGAAGTTTGACACCCGCAACATGAACACGGCATTATGCCGCCATGCGCAACGGGCCGCCCGCTCCACCCTTGTACGGTAGCGGGCGTTTTCTGTTTTGCGCTGTTCCAGATTCCCTCATTCAGGTTTGATAACCACCAACGTAAAGACCGGATTCCATGATTCCTCCCCTGATGCCGACCTATAAGCGTGCCGACCTCGCCTTTGAGCGGGGCGAAGGCTCCTGGCTGTACGCATCGGACGGGCGACGATTCCTGGACTTTGCGGCGGGCATTGCCACCTGCTCCATTGGTCACGCGCACCCACATCTGGTGGAAACCATAAGCCAGCAGGCCGGGCGGGTTATGCATGTGTCCAACCTGTTCCGCATTCCGCAGGCGGAAAAACTGGCCGAACGGCTTGTGGCCAACACGTTTGCCGATAGCGTGTTCTTCTGCAATTCCGGCGCGGAAGCCAACGAAGGCATGGTCAAGATGGCCCGCCGCGCCCAGATGCTGGCAGGCCACCCCGAGCGGACCCAGATCATCTGCATGGATGGTGCATTCCATGGCCGGACACTGGCCATGCTCTCCGCCACCGGCAACCCGAAATATCTGGAAGGGTTTGGCACGCCGGTCACTGACTTTGTGCATGTGCCCTTTAATGACCTCGAAGCCGTAAAGGCCGCCATTACCCCGCGCACCGCAGCGGTTATGCTGGAGCCCATTCAGGGGGAAAGCGGCATCAAGCGTGCCAGCGTGGAATATCTGCGTGCCCTGCGCGCCCTGTGCGACCAGACAGGCGTGCTGCTTGCCCTTGATGAGGTGCAAAGTGGTGTTGGCCGTACAGGCCGCCTGTTTGCCCACCAGTGGGCCGGTATTACGCCCGATGTCATGAGCACGGCCAAGGGGCTTGGCGGGGGTTTTCCCATCGGGGCCATTCTGGCGACCGAGACTGTGGCCAAAGCCATGACCGCAGGCACACACGGCACCACCTTTGGCGGCAACCCGCTGGCCTGCGCTGCCGCCAACGCGGTGCTGGACGTGCTGCTCGCCCCCGGCTTTATGGATCAGGTCTGTGCCCGTGCCGCCCTGCTGGACGAACTGCTGGACAGTCTGGTGGCCGATGCGCCCGACGTGTTTGAACAGCGCCGTGGCCTTGGCCTGCTGATTGGCCTGCGCTGCGTACCCGCAGTGGGCGATGTTCAGGCTGCTGCCCAGAATGCGGGGCTCCTGTGCGTCACAGCAGGAGACAACGTCCTGCGCCTTGTGCCGCCCCTGACCGTAACGGAAGAAGACTGCCGCAAGGCCGTAGCCATGCTGGTGCAGGCCGTAACAACGCTGCGCGCCCATCCTGATAACAAAAACAAGACAGTTCTGGAGACAACCCCATGAGTGCGGCTCTTTCCACCTCCTCCATTACGCCGGTACAGACGGGGCTCCGCCACTTCCTCGACCTCAGGGATCTGGACGGGGCAACCCTGCGCCAGATTCTGGACGTTGCCAGCAGCATGAAGCGGATGCAGCAGAACCGCCGCTTCCCGCTCCACCCCCGCCAGCCTCTGGCGGGGCGGCAGCTTGGGCTGATCCTCTCCAAGCCTTCCACCCGTACCCGTGTCTCCTTTGAAGTGGGCATGCGCCAGCTTGGGGGGGATGCCGTTGTGCTCAGCCCGCAGGACATGCAGATCGGGCGGGGGGAAACACTGGCCGATACAGCCCGCGTGCTCTCCCGCTTTGTGGATGCCATTGTGCTGCGGACGGGCAACACCACAAACCTGCACGAACTGGCACGCTGGAGCACAAGCCCGGTCATTAACGGGCTGACCCCGCACTCCCACCCTGTGCAGATTCTGGCCGACATCATGACCTTTGAGGAACATCGCGGCCCCGTGCGTGGCCGCACGTTTGCCTGGACGGGAGACGGCAACAACGTTCTGGTCTCCCTGATCGAAGGGGCCGTGCGCTTTGGCTTCAAACTCCGGGCAGCAACTCCTGCCAAAATGAAGCCCCCGCAGGCCGTGCTGGACTGGGCCCGGCAGGAAGGCGGCGATGTGGAATGGATGGAAGACCCCCGCGCTGCGGTGGAAAAGGCAGACTGCATTGTAACAGATACGTGGGTCAGCATGTCCGACTCGCACGAGGAAGCGGCTTCCCGCATGGCGCGGCTTGAACCTTACCGCGTGGATGCAAAATTGATGGCGCTGGCAGCCTCCGACGCCCTGTTCATGCACTGCCTGCCTGCCCATATTGGGGAGGAAGTGACGCAGGATGTGTTTGAAGGCCCGCATTCCGTTGTGTTTGACGAGGCCGAAAACCGCCTGCACGCCCAGAAGGGCATTCTGGCATGGACAATGGGGGGGGCGAACTGGACCTCCTTTGGCAAGGAATAAGCAGATGTGCGATACGGAAAAACCCGTAACCCCCACAACAACGGAAGAAACCCCCTCCGTTCCCGGCTGGGTTGAACCGGCGCTGGACGCCATTCTGGCCACCCTTCCCTTTGCTGCGGACAAGCTGGCCCCTTTGCGCGCGTCGTATCTGGACTGTCTGGCCGGGTGTGGCCGCGCGGGGGATCTGGATATGGAGCACGACGCATGCCGCAAGGGCTTCCTGCGCGCCTTGGTTGACACGCTGGGTCTGGCTCCCGATGCGACCCGCACGCTTGAACAGCAGCTTGAAAAACTCGAACTGGATATTTCCGCTCAGGTCTGAGCCGCCCCTATGCTCCCTGCCGCAGGCCCCACCCTGCGGCAGGGAGAGGCAGGACCTTGATGTTTATGTTGGCAGGATAGAACGTTTTTATGGAAAAACCGGCTTTTCTCGACCGTGACCGCCCCGATGTGCCCGGTCTGGTGGTTCCGGGCGGTGTAACGCCCTTCTATCTGGCAGGCCGTCCGGTCCGTGGGCGGCTGATCCGCCTTGGCGTGCTGGCCGACGCCATGCTGACCCGCCATGACAACCCCGATCAGGTTACCGCCCTTGCGGGCAAGGCGCTGGCTCTGGTGGCGGCACTGGCCTCCGCCCTTAAGTTTCAGGGATCATTCTCCCTCCAGATCAAGGGCGATGGCCCGGTTTCCATGCTGGTGGCAGACTGCACGCATGATGGCGCCCTGCGCTTTTATGCCCGCCCGGATGAAGATGTACTGAACGCCCTGCTGGCCCGGAACCCCACCCCCACGGACAGGGAACTGCTGGGGAATGGCTACCTTGCCCTGACTGTTGACCAGGGGGCGGACATGGAGCGCCATCAAGGTATTGTGGAAATTGCGGGTGATGACCTGTCCGCCATGGCCACCCATTACTTTGCCACCAGCGAGCAACATGCCTGCTGGATCATGCTGGCGTGCAAAATGACCGATGCGGGCTGGCGTTCTGGCGCGCTCGTGCTTGAACGCATTGCGGGGGAAGGAGGCACAGCCGAAGCCGAACTGACCACGCCTGACGGCACAACCCGTGGCGACACGGCATGGGAGACAGCGACCATTCTGGCAACCACGCTCAGTGTGGGCGAACTGCTTGATGACACTCTGCCCGCCCCCCAGCTTCTGCACCGCCTGTTCCATGAAGAAGATCTGCGTGTCAGCCACTCCCGCGCTCTGGCGTTTGGCTGCCGCTGCTCGCGCGCACGGCTGGTGGAGGTGCTCCAGCACTTCCCTGAAGATGATCTGGACCACATGTGCGTGAACAATGACACCATCGTTATGACCTGTGAGTTCTGTAACAAGGATTTTCATTTTCCACGCAGGGACATCGCCTCCGCTACAAGCTGAGCGCCCTGCCCGTAACGCACGGTTGACGCAGCCCCATGCCGGGGCCCGCGTTGGCTTATTTCAGTCGGCTGTTCAAGAGGTTGTGCATGATGCCGTTCCCCCGTATGCGCCTTTCCCATCTGGTTGCCGCTTTTGTTCTGCCAGCAGCACTTGCCGGGTGTGCGGACCAGCCCAAGCCAACCCGGTTTGCGCCGCTGAGCTATGAGTATCTGGGCCAGATTCACCTGAACGTGGCCACGCTGGATGTGGTGGACAATTCCGTAGCCAACCCCGAGCCGGGGGATATCGGTTACAAATCCCCCTCTCCGCCCGACCACACGCTACGGCAGATGGCGGCAGACCGGCTGATCGCAACGGGTAATGCGACAGCTACCAGCACCGCCCATTTTGTTATTGACCGTGCATTTATCCTGCACCAGCCCGGCGGCACGCTGGACGGGCAGATGGATATTCATCTGGACATCCTCAACCCCGAAGGCAGGCGCGTGGCCACCGCCTCCGCACAGGCGACCCAGACCCTCCACCCCGATCCTTCGCAGACTGTGGAAAGCCCGGCCAACCTGTACGAAATTACAAAAGCCATGATGCAGACCATCAATGTCGAATTCGAGTACCAGATCCGGCGTTCCCTGAACAAATGGCTGGTGGATGCAGGGGGCACCCCCATGAACAACGCCATCCAGACCCAGCCCCTGACTGGCGCACCCGATGCCACGGCCCCTGCGGCCGCTTCCCCTGAAGCACTCTCTCCTGCCGTACCCTCCCCTGCGGCAGGCACAATGTCTGACACCAGAAGCCTGACCGAACTGCCATCCGCAGGGGCCACCTCTGCAAATACGGGTGTGGACGCCGCCAGCACAGGCACCTCATCCAGCGCGGCAGCACCCGCCATGCCAGCGCCCACACAGGCAGCGCCACAGGAGAGTGAACCCAGCGTCATCTTCCCCGCAGGCGTGGATGACACTCCGGCTCCGGCCAAAACCCTTTCCCCTAAAGCGGGTTTTCTAACCCTGCCCGCCAGCAAAAAAACACGCTAACTCCGGCTCCACCGGCATCTGGCCTGCCCCCATGCACCGCAGAGGTCATGGGGGATGTGAGCAACCGTGCAGCCAGCCCGCCAGAGCAACATAAAAGGCGGCACGATGCCCCAGACCTTTTTTTCCGACCCTGATGACATTGCAAACGGACTGCCGGTCAAGGAGATTCTCCCCCAGCTCCGCGCGGTTCTGGCGGCAGAGCCCACAGCCGAGCGCCCTGCCAGCGCCATTGTGGTGGCACCTCCGGGGGCTGGCAAAACCACGTCCATTCCCCCCGTGCTGGCCGCCAGCGCGTGGCGGGGCGAGAGCGGACGGATTATCATGCTCGAACCCCGCAGGCTGGCCGCCCGCGCCGCCGCCCAGCGCATTGCCAGCCTTATGGGGGAGGAGGCAGGCGGGTTTGTAGGCTACCGCACCCGCATAGACAGTGCCGTTTCTGCCCGCACCCGGATTGAGGTGCTGACCGAAGGACTGTTCCTGCGCCGCCTGCTGGGAGACCCCATGCTGGAGGATGTCGCCTGCGTTATTCTGGACGAGGTGCATGAACGTTCCCTGGAGGCGGATCTCGCCCTTGCGTTCTGTCTGGACCTGCAACGTACCTTGCGGCCCGACCTGCGGCTTGTTGCCATGTCCGCCACCGCCGAAACCGAACGGCTGGCCAGCCTGATGAACGCCCCCGTGCTGACCAGCGAGGGCCGCATGTTCGCGCTGGAAGTCCACCATGCCAAAACGGACATTCCCACCCTGCGCGACATAGCCCCCGCCACGGCTGCGGGCATACGGCAGGCGCTAGCGGAAACCACGGGGGATATTCTGGCCTTTTTGCCCGGCACGGGGGAAATCCGGCGCACGGCCCAGTTGCTGGACGGCATCAGTGCGACTGTCCTGCCCCTGCATGGAGAGTTGCACCCCGCAGAACAGGCCCGTGTGCTGCGCCCGGCCGATAACGGGGAGCGCCGCGTTATTTTGGCCACATCCATTGCGGAAACATCGCTGACCGTACCGGGTGTACGTGTGGTGGTGGATTGCGGTTACCGCCGCGCGCCACGGTTTGATGCCGGGGCCGGGCTTTCCCGTCTGGATACACTGCGTATTTCCCGGGCAGCGGCACGCCAGCGGGCAGGCCGCGCGGGGCGTGAGGCACCGGGCACGGCCTATTGCCTGTGGAGCGCCAGCACACAGCGCGCCATGCCCCAGCATGACCGCCCCGAAATTCTGGAAGCTGATCTGGCAGATTATGTTCTGGCCACAGCCCTGTGGGCTGATACGGTTGGAACAAGTGAGCCGTTACCCCTGCCCGACCAGCCCCCCGGCAGCGCAGTTGCCGCCGCGCGGGAGCTGCTGGAACATCTGGGAGCGCTGGATCAGGCAGGGCATATTACCTTGCTTGGCAAACGCATGGCCCAGCTTGGCACACACCCGCGCCTTGCCGCCATGCTTTTGGCGGCGCGCACGGGGGAGGAGGCCGCCATGGCAGCCGACCTTGCCGCCCTGCTTGAAGAGCGCGACCCCCTGCGCCCACGCCATGCAGCACACGGCAAGCCTCCCATAACACCCCCTGCCGATATCGGGTTAAGGCTGGACCTGATCGCAGGCGAAGACCACCCTGATGCGGACCGCGCCGCCCTGAGCCGCATACGGCTAGCGGCAAAGCGGTTCCGCTCCCGGCTGCATGTTCCCCAGCACCTGCCTGCACAGGGCAACCCCGCCGCCCTGCTGGCAGCCGGGTTCCCAGATCGGATTGCCCTGTGCCGGGGCGAACCGGGCAGCTACCGGCTGGCCAATGGCAGCAATGCGCGCCTCAGGCGTGATGATGGGCTAAGCCCCCACCGCCTGCTGGCCGTGGCCGGGCTGCACCTGCGCACCGCAGCCGAAATACGGCTGGCAGCACCGCTGGACCTGAACGACCTGCCCCCCTCCCTGCTGGCGCGTACGCAAGAACAGGTTGAAACCACGCTCGACCCCGTATCTGGCAATATTCTGGCCCGCAGGCGCACGCGCATTGGCTGCCTTGTGCTCAAGGACAGAACCGAAAAAGTCAAGCCGGAGGAAGCCGCAACCCTTCTGCTGGTCCATGTACGCGATAACCTGGAAAACGCCCTGAACTGGACAGAAACCGTCAGGCAGTTGCAGGCCCGTGTTGCTCTGGCCCGGAGTGTGCACACCACGCCTGAATCCGCTGGCGGCACGCAGGAGGAAGAACCGGTCTGGCCTGATTTTTCCTCCCCCGCTCTGGCGCAGACTGTGACGGACTGGCTGGCCCCTTATATGGAGGGCCGCAACTCCGTTGCCGCCATGAAGGAACTGGATGTGCCCACCCTGCTGCGCAACCTGCTGACATACACCCAGTCCCAGTGGCTGGAGCGGGAACTGCCAACCCATCTGCCCTTCCCCGGTGGACGGGCAGAGGTGGATTACACCCAGCCCGTACCCGTGGCCTCGGCCCGTGCGCAGGTTTTTTATGGCACGGAGCAGACACCCCTCCTGGCAGGCGGGCGGGTACCCCTGCGGCTGGCTCTGCTGTCCCCCGCCGGGCGGCCACAGGCCATTACGGCGGACCTTGGCGGGTTCTGGCAGGGCGGATGGGCGGATATGCGCAGGGACATGCGCGGCCGCTACCCGCGCCACGACTGGCCCGAAAACCCGGCCCTTGCCCCGGCAAAACCACGCCCGCGCCCAAGCTGAAGCAAAATTTGCAGAACAGCACGAGGCAGCAAGGGTTACATGCACCTGTCCTCAAGCTCTTCGAGCTTGTGCAGCGTATGTGCATCCTTCAGGTCTTCCAGAATATCCTTCAGGGTCGGCAGGAAATTATGCAAAACCCGCAGATCGTCCAGCCCCTGCGCATGGGCTATGCTGCGCTGTTTGAGAAAGTAATCCCAGAACGGGCTGCTCCTTGTCTCAAAATGTATTTGCAGCAGGCCAAACACCTCGGCGGTCCTGCTTTCCCACTCCACATTCCTGAAACTCACGTAACGGTCAAACTCTTCGGCCATGTCTCTCCCCCCATATCTGCCAGACCGGAAAGGGAAGTGTGAAACACCACGCAGGCGCTGTCTGTCAGATGCCCGACATAAAACGCTTTCAGGTGTTCCTTATGCCATCTCCGCTGGCCCAGTTTTCAAGCAGGGAGACATCCTTCAGCCGCAGATAACCCCGGCGTTCGCGCGCAAATGCGCCCTCGCGGATCATGGCATTGAATTCGGTGGAAACAGTCTGCCGGGTTGTACCCAGTAGCGCCGCCATTTCCTCCATACCCAATGCAAGCGGCACCATCTGGCCCGGTTGCAATGCAATACCGGCCTGAGCCGCGCTGCGGACAACATAGCGGGCAATCCGCCCTCTGGCATGATGGAAGGCAAGGTCTTCCAGCAAGGTCATGGTCTGGCCCAGCACTTTTGCCAGACCACGAACAAGAGCCTGCTGGAATGCAGGGTGGACCGCCAGCACCTGCTCCACGGCGGTCCGTTGGGCAATAAAAAGTCTGGTGGGTTCACTCGCCTGCATGTGCAACCGTGTATGGGTGCTGAACATGTCGCCCGGCCGCAGATAGGCAAGACTCAACTCCCGATCAAACGCCAGCCAGAACGCACGCAGGCATCCGGTTTTGATAATAAGAATATAATCCGCATCATCCGGGTGCGTGAGCAGTTGCCCGCGCTCGAACGCCATCTTCTGGAACACCCCGCGCGGCAGGTGTGACCCTTCTGTTTCCAGCAGTGCCAAAATAGAGGAGTGAGCAGGACTGTGTGGTGGCATCATTCAGACCCATGTCGCAAAGACCATGCCACATCCCCGGCCCACTCTCCCATGAACATGCCACAACCGGAGAAAGGGCGTGTTCAACCCGCCTTTGCGCCCCACAACATGAAAAAGAAGAGGAAAACAGGGTTCGACCCAGCAGCATGGTTGCGCAACCGCGCCAAACATGGCCTAAAGTTCATATGCTTGGCTCCAAGGCACCGCACCTTATGAACAGACTGTTGCAAGGCCTGCCCTGTGTGGCCGTGATCTACCTGTGCTGCACATCCCCCCTGTGCGCTGGAGACGCGTGGGCTGGCACGCTGCCATCTTTTGCGCCCGCAACACCCCTTGTGACCTCTGGCCCGGTCAGCTTTGCCCCACTTGTGCGCAAGGTTGTGCCCGCAGTGGTCAATATTGCCGTCACACGCGATGATTCTGCCGCAGACAGCCACCACAAGCTGCCTTCCTCCGTCAAGGGCACGCCACTGGAGCGGCGTTACCGCGAACGCATGCGCCACCATGGGGATGAACTACTGGAGGCCGGGTCCGGCTTCTTGATCGACCCCAGCGGTTTTATCGTAACCAACGGCCATGTGGTGGAAGATGCGGACACCATTACCGTCTCACTCGTCAGTGGCAAGGAGTTTACCGCAACGCTGGTGGGCATGGACCCGCTGACGGATATTGCCGTTATCAAGATTACCAGCGCCGAGGCCCTGCCCTATGTGGAATGGGGGGATAGCCGACAGGTACAGGTAGGAGACTGGATTATGGCGGCGGGCAACCCGTTTGGTCTGGGGTCCTCCGTAACGGCTGGCATAGTCTCCGCCCGCGGGCGCGATATAGGCAGCAGCCCGTTTGATGACTTTTTACAGCTTGATGCGCCCATAAACCCCGGCAATTCCGGCGGCCCGACCTTTAACCTTGCGGGGCAGGTTGTCGCACTCAACACCGCCATTGTTTCCCCCACCGGGGGGTCTGTGGGGCTCGGGTTTTCCATTCCGTCCGAAATTGTGATTCCCATTGTGGAAACCCTGCGCCAGACCGGGCACATAGACCGCGGCTGGCTGGGCGCAACGCTGGATGATGTTCTGACCCATAATGGCGCCAAGGTTACCGAGGTGGACCGCAACAGCCCCGCAGCGCATGGCGGGCTCCGCAAAGGCGATGTTATTACCATGCTCAACGGGGAGCATGTGGATACCGCCCGCGCCATGATCCGCGCCATTGCTGCCGCCAGACCGGGGAGCGAGGCCGCCTTGGCCATCATGCGCAATACCCGCCCGCAAACGCTGACCATCCATGTCGGCCTGCGCCCTTTGTCAGAGGATGGCGGGTTCCACTAGACCCGCAATCAGGCCGTGCAGCACAGGGTTGGGCATGATCGTCAGATCATGGCCAGTGGCTCCTTGCTGGCAGGGGGCGCAAAGGCGGCATCCAGTTCCGCCAGATCCTGCGGCTCCAGCCTGAGGTCCGCCACAGCCACATTCAGGCGCATATGCGCAGGGCTGCCTGCCTTGGGAATGGCGAGCACATTGGGCTGGCGCAGCACCCAGGCCAGTGCAACCTGCGCAGGCGTTGCCGCACCAAGTGATGTTGTATGCCGCGCCGCCACCCGCGCCAGCGCAGGATGGGCCAGCAGCGCACCCCCCTGCCCTATGGGGGAATAAGCCATGGTGACAACCTTGCGCTGCCTGTCCGCCTGTAGCAGGTCATACTCCACGCCCCGGTGTTCCAGACTGTACAGCACCTGATTGGCCGCGCACTCCCCGGGTCCGGAGCAGCCTTCAAGGTCGCGCATATCGTCGGTATCAAAGTTGGAAACGCCCCAGTAGCGGATCAGCCCTTCACGCTGGAGGGTGCGGAAGGCCTCCACGGTTTCGGCCAGTGGCACGCTGCCGCGCCAGTGCAGGAGGTACAGGTCCAGCCTGTCTGTGCCCAGATGTGTGAGCGAACGGCGGCAGCTTTGCGCAACCCCTTGGGCGGAAGCATTGCCCGGCAGCACCTTGCTGACCAGAAAAACCTGTTCACGCAAAGGGGCTATGGCCTCCCCCACCAGTTTTTCCGACCGGCCATTGCCATACATTTCCGCCGTATCCACAACCTGTATGCCCTGCTCCACCGCGTAACGCAGGCTTGCTATTTCCTCCTCCCGGCGGGCGGGGGTGTCGCCCATATTCCATGTTCCAACTCCCAATGCGGGCAGGGGTGTGCCATCTGGCAGGGTTATGGTTGGGACCATTGCGGGTTTCTCCTTGTATCCTCGGGCCATCAGGCAGCATAAAACAGCGCAGGACCATGCTGTTCCACCCCACGGCAAGACTGTTATAGTGGATATATGACCCAGATCGGCTTTTACCACCTGACCCGCACCAGCCTGACAGAAGCCTTGCCCATGCTGCTGACCCGCACGCTGGACAGTGGACAGAAAGCGGTTGTGTGGTGCACGGACAAACCCGCGCTGGATGAACTGGACAAAACGCTCTGGCAGATTGCCACCCCGCGCTGGCTGCCCCATGGCAGTGCGGGCATAGCCTGCCCCGACCTTCAACCCATATGGCTGAGCACTGGGGATGACTGCCCGAACGAGGCGCGTTTTCTGTTTTTAACGCAAAACCGGCACTGCGCGGACCCGGCCCGCTTTGAGCGGATATTCGACCTGTTTGACGGGCATGACGAAAGTGCCGTTACCGCCGCCCGCGCACGCTGGGCACAGGCCCACAAGGCAGGACATGACCTTGCATACTGGCGGCAGGAAGATAAGGGCTGGAAGCGCGCCCGCTAAAAACCCGCCTGCCCGTATAACCGGGCAGGCGGAAGCAGAAACTACTCAGCCCTGCTCAAACCCGTTACGCACAAAGCGGTCAAGCAGGCGTACACCAAAGCCGGTTGCCCCTTTGGGCTGACCGTTTTTGGCCTTGCTGGCCCAGGCAACCCCGGCAATATCCAGATGTGCCCAGGGGGTTTCACCCACAAAGCGCTTGAGGAACTGTGCTGCGGTAATGGAACCACCAGCCCGGCCACCGCTAATGTTCTGCATGTCCGCAATATCGGACTTCAGCAGGGCATCGTATTCCTTGCCCAAAGGCATGCGCCACAGCTTTTCACCCGTAAAGGCACCGGCATCAGCCAGCCCTACGGCCAGATCATCATCATTGGAGAACAGGCCCGCGTATTCGTGGCCAAGCCCCACAATGATCGCCCCGGTCAGGGTTGCAAGGTCTACCATCAGGCGCGGAGCAAACCGGTCCCGCGCGTACCACAGCACATCGGCCAGAACCAGACGGCCCTCGGCATCGGTGTTGAGCACCTCGATTGTCTGGCCAGAGGCGCTGCGCACCACATCCCCCGGGCGCTGGGCCGTGCCGGACACCATGTTTTCCACCAGCCCCACAACACCCACAGCATTAACCGGGGCCTTGCGCAGCGCAAGCGAGGCCATAAGCCCGGTTACCGTTGCGGCACCGGCCATATCCCACTTCATGTCTTCCATACCGGCGGCGGGCTTGATGGAAATACCACCCGAGTCAAAGGTCACGCCCTTGCCAATAAAGACTACGGGGGCGTCCCCTTCCTTGCCGCCATTCCAGCGCATGACCACTGTACGCGGCTCGTTAGCACTCCCCTGCGCCACACCCAGCAGGGCCCCAAAGCCCAGTTCGGTCATGGCGGCAACGTCAAGTACCTCTACCTCCAGCCCATGCGCACGCAGGGTTGTGGCGCGCTCGGCAAACTCGACCGGATTGAGCACATTGGCCGGTTCGCTCACCAGATCACGCGTCAGCACAACGCCACGGGCAACGGCCTGCAGGGACGGCCAGAGGTCCTCCGCCGCACCCACATGCGCGCCCAGCACGGACAGTTCGGCCAGCTGGTGTTTTTTGTCATCTTCTTTTTTGGTCTGGTAGAGACCAAAATGGTAGGCACCCAGCACGGCACCCAAAGCCACATGGGCCGCCAGTGCGCCAGAAAGGTCGCCTACAGCCACAGCCGCTTCTGGCGCACGCGCCAGCAGGGAGGCCGCAAGCCCGCCTGCTTTTTCCGCCCCCCATGCATCCACATCACCAGCCTTGCCAAGGCCGACCAGCACAATGCGTTCAAAACTGGCAGATGGCGCCAGCACAACACAGCTTGTGCCGTCCTTGCCCTTAAACCCCTCTGCCTTGGCCGCACGGCTGAGAGCGCCCTGCGTTGCGGCATCAAATGTCTGAAAAACAGTTGGGTATGCATCCCCTTCGGGCACCAGAATGGCCAGCGCGCCCGCCGTGGGCTCTATCTGGGTGGAAAACGAAATCTGTAGCATGATTTGACCAATCTCCCTGAAAACCACATCTATTCTGCCTAAGTCCCCCACCCTGTCTTGGCAATAGCCAGAGCCGCCCCCACGCCCCGATTGCACGATAAACACCAACACCACACCACAGGGCATGACGGCAGCCCCAAGCTGGCGTATGCTAGGCCCATGAGCACCCTTGCAGATACAGACCTGCTGGCCCTTGCCGCCAGACTGGCCAACGAAGCCGCCGAAATCATCCGCACCATTCGCGCGCGGGGGTTTGAGACCGTGACCAAAACCGACTCCTCCCCCGTAACGGAGGCGGACCACGCGGCAGAAGCCCATATTCTGCGCGGGCTGCGCGCGGCCACACCCGATATTCCCGTTATTGCGGAAGAAGAAGTTGCCGCAGGCCTGCAAGCCTACGCCACCCCGGCCTACTGGCTGGTGGACCCGCTGGACGGCACGCGGGAGTTTGCCGCCGGGCGGGACGATTTTACCGTCAATATCGGCCTTGTCCGCAATGGCCATGCCGCACTGGGGGCCATGGCCCTGCCAGCCTACCACCAGCTTTACACGGGGGGCGTGGGTCTGGGCGCGCACCGGCTGGACAAAAACGGGCTACAGGCCATTCATGTCCGCACGGCTCCTGCTGAGGGACTGAGCGTTCTGGCATCCCGCCATCATGCGGATGACACCCGTCTGGCCGAATATCTGAATGGCAAAAAAATTGCGCATCTGGGCAATATCGGATCAGCCGTAAAGTTTGCCCGCGTGGCGGAAGGGCTGGTTGATCTGTACCCCCGCCTCGGCCCCACCATGGAGTGGGACACAGCCGCCCCGCAGGCCATTGTGGAAGCCGCGGGTGGCCAGATTACGCTGCTGGATGGTTCCCCCCTCGTTTATGGCAAAACAGGCTGGAAAAACCCTCCCTTTGTCTGTACCGGAACGCTATAAACAGGGCAGGCCAACCGTGGCCCCTTTACGCAGGGGCCTCCTGTTGCCAAAACATTGCAGCCTCACTGATCGGCCTACGGATTGCGCCCTGTTGCCATGAGAACACCATGACCAGACGTCTGGATGCCACCCAAAGCGGCATTGCTACTGCTGCCAGCATTCTGCGGGCTGGCGGGCTTGTGGCCTTTGGCACGGAAACCGTTTACGGCCTTGGGGCAGATGCCAGCCAGCCACAGGCTGTCGCCCGGATTTTTGAAGCCAAGAACCGCCCGCGCTTTAACCCGCTGATCAGCCATTTTGCCAATGCACAGGCGGCGTTTACGCAGGTGGTGCCCAATGCCATGGCCCACAGGCTGGTACAGGCGTTCTGGCCGGGGCCACTTACGCTCATCCTCCCCCGCGCGCCGGGGGCAAGCATTAGCGATCTGGCGGCAGATGGCCTTGCCAGCCTTGCCGTGCGCGTACCCGCCAATGCCACAGCCCTTGCACTGCTGGAACAGGCGGGCCGCCCCATAGCCGCTCCTTCGGCCAACCGCTCCGGCCGTATCAGCCCCGTGGACGCGGCCCATGTGCTGGAGGAACTGGACGGCCGGATAGACGCCGTGCTGGACAGTGGCCCCTGCACCGTGGGGGTGGAAAGTACCGTGGTGGACCTGACAGACCCGGACACCCCCACCCTGCTGCGCCCTGGTGGTATAACGCTGGAAGAGCTTGTCGCCATCTGCCCGCACATAAGCCTGCCGCAAACCACGAGTGATGCAGCACCACATTCCCCCGGTCGCATGGTCTCGCATTACGCGCCACACCTGCCTGTGCGGCTGAACGCCTTGCAGGCCCGGCCGGACGAGGCCCTGCTGGCGTTTGGCGCCACCCGTCCCACCCTTGCCCCGCTGGTATGGAACCTGAGTAGCACTGGAAATCTGGAAGAAGCCGCAGCAAGGTTGTTTACCGGCCTGCGCACACTGGACCGCGAAGGGCAGACCCTTGGGTTGCGTCGCATTGCCGTGCAACCCATACCCCAGCACGGTCTGGGCCGTGCCATACAGGACCGCCTGAACCGCGCGGCAGCCCCCCGCCCGCAGGACGGAACAGAAGACATGGCACCATGACCGAGATTGATCCCAAGGAACTCAAAATCCTGTCGGACATTCTGGCGCTGGTGCTTGAAGATCACCCCGGCCAGTCGGACACGGCCCTGCAGGCCCTGCGCAACCGTGCCCGCAAGAACAGCACAACCGGGGGAGCGCTCAAAAACCTGTTCCAGACCATTGCGGTCAATCCATCCAAGGCCAAAAGCACAACCCGCCAGACTGGCGCGCGTGCCTCCGCCAGCAAGCCCAGAACAACGGACATGCCGGACCAGTACCGCGTACAGCTGCGCGAAATGGCCGACAGCATTACCCGGCTGGACCGCAACCTGCGCGTTGCCCACTCCCAGAACGAAACACTCAAATCCGAACTTTATCTGACCCAGAAATCCCGGGCGGAACTCCAGACCCATCTGGCGACACTTCAGGCCGCCAAACGTGCCCAGAAGCCGCTAACCATTGCCATTGGCCTGCTGGTTGGCATGCTGGTGGGGGTTGCGGGGTCGCAGGCCGTGCATGCCCTGTGGCCTGCGACACCACCTCCAGCCCATACCATGGCCGACAACACCCATTATCTTTACTGACGGGTCACCCACCCGCGCGTTCAATTTTGTCTTTTTGTGCTTTTGCAGGGAAAACCAGAGCCATGCCACAAACGTCCCTCCCCCCGTCCTTACATGATGCGCTGGTGCAGATCCTTGGCCCTTCGGGTGTTCTGACCAACCCTGCGGATACAGAGGCGTTCTGTGTGGACTGGCGCGCCCTCTACCACGGCCATTGTGCCGCAGTGCTACGCCCGGCCAACACGGAGGAGTGTGCAAAAGCCGTGGCCCTGTGCCACGCACACAACGTGCCCATGGTGCCTCAGGGGGGCAATACCAGCATGGTAGGGGGAGCCACGCCGGATTCGAGCGGGCGGGCCGTTGTCATTTCCACCACCCGCATGAACCAGATCCACACGATTGACCATGCGGACCTGACCATGACCGTGGATGCAGGGGTCACCCTTAAAGCGGCACAGGATGCGGCAAGTGCTCAGGGGCTATTGCTCCCGCTTTCCATCTCGTCCGAAGGATCGGCTGATATTGGCGGGATTCTGGCCACCAATGCAGGCGGCAACAACACGGTGCGCTACGGCAATGCCCGCGAACTGGCTCTGGGACTACAGGCCGTGCTGCCCGATGGCAATGTGCTCAACCTGATGCGCAAGCTCCGCAAGGACAACACAGGGTATGCCCTGCGCCAGCTTCTGGTTGGCTCGGAAGGCACTCTGGGCATTATTACGCAGGCGGTCATCCAGCTTCAGCCTGCCCCGCGCTCGCGCGAGACGGCACTTTGCGCGGTGGAAAACCCGCAGGGGGCACTCAACCTGTTTGCGGCCTTCCGCAAGCAGGACCCCTCCGCCATTCATGCGTTCGAGTTCATGTCCGGCACGTCCATGGCGCTGGTCAATGGGCTGATTGATGGTGCCACCCTGCCGCTGGAAGCCCCGGCCCCGGCCTATGTGCTGGTGGAACTGGCCAGCCCCCGCGCCGATGACAGCCTGCGCAGCCTGATGGAAGATGTACTGGGAAGCGCACTGGAAGACGGGCTGGTAACCGACGCCGTTCTGGCCGAAAGCGAAAGCCAGCGCCAGAGCCTGTGGATGATCCGCGAAGAACATGCCGAGGCACAAAAACGCGCAGGGGCGTCGGTCAAGAACGATGTCTCCGTACCACTGGCAGCCATACCGGAGTTTATTGAAGCGGCCACCAAAGCCTGCGAAGCCCTTATTCCGGGTATTCGGGTTGCGCCCTTTGGCCATATTGGCGACGGCAACATCCACTTTAATCTGGTGCAGCCTGAAGGTGCGGACCCCGCAGCATTTCTGGCGCAGGACCACGCCATGATGGATACGGTGGCCGAAATCGTGCGCAAACTGGGCGGGTCTTTCTCGGCCGAGCATGGGGTCGGCCAGCTTAAAACCTACATGATGCCATCCTGGCGTGGGGGTGCGGAACTGCAAGCCATGCGCCGGATCAAAGCGGCACTGGACCCGCAGGACCTTATGAACCCCGGCAAGGTTTTACCCCCCGCTCAGGCATAATCCGTTACAGGACCGGGTGCATGGCAACCCGCGCCTCCGGTCCATCCCGGCACGGGCCTGCGGCCCACGCAGGCATAAACACTGCCCCCGCACGGAATAAGGGCTTTATTGCCCCCGTGAAGAAAAAGACAGTGTTGGATACCAAAAGCACAGTATTTGTAAAATAAAAGCGGGTAGAACAATCAGGCCGGGGTCAAACCCCACCATGAGCATTGCAAGGCCCGTGAGTATAGGGGCCGCAGCCCGTTCAACTCTGGCCCCCTGCGGTGTATTGCACGCCAGAACGGAGCATACGCCCCCCACACCCAGCGCCACGGCAGCCATAACCGCATAAAGCGGATGGCTTGTGGCCTGCGGCACCAGACCGTCATGCACACTGGAAAGGGAGGACAGATCAGATGACCAGCCCGCCAGCCCGAACAGGAAGCTGAATGGCAGCACCAGCACACCAAACACATCACGCAGCAGGCCGACAAACCCCATGACAACAGGGGGAAGCACAACACACGCCACCCCCAGAGCCACGTCCAGAACCAGAAGGGCCAGAGTAGGGGTGGCCGTATTATTTTTCATACCGGGAAACCCTCTGACGCAAGGTCAGGGATTAATCCTTCCACCACTTGACGGGCTGGGGCTCTTCCACATTCGCCTCAGCGTCAACCTGCTCAGGTTCCTTGCGAGGGCGGCCACGCGGCTTGGCGTCCAGTTGCCGACGCAGGGCGGCTATTTCGGCCTCCTGCTCTTCTATCTGGCGGCGACCGGCACGAATTTCGCGCCCGGCAAGAGCCAGTTCGGCTTCCCGTTCGGCCAGTTTGTTTTTCTGTTCGGCAATCAGGGCATCAGCATGGCCGATGCGTGTCGTCAGCCCACGCTGGACAGCCTGCATGTCCGCCAACTGACGGTCATTTTCTTCCGCCCGCAGCTTTTCTTCCGCCAACTGGCGACGCAGACGGGACAGTTCGCTGTTGTCTTCTTCATTAAAATGCACGGCGCGGGAGGTGCCTGCAATCCGTGGTGCGGCAACCGTACGCGGCGTTGTGCGCGCAAGGGAGTGTTTTTCCACCTGCACCTCACCATCGCGCACAAAGCGGCGGCGCTTGTTGTTGGCATTCTCGACGGCAGGACGGGTTTGCGGAGCAGCGGGAGAGCGGGGACGGGCGGAATGTCCAATACGTTCAAGCGCATTGCGCATGGACGCTTCTTCAAGCCCTTCCTCATGATCCCTGTCCACTACGGGGGCAGAGAGAAAAGATGATGTATTCATGAATTCAGATGTCACGTTTCAGATATATTATGGACTGTATTAAAAGCTGCCAGAAAACCAATTATGTTTTTATGGCGTCCGCACAGGACAGATGCAGAGCATCTATGGTCATAGCCGGACGGTATAATAAAAACAGAGATATGGCCGCAGCACCGGCAGCAGGGTATTTTGCACACTGCCATACAGGCAACGTCTGCTGTGGTCCTCCATAACATATCCCCCCTCTTTTTCCAAGAGGTTGTACCGCAGAGCACTATTTTTCGCCTTTTGGCACGGGTTGCCACACAATATCCGTCTGTCCGTCATGGTTGAAGTGACGGGCCAGCACAAAAAAGTAATCGGATAATCTGTTCAGTATTTTCAGCAAAACCGGGTTCACCTTTTCTACCCGCGCCAGAGCCACCATGCGGCGTTCGGCCCTGCGTACCTGTGTACGGGTCATGTGCGCCATTGCCGCTGGCACGGAACCACCGGGCAGCACAAACCCGTCAAGCGGAGACTGGCGCACCCTTAGCTCCTCTATCCTGCGCTCCAGCACCAGCAGGGCAGCCTCTTCCACACGACGGGCGCGCGCGGCCATGGGGCCATCTTCAGGCAGGCAGATATCGGCTCCCATATCAAACAGCAGATTCTGCACTTCTGTCAGTTGCCGGGCAACGCTGCCATCTGCCGGAATATGCGCCTGCACCAGACCAACCATGGCATTGACCTCATCCAGCGCACCCAGAACTTCAATACGGACTTCATCCTTGGCAACGCGTGACCCGTCACCCAGCGATGTCTGCCCGCCATCTCCGCCACGGGTTACAATTTTATCAATCCGTATGCTCATATTCCGGGCTCCTGATGCTGACCTTATATTCCTGTATTCGTACAAATCGCACCACCTTACCCGGCATTGCAAAGACTAAAACCGGGAACAGGCCATGCAGTCCTATTCCCGTTTGCCACAGACGCGCCTATACAGCTTCAATGATGTTGACCGGACCTTTCATGACACGTCTATGGCGGATCTGTGGAGCACTCCTTGTTGCCACAGGGACTATTATGGGCGCTTTGACCGCACACCTGCCCGATGCGCATTTTGCCGAAGGTGGGCGGGTCATGGCGCGCAGCGCCATGGATATGCAGATGTGGCAGGGCATTGCCCTGCTGGTTCTGGGGCTTGGGCTGGCTGAACGCACCAACCGTCTCTTCATCGCGGGGGGTAGCGGGGTACTGGTGGGTACGCTCCTGTTCTGTGCCGGTGTGTACAACACGGCCTTTACCGGCCACCATGGCAGCCATATTGCCCCTATTGGCGGCAGTATTCTCATTCTTTCCTGGCTGGTGCTGGCCGCAGGCTGGGTCCGCCGGTCATGAGCACCTCCATACAGGGCGCATGGCTGGCAGCGGACGGGCTTAAACACGTTTTGCAAGAGGACCTGCTGCTCCGTGGAGTGGAGGTTGTGGCATGGCATGGCATGCTTGCCCTTTCCACCCACAAAGCACTCTACTCCCCCTGGGCGCTGGATATATGGACTGACCCGCAACGCGCCAGCATTACCTCCATCCGCAATGCGTCAGACACACTGCGCGCCATCCAGCGCAACTGGAGCCTGTATGCGGTGGACAACTTCCGACGCTCCGGGCTGATTGTGCAAAAACTGCCCCCGGTCAAAGCCGCGGCTCTGGTTTTCCCCACCCCCGCACCGACCAGCCCGCTTGGGGCATGGACCTTGCTGGACACCTCCTCCTTGCTGTTTTCGGCCACAAAAACCAGCCCCTTTGTCAATGGCGCACCGGAGTTTGTGGAAAACCGGACAGACCCACCCTCCCGCGCCTACCTAAAGCTCTGGGAGGCCTGCACCCGGCTGGGCCGCTGGCCCGCTGCGGGTGAGCGGTGTTATGATCTGGGCGCTACACCGGGTGGGTGGACATGGGCACTGGCAAGCCTTGGCGCAGAGGTAACCGCGTTTGACCGCGCACCGCTTGCCCCATCGGTTGAGGCCATGCCGGGCGTAAGCTTCCAGCAGGCCAGCGCATTTGGGCTGGACCCAAAACAGCTCCCCGCCACGGACTGGGTTTTTTCCGACATTATTGCCTACCCCCAGCGCCTGCTGCGCCTGACCCGAGCATGGATTGATTCGGGGCAGACCAAGAACATTGTGCTGACAGTCAAGTTTCAGGGTGAAACAGACCACGAAACCGTGGCCGCCTTTGAGGCCATACCCGGCGGGGCACTCGCCCATCTGGCGCATAACAAGCACGAACTGACATTCTTCTGGTCACAGGAGGCAGCCGACAAAGGCGTATCCCCCCTCCCCACCACCATAGCCTGAACGTGTACAGGCATGGGGTGGCCGTAACGCCCAGCCCATGCTGCCACATGCCTAGCGGCTAGCCCGCCTGCGGCGGAGCAGGCGCTCAGCGCCATGCACCAGCAGCACGGCAAGCACAAAACACAGCACGATCATGACAACCGCAACTGTCTGCTGGGCCTGCGCCTGACCGTTGGAGGCCAGAAAACGCAGAATATCCCCCCCGGTGTGTCCGCCGGTCATGGCATCAAACCGGGGCAGAACACTCAATACCCAGCGCAGCAGAAAAACCAGAAGGGCCGTCAACCCGATTGTGGCCCCTGTCTTGATTACGGTCAGCCGGATACTGCCTTCATCCTGCGCCATAAGGTTACAGGCGGTCTGCGGGCTGGTGGTTCATATGCGCCTGATGCTCCTCCACCGAAGCTTTCAGCCCCGGCACGTCCTGCGCCACCAGCGTATCCACGTAGGTGTTGTTCTTCCACACCCAGCGGTCCGAGCCATCGACCAGAATATCGCGCAGGCCCCCATGCGTTGTGGGCAGCAGTTCAATAGGCCCGCTTACGGAATCCAGCACCTTGGTCCAAGTACCGTTGCGTTTGACATACACATCTGTCGAGCATCCGGCGGACCCGCACAGGCTGGCTGCCTGCACCTGCACAAACAGCGCCATATTCGCACCGTTGGCAGACAGGGGGGCAGACCCCACGAGCACAAGCGGTTTGTCATTATGGCGGGCGGCGGCGGCAAGATCATCCGCGTTCAGCTCACGCGCGGCACTGTCCAGTACGCTGCCACGCTGGTCAGTCAGGGCCACGGGATCGGTTTTACCATGGGTGAATGCGCCTTGCCGGGCAGGCTTTGCGCCCAGCACCTGTGCTGCGCCAAAAACACCGCACGGCAGGGCAGACAACCCTGCCAACACACAATACAACCCTACACGATGCCTCAAGCGCACATTCCTTGTTTTTCCAGACCAGAATAGTCCCTTTGTGGAGTAGAGCCCAAGCATGCCCGAGCAGACAAGCCAAAATACCACGCCAGAACAGCCCCGGCATCCAAAGCCCGGCCTCTACCGCCATTATAAGGGAGGATTGTACACGCTTCTATGCGTAGGCCGCCACAGTGAGACGGAAGAATGGCTGGTCACTTACCGGTGCGATTCACAGGGAACCTACTGGGTGCGCCCGCTGGACATGTGGCTCCAGACAGTTCAGGGCGTGCCCCGTTTTGCATTGATCGGGGATAAGCCAGAGCAAACCCGTGGCGCGTAAGGGCACCCCCTCACACGCCACGGACCGAATGCCCTAACCCGCCTGCCCGGCAACCTGAGCAATAATTTCTTCCACAATATCCGGATCGGACAGGGTGGAAAGGTCGCCCAGATTGCTCAGATCGTGCGAAGCGATCTTGCGCAGCAGGCGACGGACAATTTTGCCAGAGCGGGTTTTGGGCAGGTCCCGCACAACGTAAATCTGCTCCGGCACAGCATAACGGCCAACCCCATCGGCAATGGCGCGGCGTACGGCGGCGGGGTCCAGCGTCCCTTCAGTGCGGGGCACAACAAACACCACCAGCCCCTGCCCCTTCAAATCATGGGGTACGCCAACGGCGGCACTTTCCACCACCTCGGCATCGGTTGCCACGGCATCTTCAATTTCCGCCGTGCCAATCCGGTGGCCAGAGACATTGACCACATCATCCACGCGGCCCGTGATCCAGAAATATCCGTCTGCCTCACGCCGCGCACCATCGCCCGAAAAGTAGCGCCCCGGACAGGTGGTAAAATAGGTCTGGCGGAAACGCTCATGGTCCCGCCACAGGGTCATGGCCTGACCGGGCCATGAGCGGGCCATGCACAAAAGGCCATCCCCCGCCCCTTCAACCTCCGTCTGGGTCTGTGCATCCACCAGTACGGCGTTTACACCCGGCAACGGCAGCCCTGCGGCCCCCGGTCGGCCCGGCACCTGCCCGGCACTGGAAGTCAGCATGACGCCCCCGGTTTCGGTCTGCCACCATGTGTCCACCACGGGGCAGCACGCTTTGCCGACCTCATCATGGAACCATTGCCACGCCTCGGGGCTGATCGGCTCACCCACCGTACCCAGCACACGCAGGCTGGACAGGGAGCGGCTACGCACCACATCCGCATCCTCGCGCATGACAGCACGCACCACGGTGGGAGATGTGTAAAAGACGCTCACATTGTTGCGGTCGATCACATCCCACCACTGGCCCGGCTGCGGCCATGAGGGCAGGCCCTCATAAATCAGGATTGTCGCGCCGTTACACAGCGGGCCGTAAACAACATAGGTGTGCCCGGTAATCCAGCTTGTATCTGCCGTGCACCAGAAGACATCGTTCGGCTGGGCGGCAAAAACCACCTCATGCGTATAGGACGCCCAGACCAGATACCCTCCCGTGCCATGCACAACCCCCTTGGGCCGCCCCGTGCTGCCAGAAGTGTACATGAGAAAGAGCGGGTCACACGCATCCATGACCTCGGGCGGGCAATCCGGGATTTCCATCGCCACTTCCGCAGCATAAGACAGATCCCGGCCGGGCTGCATGGGCACTTCCGTACCCGTAACAGGCACCACCAGCACATGGCGCACGGTGCAGGCCGCACCGCAGGCCAGCAGGGCCTCGTCCATGGTCACCTTGCTGGGGATGGACTTGGCCCCACGCCGCGCCACATCCGCGGTAATCACCACAGCAGCGCCGCTATCCATAAGCCGCTCGGCCAGCCCTTCGGCCGAAAAACCGCCAAACAGCACTACATGGATTGCACCAATGCGCGCACAGGCCAGCATGGACACCACGCCCTCGGCCACCATGGGCAGGTGAATGGCAACACGGTCGCCCTTGCCAACGCCCAGCCTGCGCAGCGTATTGGCAAGGCGGCAGACCTGCGCATGCAGTTCGCGGTAGGTCAGGACCAGTTTCTGCCCGTCCTCCTGCCCTTCCCAGATCAGGGCGGCCTTGTCGGGCTGGGTCAGAACGTGGCGGTCAAGGCAGTTTTCGGCCACGTTAAGCTGGCCATCACCGTACCAGTCTATGCGCACATCGCCGTTAAAGTCGGAACGGGAGGCGTGAGAAGGCGCTTTATGCCAGACCAGTCTGCGCGCCTGCGATAGCCAGAAAGCCTCTGGATCGCGTTGCGCACGCTGCACTTGACCAAGGTAGCGATCAGAGACGCCTGTCTCCGTCGTGCAGGGAATATTTTCTTCCACTCGGACTGGTCCTTTCATTTACGTTCTTATTTTGCACCCGAACCAGATGGTCTTTGACCATATCACGCCGTCAGAGAAAAGACATGCACACCCCTACAGGCACATTAAAGTGACCGGGCAGGCATAAAAAAAGGCTGGCCACAGCAGTGACCAGCCTTTTTTGTTATGCCGTTTTTATTCCACACCTTCATTCCGGTTGGCGCGGAACAAGGGCCTGACCCTGTTATTACAGAGCAGCCTTGGCGCGTTCCAGAACGGCCTTGCAGGTCTTCTGGCGCAGCGGCAGGGTTGCCATTGCCACGGTGTAGGTATGGTCGTTCAGGCGGATCTGGCCTGCGGAGCCGATCGCATAGAACATGTTGCCATCCGCGCCATCGGACACGGCACTGGTCTTCTTGTTGTATTCAAGCAGCGTGCGGAAGGCATCGTCATAATCCGGCACGTATTCGTTCTGGACGCAGTAGTTCAGCAGACCTGCGTTTTCCTTCGGGTCAATGGAGGCCACATAACCCGATGGGTCCACGGTTGAGAGGAGAGACGTATCCCCCCCGCGGATGACCGGCATGGTGAGGGTCTTATCCTCTGCATGAGCAAGTACTGGCACGGATGCCAGCACGGACGTGGTAAGGGCTAGCGCCGACAAGGCACGCACGGCAAACAGTTTCATTCAGAATCTCCCAAACGGAATATGCGCCAAACTGCCCCGTAACCCCCGCAAAGATCAAGCAGCCCCCGCGCGCACAAAAAACATGGCAGCCCACAGTCCCGTCCATGTGGAGCAGCGCCATGCCTGTCATAACAGCAACGGTGCCCTGCTGCGCCACCATGCCGCTGGCCCCTGCGCGCCTGTGCAAACAGGCCATAAATGGTACGATAACCCTCCGGACATAAAATAAGGGTCTTGAAACATTACGATATTATCTTTGTCTTCTGTAATTTTGCTGGCCCTGTGCCACTTTTACCCAACTCAGCCCGCCTTCATGACCAAACCGTGCCCGGACAGGGAAATCCGCCTTCCACCAGACGCTCCGCACCAGGCTGGCGAGAGTGTTTTCCCGCCCGATCATGCGGCCATCACGATCAGGTGATATAACACTCAACCCCCGGTCCATCTGCCCGATACAGGCTGCAATCGGTCGGTCGGGTGACCGGCCGATTGAACAGTTCGGGCATCCATCCTATAACAACCTTAACGAGTGCGTAACAAAGTTAAGCGGGAGCTTATACCGACATGCTGCCTGCCAGCCTTTTCAAAAGTGTTGAAATTGCACCGCATGGCACCGCGTCAGAGAGCATCTGCACGGCTTTGCGCAAGGCCATACTGGAAGACCAGCTACAAGCAGGCCGCGCCCTGCCCCAGTCTGAGCTGGCCGCCGGGTTCGGGGTCAGCATTATCCCCGTGCGTGAAGCGCTCAAACACCTTGAGGCCGAAGGACTGGTGGCGTTTACACCCAACAAGGGCGCGCTGGTTATTGGTCTGGATGAAGCCGACATTCTGGAATACTCCCAGATTCGCGCAGTGCTGGAAGAACAGGCCGCCGCCGAAGGCGTACGCAACATGAGCCGCGTGGATTTTGCCCGTGTGGAAGACGCCTACGAAGCCTTTGTGACCGGTGTGGAAGGCCCACAGGGCATGATCCGCTCTGGTGTTCTTAACCGTGCGTTCCATAATGCCATCTATGCCGCAGCCCCCCGCCCGCGCCTGCTGGAAATGATAGAGGACCTGAACACCAGACTGGACCGTTACATACGCGGCCATCTGATTATTGAGGGCCGCACAACCATTACCCATGACGAGCACAAGGCTATTCTGGACGCCTGCCGTGACCGGGATGCGGATCTGTGTGCACGGCTGACGCGCATCCATATTCTGGAAGCCGCCAGAATCTCGGTGGATGTCTTCCGTCGCAGGCAGGCCGGGCACAATCCGGGCTGAGTGTTTTCAGCTTATAAAAATCCATATTTTGCAAACACTTGTTTATTTGGCCGATGCATCATGCCTGATTGAATAATATATGATGTTGCAAATCATATATTATCATGTCAGAGCGAAAAAATCATTGTGAAGCCAAAACCACCTGCGCCCCCGCAGAGGCCCGGTTTGGCGGTTGATTCGGATGAACAACGCCATGTCCTCTACCAACACATTTGCCCCCAATTTTTCCTCCCGCACGCCGCTGCGCAAAGCGATTACCCAGGCAATCCGCCGCCCCGAGCAGACATGCGTGGAGGCTCTGGCCCCCGCCGCAACGCTGAGCGTGCCAGAGGACAACGCCGTAGCCGCACTGGCCACCAGACTGGCCGAAACCCTGCGTAGCCAGCGCAACCCCGGACTGGTGGAAACACTGGTGCAGGAATTTGCCCTTTCCTCCGCCGAGGGCGTGGCGCTGATGTGTCTGGCCGAAGCCCTGCTGCGTATTCCCGACATGGCAACGCGCGATGCGCTTATTCAGGACAAGATTGGTGAGAGCGACTGGCTCTCCCACGTAGGGCGCGGCAAACCGCTCTTTGCCAACGCCGCCGCATGGGGGCTGGCCCTGACGGGCCGCGTGGTGGCCGAGCATAATGACAAAACGCTCTCTGGCGCGCTTATGGGTTTTGTGGAACGGAGCACACGCCCTGTTATTCGCAAGGCCGTGGATGCCGCCATGCGCATGATGGGCGAGCAGTTCGTGCTGGGCCAGACCATTGAGCAGGCCCGCAAGAACAGCGCAAAGCTTGAAGAAATCGGCTTCGCCTATTCCTACGACATGCTCGGGGAGGCCGCCTACACCGCAGCAGATGCCCAGCGTTACCGGCAGGATTACATTAACGCCATTAACGTTATCGGCCGCAGCGCCAAAGGGGGCAATGTTTACGAACGCCCCGGCATTTCCATCAAACTTTCCGCCCTGCACCCCCGCTATGCCCGCGCCCAGCATGCGCGGGTCATAGGGGAGCTTCTGCCGGTTGTGCAGGAACTGACCCTGCTCGCCCGCCAGTATGACATTGGCATCAACATTGATGCCGAAGAAAGCGAACGGCTTGATCTTTCGCTCGACCTGCTGGAAGCCCTGTGCGCTACACCGGGGCTGGAAGGCTGGAACGGCATTGGCTTTGTGGTGCAGGCCTACGGCAAGCGCGCCCCCTTTGTGCTGGATTACATTATTGATCTGGCAAAGCGCACCAACCGGCGGATTATGGTCCGCCTTGTTAAAGGTGCCTACTGGGACAGCGAAATTAAAAAAGCGCAGGTCGAGGGTATGGCAGACTACCCCGTGTACACCCGCAAATGCCATACAGACATCAGCTACATTGCCTGCGCACGCAAACTGCTGAACGCGCGGGATGTGATTTTCCCCCAGTTTGCCACCCACAACGCCCGTACCCTTGCCACCATTTACACACTGGCAGGGCAAAAATACGAGATCGGGTCTTACGAGTTCCAATGCCTGCACGGCATGGGCGAACCTCTCTACCGCCAGGTTGTCGGGGCAGACAAACTCAACCGTCCCGCACGCATTTACGCACCGGTTGGCACGCATGAGACACTGCTGGCCTATCTGGTCCGCCGCCTGCTGGAAAACGGGGCAAACTCCTCCTTTGTCAACCAGATCGGGGATAGCGCCATTGCCGTTTCTTCCCTGATTGAAAACCCCATCACATCCGCCCAGCACTACACGCCGTTTGGGGCCCCTCATTCCGAAATCCGCAAACCGCTCGACCTGTTTGCACCAGAACGCCAGAACTCCGCAGGGATTGATCTGGCCGATGACCGCGCACTTGAGGCACTGGCAGCAGGCATTGCAGCAGCGCCCCGGCAGTGGCAGGCCGCCCCCATTGTGCCCGGCGCAACACCCGGAGGCACCCAGCACCCGGTAACCAACCCCGCCGACCGGCGGGATCTGGTCGGCCACGTCACCTACGCCACGCCGGAAACCGTAAAACAGGCCGTGGACACCGCACAAAAAGGCTTTGCGGACTGGGCAGCCCAGCCCCCCACCGCACGGGCGGAATGCCTGCTCAAAGCCGCCAGACTGCTGGAAGACCGCCACCCAGCCCTTATGGCCCTGATCTGCCGTGAAGCAGGCAAATCACTCCCCAACGCTGTGGCCGAAATCCGCGAGGCGGTGGACTTCCTGCGTTACTACGCCACCACCATCCAGCGTGATTTTAATAACACGACCCATGTTCCCCTTGGCGTTGTGGCCTGCATTAGCCCGTGGAACTTCCCGCTTGCCATTTTTATTGGCCAGATTGCCGCAGCCCTTGCCGCTGGCAACGCCGTAATTGCCAAACCGGCGGAAGAAACACCCCTGATTGCAGCCGTGGCCGTAGCCCTTCTGCACGAAGCAGGCATACCCGCCCCTGCCCTGCAACTCCTGCCCGGTGAGGGCGACGTTGGGGCAGCCCTTGTAAGCAATGCCCGGATCATGGGGGTTATGTTCACCGGTTCCACTGCTGTGGCCCAACTGATCAACCGCCAGTTGCTCGACCGGCGCACAGCCACCGGCCAGCCCGTGCCATTTGTGGCCGAAACTGGCGGGCAGAACGCCATGATCGTGGATTCGTCCGCACTGGCAGAGCAGGTTGTGGCCGATGTTCTGGCCTCAGCGTTTGACAGTGCTGGCCAGCGCTGTTCCGCCCTGCGTATCCTGTGCGTACAGGACGACTGCGCGGACCACGTTCTGGCCATGCTGCGCGGCGCCATGCAGGAACTGCGGCTGGGCAACCCCAGCCTTCTGGCAACCGATGTGGGGCCGGTCATTACCCCCGAAGCCGCTGCCGGTATTACCGCGCATATTGAAGCCTTCCGCAGCAGAAACGCTCCGGTCCACGCCCTGCCCGTGCCAGACCACTGTGCCAATGGCAGCTTTGTGCCGCCAACACTGATCGAGGTCATGTCCATTCGGGACGTCGGGCAGGAAGTGTTTGGCCCCGTCCTGCATGTACTGCGCTACCCACGCGCCCGGCTTGCCTCTGTGCTGGCAGACATTAACGCCACCGGTTACGGCCTGACCTTTGGCCTGCATACCCGGCTGGATTCCACCGTGCAGAGCGTTCTGGAACAGGTGGAAGCGGGCAATCTGTACGTCAACCGCAACACCATTGGCGCGGTTGTAGGCGTGCAGCCTTTTGGCGGGCGTGGCCTGTCTGGCACGGGGCCAAAAGCGGGGGGACCGCTTATTCTGCGCCGCCTGCTGGCACAGGTGTCCCCCCTGCCACAGATTGCGCGCGGCACGACCCCACAGGCCATGACCGAATGGGCAGACTGGCTCCGCACGCAAGGCGAAAGCGAAGCCGCCCGGCGTGCCCATGCCCTTGCCAGCCAGCCGCTGACCAATGCCCAGATCACCCTGCCCGGCCCTGTGGGAGAACTGAACCTGTACAGGCTGGGCGCACGTGGCACGGTGCTGTGCATGGCCCAGACCATAGCGGGACTTTACGACCAGATCTCCCTCACTCTGGCGGGCGGGAACACCGCAGCCATTCTGGCGGACGCCACATTTCTGGCTGCCATTGCAACCCTGCCAGCGTCCATTAGGCAGTTTGTGCGACCTGTTTCCTCCGCCAAATCCCTCACATGCAGCATTTTGCTGAGCGATGCGGACAACGCGGCATTCCGCGCCACGCGCGCCCTGCTGGCTGCTGGCAACGGGCCTATTGTATCGGCCTATATCACCCAGAACGGTCTGCCCTCGATCGAAGCCGTGCTGGAGGAGCAGTCCCGCAGCATCAACACCACCGCAGCAGGGGGGAACGCCAGCCTGATGACCCTGAACTAGGCCGTAGGCTCATAAGCACGGAGCCATGGCCCCATGGAGGCTATGGCTCCGGGCCGGAGGAGCACCCCGTAAAAACCTGTGCCGCAGTCACGGCTTGTGGGCGTAGCCCGGAGTGACCAGAACCGGAAAGGCCCGCCATTACTGACGGGCCTTTCCGGTTTACAGGGTAGGGTTAAAAATCAGGCGGCCTGTTTATTCTGCATGGCAAAGTAGGATGCCAGAGCGTAGCAGACCACCGATGTACCCAGCGTTGCCAGAGCGGTCATACGCTCCTCGGGGTTGATCAACATGGCAACAAACACCAACACCACACCGGCAAGGGTTGCATAATTGCACAGCGGGAACAGGAACAGCGTGTAATTCCCTTTTTCCGTCCCATTCCGGCGGGCTGCAAAACGGGTGGTGATGTAGGCTGTCACAATCAGGCTGTAGATCAGCAGGATAACCCCACCACTACAGCTCAGCAGAAAGGCAAAAATGGTCTGTGGCGCCAGAATGGAAGAAAACGCCACCAGAGTCCCCGCAATGCTGCTGACCGTGATGGCAAGCCTTGGCGCGGAACTGACGGAGCGGCGGGTCAGGAACGCCGGGGCATCGCCCTGTGCGGCCAGTTCGGTCAGCACGCGCGAGGTAATATACATGGCGGAGTTAAGGCAGGAGAGAATGGCGCTCAGCACCACAATGCGCATCATCATACCCGCACCGGGAATGCCCATTGTATCCATGGCGGTTACAAAGGGGGAACGCCCGGCCACAATGCTGCTCCACGGCACGACAAGCAGGATCATGGCGACAGAGGCCAGATAGAACAGGGTTACGCGTGTGCCAAGGCTGCGGGTGACCCGCGCCACGTTCTTGTCCGGCTCGGGGGATTCGCCTGCGGCAACCGTTGCGATTTCCGACCCCATCATGGTGAACAGAATTGTGGGAATAATGGACAGCACCGCCACAATGCCATGCGGCATAAGGCCACCATGCCCCACAAGGTTATCCCATGCCGGTACGCCGGGACCAAAAACATGCATCACATACAGCCCGCCAACAGCCACAAAGGCCAGAATGCTGAACACCTTGACTGCGGAAAGCCAGAACTCGCATTCCCCAAACACGCGTGGTGCAGCAAAGTTGACCAGCTTCAGCAGCACGATCAGCCCGATGGACAACACCCATATTGGCAGGTGAATCCAGTCCTGAATCAAGATTGCTCCGGCTATGGCCTCGCTCCCCAGCACCACGACCCAGAAAAACCAGTAAAGCCAGCCCGAGGTAAAACCCAGCCTGTCCCCGTGTGCGGCGCGGATATATTCCACAAACGAACCACGGCCGGGGTCCGCCACCACCATCTCGCCCAGCATGCGCATGACCAGAATGACCAGAAACCCGACCATGACAAAAGCCAGCAGAACCGCCGGGCCAGTTGCCTGAATTGCGGCCCCGCTCCCCACGAACAGGCCCGCGCCAATGGTCCCGCCCAGCGCGATCATGGCGATGTGGCGGCTCCGTAGCCCGGTGGCAGGTTTAACGGAGCACCTGATAGTCTGCTCAGCCATGGAGAGGTCCTTTGTTCTTGTTGGTTTGGTGCGTTCATAACTCAAGGGAAATAAACTGGGAAATGCCCCTTAAAAATGCTTGTAGAAATATGCCTCGACCACCCCGGCATGGTGGCCAATTCTGGGCATGGGCTGCCCCCCCGGCACCCCGGCTTTAGACAGGGCGCGCCCTGCCGGTCCGGCAAAGGCCGCCCCGCCCGCCAGTGCGGCGGATGTGTTTTCGTCCAGCGTGTATTCAACCGAGGCGTCAAGCTCGTCCGACACGTGGCGGCCAGTGTTTCTGAGCCCCATACCCGTGACATGAATAAGCGACAGGTCATAAAAATGCAGACCAAGCTTGACCTGATCACCGGGGCGGATCAGGTGCACGGGGGGGATCACGGTCAGGTCAATCTGGTGGTCCTCCAGATCGGACAGGGGGGCCAGATACATGCCCACAATTTCACCCGGCCAGTAACCGCCATAGGTGTAGCGCTTACCGTCATACAAAAAGAACGTATCGTAGTTGTGCTTGACGCCGCCCTTGGCATTTTTGCCACCACCAAAGCGGGTGTAACGGTAAAAAACATGCGGGGTCCATGGCAGCATGGAAAACGTATAGCCCGGCTCAAAATACATTCCGTAAGCCGAAACCCCCTGATACCCATTGCCCGGATGGCTGTTCTGCTCCGAAACAAAATTGCCATAGACCGTAAAGTTCCTGGAAATACCCATGGCTTTGACCGGCAGCACCCTACCTCCCCAGCTCAGGGCGGCCACGTTCATGCCATTCCGGTCCGCGCGGGTTGAATAATCATAATGGGCGGATGTATCGGCATCACGCACGTGAAAATAGGTGAGCGTCACATAGGCGGCGCGGTCGGCATAAACCGATGCTCCATGCCCGCCAGCCTTGTTGGCAAACCATGTCACGTCAAACCCGACAAAGCTGGTTTTGGGCCGGTCAAAGCCCCGGTCAATATCATTATCCGAATTACTCTCAAGCATGAAAACATCGGCGCGGATGGGGTCGCCCTCCAGCTTGATCACACCGGGGCCGGAAAAGGCAAAACGGGGCGCATACCACCATGCCCCGCGCTCGCCCGAGCTATAGGTGCCCTTGCCAATCAAAAATCCGTCGTCCACCGCAAAAGCCTGACGCCCGCCCTGAACGGTAAAGACCTGATGCCCACCCACCAGACGCACCGGCACCCTTATTCCGGCATAAGCCTCTTCCAGATAGACCGAGCGGGGAGTGCCTGATGTTTGCGAGACCTGCTCGGCGTCCCCATCCCCAAGGGTCGTTGCGCCAATGGCTGAGGCACTGCCTATGATGTCAAACCCCCAGCCGGTCTTCCATTCCCCTTTAAGCATGGGTTTGCCATACAGTTCGCCGTAAGTCGTGTTTGCATGGCGTGTGTATCCACCCGATGCCCGAGGGGCATAGGAGCCACTACCAAAATTGATGTGAGGGAGATGGAATGCGGATCCCCCAATATCCAGCCCGCTCTGGATGGTTACGCCACTGACCGAGACAAGCGTCTGCTCCGCCTGCGCGGGTACGCTCTCACCCAGCATGCACAGCAGCAGGGAAGAGAAGCCAAACCTGAGCACACCCGAAAGCGCGGCTTCCGCCCCCCGGGCAGAACACACACGCCGCCTGTCAGCAGGATGAGGGACCGCAGCATGACCGGAAGCATAACTGAACAGACCAACATGAGTTTTGGGTCTTTGCAGCAGACCAGTCACGCCCAGAAGCACTCCCTTTGAAAATAAGCTATAGAGCCCGCGCCCCCATAACCCGGATAAAGCAATGACATATAATGATCGCATTATCCTATAATATGTTCAAGATGATATAAGAAAAAATACGTCACATCAGCATTTATGTATTATTGAAATCATATCCACACGGACACAAGTAATGGTGAAATTTTATATCGTTTCTTTTACGATTTATAATGAAAAATAACCTTAATATACCGATACCGAAATAATATACACAGCAATAAATTCAGCTTCTGTTAACCATGACAGCCCAATATATTCTAATGGATACATAAAGCGCAGCCCGCCCTCCCCGCTTATTGCGTATAAAATGCAGGGACACAGCTCTGTCCGGGCCTGACATGCTCGACGGCAGGTTTGGCGTGAGCTGGAAACATTTTTATCAATGATTAGAAGGGAGAAGCACGCATGGAGCGGATGAGGGGAATCGAACCCCCGTATGCAGCTTGGGAAGCTGCCGTTCTACCATTGAACTACATCCGCATGGCGCGTGGGCGGCTTATAGCGCGCTCCAACACGACTTGCAATGCCATACGGAATTATTCCGCCTCCACATCCGGGCCAACCAGATCGGAAATATGGCCCAGTTCAAGCAGACTCATGCCTTCAGGCGGGCGGGAACGTGCGCTCCCCCGTGCTATGCGGCGTGGCAGAACGGCCTGTGTAAAGCCCAGCTTGGCGGCCTCCTTGAGCCGTGCATCCGCCTGCGGCACCTGCCTGACCTCCCCCGACAGCCCGACCTCTCCAAAATACACGGCACCGGGGCTTGTGGGCACACCACTGGCAGCAGAAACCAGAGCCGCCGCCACAGCCAGATCCGCCGCAGGCTCAACCACCCTGAGCCCGCCTGCCACGTTAAGGTAAACATCCATGCCGGACAGCTTGAGCCCGCAGCGTGTTTCCAGCACCGCCAGTAACATGGCCAGACGCCCGCTATCCCACCCCACCACGGCACGGCGAGGCGCGCCATCCCCCCCTTTGGGGGAGAGCAGCGCCTGCACCTCCAGCAGCACAGGGCGCGACCCTTCCAGCCCCGCAAATACGGCGGAACCAGCAATATTGCCCCGCCGCTCGGCCAGAAACAGGGCAGAAGGGTTGCTGACCTCTTCCAGCCCACGGTCTGTCATGGCGAATACGCCAATCTCATCTGTCGCGCCGTAACGGTTTTTGGCAGCGCGCAGAATACGGAACTGGTGCCCCCGGTCGCCTTCAAAATACATGACCGCATCCACCATGTGCTCCAGCACACGCGGGCCAGCCAGTGCGCCCTCCTTGGTCACATGCCCGACCAGAATAAGGCTGAAGCCCCGGCGCTTGGCAGCCCTGATCAGCTCAAACGCGCAGGCCCGCACCTGCGAGACTGTTCCGGGCGCGCTATCCACCGTTTCCAGCCACATGGTCTGGATGGAATCGATCACCACCACCTTAACGTCCGGCTCGGCCTCCAGCGTTGCCACAATATCCGCAACGTTAATGGAGGCCGCCAGGTCCAGACTGGATTCCACAACCCCCAGACGGATGGCGCGCAGGCGGATCTGGTCCACCGCCTCTTCCCCCGAAATGTAGAGAACCCGCTCCCCCTTACCCGCCAGACGGCTGGCCGCCTGCAACAGCAGGGTGGATTTGCCAATACCCGGGTCCCCCCCGACCAGCACCACAGAGGCCGGAACCAGCCCCCCGCCCAGCACCCGATCCAGCTCCGCAATACCCGTGCCCGTGCGCGGAGGCAGTTCAACCTTGCCCCCCAGCCCGTGCAACTGCACACGCCGCCCCTTGCCTGCGCGGGATGAGGCCGAGGAGGCGGCCAGAGGCTCCACGGCCATTTCTTCCAGCGTATTCCATTCCTGACAGGCATCGCACTGGCCTGCCCACTTGGCATGAACAGCGCCGCACGCTCTGCACACATACTGGCGGGACGTTTTTTTGGCCACGAAGACTCCTCTGTTCCTGCCCTGTTGGAGCCTTATAAATGGAATAAAACAAGAACAAACTCAACCCCCGGCAGCAGGCATAACCCCACCCCACACCATTACGGGCCAAACGCCTCCGGGCCGACAAAACAAAACCATGCTTTGACGAACCCGGCCCGAACGGGTTACGGCTCTCACCACAGCAGACCCAGACCACACCCAACAGGAACAGACAGCCCGAACCCATGGATATGGTGCTTGATCTTGTGGCCCGCACAGGCCGCGCCACACTCTCGCTTGTCCGCAGCGCGGGCGCTCTGGCGCTCTTTGCACTGGCGGGGCTGTCCCACATTCTGCGGCCACCGTTCTACGGGCGCGTGTTTGTACGCACGTTTCTGGAAACCGGGTTTTTCTCCCTGCCGGTTGTAGCCCTGACCGCCCTGTTCTCGGGTGGGGTTATTGCGCTGCAATCCTATACGGGTTTTGCACAGTACCACGCCCAGAGCGCCATAGCCGGTATTGTTGTGCTGGCCGTAACCCGCGAACTTGGGCCCGTGCTGGCTGGCCTTATGGTGGCTGGCCGCGTGGGGGCCGCCATGGCCGCCCAGATCGGCACCATGCGCGTGACCGACCAGATTGATGCGCTGAGCACACTCTCCACCAACCCCATGAAGTATCTGGTCGCCCCACGCCTGCTGGCGGGCATGATCGCCCTGCCCCTGCTGGTTCTGGTGGCGGACGTACTGGGCGTGGCTGGTGGCTTTACGGTTGCCGTGGTCAAGCTCGGGTTTTCCCCCACAGCCTATATTACGGCAACACTTAACTCGGTTAAGGTCATGGACGTAACGGTGGGGCTGGTTAAGGCCGGGCTGTTCGGGTTCCTGATCACGCTCATGGGCTGCTATTATGGCTATAACAGCAAGGGCGGGGCCGAGGGCGTAGGCTCTGCCACCACATCGGCCGTTGTGGTGGCGTCCATTCTGCTGCTGGCCTTTGACTACCTGATTACAGACCTGTTCTTCTCACAATGAGTGCCGCAGCCATGGACCAGAGCATGACCAGTGCTCCCCCCAAAATCCGTATTCGGGACCTGCACAAATCCTTCGGGGATAAAAAGGTGCTCGATGGCATTTCGCTCGATGTGCCGCAGGGAACGTCGTTTGTCATTATTGGCGGCTCAGGCTCTGGCAAGTCCGTTCTGCTCCGCTGCATTCTGGGCCTGATGACCCCGGATTCGGGCAGTATTGAAATTGATGGCGAGGACGTGCTTGCAGCCTCCGCCAGACGACGCGACCAGCTCCGTAGCGAAATTGGCATGCTGTTCCAGAACGGCGCACTGTTTGACAGTCTGCCCGTGTGGGAAAACGTGACCTTTGGCCTGCTCGCCCTCAACAAGCTGACCCGTGCCAACGCGCGCGACAAGGCCGGGGCCATTCTGGAACAGGTGGGGCTGGCCCCTTCCGTGGGGGACCTGTTCCCTTCCGAACTGTCTGGCGGCATGCAAAAGCGTGTCGGGCTGGCGCGCGCCATTGCCGCCCAGCCCAACATTCTGTTTTTTGATGAACCCACAACCGGGCTGGACCCGATTATGGGCGCGGTCATTGACGGGCTGATTGTGGATTGCGTTAAAAAACTCGGCTCCACCGCCATTGCCATTACGCATGACATGGCCTCCGCCCAGCGGATCGGGGATGAAGCCGCCATGCTCTACAAGGGCAAACTGGTCTGGCAGGGGGCTGCGGCATCGCTCATGGATAGCGGCAACGATTACGTGGATCAGTTTACCCACGGCCGCCGTCAGGGCCCGATTACGATGGAATTAAGACGATAACGATTTTAACGGCCTTCTAATTACCTTGCCCATGGCAGGCGGGAATGAGATAGAGACATTCATATCCTTCTGTGGAGAAAGACACATAATGAAACGTGCGGTTCTGTTGCTGGCATGCGCGCTTGGACTTTCCGCCTGCGGAATGTTCCACCACCCTCCGCGCCAACTGACCAAACCCGCACAGTGGGAGCCCTTGGGCTACCACGACCACCTGAGCAGCAGCGACAACTAACCCGCACAGGCAACCCACCGGGAACAACACAGGGCCGCCCGGGCGGCCTATCCGGGCCCGTGTAGGTATAAGCACCATGCACCTGTGGCGACTGGCGAGACGGCATGGCTGCCCTTCCTGCCATCAGGCGCAGGTCGCGCAATGGCAGGCTGGTAATGCCAGTGCGCTTTACAGTATGGCGCTTGCTGCCGGACTGTTTTCAAAAAAGATAAACTTTTCTCACATTAATCCGACCATGGTATAAAGCGCTCCGGCTTTGCGCCATGGCGGCATGCAACCTGTTATCCGCCCTGATCGTTCCAAGCCGTCATGTTTCCTCCCCACGGCGCAAGGTTGCCTGATGCTTCGTATGCCTGTCCGCGTAGTTGTTTTACTTTCGCTCTTCCTCTTTTCCCTGCCCGGCCTGTCCGCTCCGGCGGGCGCGCAGAATACCGACCAGCCCGTAGCGGCAGGCAGTACGCTCACGCCGCTGATCATGGGCGCGCAGGATATTGTTTCTGACAAAACGCTTGATGAAATCGGGGCGGAAATCCGCTCGATCTACACAAATGGCGTCACGGAACAGCAGGCAGGGCACAGTGCGCTGGACCTGAGCACACTACTCCAGCGTGCAACGGCTGTTTCCACCCGGACAGACAGGTTGCTGGCGCGGATCAAACCGTATCAGGACATCTACCAGAACTTTGTGGATATTCTGGGCAAGCCCCCCGCCAAGGATGACCCGCCCGAAGCCGCCTCCATTACCGAGCAGCGCGCAAGCCTGAACCGACGGCAAAAAGATATTTCCGCCCGTATGACCCGGCTCAGGCTTTATCAGGTCGAGGCGCAGCAGCTCGTGAATGAACTGCGCCAGCATGACAGCGCCATCCAGCAGGCCACACTGTGGCAGCAGATGCCCTCCCCGCTTGGTGTCAACTTCTGGTCGCAGTTCGTGCAAACTGCGCCACAGGATGGCCGCAGGCTGAACGCACTTGGGGCCGAAACCCTTGCCATGCTGGCAACAGCCCTGACTGGCAAACGGGTTTTTATAACACTGGCAGGTCTGTGCGCATCCATCCTGCTGCTGGTGGGGTGGCTGAACGCACGTAGGCCCGTACGCCTGCTCTGTAGCCGTTTTTTGCCCAAAGGCCGCGTGCGCCCCATTGCCGCAACGGTGCTGTGCGGGGCAATAGGCGCGCTGGCCTGTGGCATTTCCTTTCAGGTTTTCTGGAACACGCTGGCGTTTGACAACCCCGCCGTGGGGGATGATCTGGTCCAGCTTGCCAGCATGGTCGCCACACAGGCCCCATTGTGCGGATTGGTACTTGAGCTTGGGTTCTGCTTTTTAAGCAGCAAGGCGGAATGGCGTGTTTTCAACATGTCGGACGATCTGGCCCGCAGCCTGCGCCTGTTCCCCGCATGGCTGGCCATTGCCATGATCGCGCGGGGCATCCTGCGGTATGTGGATACGCAGAGCGGGCTTTCCCTGCTGAGTGTACAGCTTATGAATGGGCTTTATACCCTTGCGGTCAGCCCGCTCCTGTTTGCCATTCCACGCAAGCTGCGTCTGACAGCCGCACAGGATCAGGAGGAAGATGCCGAACCGGGCATAACGGAGCAGACCCCGCCACTCGCGCAGTTTCTGCGTAGCATGGCCATGGGCATTTCCATCATCTGCTGGATTGCAGTACTTTCGGGTTATATTCCCCTCGCCTACACCCTGATCTCATGGGTGAGCGTCATGGCCCTGAGCATGACCGCGCTCTTGCTGCTGTCCATGCTCACAACCGCCATTGGGGGCGCACTGTTTGCCTCCCGCGCGCCGCTGGGCCGCCATCTGGTGGAACTGGGGCTGCCACCACGCCTGATCAATCAGGCCAGTATTCTTATCCCCGGCCTGATCAACGTGCTGCTGCTGGCTGTGGCTTATGCCGTGGCCACATCGGGCGCCAATTTTGACCCACCCCAGATATGGCAGCAGCTTTACGCCCTGTTCCACGGCACGGAAGACAGCAATACATCCTCCGTCTCGCTCGATGCCATTCTGCTGTGCATTGCCTTGCCTCTGGTGGGGTACCAGGCCATCAAAATTGTTAAATCGTGGTTCCAGCAAAGGTTTTTCCCTGCCACCAATCTGGACATAGGCGCGCAGGCCTCCATCCTGAGCATACTGGGATATGCGGCGTGGATCCTGATCGGGCTGGCCATGTTTGCAGCCCTTGGGGTTACGGTCAAAAGCATGACATGGGTTGTCAGCGCCCTGTCGGTGGGGATTGGTTTTGGCCTGCAATCCATTGTGCAGAACTTTGTATCGGGCATTATTCTTATGGCCGAACGCCCTGTGTCTGTTGGGGATGTGGTGACCATTGCAGGGGTTACCGGCAAGGTGGAGCGCATTAGCGTACGCTCCACGGACATAAGGCTGGACGACAAATCCACCATGATTGTCCCGAACTCGCAGTTCATTACATCCGCGGTCAAAAACGCCACACGGGCACAAAAGCCCGGCGTGTTTACCGTGGAACTGGACCTGCCCTTTGCCTCGGACCTGAACAAGGCCAGCAGCGTGGTTATTGCCACCCTGAGCGCTTGTGCCGATACCGACCCGGACAGCCCCCCGACCGTAAGCATGACATCGGTTGCCGACGGCTCGGCCGTACTGACCGGCTCTGCCAAAGCACGCGACGGGGTGGAAATAAAAACCGCCCGCAGCAGCGCGCTGTTTGCAATCTGGCAGGCTTTTCAGGAAAACGAGATCCCCGTCACATTCCGCCAGACCGTGCGCGCACCCTAAGCGCCAGCCCATACCCGGCTCTGTGGCGCGCACCCGCTACAGAACCGGGTTTTTAACCAGCACCCCACAGCAAAAAGCCCGGCCTCATGAGGGGAGCCGGGCTTTTTTACGTACAGGTCACGCCAGCCAGATGGGGCGGGCATTACTGCTCGTGAATATTGTCCAGATCGGCAAAGCGTGTGTATTCGCCTTCGAAAAACAGGTTGATGGTGCCTGTTGGCCCATGACGCTGTTTTTCCAGAATCAGTTCGGCCTTGTTATGGACCAGCCCCATCTTGCGCTGCCATTCGTCCATGGCCACTGCGTATTTGTCCATGGAATCATAGGCTGTTTCCTTGGGCATACGCTGTTGCAGGTAATATTCGTCACGATAGACGAACATCACCGCATCGGCGTCCTGCTCGATGGAGCCGGATTCACGCAAGTCAGACAGCATTGGCCGTTTGTCCTCGCGGCTTTCCACCTGACGGGAGAGCTGGGACAGCGCAATAACCGGCACTTCCAGTTCCTTGGCAATAGCCTTGAGGCCCTGCGTGATCATGGAAATTTCGAGCACGCGGCTTTCGGGGCGGGTGCCAACGGAGGGGCGCATAAGCTGGAGGTAATCCACCACAATCAGGCTCAGCCCCTGCGTGCGCTTGAGGCGGCGGCAGCGTGTACGCATGGCCGAGAGCGAAATGGCAGGCGTATCATCAATCAGCAGTGGCAGGCGGGACAACTCGTGGCTGACCCGCACAAACCGGTCAAACTCCTTTTGCCCGATATCACCCCGGCGGATACGCTCGCCCGATACCTCGGCCTGTTCGGACAAAATACGTGTGGCAAGCTGCTCGGCCGACATTTCGAGTGAGAAAATGGCAACAGACCCATTGGGTTTGCCTCCTTTTTCCTCCGCGTCATCCATCAGGGAGCGCGCGGCGGAAAAGGCAATCTTGGTCGCCAGCGCCGTTTTGCCCATGGCCGGACGCCCTGCCAGAATAAGCAGATCAGACGGATGCAGCCCACCGGTCTTTTTATCCAGATCCCGCAGGCCGGATGTCAGGCCCGTGACGTGCCCTTCGCTCTGGAAGGCTAGGGCCGCCACATTGATCGCGCCTGTGAGCGCCTTGTTGAAGGCGACAAAATCGCCCTCCTTGCCTTTTTCGGTCGCCAGCTTGAACAGGGCTTCTTCCCCTGCCTCAATCTGGTCAGGGCCGGACAGGTCCCCCGTTGCCCCAAAAGCGCTGTTAACAACATTTTCGCCAATCTCAATCAACTGCCGGCGGATCCACGCATCATGGATGGCGCGCCCGTAATCCCCGGCGTTGATAATCCCGACCATGGACGTCAGCAGTTTGGCCAGATAGGCCATGCCGCCCACG
This sequence comes from Acetobacter lovaniensis, assembly GCF_014207635.1. GTDB lineage: Bacteria > Pseudomonadota > Alphaproteobacteria > Acetobacterales > Acetobacteraceae > Acetobacter > Acetobacter lovaniensis. The sequence continues at coordinate 601,192 of NZ_JACHIE010000001.1, forward strand.
TTATCGAGCATGCCGGAGTTTTCCAGCTCCGCGCGCATGGTAACGGGGTCGGCCAGTTGCCCGTTTTCGATCCTGCGGGCAATGGCGGCATATAACTGCCCGTTTACACGGTTGGCAAAATGCTCACCGGCCAGAAAGTCGGATACCCGGTCATACGCCCGGTTATTGGTCAGCAACGCGCCCAGCAGCGCCTGCTCGGCCTCGATATTGGCCGGAGGCTGGCGCAGGGTCAGCCCCAGCAGGCCATCTTCCTTTGGTTTGTCGGTCTGTGTTGTCATGCTCACATTCATGGCCTGTTACGGGTGCGGGTCTGGCATATGGCGCGGGGCAAGTCGGTCTTTCAGGCACCAAAGGTTGCCACAAAATCGGCAAGTCCGGTCTGCCTGCGCGTCAGCAGGCGGCCCGCCACCAGCACGGAGCGCGCCTCGGCCACGGCCCGGTCCAGCTCTGTGTTGATGATAACATTATCAAACTCCTGCCAGTGCGAAATTTCATCCCGCGCGGCAGCCATACGCCGGGCAATTTCGTCCGGATGGTCGGAACCGCGCCCCTTGAGACGGCGCTCCAGTTCCTCCAGAGAGGGCGGAAGCACAAACAGACCGATCACATCCCCCGGCAGGGCCTCGCGTATCTGCCGGTGTCCCTGCCAGTCTATGTCGAACACCATGTCATGGCCTGCGGCAAGGGCCTGCTCCACCGGAGCACGGGGGGTGCCGTAGCCCCGGCCGAACACAATGGCCCATTCGAGCAGGTCACCCGCCTGCGCCATGGCCTCAAACTGCTCCATGGTCCGGAAATAGTAATGCACACCCTCTTTTTCCCCCGGTCGGGGCTGGCGCGTGGTCACGGACACGGAATGCTTCAGTTTTGTGTCCGACGCACGCAGTGCATTGGCGATTGTTGACTTGCCAGCACCCGAAGGAGCGGAAATAACAAGGCATACGCCCCGCCGCGTTGCCTGACCCGGATGAGCCGTTCCATTGTGCGCCATACTGCTCTTTTCACACCCTGCCTGTTCAAACTTACGCTCTTGCCTCTTCATGCCAGAAGCGGCCATGCTGCGCCACCGCGCTCTATGCCACAAGGAAGGCGGACCTTGCCATGCAACACAACACTGTTCTCATAACCGGCGCATCCTCTGGTCTGGGGCGCGCACTGGCCCAGACTCTGGCCCGGCCCGGCCGCACGCTCTGGCTGGGAGGGCGCAACACCGCACGGCTGGAAGAAACGGCACAACACTGCATAAGCCGTGGCGCTGCCGTCCACCTGAATATATGCGATGTCACAGATACCGCAGCCATGGCGCAATGGGTGCATGGCACAGGTGGGGTGGACATGGTTCTGGCCTGTGCGGGCATTACCGGTGGCACGCGCAGGCCCACAGGCCCGGATAGCGCTGCCACCGAACCGCAGGCCCAGATCCGCCGGATTTTTGCAACCGACCTGACCGGCGTGCTCAATACCGTGCTCCCCGCACTGGAGCTGATGCAGGGCCAGCCCCGCGCCGCGGATGGCCTGCGCGGGCGCATCTGCGCCATTTCCTCCGTAGCCGGGCTTGTCTCCTTCCCCGGCACGCCCTCTTACAGTGCGGCCAAGGCGGCGGTGGACCGGTTTATGGTCGCAACCGGGGGCAACGCCAAAAAGGCGGGTATTCTGCTCAGTTCGGTTGTCTGCGGTTTTCTGGACACGCCCATGGTGGCGCACAACACGTTCTCCATGCCCGGCCTGACCGATGTTAACAGCGCAAGCCGCCGCATTCTGCGCGGGCTTGCCCGCAATGAGCGGCGTATTACCTTCCCACTCTGGCTGGCGGCGGGCTCACGCCTTATGGACCTGTTACCTATCTCGCTGGCAGAAGCCTACTATAACAACCAGCCTGCCGGAGCCCCCGGCAGCATGCCCGAGCCCGACCTGAGTTGACCCCAGCCCCACCCCCCGGCCCAATGCAGAAAAAACCTCAGACATGACGCAGGACACCCCCCGGCGCGCACATGCCGTAATGGAGGACATGTCCGCCACCGCCGTGCGCGAACCTGTGCCCGAACACCTGAAAACCATGCGAATGGACCGCGTGTTCTGGAGCCATTTTGCCCCCAATCTGGGTCTGGGCGGCTGGGTTACGGGGGCGCTGCTGGTCAGCATGGGGCTGGATTTTAAAACAGGCGTTGCCGCCGTAATACTGGGCAACCTGATTGGCGCACTCCCCGTGGCACTGGCCGCTGCCATTGGCCCTGTAACCGGGCTGACGCAAATGGAGGCATCCCGCCGTGCGCTGGGGCAGATGGGCCTGCGCCTGCCTGCGTTCCTGAACTGGATTTACTGCGTGGGGTGGGACGCGGTGAACAACGTCCCCGCAGCAACCGCCCTGATTGCACTGCTTCTGGCTGGCGGCATACACGCCCCGTTCTGGGCGGCCCTTGGCGTGCTGGCCGGGGTGCAGATGCTGGCCTCCATTTACGGCCATCATGTGGTGCAGACCTTGCAGAAATATCTTGGCGCGTTCCTGCTGCTGGCCTTTGCGTTTATTGGCATTGTGTTTGCCCTGCGCGGGCAGGCGCCACTTGGCAGTCATCACCCCGTCAGCGTGAGCACATTCTTGCTGGCTGTGGGGGTTCTGGTCAGCTTTAACCTGTCATGGGCGTCTTATTCTTCAGATTATACGCGCTACCTGCCTGCCAGCGCCAATCCCAAAAAAGTGGTGCTGCTTGCGCTGGCCGGGTTGCTGGCTTCGGCCATTCCATTCCAGATTCTGGGCCTGATCTCAGCCGGTAGTGTGGCAGATGCTTCCCCCACAGCGGTTATTGCATCGCTCCTGCATACTCTGGGCCCACTGGGCACGTTTGCGCTGGCTGCCATTGCGCTGTCTTCCATTACCGGCAATTCATTCAATGACAACACGGCAAGTTACAGCCTTATTTCCGCCGGGGTGCATGTACCCCGCGTTGCCGCAGCCATACTGACAGCCACACTGGGCTACGTGCTGGCCGTAGCCGGTGCGGGGCGATACACAACGCTCTACACTGACTACCTGATGGTCACCCTGTACTGGATTGCCCCGTGGATAGGCATTGTGCTGGCGGACTGGTACTGCACAGACCACGCCCCACGGCCCACGCCAAGCGGATGGACACGGGGTGCCAGCATATTTGCCATAACCACCGCCCTGACCGTTGGCCTGTTTTCCACCAGCAGCCTGTACACCGGCCCCATTGCCCGCTGGCTGGGTGGGGCCGATATTGGGTATTATGTCGGGTTTTTTGTTGCTGCTGGCTGTTACGCGGCAGGCATGCCGCGACGCACCAGTTCGTAAAGCCCGAGTGCAGCCGCAACGGACACATTCAGGCTTTCCATCTCACCGGGCATGTACAGCCCGGCAATTTCATCACAGCTCTCACGCGTCAGGCGGCGCAGGCCACGCCCTTCGGCCCCCAGCACAAGGGCTACGCGTCGCCCGTCAAACCCGGCACCGTTCAGAATTGTGCCGCCAGCATCCAGCCCCACTGTCCAGCAGCCCGCCTTTTGCAGCATTTCTATTGCGCGGGAGAGGTTGACCTCGCGCACAAAAGGCACGGTTTCCAGCGCGCCGGATGCGGCCTTGGCCAGCACGGCGGTTTCTTCCGGGGCATTGCGGTCCTGCACCACAATGCAGGCCGCCCCAAAGGCTGCGGCAGAGCGCAGTATGGCGCCAACATTGCGCGGGTCTGTGACCTGATCAAGCACCAGCACGGGGCCGGGGCGTTCCAGCGCCTCCTCCAGCGAGAGCGAAGGCAGAATCTGCGCCAGCATGGCCACACCCTGATGCACCGCCTCCGGCCCCAGCAGGTCGTCCAGCCGCGCGCGCTGCACCAGTTCGGGGTTGACCTGCAAGCCCCGCCCACCGGCACGGGCGGCTTCTTCGAGCACCGGGTGTTCGGCCTCGGTCACCAGCAGGCGCTCGTACACCCTGCGCGGGTTGGCCAGAGCCGCCGCCACGGCATGTGTGCCAAACAGCCAGCATTTGCCCGCCGGAGCCGTACCATCGCGCCCACCGCCACCATGGGCGGATGAACGGGAGCGGCGTGCGGGGCGTGCGGCTTTGCGGGGGTTCTGCATGGACAATACGGTTCCAGGTTGGAGTCACTCTGCCTCTCCCCTAGCGCATGAGCGGGGTCTCCGCCTATCCCTGCAACAGCGCGGGGATTATCTTTAGTCTGTCGCAGGGCATGGGCGTAGCAGGGAATGGACATTCCCCCCCTGCGGCTGTAATCCGTCTGATGCAAAGCAGCCTAGACACAACAGCAGAACGGGAGCGCCCCATGTCCGCAGCTCAGGGCCCATGTGCGGGCGCCATTACCCTGTATAAAAATGACCTGCCCGATGGCCTGCGCTTTACCGGCTCCATTGCCGTGGATACGGAGACAATGGGCCTGAACCCGTACCGGGACCGGCTCTGCCTTGTCCAGCTTTCCAGTGGAGATGGCACGGCCCATCTGGTCCAGCTTATGCCGCCCTCCCTTGGTGGAACCGGGTATGACTGCCCCAACCTCAAGCGCGTTCTGGCAGACCCCACGCTGACCAAAATCATGCATTTTGCACGGTTTGATGTACGCATTCTGCAACATGCGCTGGGTATTACGGTCAGCCCCGTTGTATGCACCAAAATTGCGGCCCGGCTGGTCCGCACCTTTACGGACCGCCACGGGCTGGCCGCCCTGTGCCGGGACCTGCTGGGCGTGGACCTGAGCAAACAGCAGCAAAGTTCGGACTGGGGCGCGCCAGAACTCAAACCCGAGCAACTGGCCTATGCCGCCTCGGACGTGCTGTACCTGCACGCGCTGTGGCACAAGCTGGACGCCCTGCTGGAGCGTGAAAACAGGCGCGATCTGGCGCAGGCATGCTATGATTTTCTGCCCACGCGCGCACGGCTGGACATGATGGGTTACGAAGACCCGGATATTTTCTCTCACCGCGCCTGAGCAACGGCGTATCTGGCACCCCTTTGCCACCGGACCGACCTGACACCCATGACACCCCCAGCCCACACCCCGCCCCCCACCCCCGACATGGACGCCGCAGCCACCGTGCGCATGGAACTGGCCGGGCTGAACGCACTGGCCCTTGCGCTGGAAGACCCCTCCGGCCTTGGGGGGGCATTTGCTCAGGCTGTGGCTGTTCTGCTGGGCATTACCGGCCGGGTGGCGGTTACGGGCATTGGCAAGTCCGGCCATGTTGCGCGCAAGATACAGGCAACACTGGCCTCCACGGGCACGCCTTCGTTTTATGTGCACCCCGCCGAAGCCTCGCACGGGGATCTGGGCATGGTGTTGCCCGCAGATGCCATTCTGGCTTTTTCCAATTCGGGGGAAACCACGGAACTGGCCGATATTGCCGCCCATGCCCTGCGCACCGGCCAGCCTTTGCTGGCCGTAACCAGCAAGGCCACCTCCACTCTGGCCACAACAGCCACACTGGCCCTGACCCTGCCCGCCATGCCAGAAGCCTGCCCCATGGGGCTGGCCCCCACCACCAGCACGCTCATGCAGCTTGCCTTTGGTGATGCACTGGCCGTGGCCCTGCTGCGGCAGCGGGGCTTTACCGCAACAGAATTTGGAGCGTTCCACCCCGGTGGCAGGCTGGGCGCACGCCTGCGCACGGTGCGCGAGGTCATGCACACAGGCAACGCCATGCCCCTGACCGCGCCTGACACGCCCATGCGGGATGTCATTATGGAAATGACACACAAGGCGCTAGGCTGCGTTGGCATTGTGGGGCAGAATGGGGAACTGGCGGGGCTGATCACGGATGGTGACCTGCGTCGCGCGCTGGACCATGACCTTACAACCACACTGGCACAAAACATTATGAACCCACGCCCGCTCACCATAAACCCGGATGTGCTTGCCTCCGAGGCGTTGCAGGTCATGAATGCACGTGAGCGGCCCGTTACCGCCCTTTTTGTTCTTAACCCCGCAGGCCAGCCCATTGGGGTTGTGCACCTGCATGATCTGGTCCGGGCAGGCGTTGGATGACAGACACCCCCGGCAAACGCCCCGAGCGTGAGGACTACGCCCGCTCGGGCGTGGATATACAGCAGCAGCGCGAACGCCTTGCGGCGTCGTCCATCCGGCGCAGGGTGCCAGATGCCGCCACACTGGCGCGCAGGCGCACCCTGCTGCGCTGGGCCAAATGGCTGCTGCCTGCCACGGCTCTACTGCTTTTATCCGCCATTGCCGTCTGGCCTGAAGTGGAGCACCTGATAAGCGCCAACCAGACCACCATGCGCGAGTTAAGCAAGGTCAAGATAGAAAGCGGCAACCTTGTCGGGGCCACCTACCGTGGCGTGGATGAACACGACCGCCCGTTCACGATCACGGCGGATACGGTGCATCAGGCCCCCAGCAACAGGCTGGACCTGAGCAACCCCATGGCCGACATTCTGACACAGGGCGGGGACTGGCTTATGGTCCGATCGGAAAAAGGCGTTTACATGCAGCACGCACAGATTCTTGACCTGACCGGAGAAGTCACCCTGTACCGCGATGATGGTCTGATGATGCACACCCCCCTTGCCGATATTGACATCAAGGCCGGTATTATCACCTCTGACTCATGGGTCCGGGCTGAAGGTCCGTTTGGTTCGCTGGATGCGCGTGGCTTCCTGCTCAGCCAGCATGATGGTCTGGCCCAGTTCCGTGGCCCCGGCCGCCTGATCCTTAATGATGACCGCCAGAACGATGCCAGGACTGGCAAAAAGGCATCCTGAAGCATGACAACACAAGCCTCGCCCTCCCCTTCCTCCGCCATACGTTCCTTTGCGCGCTGCTGCTGCCTGCTGGCCAGTCTGCCCACAGGCAGCATGCTCTGGCATGGTGCGGCACTGGCGCAGGCGATTGACCTGTCACATGGCGGGCAGATTGCGGTAACGGCTCTGGGCGGGTTTGACTGGGACCAGAACCTTAAAAAAGTGGTCGCCTATGATCAGGCCAAAGCCGTACGGAACAACGCCACGGTCACGGCGGACAAGCTGATTGCCTATTACCGCAAAAAGCTGCCCGCAGGTGCTACGGCCACCGAACAGGCCGCTCCCCCGCCTGCCGTCCAGCCGGACCACCCCACCCCCGACCCGGCTCCATCCACCACAACGGCAACGCCGCCGGGCACCACGGCCACTGCCTCCACCGCCAGGACGGGTGAAGGCAAGACCGCTGATGATCAGGACTCCGGCTCGAACGAAATCTACCGGCTGGAAGCCATAGGCCACGTCCATATCTTTACCGATACCGATCAGGCATGGGGGGATAAGGCGGTCTATGACATGGACAAGGCCGTGCTGGTCATGACCGGCAAAAACCTCCGGCTGACAACCCCGCAGGATGTGCTGACCGCGCGGGATTCCATGGAATACTACTCACAGCAGCATATTTCCATTGGTCGGGGAGACGCCACCGTCACTACGGATGATCACAGGCAGATCCGGGCCGATGTGCTTGTAGGGTACAGTTCTCTGGTTGACACCCCCAGGACGGACACTTCCGGCCAGAACAAAACCGGCAGTTCGGGTGACCCCCTTGCCTCCGGCTCCAACAAGCTGGAAAAGGTCAATGCCTTCGGCCATGTGTGGGTCCGCACCCAGACCGAAATCGTAACCGGCGATCGCGGCGTGTATGTACCGGATTCGGGCATAGCCCGCATTGTTGGCAACGTGCACATTACACGCGGGCCAAACCAGATTCAGGGGGCTGCGGCCATTATCAACATGCACACGGGTATCGCCACCATGACGGAACGGCCCGGTGGCCGGGTCAGCGGGTTGATTGTTCCCAATAATGGCGATTCATCGGACAGGAAGTAATAATGAACCGGGAAGTAAGCTGGACGTCCGAAGAAACGGTGCGCGAAGAAGTTGTAAGCATTGGCCCAGAACCCATTGACCTGAGCGCCCCCCACAAGTCAGGCCACGGCCTGATCGCCCATAACATAGGCAAAAGCTACAAAAAACGTCAGGTGGTCAAAAACGTCTCGCTCGAAGTCCATCGGGGGGAAGCCGTTGGTCTGCTTGGCCCTAACGGCGCGGGTAAAACCACCAGTTTTTACATGATTGTGGGGCTGGTCCAGCCCGATACCGGCACCATTACGCTGGATGGGGCCGACATTACCCAACTCCCCATGTACCGGCGCGCACGCCTTGGCATTGGTTACCTGCCGCAGGAAGCCAGCATTTTTCGGGGCCTGAATGTGGAGCAGAACATTATGGCGGCACTGGAGGTGGTTGAACCCGACCCCGACCAGCGGCAGGTCATGCTGGATGGACTGCTCAACGAATTTGGCATTACCCGCCTGCGCCACTCCCCCTCCCTCGCCCTGTCCGGTGGGGAACGCAGACGGCTGGAAATTGCACGCGCTCTGGCCAGCCAGCCACACTACATCCTGCTTGACGAACCTCTGGCCGGGATTGACCCCATTGCCGTGGGCGAAATCCGTGATCTGGTTTCCCACCTCAAGGACCGCGGGATCGGGGTGCTGATCACCGACCACAACGTGCGTGAAACACTCGAAGTGATTGACCGCGCCTACATCATGCATAGCGGGCAGGTTCTGATGCAGGGCGTGCCGGAAGAAATTGTCGCGCATGAAGACGTCCGGCGCGTTTATCTGGGCGACAGCTTCTCGCTCTAGCCCAGCACCCGCAGCAGGCATGGCGGAACCGGAGGGCACAGGGACTGATGCCCACACCTCCGGCGCTGTTCAGGCCAGCATACCCTGCGTATCCAGCAGGTTGGAAGGGCCTTCCTCCAGCACCTGGGCCTTATCCCCCACGCTGATCAGCCCACCTTTTTCCACCTCTGCATTCTGCGCAAACATCACCCCACCCTGCGCACGCCGGAAACTGGCCAGTGTGGCCAGTGGTTCCTTGGGGTTGGGCACCTGCGCCGTATTCTGGTCGATGGATGTGACCACACAGCGCGAGCACGGGGCAAGCACACGCACCACAACACTCCCGCCAATGGATAAACGCCGCCATCCATCCTCCGCCCAGGGTTGTGCGCCACTCAGCACAATATTGGCCCGGAAGCGGGTCATAGGCACGCCCTGCCCTGCAGGCAGGCGTGTATTCAGGTCATCCAGCGAGGCGGTGTTGGCCAGCAGCAGCGGGTAGCCATCCGCAAACGAAACAGGGCGTGGTTGCGCACCAAGCTGGCGGATACGCGCCAGCTCTGGCCGGTGCATCCACACCAGACGGCACGGCTGCCCCAGCGCCTGTTCCAGCCATGCCGCGACCATATCGCCCGCATCGCGCGCCTGTACCTGATCCTTCCAGACCGTCACCACCGCCATGGGGGCTTCGGAGCCGGGAAAACGCACCGGGCAGGGCTGCATACGGGCACGGGTGAGCGTAAGCCCCTCCGCCGTGGGGATAGGTGTCACCAGCGCCATGGCGCGGCAGGTGCGCTGGGTTATAAACCTGCCATCGGGGTCCACCACCATCCACCGGCGGTCACCATCCAGCCCCCACGGACTGAGCATGGCCATGGGGGGAGAAAGCCCATGCAACCCCTTGACCGGGTAGATATGCAAGCTGGTCACGCATAGTTCACTCACGCCCTATCTCCAGATTCAGGCACTCAGGGATGCTGCGCCGCACCCCCCGGCAGAACCGGAGGAACCACCCCAGCCAGCGGGGGCGGTGGAAGCATGGTTATGGGGGGTGCTGGCGGCGCTGCCTGTCTGGGGGTGGCCACAACGGTTACCGGAATATCCACCCGCTCCATGACCGGACGTATTTTCTGGTGTGTGACATGCCACATAAAGCCGCCATACAATGCCACAAGGGCGGCAAGACACCCCAGCTTGATCTGCCACCCCCAGCCACGCGGCATTTTGGGCATGTGCTCAGGTGGAGCGGAACGTAAAAGCATGGTGGGCAAATATCCGGATGACAACGTGTAAGGCCTGCACATCCTGTGTAGCCACAGGGTGGGGCTGGCGACAAGCCTGCCATGCGCCTTTATATTTTTATCCAACGCCTCGGCCATGCAACCAGCGGGCAAAGCTTTGCATTATATCTGTAACAAAGGCATGGACATAAACACCTTACCCATGCCCAAATACAGGTTGAAACATTGCAGACCCTGTCTGCAATGCCACACAGGCCAGTCCATTGCTCCGCAGTGCCGCCTGAACGCGCACGAAGCTGCTTTGAGGATGGACCGTCCTGCCAGTCGCAAGGAACGATGTCCTATGCATATTCAGGTTTCCGGTAAACAGATTGATCTTTCCGACGCCTTGAAACATCGGGTTAACACCCATCTGGGCAATCTTGCAGAGCGATATTTTGATACCGGGCTACAGGCGCAGGTCACCTTTGGTAAAGCCCGTTCCTTTTTTACATGCGACATCAACGTAAAGGCCGGTCGCGGTCTGGTCCTGCGCGGAGAGGGCGAGGCCGCGGATGCCAATGCCGCCTTTGATGACGCTGCCGAGCACATTGCCAAGCGCCTGCGCCGTTACCACAAGCGCGTAACCTCCCACGCCCGTTCCACCACCCGGCAGGAACTGCCCGAACGCGCACGCTCCTATATTCTGCAACCCATAGAAGAAGAACTCGAAACAGACACGCCCCCCTCCGCCCCCCTGACAGCGGATGAGGAAACCTTTGCCACCATTATTGCCGAACAGCCTGCGGATATTCCCGTGCTCTCGGTCGGTGAGGCGGTGATGCGGCTGGACCTGTCGGGTCAGAACTTCCTGCTTTTCCGCAATTCGGCCAGCCGCCATATCAGCCTTGTTTACCGCCGGGACGATGGCAACATCGGCTGGCTGGACACTGCCCCGCTGGATACGCCGCCAGCCTGAACTGGCGGGCCATGCCCCTAACAAAAAAGGACCGGCGCAAACCGGTCCTTTTTTTATAATCCCGTCATCACGGATTACTGGAGAGAGGCTGGCACCATGTCATTCTGCACAATGGCGCCCCATGCTGTTTCCATGTCATCCACCACGGCCAGCAGCGACCCGTCGGCTGCGTAAATGGCGCAGCCTTCCTCGCCGTCCTCCAGAGTGGCCGGGCGCGTATAGGCGACCTTGCTCAGCCCAAGGGAGCGGAACTGCATATCCGAAAGTTGCCGCACATCCGCCACACGTTCGGCCTGCGGCAGGCCAGCTGGCATGTAACCACCCTGCATGCTGCTTTTCATTGCGTCCTCCTTTCGGGTTTCAACTACCATCCACATCCATAACCGGATGCAGCATACGCGGCGTGGGCCGGGGCTTAACGCCAGTGCTCGCACCAACCTGCCCTTTTTGCCCACCCTGCATAATTTCGATCTGCTTGACCCTGACCTCGGGCTGAGGGCGGAACAGGTCAATGTGCAGCAGTCCGTTATCCAGCCATGCACCGCCGATTTCTATGCCCTCGGCCAGCACAAACGCCTTCTGGAACTGGCGGGAGGCAATACCACGATGCAGGTAAACACGCTCCTCCCCCTCTTCCGCCTGACGCCCACGGATAACAAGCTGGTTGTCTTCTTGCGTGATCTGGAGATCTTCCATCCGAAAACCGGCAACCGCAAGGGTAATACGCAGGCCGTTGGGGGCTATCTGCTCTATGTTGTAAGGTGGATACCCGTCACCCGAACCCTTGCTGGCGCGCTCCAGCATCTGTTCCAGATGATCAAAACCCAAAAACATGGGCGAGCCAAAAAGCCTGCCTGACATCGTACAAGCCTCCTCCTTTCTGAGCGAGACGTATAAAACCGGACCCGCCACGGCATCCGGTCTCTCCACGATATGGGATAGAAGCGGACACACGCAACCCTGTGTCCCGCTTCATTATGGCCTGATGGGCACACACTGTGGTCTGCACGCCATATTGTGGCGGCAAAGTTACAGATTTTTTGTATCAGAAAGGCTTTTCATGCCGTTTTGTGCTGGCATCCACCACAACGGAACGCTAAATCCGGCTGTATGACAAACGCAGCCCTGACAGACGCCGTATTTTCCGCTGCCTCGGATAAAGCGGCCCCCATGACCATCCTGACGCCGCCCCACCCCGTGCTGCGCCAGAAAGCCAGACTGGTCAAACCCGAAGACATGGCGGAAATCCAGAAGATTCTCCCCGGCATGTTTGCGGCCATGTATCAGGCCCCCGGTATTGGACTGGCCGCCCCGCAGGTTGGCCTGAGCCAGCGGTTTGTTCTGATTGATCTGGGCGAAAAAGAAAACCGCGAGCCCATGATCCTGATCAATCCGGAAATTGTGGCCGAAACGGAAGAGATGGCCACACGGGAGGAAGGCTGCCTTTCCCTCCCCAGCCAGTACGCCGAAGTGGTCCGCCCCGAAAAAGTGCGTGTGCGCTGGCAGACCATTCATGGCGACAGACAGGAACGTGATGTGGAGGGTCTGCTGGCCACCTGCATCCAGCACGAGCTTGACCACCTTGAGGGGGTTCTGTTTGTGGACCACCTGTCCGCCCTGCGCCGCAACATGATCCTGCGCCGTCTGGCCAAGGACCTGAAGCGCAACTAAGTGGAAAAATCCCGCCCGATGCGTCTTGTTTTCATGGGTACGCCAGATTTTGCCGTACCCGCCCTAAAGGCACTCCATGCCGCCGGGCACGACATTGCTGCCGTCTATTCCCAGCCTCCCCGCCCGGCCGGGCGGGGCAAGGCGCTGCGTGCATCCCCCGTGCAGCAGGCCGCACAGGAGCTTGGCCTGCCTGTGCGCCACCCGCTCTCGCTGCGTAATAATCCGCAGGAATGGGAAGAGTTTGCTGCACTAGGGGCCGATGCCGCCATTGTTGCTGCGTACGGGCTGATCCTGCCCCAGACCATGCTGGACGCTCCCCGGCTGGGCTGCCTGAACATCCATGCCAGCCTGCTGCCCCGCTGGCGGGGAGCATCCCCGATCCAGAGTTCCATTCTGGCCGGAGATACCCAAAGTGGTGTGACCATCATGCAGATGGAAGCCGGGCTGGACACAGGCCCCATGCTGCTGCGTGAGGCCGTTCCCATTACAGATAAAACAACCGCTTCCACCCTGCACGACGCTCTGAGCGCTCTGGGGGGAGAAATGGTGCTGCGGGTGTTGCAGGACTTCCCCCCGACCGAATCCGACACGGCGGATATACAGGCCCGCATAGCCGCAAACCGCCCGGCACGGCAGGTACAGCCAGATACGGGCGTGACCTACGCCCCCCGCCTGACGCGCGAAGACGGTCGTATTGACTGGACGCAGGACGCCACAACCATCGACCGCCAGATCCGTGCCCTCACGCCTTGGCCCGGCACCTTCACCACGCTGGAAGATGGCACCGTTATCAAAATCGGGGGGGGCGTACCTCTGCCCCGCAACCCGGTTGCACAGCAGCCCGGCACGGTTGTGGACGACCAGCTAACCGTGGCCTGTGCCACAGGCTGCATCCGCCTGACCCGGCTGCAACGCCCCGGTCGCGGCATGATGGAAGCCGATGCGTTCCTGCGCGGGCAACCCCTGCCTGTAGGCACATGCCTTGGCTCCCCTGCACCTGACAGCACCCCATGACCACCCCCGCCATCCAGCGCTGGGCTGTTCAACTGGAATATGACGGGCGTGGACTTGTCGGCTGGCAAAGGCAGGCTTCAGGCCTGTCTGTTCAGGCCTTGCTGGAAGAAGCCGCTTTTCGCCTTGCCGGTGGCAGGCCCGTACCCAGCATTACAGCGGGGCGCACGGATTCGGGCGTGCATGCGCTTGCGCAGGTCGCGCATCTGGACTTCCCGGCAGATGCCAGTTTTTCCAGCTATTCCGTGCGGGAGGGGTTAAGCTACCACCTTAAACCCCACGCCGTGGTTGTGCTGGATGCGGCCCCGGTCAGTCTGGACTGGAGCGCCCGGTTTTCTGCCACATGGCGCTCTTACCGCTACCGCATTCTCAACCGGCGCACACGCCCTGCACTGGCCGAAGGCCATGTCTGGCACGTTAAATCCCCGCTGGATGTGCACCGCATGCAGCAGGCCGCCAACATGCTGCTGGGCCTGCACGATTTTACATCCTTCCGCGCCGTGGCCTGTCAGGCCAACAGCCCTGTCCGCACGCTGGACCAGCTGGACATTACGCGTGAGGGGGATGAAGTGGTGGTGTTTGCCAAGGCCCGGTCATTTTTGCACCATCAGGTCCGCAACATGGTCGGGACACTCAAAAAGGTGGGAACCGGCGCATGGGAGCCCGAACGGGTGGCTCTGGCTCTGGCTGCGCGCGACCGGAGCGCCGCTGGCCCCACAGCCCCGCCAGACGGCTTATATTTAAATGGTGTTGGCTATGAGCCAGACCCATTTGCCAGCCCGACCCCACAAAACCGCACATAAGCCACCTTACCGGCGGCTCACATCCAGCCTTAAGGCAAAAAAGGGATCCCCCTTACTTGGCCTTTACGTTCACCATGGGCTGAAGCAGGTCATGAATAACCATGTAATGCGGGGGCAGCAGTGCGGCCAGCCCATAAAGCGTGGCTGATGCCACCAGAATGGACACATACAGCAACGCAGCCCGGCCGCCGGAAATACCCAGCCCCACCTTGGCCACAAACCATTGCAGCCAGAGCTCGTACGCTGCGGCACACAATGCCAGCGCCCCGATAAAAACCTGCTGGCGCGCGATGTCCGGCGTAATAACCGCCGCAATAACCGCACAGGCCAGCGAGATCAGCACCACAACCCAGCCACACCATGTTGCTGCCGTTATGTAGCGCAGCCAGAGTGCGCCACGCCCCCAGCGTTGGGCATAAAATTGGGAAATAACCGCAGGCAGAAGCAGCACGCAAAGGGAAAGGAGCAGCTTGATCGCGGACATGACCTTATCAGGCAGCAGGAAGATCTGAATCCCCCCCACCAGTATGCAGGCCATCTGTGGCGCAAGGGCTGCGCCAAAGGCATCTGGCGTGCCTTCAAAACAGGCCAGACCTTCCCGCTTGCCAGCGGCCAACTGCAACATGCCCTGCACTATGCGCCTGGCCGCGCCCAACTTGCCTGTATCTGGGATCACACCCCTACCCCTTTTAAAAAGGCTTCATAAATCCGGGTCAGTTTTTCCATGTCAGCAACAGCGGCATGTTCATCCACCTTGTGGATACTGGCCCCAACCAGACCAAACTCCGCAACCGGGCAGTAACGGGCAATAAAGCGCGCATCCGACGTGCCCCCGCCCGTGTCCAGTTTGGGAGAAAGCCCGGTCACACTTGTAATGGCCTCTTGCAGCACGGCCATTTCCGCCCCCGGGGGAGCAAAAAAGGATTCGCCGCTAATGCTGATCTCTACCTGTGCGCGCGGTGCATGCTGGGCGCATACGGTTTTGATCCATCCACCAAGGGCCGCACCAGTGTGCAGGTCATTGAACCGGATGTTCAGCCGTGCTTCCGCCCGTGCAGGAATAAGGTTGGTGGCCGTATTCCCCACATCCAGACTGGTGACCTGAAGGCTTGAAGGCTCAAAATACTCCGAACCATGGTCCAGCGGCGCAGCCCGCAGAGCGGCCAGCACGGCAAGCAGGCGATGCACGGGATTATCCGCCCGGTGCGGATAGGCCACATGCCCCTGCGTGCCCTCGACCACAATACGGGCGTTCAGGCTGCCACGGCGGCCTACCTTGACCATCTCACCCAATGTCTGGGGGTTTGTGGGCTCCCCCACCAGACAGTAATCGGGAATCTGACCCTGCACGGCCATCCATTCCAGCACCTTCTGGGTGCCGTAGGTGGCTGGGCCTTCCTCATCGCCTGTAATCAGCAGGCTGATGGAGCCTTGACCAACCCCGCTCTGTACCCGGCGGGCAATGGCAGCCACGCAGGCGGCAATGCCGCCTTTCATGTCGCACGCACCGCGGCCGTAGAGCACACCATCCACAACATCGGCGGCAAAGGGAGGGTGCGTCCAGTCTGCTTCGTTCCCGGCAGGCACCACATCCGTATGGCCTGCGTAGCAGATATGGGGGGCACCTTCCCCCAGACGGGCAAACAGGTTGGGGGTGCGCACCGCCCCTTCGCCAAAAGGCAGGTGGTTTACGGTAAAACCAAGACGCTCCAGCATAGCCCCCAACAGGTGCAGGGACTCACCGGGGTCGGGGGTAACAGACGGTTGACGGATGAGCAAACGGGCCACACCCAGCGGGTCTGTCAACGCCAGATCAGCGGGAAGGGAACCGGATGTGGCCTTTGTCATACGTCAGTCTCGTCCTTTACGCTTGACGTGTTCAGTCGCGCAGCAGGTCGTTGATGGAGGTCTTGGACCGGGTGCGCTCATCAACACGTTTGACAATAACCGCACAGGCCAGTGCCGGGTTAGGGCGACCATCCGGGCCGACCGGATTGGAAGACGGCATGGTGCCCGGCACCACAACGGAATAGGCCGGTACGCGACCCATGTAGATTTCGCCCGTTGCGCGGTCCACGATCTTGGTGGACGCCCCAAGGAACACACCCATGGACAGGACAGAACCCCGTTCAACAATAACGCCTTCGGCCACTTCGGAGCGGGCACCGATAAAGCAGTTGTCCTCGATAATCACCGGGGCAGCCTGCAACGGCTCCAGCACGCCACCAATGCCTGCACCACCGCTGATATGGCAGTTCTTGCCAATCTGCGCACAGCTGCCAACAGTTGCCCACGTGTCCACCATGGTTCCGCTATCCACGCGGGCACCAACGTTGACAAAGCTCGGCATCAGCACAGCCCCAGGGGCGATAAAGGCAGAGCGGCGCACAACCGCACCGGGCACAACACGGAACCCGGCCTTGTCAAAACGGGCCTGATCCCAGCCAGCGAACTTGAGAGGCACCTTATCGTAAGCCGGAGCGCCAGCAGCGCCACCGGGCTGAACAATGCTGTCATTCAGACGGAAGGAGAGCAGTACGGCTTTTTTCAGCCATTCATGCACAACCCAACCATCTTCCTGCGGGGCAGCCACGCGCAGGCGACCTGAATCCAGCCCTTCAAGCGCTGTTTCAATGGCGTCACGGTCTTTGCCCACGGTTGCGGAAGAAATGCGATCACGCTCTTCCCACAGGGTTTCAATGTGAGCGCGGAGGGTTTCGTCTGTCATGGCACACCAATCAGAAACATGAAAAATAAACCCGGGCGACAGGCCCGCCCGGCAACAAAAGAGGAAAAGACCATGCGGACAGGGGCCTGTCCTGTCAACGCAGGTCTTGTTCTGTCACCCCTGCCCGCGCAGCCTTATTCCGCGCGGATCAGCGTGCCCGAGCCGGAGGCCGTAAACAGTTCCAGCAGGCAGGCATGGGGCATGCGGCCATCAATGATGACAGCCCCGCTTGCGCCACCCTGCACAGCCTCGATGCAGGTTTCCACCTTGGGGATCATGCCGCCGGTAATCACCCCTTCCTCAATGGCCTGGCGCGCCTGTGCGGCGGTCAGTTCGGGAATAAGGTTGCCCTGCTTGTCCAGCACGCCGGGAACATCGGTCAGCATCAGCAGGCGGGTCGCATGCACGGCCCCTGCCACGGCACCGGCTGCGGTGTCGGCATTGATGTTATAGGTCTCGCCATCTTCACCAAGACCTACCGGAGCAATAACCGGAATAAGCCCCGAACCGGAGAGGGCATAGATCACACGCGGGTCAACCTTGACCGGTTCACCCACAAAACCCAGATCCAGCACGCGCTCGATCTGGCTGTCCATATCCCGCACGGTGCGCCGCATCTTGCGGGCGGTGATCATTTTGCCATCCTTGCCCGAAATCCCGACTGCAAGGGCTCCGGCCTCGCAGATCAGCTCGGCCACCTGCTTGTTGACCGAACCGGCCAGAACCATCTCGATCACATCCACCACATTGGCGTCTGTAACCCGCAGCCCGTCAATGAAGTGGGAGGGAATATCCAGCCGTTTGAGCATCTGGTTGATCTGCGGACCACCCCCATGCACCACAACCGGGTTAATGCCCACCTGCTTGAGCAGGGCAATATCCCGGCCAAAGGTTTTGGCCAGCCCTACATCCCCCATTGCGTGGCCACCGTACTTGACCACAATGGTATCCCCCGCGTAGCGCCGCAGGTACGGCAGGGCATTGGCCAGCACGGCAGCTTCATGCAAAGCATCATGCTTGTCGCCGGTAGAAGGAAGTCTCGGTTCAGTCATGCTGTGAAAATCCTGCCGTCGTCTGTCCATAATCCCTGATCACGCCAGGGCAAACTCTGCCAGTTCCGCCCGCAATGCCTCAATACCCAGCCCGGTCTGGCTGCTGGTAAGAGAAAGATGCGGAAAAGCGGCTGCATGGCGTGCAATTTCAGCCTCTACATCAGCCTGCTTGCGGGCCAGTGCGGTGGGCTTAACATCATCACACTTGGTCAGCACAACCTGAAAGCTGACAGCTGCACGATCCAGAAGCTTCATAACTTCCTGATCGTGCGTTTTCATTTCCACCCGTGCATCCAGCAGCAGCACGACCCTGCGCAGGCTGGGGCGGCCACGCAGGTAATCGAACATCATCTCCTGCCAGTCTTCCTTTACGGATTTGGCAGCGCGGGCATAGCCGTAGCCGGGCATGTCCACCAGCATCAGGCGCTGTGCGAGATCAAAGAAGTTGAGCTGCTTGGTCCGCCCCGGCTCGGACGAGGCGCGGGCCAGCGTCTTACGCCCCGTGAGGGCATTGATCAGGCTGGACTTGCCCACATTGGAGCGCCCGGCAAATGCGATTTCAGGCAGTGTCTGCGGTGGCAGTTGGCCCAGCTTCTGAGCACCAAACACAAAATCGCATGAACCGGCAAAAAGCCGCCGCCCTTCTTCCAGAGCGGCGGCGATGTCTGCTTCGTCCTTCAGTTCGCGGAAAGAAGGCTCTTGATACGTCATTTCTTGGCAACCAGTTGGGGCTTGGCGTCCGCCGCCTTAAGCCGACCCATGATGATAATCTGCTGTATGGCGGTCAGCACGTTGCTCCAGCAGTAGTAAATGACCAGACCCACGGGCTGCCGCGCCATGAAGAAGGTGAACAGCAGCGGAATAAACATCATCACCTTCTGCTGTGCGGGGTCCATGCTGGTGGAACTCGCACTGACCTTCTGCATGACAAACATGGTCGCACCGTAAATGATGGGCCACGCCCCAAGCGTGAGGATGGGCATGATCTGCGCCGGATCAAAGGGGATCAGACCGAACAGATTGAAGATATTGGTCGGGTCCTGAGCAGAAAGGTCCTTCACCCAGCCAATAAAGGGCGCATGTCGCATTTCAATCGTGACATACAGATCCTTGTAAAGGCACCAGAACACGGGAGCCTGAATGAACAGGGGCAGGAAGCCGCCAAACAGACTTACATTTTCCTTGCGATACAGCATCATGATCTGCTGCTGCATCACCACCGGATCATCCTTGTGGCGTGCCCGGATCAGGTCCACCTGCGGCTTCAGGCGGGAGGTCTTCCAGGTCATGCGCATCTGCTTGATGGTCAGCGGCAGGAAGGCCACCTTCACAATAACCGTAAAGGTCAGCAGCGCCAGACCAAAGCTGCCCAGATGGCTGTTCAGCCAGTCCAGCACAAAAAACACAGGACGGGTCAGGAAGGAAAGCCACCCGAAGTCCACGGCCTTCCAGAACATGGGAATATGCAGGTCGTGTTCGTACTGCTCAAGCAGCCGCACTTCCTTGGCGCCAGCAAACACATGCGCCTGAGTGGAAATGGTCTGCCCTGCCCCCACCTGCATGGGAGCCGTTGCCGTAAACCCGACCTGATACTGCGTCTGCGCAGCCTGCCACGCATACGTCCCCACCACGCTGGCAGCCTGATCGGGCACAATGGCCATAAGCCAGTATTTGTCGGTAATCCCGGCCCAGCCACCTGTACCCTGATGGCTCCAGGCCACGTTTTCAGGCGGCACACCGTCATTACGGACGGATTTGTAGGACCCTTCGTTCAGGCGGCCATCAATGACCGAAATCGGGCCTTCATGCACCAGCATACCGCCGGTTTCTTCCGGGGTGTAACCACGGTTCACACGGTAGTAGGGGTACAGGGCAATGCTCTGCCCCGTTGCATTGTGCACGCGCTGGGTGACCGTGAACATATAGTCCTTGTCCACCCCAAGAGCGACTTCAAACGTCAGCCCCGCGCCGTTGTCCCAACTCAGGGTCAGCGGGTGTTCGCCATCAAGCTGCGTGCCGGAGGCTTTCCACAATGTGTGAGCGTTCGGCAGGGCGACCGGCACATCGGACGATGCGGCGCGCCAGCCGAAATCCACATAGTCAGCCCGCTTGGTATCCACAGGGCTGAGAACGCGTACGTCCGGACTGTTGGGCTTTACGGTCTCGCGGTACTGTTTGAGCACCAGATCATCCAGCCGGGCACCACGCAGGTTGATGCTCCCCTGAACGGACGGGGCATTAATGGCAATACGGGTATCCGGCCCATCGGGCACATCCGCCACCGCCGCACTGGCGGCCTGCGCGGTTGCTGCCTGACCCGCGCCAGCCGCAGCCGCCGAGGCTGGAGCCGTCTGGCTGGCCACATTCTGAGTTACCTGCGGAGCAGGCTGATGTGCCGGAGTCTGGGGAAAGAAGTAATCAAACCCGATAAGAACCAGAGCTGACAACAGCGTTGCCAGTATGAGACGTTTTGAATCCATGAGCTCTGGCCTACAGGCCCCCTGCACATAACAAAAGTGGAAAACTCAACACCCACCCCAAGGGGCGGTCTTGAACGGCACAACCGTGTTCCAGCGCAGGATTGACAGGAATGCAAGACGGGACATTCACGACTCCCGCATACAGAGTTTCAACGCTTTCCGAAAATCGGCCACCAGTGCGTCAAAAGAGCGGTCGCGCGTGGCACCCCGCCCTATCAGCACCAGATCAAGCCCATTTAGCGGTGTATCGGCTTCCACTCTGCGCACAACCTCACGCAGCCTGCGGCGCACCCGGTTACGCACCACGGCATTCCCGACTTTTTTGGTCACCGTGAAGCCAACACGCGCAGGGTCCGAATCGGGCCGTCTGAAAAGCTGAAGGACAAGACCAGACACCGGGGCTTTTCGCCCCTTGGCCGCCATGAAGAGAAATTCTTTTCTCTTTTTTAGCCGCATGGACGCTTGCGCCCCTGCGGCTGGCTGCTCCTGACCTTCAGACCAGTCCATCAAAACCGGACTGCCGGACAACGCTTACGCGGAAAGACGCTTGCGGCCCTTGGAACGACGGTTTGCCAGAATACGACGGCCGCCAACGGTAGCCGAACGGGTGCGGAACCCGTGACGACGCTTGCGGACCAGCCGGGACGGTTGATAAGTGCGCTTCATGGCTGCACTCCCTTCAGTTTGAATATGCTTCGCCAGTGGCCGCAGTACGAGCCACTCTCTCTTGAAGTCGCGGCTTATAAAGTTCAGATAGAAGAACGTCAATGTGCAGCGCAGAGTCGCACGCCCATTCCCGCACGATCACCCGCATGATGGAAGGCCGCATGCCGCTCTCCTCCACCCGCTTCTGGACCATTCCGGCCATTATCGGCCTGCCTGTTCTGGCCTGCCTGCTGGCTGTGGACATGGGTGCGCCGCATAGCCTCACCCCCGCATTCGTGGGGCTTGCAGGGGCCTGTGCGGCATGGATAGCGACACGTCAGCCTGCACCCGCCCCCGCCCGGCAGGAAGACGCCTCACCCAGCCCTGCCGCAACCTTAGGGGAGAACGACCCCAAGCTGCGCCATGACATCCGTGGTATTATTTCGCCCGTTATGCTGGTTGCGGATCAACTGGCACTCAGCACCGACCCTGCCACAAAAAAAGCGGCCGAAACCATTAATGATTCGCTGGACCGCCTGACTGCCCGCCTCAAGCAGCGCAAAACGGATTAAACGCTGCCTTACGGGCGTTCGATCAGTTCCACCTTGTAACCGTCCGGGTCTTCCACAAACGCGATGATGCTGGTTCCAAACTTGACTGGCCCGGCAGGTCGCACCACCTTGCCACCCCCTGCACGAACACGCTCCACAACAGCGGCAACGTCGGCCACGCCTATGGCAAAATGCCCGAACCCAGTACCAACCTCGTACCCATCGTCCTGCCCCCAGTTATAGGTCAGTTCAATTTCCGCCTGCCCATCAGCGTTATCTACAAAGCCAATAAAAACAAGGGTGTACTTACCTTCCGGCACATCACGGCGGCGCAACTCACGCATACCCAGCAGCGCGTAGAATGCCAGACTCTGCTCCAGATTACGAACACGCACCATGGTATGCAAAAAACTGGACATAACGTTCCTCCCCTCAGCTTAACAAAGAACTCTTTTACGCCGTTATTTTACGGAATGCAGTTCTGCCGGGTCTATGGCGATCAGGAACAAACCCAGCCTTTCGGCCTCTGCCACACAGGCGGCGCGGTCTGTTAACAGGGTGTTCCCGGCTTCAAACGCAATCCCGCGCAAGCCTGCCGCATGCGCGTTCCGCAGGGTTGTCGGCCCTATGGTGGGCATATCGGCTCTTTTCTCCTGCCCCGGCTTGAGCAGCTTGACCAGCACACCGCCATCTCCGGGCTGGCGACACACCCCCGAGCGCGCCAGCATGGCATCCGTGCCCTCCATAGCCTCCACGGCCAGCACAACGCCGTTCTGCACCACACAGCCCTGCCCTATATCCAGTCGGCCGAGTGCCTGAGTAACGGCTACGCCGTGCCTAATATCCGCCAGAGCCTGCGCATCCGGCCTTGACTGGCCCAGCACACCGGCTTCAGCCACGGAATGGGATAAAAATTCATGTGCGCCACGCACCTGAAAACCCTCTTCCCCCAGAATACGCACAAGGGCTGCCAGCAGGCCGTCATCCCCTGCAAACAGGGCTTTACCAAGACGCGCCAGAATACGAGCCCCCTCGGTATCGGGGTAAAGGCTACGCAGAGAAGGACGGCGGATAGGGCCGATGAGCACCAGATCGGAACAGGCATGGGCACGTAACAGGCTCAACATGCGGCCCGCAGCCCCCAGACGCACACATTCATGCGGCCAGGGCGCTAGCGTGGCAGGGTCGGCAAACCCCTCAAATCCAATAATAAAAACAGGTCGGCCTGCGGCATGCGCTGCCTCTGCCACTCTGGCTGGCAGAGGGCCTCCCCCTGCCAGAATGCCAACCGCTGTTGGCGGGGCACTCACGCGCCTTCGGTTTCCGCCTGATCAGCGGCTCCACCCCGCGCAGGGCGCACGAGCCCGCGATGGCTGGGAGCATCAATAAAATCCAGAATTTCCTGAATCCGACCATTATCTCCAAAGGTCTGACGCACATGCGCCAGTCGTGCCTGAAAGGACACATCACCACAGACTTTGGGATACAGGGTAAAAAAGGCTTTGCGCATCAACTGGATTTCGGCCGACTGCACACCGTTACGGCGCAGCCATATCCAGTGCAGGCCAATCAGTCTGGCGCGGTTACCCAGTACACTCCCATAGGGAATAACATCGGCCTCAACACCAGCCACTCCGCCCACAAGGGCGGCATGCCCGATCCTGACAAACTGGTGGATGGCGGCAGACCCCATGACCCGCGCATCATTGCCAATCGTCACATGGCCACCCATGACCACATTGTTGACAATGATCACACGGTCACCCAGCACACAATCATGCGCGACATGTGCATTGGCCATGATGAGCACATCCTGACCAACACGCGTAACGCCAGACCCTGTGGCCGTCCCCCGATGAATGGTCACATGCTCACGCACAACCGTGCGGGCCCCGACCTCGCACCGGGTTGGCTCACCTTTGTATTTGAGATCCTGCGGCGCCATACCCACCGTGCAGAACGGAAAGTAGCGCGAATGCGCACCCAGATGGGTATGCCCATCCACAACAACGTGGGAGATCAGTTCCACCCCGTCATCAAGAACTGCATTTGGCCCAACAGAGCACCACGGACCAATAATCACGCCTTGCCCAAGCTTTGCCCCCGGGGCAACCAGAGCCGTTGGATGAACAAGCGTCTGCCTGGCTTCCTCTACAGCGTGCACCACTTCAGTTCCTTATATTCCGCCTGACCTGCAACACAGAAACACTGGGCCCATGCTCCAGACTGCCGGCCGGTAAAAGCGAACCGGGCTGAAGCATATCTTGAGCCAACCGGCACACCAAGCGTAAAAATCAACCCATGATCATGGCGCTAAAGGTTGCTTCTGCAACCACAACACCATCAACACGCGCTTCCCCACGGAACTTCCATACATTGGAGCGGTGCCGTTCCTTGACCACATGGATACGCAACTGGTCACCCGGTTCTACGGGGCGGCGGAACTTTGCCCCTTCGATCGTCATGAAATAGACGAGCTTGCCCTCAAAGGCTTCCCCGAGCGACAGGACAACAAGCGTTGCCGCAGTCTGGGCCATGGCCTCCACAATAAGGACGCCGGGCATAACGGGCCGTCCGGGAAAGTGCCCCGGAAAAAACGGTTCGTTAACCGAGACATTCTTGATACCAGTCGCTTCTTCCCCCAGGACAATATCTTCCATCCTGTCGATCAGAAGGAAAGGATACCTGTGAGGAATCGCCTGCATGATACGGTTGACATCAATCCGTGCGATTGTCTTGCCGTCCTGCCGGGATTCTTGTTGTGTCTCCACGTCCCCTAAACCACCCTCTGTACCGGACCGCAATCCGGGATAAGTTCATACCTTGTCTGAATCGCCCTTGGCCGACCCAGACGCTTTTTTTGCCAGCTTGCGCAGCACCGCCACGTTACGGAAAAACTCCCGGAACGGCATGGCGGGGCTACCTATGACATCTGCACCGCTCTCAACATCCGACATGACGCCACACTGCGCACCAATGCGCGCCTTGGCACCAATACGGATGTGGCCAATAAGACCGGCCTGAGCAGCAACCGTTACGTAATCTTCGAGCACCGTGGAGCCAGAAATACCAGCCTGCGACACCACAATGCAGCAACGCCCAAGCTGGGCATTATGCCCGATCTGGACCAGATTATCGAGCCGGGACCCCGCACCGATAACCGTGTCATTAACCGAGCCGCGATCAATGGTGCTGTTGGCACCAATTTCCACGTCATGCTCGATAATGACACGACCAAGCTGGGGCACACTCTCAAACCCCTCAGGCCCGACCGCAAACCCAAAACCTTCCTGCCCAATGCGCGCACCAGGCAGAATGGTAACACGGTCTCCCACCAGGGCATGAGACAACGTCACCATAGAGCCAATGCGACATTCCGCACCAAGCTGTACGCCATGGTCCAAAACGGAATGAGACCCAATAATACAGCCAGCCCCAACCTGCACGTCAGGCCCGATAACCACAAAAGGCCCCACCTCCGCTGTGGGGTCTACAACAGCGGAAGAATCTACCACTGCGGAAGGGTGAACACCACCCTTGCCAGTCTGACGTGGATGAAACAGCCGCGCAATGCGCGACCACGCCAGATACGGCGTGGCAGTTACAAGGGCTGCGGAATGTTCTGGCACCTTGTCCGCAAAAGCTGGGGCAACAATCACCAGACCAGCCTGTGTATGCTCCAGCAGGGGAGCATAACGGCGGTTATCCAGAAAACTCACCTCACGCGCGCGGGCCACCTGCAAGGGCGCTATGCCGACATACCCCTCCTGCGGAAAACTCCCCTGTCGGGGAGGTCGCAGGTCGGCACCGGCTGCTTCTGCCAGTACCGATGCATCAAAAGGTCCGACGCGCGTAAAAAAACGCGGATCAGCCGGGCCGGAAGACGCCCTGCAATCCACCATGCTTATTTTTTCCCGGCAGGGGTGGCAGGAGCCGCCGGAGCTGGGCCGGACGCCACCATCTGCGGGTCCCCATCAGCCGTTGTGGGCATTTTGCCGGATTTTGCCAGTTCTTCGGGGTCTACATTGGCATCAGGAATAAAGACGCTGGGCAGAACCTTGTTCAGGTTTGCCGCCACTTCGTTCGTAATGTCCTGACCATCCACATGCAGGGCGACCTGCTCGCTATGCAGCACCAGGTTCATGCCATGCGCAGCGGCAACTTTCTGGATGACCTGCACCAGTTCACGCTCGATCTGCCCCAGAGAAACCTGAGCCGCTTCCTGAATAATCCGGTTACGGTTACGGAAGTCACGCTGCGCCTTCATAACCTTGGCCTGAAGGCTACGTTCACGGGTCTGGATCTGGTCAGATGTCAGGGATTTGGCCTGAGCCTGCAATGTCTGCTGCTCATCGCGCCAGCCAGCCTGCTCACGCTGGAGATCCTGTGCCAGCGCATCGCGGCGGGCACCCAGAACACGTTCCACCTGCATGGCGGCAGAGGTCTGGCGCATCACGCCAGATACGCTGATCACACCGATAATGGTGGTGGGGGGAGGCGCTTCCTTGGCAATTTCAGGGGCACTGGGAATAGGCGGCAAGGGCAGAACCGGAGGCGCCTGATCGGCTGCTTCCTGACTATCAGCCGCAGGCGCGGGCAGTGCAACGGGAGCAGGAGCGGCATTACGGCTGGCAGGATGCGGGGCCTGCGCTGCAGGCTGGCTTTTGGGCACGAACCAGCCATTCCCACCTTCTGCCTGAGCAGCAGGGATGAGGGCTGCGGAAAAAGAAAGGCAAACAGCCCCCAGAAGGGCAGCTTTTGAACTGAAACGCATCATTACCTCAGAATTGCTGGCCGAAGCCGAAGCGAAGGAGCTGTGTACGGTCATTATAGCTGCGTCTGACCGGCACACCAAGGTCAATATTCAGCAGGCCAAACGGACTTTTCCACGAAAAACCTGCACCTGCACTGACACGTGGACTCACCATGTCACCCGATACAGCCGTATAGTTTGCGCCGGCAGTCGCGGGGTTGGTGTAGAGGTGTTTCACACGCAAACCGGCCACAGACCCCATATCCACAAAGGCACGTCCACCCACGCCCATTTCTGTCAGGAAGGGGATCGGGAAGTTCAGCTGCGCCGTAGCGTTGTACATGAACCGCCCACCGATCAGATCTTCGGAGTGATGGGCTGCATTCCCTACGCTTCGTGGGCCTGCACCACCATCAAGGAAGCCGCGCAGGTTGTTACCACCCAGATAAAAGTTATCAATAATATCACGGCGGCCGTTGCTGCCCCAGTCCGCAAGGTAACCGGTGCCGCCACGGAATATGATTGTCCAGTTATGGCTGTTGGTCAGGTCATCAAGCGGAATGTAGTAAGCACCGTTGATCTTGCCGCGAACGTAATTTTCGTCCCCGCCAATACCGGCAAAGTCCCCACCCACCGAGACAAAATACCCACTATGCGGCTGCATGCGGTTATCACGCCGGTCATACATGACCGTAGTGCTCAGCTGGGAAAGAAGCGACTTGCCCTTCTGCTCCTGAATATAGGGAGAGGATTCACTCCACGTATCCCCCACCCAGCGGCGGATCAGGCTGTAGTTCCACGACTGCGAAAGATAGCGGTTATACGAATACCCCATGCGCAGGGTAATACCGTAGCGCCCTTCCGAGTAGTTCTGATACGTCTGGTAATTGTTTTCGATGAAGAAGATATCCGCACCGACAACCAGATTACGCCCGAGGAAGACCGGGTCCGTAACGGAAAGGTCCGCCTGCTTCTGGTAGTACGAAACAGTGCCCGAGAACCCGGCATCCACCCCTGTACCCAGCAGGTTGTGCTGCTTGAGTCCGACGTTACCAATAATACCCACGTCGGTGGAGTAACCACCACCAAGCGAGAACTCGCCCGTTGGTTTTTCCACAACGTTAACGGACACGTTGGCACGATCAGGGGAGGAACCCGGAGCGTCCTTTACCTCTACCGATTTGAAGTAGCCCAGATCCTGGACCCCTTCCTTGGCGTATTTCTTGTAGCTACTTGTGTAGGGGTCACCTTCGGCGAACGGAAGCTGCCGACGGATCACGTTATCCTGCGTAATGGTGTTGCCGTTAACGTCGATCCGCTCAATATACCGGCGCGGGCCTTCGCTTACGTCAAAGAGCAGATTGACAATGTGCTTTTCGGGGTTGCGGGCAATGACCGGACGCACCACGGCAAAAGGATGCCCTTCCGACTGGAGCAGTTCCTCCATGTCGGTCGCATTATCCTGCACGGCCTTGCCGTCATACCACTGGTGCGGGAACAGCTCGACATACTTACGCAGCGACTTGGCGGGCACATGCCGCAGGCTGGAACGGATGTCCACCTTGCCCAGACGATAGCGGATGCCCTCATCCATTGTGATGGTGATGTAGAAGGATTTACGGTCAGGCGAGAGTTCGCCCTTGATATCCTTGATCTGGAAATCAACATACCCGTTGTGCAGGTAGAACCGGCGCAGAAGCTCCCCGTCATACTTCACACGTTCCGGGTTATATTCGTCAGACGAGCCCAGAAAATGGTACCAGGCCGTTTCCTTGGAGGAAATCGCGCCAGCCAGTTCGGCCTCGTTGTAAGCCTTGTTTCCAACAAACGCGATTTTGCGGATTTTGGTGTTCGGGCCTTCATTGATCTGGAAGATCACATCCACACGATTATGCGCAAGACGCACGATCTGGGGTGTCACCACAGCCGCAAAGCGGGACTTCTGGGCATAGACTTCCAGAATACGCTGCCGGTCATCCGCCGTTGTTTCCGCCGAGAAGACCGCACGCGGACGCAGGGAGAGCACCTTGCGCAGGTCCTCATCCTTGGCGGCATGATTGCCCTCGAACACGATCCGGTTGACGATCGGGTTTTCCTTGAGCTTGACGAGCAGGGCATTCCCCTCGCGCCGCAAGGTCACATCCTTGAACAGCCCGGTTGCATACAGGGTCTTCAGGGAACGATCGAGGTCATCCTGCGTAAACGGATCACCCGGACGGACAACCATGTAGGACAAGACCGTGTTGGTCTCGATACGGGTATTGCCTGAGACGCGGATCTCATCAATCACCCCCACCGGGGCTGGCTGAGCAGCTGGCAGAGGTGCTGGAGGACTTTCGGCATCCCCCTCGGG
Source organism: Acetobacter lovaniensis (assembly GCF_014207635.1). GTDB lineage: Bacteria > Pseudomonadota > Alphaproteobacteria > Acetobacterales > Acetobacteraceae > Acetobacter > Acetobacter lovaniensis. The sequence continues at coordinate 630,072 of NZ_JACHIE010000001.1, forward strand.
CGATGCAACAACAGCTGCTGGTGCCTGTGTGTCCTGGTTCCGGGCGGCCATAGCCCCCCGTCCCTCAAGCAGGAAAAAAGGCAACATGCAGACAGAAACGAACAGGGCCGAACGTTTACCCGTCAAGATCTGCCTCCCTCCATCGGGGTCGGTTCAGCACGGAAGCCTATCTCCCGTTCCTGTCTCGCCCGCAAGGGACGTATCCGAAATTACCCTTGTCACGCAAGCCTTCCCTTCACGCCCGGTTCACTATCATCCCGCGAGCGTTGCAATCCATCTGAACAACCCGAAGCTGGACAGATCGTTGAACGTCGAAAACAAGAACAGACCCGCCAGCACAGCAAACCCGGTCTGGAAACTAACCTCTTGCACCCGTTTGGAAACCGGACGCCCTCTTATTGCCTCTATGGCATAAAAAACCAGACGTCCACCATCAAGAAGCGGAACGGGAAAGAGATTGATCAGACCCAGATTAACCGACAGCAGCGCCATGAAGGAAAGCAGGCTGGCAAACCCGTATTGAGCAACCTGCCCCGAGAGCTGCGCAATCTTGAGCGGACCGCCCAAATCCCGCGCGGTATGCTGCCCGCTAAAAATCTGCCACACGCCATTAAGCGTCTGCACAATGGTATTCCATGTGGCCTTAGCCCCGGCAAAGATAGCCTGCGGCAGCGGCAGGGCCTTACCAGGCTCAACCGCAAAGACCACACCCAGCAGGCCATGTGCTGGCCCGCCACGCGAATCCTGCGTGGAGCCAATGGTCAGGGGGATTTCCAGCGACTGGCCATTACGCTGCACCAGCAATGTTGTCTTCTGCCCCGGTGCCTGCGCCACTGTGGCCTGTGCGTCTTCAACCCCTGCAATATCGTGCGTGCCTATGCGCAGGATAACATCACCCTTCTGCAGGGCGGCATTTTGCGCGGCACTCCCGGGCAGGACGGAGGCAACCTCGTTCCGCACATGCGGCTGGCCAGCCGTGGCGAACAGCAGCACAAACAGCACAAAAGCCAGAATGAAGTTAAAAACCGGCCCGCCCAGAATAACGATGGCGCGTGACCATACGGATTTATCATGGAAGGTCCGCCCCGGAATCCATGCAGCTTTCTGCTCTTCTGTCGCATCCTCGGGGTCATCAAACCCGTGTGGGCGCACATATCCTCCAAGAGGAATCGGGCAGATACGCCATTCCGTCCCGCTCCGGTCACGCCATTTGAACAGGGCCGGGCCAAACCCGAGCGAAAAGACCTCCACATGCACACCGCGCCAGCGGGCAGCGAGGTAATGCCCAAGTTCGTGAAAGGTGACCAGCACGCCCAGCACGAAAACGAAGGAAATCAGGGTGCGTAGATATTCGTGTATCATCATTCCTCCGATATCGGGACTGAAGGTGGCTTTCTCAAGCAACCACGCTAGAAATCTGCCGGGTTGCAACGCGCCGGGCCTCTGCATCCCAATGGAGCACGGCATCAAGCGTGTCAGCCGGGGGAGCGCCGAGTGCGTTCATGGTATCCTCGACCACGCGCGCAATGTCCAGAAAACCGATCTGCTCTTTCAGGAAGGCTTCAACCGCAATCTCATTTGCTGCGGACAGAATGGCCGGAACGGCCCTGCCTGCCCGCAGGGCCTGCCGCGCCAGACGCAGGGCGGGAAAACGCACCTCGTCAGGTGCAATAAACTCCAACGTGCCAAAGGCGGCAAGGTCCAGACGGCTGGAGGTCGTGGCCATACGCCGCGGCCATGCCAATGTGTGGGCGATGGGAATGCGCATGTCAGCCGACCCCATCTGCGCAATCAGGCTGCCATCAGTGTACTGCACCATGCCGTGCACCACGGACTGAGGGTGCACCAGCACATCTATCCGGTCTTCGGTCAGGCCGAAAATACGGGCCGCTTCAATAACCTCCAGCCCCTTGTTGAACATGGTCGCGGAATCGATGCTGATCTTGGCCCCCATGCTCCATGTCGGGTGCTTGAGTGCCTGAGCCGGTGTGGCCGCACGCATGACATCAATCGAAGCGTTGCGGAAGGGACCGCCAGATGCGGTGAGAATTATTTTTTCAACCTGATCGGCCTGCCGGTCCGCCATGGACTGGAAAACCGCATTATGCTCGGAATCGACCGGCAGCAGCGTTGCTCCAGCATCCCGCACCGCACGGAGCATGACATCCCCCGCGCAGACCAGAGCTTCCTTGTTAGCCAGCGCAATGCTGTTGCCGTTCTTCACAGCGGCCAGGGTAGGTTCCAGCCCCGCAGCGCCGGTAATGGCCGCCATGGTCCAGTCCGCTGGCAGCCCCGCTGCTTCTATGACCGCCTTGCGGCCACAGGCGACCTCAACACCGCTCCCGGCCAGAAGCGCCTTGAGTTCAGCATAGGCGCTCTCATCAGCCAGCACGGCCAGTTCGGCCTTCAGGCTGCGGGCCTGCTCGGCCAGCTTGGCAGCATTTTTACCACCCACAAGCGCACGCACCCGATACTGGTCACGCGCCTGCTCCAGCAGATCCACGGTAGAGCAGCCAATGCTGCCGGTAGTTCCCAGAACGGTTACGGTTCTCATGTCTTGTCTTTCCAAACCCGAAAAATAACACAGGCCCCGACCACGCAGGGCAAAAGCCAAGGACTGGACTAACCAGGCATGCCAGAAACAAGGCTATAAACAAGATCGTGCAGGCCAGCGCTCCAGAAGGGTGCATCAGGCACGGTAACGGAAACGGCGGCGGCAACAGGCGCGGCCATCACCAGACCATCAAACCGGTCGAGCAGACCACCATGGCCGGGCAGCAGCGTGCCGGAATCCTTCACGCCCAGCGCCCTCTTCATAGCGCTTTCGGCCAGATCTCCAAGCTGGGCGGACACACCCAGAATGCCTCCCCAGACCAGCGCCATCTTCACGCTTCCCAGACCAGAGAGAAGCGCTATACCCCCCCCCATAAGCACAGCCCCCACAAACCCGCCCAGAGCACCTGAGCGCGTTTTGCCGGGGGAAATGCGCGGGGCCAGCTTTGGCCCGCCAATCAGGCGGCCTGCCATGTAGGCTGATGTATCACTCGCCACCACTACGGCGACAACAAACAGAACAGGCCAGATACTTCCCACCCGCAGCCACAGCAGAGCCGTACCCGCCGTGATGATCACACACATCATGGCGCACAGCTCCGCGCCGAATACGCATGAGCCGATACTGAACAGAATAAAATAACGCCAGTGCCCGGTTGCAGCAGAAAGCCCGCCACAGACCGCCCACAGCACATAAAGCCCGCCCCGCCAGCTCCGGACGGGGAGTTTGAGAAGGCCCGCTGCCTCAAACGCCATACCGCCCATGGCCACAAGCACCATCAGGACATAGGCAACCCCGCCTGCCCCGATGCAGCCACCCGCAACCGCGACCATGACCATGGCAGACAGAACACGCGGCCGCAGGTCCCGCCATGCGGAGGATTGCCCGGTCGTTGTCATGGCGAAGCCACCGGCCGCGCACCAAAGCGCCGCTCACGGCGGGCATAAAGATCCAGCACCGTTGCAAAATGCCCTTCATTGAAGTCTGGCCAGAACACATCCAGAAAAACAAGTTCCGCATATGCGCTCTGCCAGAGCAGAAAGTTGGAAAGCCGGTATTCCCCGCTCGTACGCACGACCACATCAGGGTCAGGCACACCAGCGGTCCACAAATGGTTGGCAAACAGGCTTTCATCAATCTGATCAGGGGTTAGCCAGCCATCGCGCACTTCCTGCGCAACACGCCGGACTGCCTGCATAATATCCCCCCGCCCCCCGTAGGACAGGGCCAGCAATAGCACCAGCCGCCCGTTATTGCGGGTCATGGCTTCGGCACGGGCCAGTTCTTCGCGCAGGCTCGTGTCAAACCGGCTCAGATCACCAATAAACCGGAGGCAGACGCCCTCGCTATGCAGTTCCTTGACCTTGTGGCGCAGGTAGTAGCGCAAAAGGCCGGTCAGGTCCGAGACTTCCTTGGGGCCACGTGACCAGTTTTCGGATGAAAACGCATACAGGGTCAGGTAGGGCACACCACGCTGAATGGCCGCCTTGATGCACCGCGCCACGGCATCCGCCCCGGCACGATGCCCCGCCAGACGCGGCAGCCCCCGCTCACACGCCCAGCGCCCGTTGCCATCCATGATAATGGCGACATGCGAAGGGACGACCGCTTTTCTGTCGGCTGGCAAGGAAGACATGACAGGAAAAAATCCACCGTTTCAGTTCAGCGGGAATAAAACCGGCCCCGTTCAGGCAGGTCCTCAGACCTGCTTGATTTCCTTCTCTTTTTCGGCAAGCATGTCATCTACTTTTTTGACATACTGATCAGTCGTTTTCTGAATGGCGTCAGACCATGTCTTGACGTCATCCTGACTGATGTCGCCTTTCTTTTCAAAACCCTTGGCCTTGTCCATGCCATCGCGGCGCACGCCACGTACGGCAATCTTGGCCCCTTCCGCATAACGTGCGGCAGCTTTTGCCAGTTCGTTACGGCGTTCTTCGGTCAACTGCGGAATAGGCACCCGGATGGTCTGGCCTTCACCGGCGGGGTTCAGCCCCAGCCCGGCATCGCGGATGGCGCGTTCCACGGCCCCGGCCAGAACACGGTCCCAGACCTGTACGGTAATCATGCGCGCTTCGGGTACGGCAATGGAGGCAACTTGCGTAAGCGGCACTTCCCCCCCATAGGCTTCCACCCGAACGGGTTCGAGCAGAGCAGGGCTGGCCCGGCCGGAGCGCAGGCCCGAAAAATCACGACGCAGGCTTTCCAGCGCGCTATCCATACGGCGCTTGATGTCATCAAGCAGGTCATTCAAGTCAGACACGGCGGTTTCTCCCGTTTTGTCGCGAAGGCACTGTGCTGTCCTGCCTCCGCCCTAGTTCATTCCGCGTGCTGCCTTAACGGGCAGCGGTTTACATGGTGTCAGGTTGCTTCAATAATCCGCGTAAACGCGCCCTCGCCGCGCATAACGCGACCGAACGAGCCTTCCTCGCCAATATTGAAGACAATAATCGGCAGCTTGTTCTCACGCGCCAGACTGATGGCCGCTGCATCCATGACGCTCAACTGGTTGGAGAGCACGGTCATGTATGTCAGTTCATCATACCGCGTGGCGCTGGGGTCGTGCTTGGGGTCAGCCGAATACACGCCATCAACCTGCGTCCCTTTAAGCAGAATATCGCATTCCATTTCCGCCGCACGCAGGGCTGCCGCCGTATCCGTGGTAAAGAAGGGATTGCCCGTACCTGCGGCAAAAATAACCACCCGCCCTTTTTCCATATGCCGGACCGCCCTGCGCCGGATATACGGCTCGGCCACGGAAGACATGTGAATGGCGGACATGACCCGTGTTGTTATCAGTTCACGTTCAAGCGCATTCTGGAGCAGCAGCGCGTTAATGACCGTTGCCAGCATACCCGCATAGTCACCCTGCGCGCGGTCCATGCCCTTGGCTGCGGCAGCCACTCCACGAAAAATGTTGCCACCACCCACAACAAGGCACACTTCCGTACCGCTGCGAACGACCTCGGCGACATCCTTGGCAATCCGCTCGACCGTCTTCTGTTCTACCCCAAAGGCGCCCTCACCCATCAGGGCTTCACCAGACACCTTGAGCAATACACGTTTACGCCTTGGCGTTTCAGAGACAGAAGCAGTCATAGGCCCTCAATCATGCAAAGTCCGACAAAAAACAGACCTCCGCCACGCGCAGGCGCGCAGCGTGTAAGATCGCTCTCTCTTATCCTCCAAGGCGCACGGCCACAAGCGCCAAGCCGTGCTTTATGGCACGTCATCCAGCCCGATGGCGCGCAGGCGGGCCCGTTCTTCATCCCAGCCAGAACGTTCCTTGACATTCAAAAACAGGTGGCACGGGCGTTCCAGCAGGCTGGTCAGCTGCTTGCGCGCCCGCTCGCCGATCATTTTGATCTTCTGCCCGCCATTCCCAATCAGAATGGCTTTGTGTCCGGTACGGCCAACGTAAATCGTGACCTCTATCCGCACCGAACCATCGGGACGTTCCTGAAAGCTCTCGGTCTCGGCCGTGGTGCCATAGGGCACTTCCTCATGCGTCTGCATGAAAATCTGCTCACGCACCAGCTCGGCTGCAAGCAGGCGGTCGGGCAGATCGGTCAGGTCATCTTCGGGGTACAGGTATGGGCCTTCGGGCAGGCTGGCAGCCAGCTTGTCCAGCAGGTCGTCCACACCACCACCGGTACGCGCACTGACCATGAACACATGCTCAACGGGCAGTTTTTCGGTAATGGCCGCTGTAAGGGGCAGCAGGGCGGATGCTGGCACAAGGTCCGTTTTGTTCAGCACCAGCCACGTGGTGCGCCCAGCCTGCGCCAGACGGGTAATAATGTCCTGCACGGCTTCGGTCAGGCCTGTGCGGGCATCGACCAGCAGCAAGGTGATGTCCGCATCATCCGAGCCAGTCCAGGCAGCAGCCACCATGGCGCGGTCAAGCTTGCGGCGCGGCTTGAAGATACCGGGCGTGTCCACCAGCAGAATCTGGCTGGCCCCGCGCATGAGAATACCCAGCACCCTAAAGCGCGTTGTCTGCGCCTTGGGCGAGACAATGGAGAGCTTGGCGCCCGCCATACGGTTGAGCAGTGTTGATTTGCCTGCGTTTGGTGCACCCACCAGCGCAGCAAAGCCACAACGTGTTGTTTGTGTCATGCCTGTTGCTTCAGCCCTGATGGCTGCCTCCAAGTTTTTCCAGCAGGGTTGCCGCGGCAGAACTTTCTGCTGCCCGCTTGCTCCCTGCGCATCCTTCCGCCGAATACCCACCAGCACTGACCCGCACCACAAACAGGGGAGCATGCGATGGACCGTCGGCCCCTATTGTTTCGTAAAACGGCAAACCCTGCCCACGCCCCAGAACCCATTCCTGCAATGCGGTTTTGGGGTCTTTGGGGGGGAGTGCCTGTGCATCGAGTATCCGCTTCCAGCAGGCACGCACAATCTTGCGTGCCGGAGCCAGCCCACCATCGAGAAAAACCGCGCCAAGCACGGCTTCCAGCCCATCGGCCACAACATTGGCGGCGGTCTGCACTCCAGCACGGGCCTCATGCTCCGCGACGGACAGGGCGTCAGCCAGACCAAGCTGCTCGGCAATATCCGCAAGCGTTGCACGTGAAACCAGATGCGCAAGCCGCGAGCCCAGAGCCCCTTCCTGCTCACCCGGAAACCGCTCCAGCAACAGTTCCGCCATAAGCAGACCCAGAACGCGGTCGCCTATAAACTCCAGCCGCTCGTTGGAACCAGCCCCCTTGGTTTTGTTCCGCCTGCGCCCACCCGCCTTCTGATGCGCGGCGGAACGATGGGTCAGCGCTTCCTGCAACAGGGAGGGATCGGCAAACTGGTAACCCAGACGTTCCTGCAATGCCATGGACGCCAGATATTGCGGCGTGGAGTGGCCAGCACTCATTTACATCACGCCTTTTAACAGACGGGCCCAGCGGATTTCGGCCGGCCAGTACCAGACCTGCCAGATGGGATGTGCGGCCTCAACCGAGAAGAAAATGCGCTGCGCCTTGCCGACAAGGTTTTCCATGGGCACAAAGCCAAGGTCCTTGGGGCCATCCCCCACAAAGCGGCTGTCCGCGCTGTCATCACGGTTGTCACCCATGGCAAAAAAGTAGCCGGGAGGGACTACGTATTCGGGAGTGTCGTTCTGCGGGCCATCATTGGTCAATTTCAGAATATCGTGCCGGACCACTCCCTGCCCGTCACGCAGGGGGAGTTCCTCCGTGCAGGCCTCGCCTTCCATGGGCATGCGCGTTTCATCCCGCGCCACGTAAGCGTGCGGCTGCGTGCAGGGAACCCGCACACCATTGAGGAAGAGCTGCCCCCCGGTGACCTGAATACGGTCCCCCGGCAGGCCGATAACCCGCTTGATGTAATCAATAGACGTATCTTTGGTAAACCGGAACACAGCCACATCGCCCCGATGCGGCTGCCCCGCCCAGACCCGCCCGTTAAACAGGTCGGGCGAAAACGGCAGGGAAAACCGCGAATAGCCATAGCTGTATTTGGACACCCAGATGTAGTCCCCCACCTGCAGGGTGGGGATCATGGACCCGGAGGGGATGACAAAGGATTCAAACAAAAACGTACGGACAAAAAGCACAACGATCACGACCGTTAAAATTGTCCGCACATATTCCACCACAGCATGTCTGACGGTAACAGCGTGCTGCGCTCCAGTTGGAGAAGTCTCCGATTTACTCATGCGCTGCCCCATCTGCTCCCATAATCATGCCAGAAAAATAAAATCCGCCGGATCAAGCCGTGAGCTTGGTGTGATGTCAACCCGCGCGGACCGAGATAAACACCTGTGCAAACGCATAAGGGGGTTCATCGGTCATGCTCAGCATCAGTTCAGGCCTGTGGCCTGCGGGCACAAGCTCGGCCAGCTTCCGGGCCGCGACCCCCGTTAACACCAGAACCGGCTGGCCCGATGCAAGGTTTTCCACCCCGATCTGGCTTTGCGCAACCCCGTAGGCAAAACCCGTACCCAGCGCCTTGGCGCATGCCTCCTTGGCGGCCCAGCGTTTGGCGTAAGTGCCTATTCTGGCAGCCCCCACACGCCGCTCAGCCTTGGCACGCTCATATGGCGTAAAAACACGGTCCAGAAAACGCTCCCCAAACCGCTCCATGACCTGCTCGATCCGCCGCATGTCGCACAGGTCCACACCAGTTGCCAGCAGGGTCATGACTTGGCCCGGTCCGCCTGCGTAATACCCGATACAGCCCGCAACCCGGCAATAACAGAGGACAGGTGGCGCAGGTCACGCACCTCCACATCCAGCAGGATTTCGGTAAAGTCGAGCTGGCGATGCACGATCTTGAGATTGACCATAGCCGCATCGCACTTGGAAATCGTATTGGTAATGGATGCCAGCACAGAACCCTCGTTTTCGGCTACAATGCTGATACGGCCAACGCGCATCTGCCCGGTTCCACCGGCACGCGCCATGGCGTCGTAATCCCAGTCCACATCCAAAAAGCGTTCGGGCGTTGCGGCAAAACTTTCCAGCGTCTGGCAGGTGCGTGTGTGCACGGTCACGCCCTTGCCTGTTGCCACCACACCCACAATGCGGTCCCCCGGCAAGGGGTGGCAGCAGGCTGCGTAATGCACGGCAACACCGGCCCCAAGCCCGACCAGCGGCACCGCCCCACCCGATGGACGGCGCATGGCAGGCGCACCGCGTGGCCGTGGCCCTGCCGTACCCAGCACACCGGGCAGGCCAGCCAGCATGCGCGGCACACGCTGCACACGCCGCAGTTCGGGGTAGGCGGCATGCACCACATCCCGCGCGTTCAGGTTGCTGGCGCCAACCGCAACATACAGATCCTGCAAGGAACTCTGCTTGAGCGCCTTGAGCGTGGTCTCCATGATCTTTTCGGAGCCATCCACACCTTCCTGACGGAAGGCCTTGGCCAGTGCTGCGCGTCCATTATCCAGCGAAACCTGACGCTGCTGCTGAGCCACATAACGGCGGATGCGCGCACGCGCCTTGCCGGTAACGACAAACCGCTCCCACGAAGGAGAGGGCGCGCCACCACGGGCGGTCATGATTTCGACCTGATCGCCGTTTTCCAGCTCATGCCGCAGCGGCATAAGGCGACCGTTAACCTTGGCCCCTACGCAGGTATCCCCGATCTGGCTATGCACCGCATAGGCAAAATCAACTGGCGTTGCCCCACGCGGGAGCGAGATAAGCTGCCCTTTGGGGGAAAAACAGAAAACCTGATCCTGGTAAAGTTCAAGCTTGGTGTTTTCCAAAAACTCATCGGGAGCGGATGAGGCTTCCAGAATTTCCAGCAGGTCCTGCACCCAGCGTGGGCGGCGTACGCCGCCATATCCGTCCTCGTCAGGGCTGCTGGTGCCACCTTCCTTGTACACCCAGTGGGCAGCAACGCCGTTTTCGGCCACGTCATGCATGGCCTGCGTGCGGATCTGCACTTCTATTTTCTGGTTACGGGGAGAACGCAGCGTAACCCCCGTATGCAGGCTCTGATACCCGTTGGCCTTGGGGGTGGAGATGTAGTCCTTGAACCGCCCGGCGATCATGGGGTAGGCGGCATGCACCGCGCCCAACGCCATATAACAGTCCTCGCGCGTGTTCACGATCATGCGGAAAGCCATGATGTCGGACAACTGCTCGAACGCCACATTCCGGCGCTGCATTTTTTCCCAGATGGAATAAGGCGATTTCTCACGCCCCGAAACCTGAGCGTCCTTCAGCCCCGCTTCATGGCACAGGCGCAGCAGCTCGCGCCGCACGTCCTCAATAACATCCGCCCCCTGCCCCCGCAGGTAGTTCAGGCGCGTGCGGATGGTGGTATCGGCCTCGGGCTCAAGCTGCGCGAAGGAGAGGTTCTGGAGTTCGGTCTTGACCCGGTCCATACCAATACGCTCGGCCAGCGGCGCATAAATATCGAGCGTTTCACGCGCGATGCGCTGCCTGCGGTCCTGCCGCTCCACAAAATGGAGGGTGCGCATGTTGTGCAGGCGGTCCGCCAGCTTGACCAGAAGGACACGAATATCCTTGGACATGGCCAGCACAAGCTTGCGGAAATTCTCGGCCTGCTTGGTGCGGTCAGACTGGAGTTCCAGCCGGGTCAGCTTGGTCACGCCATCGACCAGATCAGCCACAACCGACCCGAAATCGGCCTTTAGCGTATCATACGTAACGCCGGTATCTTCGATGGTATCATGGAGCAAAGCGGTGCAGATGGACTGCACATCCAGCCTGAAGCGCGCCAGAATCATGGCAACAGCCAGAGGGTGGGTTATATAGGGATCACCATTGTCGCGCATCTGGCTCTGATGCGCCCGGTTAGCCACATCAAACGCACGACGAATGGACTGGACATCGGCCTGCGGCGCATAACTGAGCACCTTGGCAACCAGCCGCTCGCAGCCGATCTCCCCCTCACGCCCAGGAGGGATTACAGGCACCATAGATGCCTCAACCGGGGCACCCCCCTCCCGCTCAGGGGAAGAGGTGTGAACGGGAATATCGCCGCCCGGTTGGTCCACGCGCCTTTTACCGCCGTGCGCGACCGGTCAGAGCCGCTTCAATCGCACGCACGTCATCGGCGGCTTCTTCCTCGGCGGAGACTTCCTGCAGACCGAAAATGTTCTGTTCGGTCGGCACCAGATCCTGCACATCTTCTTCCACAGGTTCGGGTTCGGGCTCACGGGCCTGCGAACGGATCAGATCGTTGCGCAGAGCGGGCAGTTGCACGGTTTCATCCGCAATTTCACGCAGGGCAACGACAGGATTCTTGTCGTTGTCGCGGTCGATGGTCAGCTCCTCGCCACGGGAGATGTTGCGGGCGCGCTGCGCGGCGTACACCACCAGTTCAAAGCGGTTTGGAACCTTTTCAACGCAGTCTTCGACGGTGACGCGGGCCATTACGAAGAGCCTCCAGACAGTTCAGCACAGAAATAAGATAAAAAAGACAGAAAGGACATATTACCGCATCCACCCCCGACAGGAAAGGCTTATTACCCGATCACCCGGATTTCCTGCCCTTCAACGGCCTGAAGCATCTGTTCAAGCGGCTGTCCGGTGCGTGGATGCACCCAGCCAGGCTGCACATCGCGCAGGGGGTACAGCACAAAGGCGCGCTCATGAGCCCGTGGATGCGGCAGAACCAGCCGCTCCGCAGTCTGACACAGCGCGTCCATATCTATAATGTCCAGATCAAGTGTGCGCGCGGCATTGGGCACGGAACGCACACGGCCCTGCTGCGTTTCTATGTCTTGAAGATGATCCAGCAAGACCAGAGGAGGCAGACTCGTCACACCCAGCACAACCCCATTCACGTAAGGAGGCTGCCCCGATGGCGGCATGGGCGCGCTCTCATACCAGCGGGAAACAGCCTGCACACGCAACCCCGGCACATGGCGCAGGGCCTGCACGGCCTGTTCGCAGCTTTCCAGCGCGGATTGCCCTCCCTGAGGCAGATTTGCACCTATTGCTATTAGGACCGATCTGGTATGATTTCTCTCTTCCGCCATCCAATGCCTCACACCTGAGTGGAATATCTTGTTTTGAACACAATTGGAGCCTCTTTTATAAGAGCGCCCCGCAAACTAACAGCCAGAGGGGCTTTCATTACGAAGCGCATGATAAAAATTTCATTTCCGCATAATCGAAACCCAAAAGAAACAACAGTGACTGTATTTAGAGGACCATGCTCATGAACCTGAAAAAAGATGAAAAAACCTGTCTTTTTATTGACGGATCAAGCCTGTATTCAACATCGCGCAGCCTTGGATTTGACGTTGACTACAAAAAACTGCTCGAATTTTTTGCAGCCAAAACGCATATAATCCGCGCCTATTATTACGCCGCCATTCTGGACACGGAGGATTACTCCCCGCTTAAGCCACTGACCGACTGGCTCTCCTATAACGGTTATTTCCTTGTGACCAAGCCCGCGCGCGAATTTACGGATTCGACCGGCAAACGCCGCGTCAAAGGCAACATGGACATCGAAATCGCGGTGGACATGATGGAAATGGCCCCACATATAGACCACGCCATTCTGTTCAGCGGGGATTCAGACTTCCGCCGGGTTGTCGAGGCCGTGCAGCGGCAGGGTACGCGCGTTTCCGTTGCCTCGTCCATGCGCTCTTCCCCGCCCCTGATCGGGGATGATCTGCGCAGGCAGGCCGACCAGTTCCTTGAGCTCGCCTCTCTGGGAGCCAACTTTACACGCCGCCAGACCGAATCCAGCCGCCCCCGCACCAACCCCGCACCAGTCCGCCACCCGGCTGACCAGATGAGTGAACCCGAGGATGATCCGCTGAGCTAAGTGCAATATTACAAAACAGAATTTTGCTTTATGCCCTAAAACGTATCTGTCCCTCACACGTTTGGCCTAACATTGCCCCTGTTAGGGGGCCATGGGCCTGCTACAGGCCAAACGTCAAGGTTTTCTGGAGTTAACTGATGCCGACATGTTCCGAAGCCAGAAGCAAGCTGCTTTCTCTCCTGCGTGGTGTTGAGCACTTCAACACCGAAATTTTCCCCGCGAAGGAAGCCCTGTTTGCCAGTCTGGCCAAAGGGCAGGCTCCCGGCGCGCTGTTCATTGCCTGTGCCGATAGCCGCATCAACCCTAACCTGATCACCCAGACCGAACCGGGTGATCTGTTTATTCTGCGCAACATTGGCAACCTTGTTCCCGCATATGGGGAAATGCTGGGGGGTGTTTCCTCCGCCATTGAATATGCGGTCCTCGGGCTTGAAGTATCCTCCATTATCGTGTGCGGCCACTCCGACTGTGGCGCCATGAAAGCGCTACTCGAACCCGAAAAGAACGGGCTGGATAAAATGCCCACCGTGCGCAGCTGGCTCCGCAACGCCGAAGCCGCACGGGCCGCCACGATGAACACCCTGCATTCCGAGGATGCTGGGCCCGCTACCGTGCGCTGCCTTGCTGAACAGAACGTCCTTCTCCAGCTTGCACACCTGCGCACACATCCTGCCGTTGCAGCAGGGCTTGCGCGTAACACGCTCTTCCTGCAGGGATGGTTCTACGACATTGGCACCGGAGAAATCTCGGTGTTGGATGAGCAGACCCGCACAACTGTTCCGATCAGTGGCATTATTGAAAAACTGCAGGAACAGACCGAGCAGGAAACTGCCTGACACTTCGGTCTTCTGCATGCCGGCACACCGTCTGGGCCTGATCGTTCTGGCGGGTGTCGGCCTTTTTTTGCCTGCTACTGGTTTTGCAACGCCTGCACAAACCCTGAAAATCAGCACATGGAACGTGGAATGGCTGCTGGACAGCCAGATGCAGCACGCTCCGCAAATTCCAGACGACATCCCCCATAGAACAGCGGATGACCTTGCCGCATTAGCCACCTATGCCAAACGTCTGCACCCCGACCTGATCGGCTTGCAGGAAGTCGGGGATACGGCAACACTTGCCCGTCTGTTTGGCACGCAGGATTATCAGCTTTTTCTTTCCGGGGATGACATTCCCCAGCATACCGCTCTTGCGGTGCGTCAGGGCCTGCGCGTCAAACGCAACCCGGACGTAACCGCTCTGGCACTCAGCCCCACCGCAGCACGCCACCGCCTGCGCAGTGGGCTGGATGTTACTGTAAGCACGGAGAGTGCAGATTTACGGGTTCTGATTGTTCATCTTAAAACTGGCTGCTGGGACAACCCATTATCCGAAACGCGCCATTCCTGCCCCATTCTGTTCCAGCAATTCCGCGCACTTCAGGACTGGTTGCTCCAAAGAACAAAAAATCGGGAAGCCTTTGCCATCATCGGGGATTTTAATCGCCGCATGACGCGCACGGACCCCCTGTTCATGGCATTAAACCAGATCACACCGCTGGAACTTGTTACGGCCGGGCGCGCCAGCCCCTGCCAGAACGGCAGCAGCTTTATTGATCACATTCTTCTTGGGGGAGACGCTTCCAAATGGGCACAGCCGGATTCCCTGCGTGTTATGGTTTTACCACAGGACGGCGCACGAACACTGAGTGATCATTGCCCCGTTTCCATAACCTTAAGAATACCACACCAGATTCCACCATAAAAAAAGCCGCTACGGAAACCGTAGCGGCTTTTTTTGCACCTCAACACGCTCAGGCGTGAGCACCGGACCTGTGCGAAGACCCCGGACGTCCACCACCAGAACGACGCGGCGGGCCACCACGGCCGCCACCACCGCCACCATTGCGCGGCGGACCACCACGACCCCGGCCACCGCCGCCGCCACCCAGAACAGGTGGACGCTGCGTGGAGAACTCGGCTTCTTCCGAATGCCACGGATGATCGCGGACGACGGGAATGGACTTGCCAATTGTTTTTTCAATATCCTTCAGCCATGCGCGCTGTTCCGCATCGCAGAAGGAAACAGCCCAGCCATCGCGCCCGGCACGCGCCGTACGGCCAATACGGTGCACATAGCTTTCCGGCACATTGGGCAGGTCATAGTTGAACACGTGGCTGACTTCGTCCACGTCAATCCCGCGGGCAGCAATATCCGTTGCTACCAGAACCTTGACCGAACCAGCCCGGAAGCCCTTCATGGCCCGTTCGCGTGCGCCCTGAGACTTGTTGCCATGAATGGCTTCGGCCACAACGCTGTTCTTGTTCAGGAATTCGGCAACCTTGTTGGCTTCATGCTTCATGAGCGTGAACACCACGGCACGGGCAACCTTGTCAGATTCGACCATGGTCAGCAACGCATCGCGCTTGTCGCTTGTGCCGTTTACGAACATGATGGCCTGCTGGATACGGTCCACCGTGCTGGACGGTGGCGCCACTTCCACGCGGGCCGGGTTGCTCAGCAGGGAGGCTGCCAGATCTTCAATGCTCTTTGGCATGGTGGCCGAGAACAGCAGGGTCTGCCGCTGGGCTGGAACATAGCTCATGATCCGGCGAATATCGCGCACAAAGCCCATATCCAGCATACGGTCGGCTTCGTCCAGCACCAGAACTTCCAGCCCGGAAAGGTCAATATAACCCTGACCGATCAGGTCCAGCAGACGACCAGGTGCGGCTACAAGCACATCCACGCCACGGCGCATGGCTTCAACCTGCCGCCCCTGCCCCACACCGCCAAACACCACGGCCTGAGAAAACTTCATGTAACGCGCATAGGCTTTAAAGCTGTCGCTGATCTGGGCAACCAGTTCACGCGTGGGAGCCAGCACCAGAACGCGCGGCTGCTTGGGCGTTGCAGCCTTGGGGTTGTTGTGCAGATGCTGCAGGATCGGCAGTGCAAAAGACGCGGTCTTGCCTGTGCCCGTTTGCGCAAGACCTAACAGATCACGCCCTTCGAGCAGATGGGGAATGGAACCGGCCTGGATTGGGGTCGGTATTTCGTACCCCTGGTCCGTCAGCGCCTGCAACAGGGGTGCAGCTAGTTTCAGATCCGAAAAAGTAGTCATTTAGGGGCAACCTCTCCATGCACCTGAAAACGAGTCACGTCCGCCTTACTTTCAGTCACGCACTGCAAACCAGAATTAAAACAGAGCAGAACCGTCTCTAAGCCAGACCTTACTGACAGGTCAGCATGAATTTTATTACATTACAGACAGAATAAGAAATTTTCGGAAAAATGCATCCCGCACAGACTGTCCTGAAAGGATTATATAAAAGCAGTGCGCGTGCCCCGCAAGGGTTCCGTACCATATTGGTCCGAAAATAAGCAGCCCGCAGAACTGTCATACCATCTGCAAATCACGATTATCAGACACCCGATATATACAGGATTCCTATCATATAACTAGTATTTTCAATATATTTTTGCGCATAGGCTCCATGCGCCGTCCGGCTTGAGGAGGAAATGAATGCACTGAATTCTAACTTATTTTTCAGGAGACTGTTAATACCTGCCCATAAATCCAGCCGCTGTACTACTCCCGCGCCAGACTACACTAGCGCCTGCGCAGCAGAAACAGCGCCTGTTCGCCAAACAGATTGGCCAGCCGTATGGACCGCCGCCACGGAGCGCGCTCGCCATCTTCATCCACCGCCAGCCATTTTTCCACGATATATCCATCCTGACGGCAGAGTTCGAGAAAATCCCGAATCGTACAGGGGTGGATATTGGGCGTCTCATACCACGGGGTATGCCATACGGCCGTCATGGGCATGCACCCGCCAAGCAGCAGGCGCAGCCGCAACTGCCAGTGCCCAAAATTGGGGAAGGACACAATGGCATACCGCCCTATGCGCAGCATCTGCCGCAGGACTTCCCTTGGGCGTTCCACAGCCTGCAATGTGCGCTGGAGCACTACATAATCAAACGAATGGTCGGGATAATAGGCCAGATCGTGGTCCGCATCCCCATGCACGACGGGCAGGCCGTGGGCTACGGAGCGTGTCACCAGTTCCATGTTCAGTTCAATGCCACGGGCATCGCACCCACGTTCGCGGTATAAATGGCCGATCAGTGTGCCATCCCCGCTCCCGATGTCGAGCACACGGGTTTTGGGTTCGATCATGTCCGCAATCAGGCGTTGGTCGAGACGCATCAGAACAACCCCGCATGTTCGGCCACACCGCACAGAAAGCCGCGCACCGTGCGGTCAAAATCCGGTTCTTCGAGCAGAAAGGCATCATGGCCTTTATCTGTTTCAATCTCGACGAACGACACATTGGCAGCGGCCCTGTTCAGGGCGCGGGCCAGTGTACGCGCGGCCGATGTGGGGAACAGCCAGTCCGAGGAAAAGGAAACAACGCAAAACCGGACTGCCGTGCCTGCAAAAGCCGGGGTCAGGTCCCCATCATGATCCGCGGCAATATCGAACCAGTCCATGGCCCGCGTGATGCTCAGGTAGGAGTTGGCGTCAAACCGGCGGACAAAGCTTGAACCCTGATAGCGCAGGTAGGATTCCACCTCAAAAATATCACCGAATGTAGAAACCGGGCCTTCCGGTCCCTGCCCGCCAACTGGCCCACGCCGCATGCGCCGCCCGAACTTGCGGGTCAGCACTTCTTCCGACAGATAGGTAATATGCGCCATCATACGGGCCACAGCCAGCCCCCGCGCGGGCACGACACCCGCCTCCCAGTAACGTCCGCCCCGCCAGTCCGGGTCGGCTATAATGGCCTGCCGCCCGACCTCGTTAAACGCAATGTTCTGGGCTGAATGGAAAGGCGCTGTGGCTATGGGCATCACGGCGCGCATCATCTGGGGGTAGGTCACGGCCCATTCGAGCACCTGCATGCCCCCCATGGAACCGCCCACCACGGCAAACAGGCGCTCTATGCCCAGACTACGCACCAGCTTGTGCTGGGCGCGCACCATATCGCGGATGGTAATGGGGGGGAATGCGGTGCCCCATAACTCGCCCGGCGCTTCCTGCCCGTCGGTTCTGGGGGAGCGTGGCCCCGTGCTGCCCATGCAGCCACCCAGAACATTGGAGCAGATTACAAAAAAGCGGTTTGTATCAATCGGCTTGCCCGGCCCGACCATACGCTCCCACCAACCGGGTTTACCCGTAAGGGGGTGTGTTTCCGCCACATACTGGTCGCCGGTAAAGGCATGACAGATGAGAATGGCATTGTCTTTGTTGGCCGAAAGCTGACCATACGTACAATACGCAATATCAACAGGTGCCAGTGTTACACCACAGTCCAGTTCCACCCCTTCGGGAAAACTGGCATGCGGGTGCTCACCAACGGTAAGGGGCGTTGTGCTGTTCATGAACCCGCTGCATTCTCCAACCCGGCAAGACCGGGTAAAAAACCGTATCAGCCCCGATTACACCGGCACTGCCAGACCAGGGTTTACCGGCCACATATATGGCAGCAGCCGGTACTGAATAGCTAGTGTTCCATTTTGAGCGCGGCAAGGAAGGCGCTCTGCGGGATTTCCACCTTACCGAACTGGCGCATGCGCTTTTTACCTTCTTTCTGCTTTTCCAGCAGCTTGCGCTTACGCGAGATGTCCCCGCCATAACATTTGGCCGTCACATCCTTCGATAGCGCTCCAATGGTTTCACGCGCGATAACGCGGCCACCAATGGCGGCCTGAATAGCGATTTTGAACAACTGCCGGGGGATAAGGTCCTTCAGCCGTGCGCAAATGGAGCGACCCCGTGTTTCCGCGGCGGAACGATGGGCTATGAAGCTTAACGCATCAACCGGCTCCTGATTAACCAGAATGGAAATGCGTACAAGATCGCCCTCTTCGTACCCATCCATCTGATAATCAAAGCTGGCATAGCCGCGTGTGAGCGACTTGAGCCTGTCATAGAAGTCAAACACCACTTCGTTCAGGGGCAGGCGGTAAACAGCCATGGCGCGGTTGCCAACATAGGTCAGGTCCACCTGCGTACCACGTCGCTCCGTACACAGGGTCAGGACTGCACCCAGATATTCGTCCGGCACCATAATGTTGGCCTTGATCCACGGTTCCTCGATTTTTTCAATCAGGGAACCATCGGGCATGTCGGCCGGGTTGTGGAGTTCTTCCATCTCCCCATTGGTGCGGTAGACCTTGTACACAACGGACGGCGCTGTGGCGATAAGGTCGAGATCGAACTCGCGGGACAGGCGTTCCTGAATGATTTCCAGATGCAGCAGGCCAAGGAAGCCGCAGCGGAAGCCGAAGCCAAGGGCTGCCGATGTTTCCGCCTCGTAGTGGAAAGACGCATCATTCAGGCGCAGCTTGGCAAGGCTGTCGCGCAGTTTTTCAAAATCATCCGAGACAATGGGGTAAAGACCGCACCACACAACCGGAATGGAAGGCTTAAAGCCGGGCAGCGGCGTCGCGGCGGGGCGGCGGTCATCGGTAATCGTGTCACCCACATTGCAGTCGGCCACGGTTTTGATGGCGGCGTTGATGAACCCCATCTCACCCGGACCAAGGCTTTCCACCGATGTCATGCGCGGGGCGAACACACCCACCTGATCCACCTGATGCACCGCACCAGAGGACATCATGCGCACCTTCATGCCCCGCTTCAGCCGGCCTTCCTTGATCCGCACAAGCACGATCACGCCCAGATAGGGGTCGTACCAGCTATCCACCAGCATGGCCTGCAACGGTTTTTCCGCATCCCCTACGGGGGGCGGCAGGCGGGTGACTACAGCTTCCAGAACACCTTCGATGTTCAGGCCGGTCTTGGCCGAAATCTCGACCGCATCATCGGCGGGAATGCCGATCACTTCCTCGATCTGCGCCTTCACGCGCTCAGGTTCTGCCGCAGGCAGGTCCACCTTGTTGAGCACGGGTACGATTTCGTGGTTGGCGTCTATGGCCTGATACACGTTGGCAAGGGTCTGGGCTTCCACCCCCTGGGAGGCATCCACCACCAGAAGCGAGCCTTCACACGCAGCCAGAGAGCGGCTGACCTCGTAAGCGAAGTCAACATGTCCGGGCGTGTCCATCAGGTTCAGCACATAGGTCTTGCCATCCTTGGCGGGATAGGCCAGCCGGACGGTCTGCGCTTTAATGGTAATGCCACGCTCCCGCTCCAGATCCATGTTATCAAGAACCTGATTGGTCATCTCACGGGCAGTCAGGGCTCCACACGCCTGAATCAGGCGGTCGGCCAAAGTGGACTTTCCATGATCGATATGGGCGATGATGGAAAAATTGCGGATGAGCGAAAGGGGTACATCGGTCATGCTGCCCCTTTACGGTAAATAAAGAGAAAAGTCAGCCTGTTCCTCTGCCTTGGGCACCACTTTAGCACATTTTTTTAACGCAGGGGTGCTCTGCCCTGCCTGCCCCCCTCCCGGACACGCTGGCTAGAGGGCGCCATTCATGGTGATCTGGCCATTTTTAACAATATCGGCCAGTGTTGCGGGCCGTCCCAGCAGAAACCCCTGAGCCTCATAACACCCGGCGGCATTGAGCATGCTCAACTGCTCCGCGGTCTCGATCCCCTCCGCCATGACCGAAGTGCCAAACGCCCTGCCCAAAGCCAGAACCGCGCGCACAATCGCCTGTGTATGCTCGCTGGTCTGCATGACCCCAAAAAATGAGCGGTCAATCTTTATGCGGTCAAAAGGAAAACGGCGCAGCGTATCCAGCGAGGAATACCCAGTGCCAAAATCATCCAGCGCCAGACTGACCCCCATATCCTTGATCTGGTGCAGCACCTGCAAAGCACGGGCCTGATCGGCAATAAAGGTCGATTCTGTCAGTTCCAGTTCCAGCCTTTGGGGGGGCAGCCCTGTTTCTTTCAGAATATTGGCTACAATGCGGGCAATGTCCGAGTGGACAAACTGCATGCCCGACAGGTTGACCGCAACCGTATAGGGCTGGAGCCACTGCACGGCCTCGGCACAGACGCAGCGGAGCACCCACTCCCCAATCTGCAGGATCAGATCGCTCTCTTCGGCCAGCGGAATAAAATCATCCGGCATAATGGTGCCCTGTGTGGGATGCTCCCATCGCACCAGTGCCTCGTAGCCACGGATTTCCCCCGTGGCGACCACTCTTTGCACCTGATAGCAGATGGTTAACTGCCCGGTCTCGACCGCTTGGCGCAGGTCCGCGGAGAGCTTGCGCCGGATGCGCACTTTTTCATCCATCGAGGGTTCATAAAAACACGGATGTCGCCCCCGCTCGGCCTTGGCGCGATACATGGCCAGATCAGCATTGTTGATCAGGGTTTCCTTGTCCGCTGCATGGTCGGGCCATATGGCCACGCCCAGACTGGCGCCGGGCCGCACTTCCGTATCCTCAAACCGGATGGGCTTGAACAGGGCTTCCTCCAGCCTGTGCAAAAAACCCTTGGTCTGTTCGGTCGAGACAACACGGCACAGAGCCAGAAACTCGTCCCCTCCGGTGCGGGCAATAAACTCGCCGCTCCTGTTATTCTGCAATCCCCGCAACCGCCACCCCAGAATGCGCAGAACCTCGTCCCCCGCACTGTGGCCACGCAGGTCGTTAATTTCCTTGAATCTGTTCAGGTCGATCCCGATCAGCGCCAGCCTGCCGTTGTTCTCACGCGCCCAGTCCAGTTCACGGTCGAGACGTTGATGAAAGTTCAGCCGGTTGGGCAGGCCGGTCAACGTATCGTGCAGGGCCATCCGCCGCAGCTTTTCCACCGACTCCGCGCGTGAACTGTCATCAATCATGCCGCTGACCAGCCCACCCCCAAGGATAAGGAAAGACATGATGGCAATGGCTGCGGCCAGAACCAGCGTATCCTCGGAGTGCTCCATGCTCTGCATGACAGAAGAGCCAGCCTGCACATGGTAGGCCGCCATGCCAATAAAATGGACGGACAGAACCGCCAGCGCCAGCACAGCGGCCATACAGGCACTGGCCCATCGCCCGGGCCGAACCCCGGCGCGCACAGCCAGCACACACAGCACAATGGCTGCCAGCACCGAAAGCACAAGACAGGGCACGTTCCATAATGTCTGCCCCTGCACGCGGTAAGCCAGCATGCCAGTATAATGCATGGCAACAATAGCCAGTCCGACCGTAACGCCACCCAGTTCGGGCAGAAAACGGGCAAAACGGCAGGTCGCCAGCATAAAGCCGATTGTACTGCCAAAAACGGCAATCAGCAGGGATATGCTGGTCAGCAAAGGATCAAACCGTGCGGGGGTATTCCCAACGTACCCCAACATGGCCACAAAGTGTGTACACCAGATTGCAATCCCGCCTGAAAGAGAGGTCAAAAAAAGCCACGCGTACCACTGGTTGTTTTTGGCCCGCAAAGCATGCTGGAACAAAGAGGCGGTCACTCCGGCACCAGAAATGCACAACACGATGGCCACACAGACCAGCCCGAGGTCATGCTGGCCAATAATGCACCCTACAACCCTCATCCGACGCATGCCCCAATTTTCAACACATTGAAAAAACAGTACATTTTAAAATAATCTGCTATAAAAAACCCAAAACTGACCAGCAATGCCGCCATAATCATCTTCTATGCAACATTATTCGGCACGGTCTTTTAAAAAAAACACTCCCTATACTCCTTAAAAAGAGTTTTTCTCAAACCGTCATCATGACAATCCTGTGCACCCACACCTTATCCTCCCGCGCGGGAGGTGCATGCACCTCGCCCCCGCGAAAAGAGCAGACGGCAGGCCCTTCCGGTCCATGCAGCATCAACCCCATAACAGGCTCACGACCGGGGCCATGCAGCAGAACCCTGTCCCCCTCCCGCAGTGGAAGTGACGGCACCACAACAACCGCCCCGCCATCACGCACAACTGGCTCCATACCATCAGTATCCACCCGCACAACATAGGCATCAGGCTCACCCCACCATTGACCGGGCGAGGCCTCATGCTCCCACACCGGGCCACAGGGCAGCCCGTACTGGTCAAACACGCCAGTCTGCTGGAGCATGGAATACGCAAGGGTACGCAACAGTCCCCCGCCTTCGTCCGGCATGGTCGGATTCAGCCCCTCCCCTGCAACGGAGCGGGCAAAAACCGCCAGCGGCACCTGCAAAACGTCCAGCACCCGCAAAAGCGTGGGCAGCGACGGCCAGCGCATGACACCACCCGCCCCCACCCTGCGCGAAGGATTGAGCGCCGTGGCGTCCAGCCCCGCCGCCCGTGCAAGGGCGGAAGGCGTAAACCCCCGCTCACGCGCAAGCATATCCAGCGTGTGCCAGAAGACCTGCGACTGCGCGATCATGACCGGGGGGATGAAGTGGGTGCAGGCTTGCCCTGATGCCTGAGCACTTCCTGCGCATGGCGGGCCAGCCCTGCATCTGTTGCCACAAAGCGTGACTGTGCCGTGCGCTCAGCCAGCCCCATCCGCTCGAGCCGCTCAAGGCATGGGCCATCCATCAGGCCGCAGGGGCGGCCACATGCACCGGCAAGGTAGAGCCTGTGCAGGGCGGAGCGGCAGCATGTTTCCAGGTAAGGGTCATTCCACATTCCGTGCAGGATCACCGATCCCGCACGGAACTGCAAGGCTTACTCCGTGGTCCTGCCCGTTATCAGCGGGATGCTTCGGGCAGGGCATAGGCCACAATGTAATCCCCTTCCTTCGTGCCAAAGGAGCCATGTCCGCCATCGACCGTAACAACATACTGGCGGCCATTGGCTTCATACGTCATGGGGGTGGACTGGCCACCCGCGGGCAGACGGTCCGCCCACAGGACCTTGCCGGTCGTCACATCATAGGCACGGATGTAATAATCGGCTGTGGAGGTCAGGAACGCGACCCCACCTGCGGTAATAATTGGCCCACCAAGGGAGGGAATGCCCACCTTAAAGCCAAATGGCAGGGGGGAACTATCCCGTGTTGTGCCATTCCGGTGCTGCCAGATAATGCTGTTGGTCTTCAGGTCCACCCCGGCCACATAGCCCCAGCCGGGCTGCTTGCACGGAATACCAAGGGGGGACAGGAACGGATGCAGTTCCACCCCGAACGGTGTGCCGTACTGGGGCTGCAACCCGTTCTCTCCCCCACTTGCGGCGGGGTCATGCGTGGTTGGTGGCACAACCTGATTATCTGTCGGACGCGGCACAAGGCGGGAGACAAACGGAATGGCGATGGGGTTGGCAAACGCCACCTGCCGCACGGGGTCCACGGCCAGACCGCCCCATTCAAACATGCCCAGATTACCGGGAAAAACCAGCGTGCCCTGCACGGAAGGCGGCGTAAACGGTCCTTCGTAACGCAGTTTCTTGAACATGATGCGGCACACCATCTGGTCCAGCATGGTGGCACCCCACATATCCCCATCCGTCAGCCTGTTTTTGGGGCGGAAAGTCAGTTGAGAAAACGGCTGCGTTGCCCAGACATGGTCGCCCTGCGCGGCACCCTGCGGTACAGGCAGTTCGGGCGCTGGCACCAGCAGTTGGCCGTTACGGCGGTCGAGCACAAAAATATTGCCTGTTTTGGCCGGAGCATACAGCGCGGGAATAACCGTGCCATCTTCCTGCCTGAAGTCGATCAGGCTGGGCTGGGCCGGTACATCCATGTCCCACAGGTCGTGGTGGACCGTCTGGTAGAACCAGACCTTGTGCCCTGTCCGGGCATCCAGCGCCAGAATGCCTGATGCGTACCGCTCCTGCACATCTGTCCGTTTGCCACCCCATATGTCGGGCGTTGCCACACCGGTAGGAATATAGATAAGTCCCAGTTTGGCATCGTAAGCCGAAACAATCCACGAATTAGGCGAATTGGGCGTGTATTCGTGACTGTCGGAGGGGAGCTGGTTCGGATCCTCATTCCCCGGATCAAACGCCCAGACCAGCTTGCCGCTATACAGGTCATACGCCCGCGTCACACCCGAGGGTTCGTGCGTGGAGTAATTATCCGTAACCGCGCCAGAGATAATAACCAGCTTGTCCGTGACCACGGGAGGTGACGTTGGCTCATAAAACCCGAGGACGCGCATAGGCATGCCTTCGGTCAGGTCCACAACGCCCTTATTGCCGAAGGCTGGGCATACCTGACCCGTTTTTGCATCCAGCGCCACCAGCCGCCCGTCATTGACGGGCAGAAAAATACGCTCCGCACAGGAGGCTGACGTTGCCGCACCATCCAGCACCTCTGCACCGTCTGCTGCGCGGGGGGGCGTGAGCGCATAGGACACACCACGGCAGGTCAGATGCTGGAATGTCGGGTTAACCACCAGCTTGGGGTCAAACCGCCAGACCTGCCTGCCAGTCGCCGCATCCAGCGCGAACACGACCTGATGGGGTGAGCACAGGTAGAGCGTGTTGCCAACCTTGATCGGCGTTGTCTCATCCGTCACTTCCACCGGATCATCCGGTCCGCGCAGGTCGTGGGTTCTAAAGGTCCAGGCAACCTTGAGCTTATCCACATTGCCCGTTGTTATCTGATTGAGGGGGGAATAGCGGTCCCCCGCCTGCGTGCGCCCATAGGCGGGCCAGTCCTGCGCCGGTACAGCGGCCACCTCACCCGGAAGCTGCACACCCGCATGGATAGCCTGCGCACGGGGGAGCACACCCGTTACATCCTGCGGGTCCTGCGTAAGCGCATAGCCATAGACACCCAACCCGGCCACAATAACCGCCAGCAGGGGAACACGGTTCCAGATGGATGCTGGCTGCAACGCCCCTGCTACAAAAGGCAGCAGCAGCCACACTCCCAGCGGTAGAATAACATCCCCTCTGGGTGCCAGTGCCCAGAAGTCAAACCCCGCTTCGGTGACGGACCAGACAAGTGTGCCCGCAGCAACGGCCGCATAAAGCCACAATGCCTCGCGCCGCTGCATCCAGAGCAGCCCTCCGGTTACCACAAGAGCCAGACCGCATACCGCGTAAAAAGCGGAACCACCCAGAACGGCCAGCCAGCCGCCTCCCCCCGCCAGAACAAAACCAAGCACAACGCAGAACAGCGCCGTGATTTTTGACAGACTATGGGAACGGCCGCCTTGCATGACCGGCATTCTCCTTGCGTTGCAGAACACCATTTTACTGGAGTGAAACGGTTATTCAGAGTTGATCAATGTTATTTACGAAGAAATCTATCATATTATAATCGAAAAATGAATAAATTTTCATTTCAGGATAAGTCACAAAAAAAACGCGACCCCCATTCGAGGGTCGCGCCTTTTAGTCATCCATTCCTCAGCCCCGAGGGGCCAGAGATTAGACGGAGTAGTACATTTCGAACTCAATCGGGTGCGGTGTGTGCTCGAAACGGTACACATCATTCCATTTCAGGGTGATGTAGCTTTCAATCTGGTCTTTGGTGAACACGCCACCAGCCAGCAGGAACTCGTGGTCAGCGGCCAGAGCTTCCAGCGCTTCACGCAGGGAGCCAGCAACTGTCGGGATCTGCTTCAGTTCTTCGGGCGGCAGGTCGTACAGGTCCTTGTCCATGGCATCGCCAGGGTGGATCTTGTTCTTGATACCATCCAGACCCGCCATCAGCATTGCGGAGAATGCCAGATAAGGGTTGGCCGTGGGGTCGGGGAAGCGCACTTCAACGCGCTTGGCCTTCGGGCTGGTTGCGTACGGAATACGGCAAGAAGCAGAGCGGTTGCGGGCAGAATATGCCAGCAGTACGGGTGCTTCAAAGCCCGGAATCAGACGCTTGTAGGAGTTGGTGGACGGATTGGTGAAGGCGTTCAGCGCCTTGGCATGCTTGATGATACCGCCGATGTAGTACAGCGCCGTATCGGACAGGTCCGCATAGCCATTACCAGCAAAGGTGGACTTGCCGTCTTTCCAGATGGACTGGTGGACATGCATGCCCGAGCCGTTATCGCCAAAGATCGGCTTCGGCATGAACGTGGCGGTCTTGCCATAGGAGTGCGCCACGTTGTGCACACAGTATTTGTAAATCTGCATGAAGTCGGCGGAGCGGACCAGCGTTTCAAACTTGGTGCCAAGTTCGTGCTGGGACTGCGCAACCTCATGGTGGTGCTTTTCAATGGCCAGACCCATTTCGCCCATGGTTGCCAGCATTTCAGCGCGCAGGTCGCTTTCGCTGTCAACGGGAGCAACGGGGAAGTAACCACCCTTTACACCGGGGCGATGGCCCATGTTGCCTTCTGGGTAGTCCTTGAGGGACGCATCAGGCCCTTCGATGCTGTCAAGCTGGTAGGTGCCGTAGTTGGGGCCCGTGCCGAACTGGACGTTATCGAAAATGAAGAACTCGGCTTCGGGGCCAAAGAAGGCCGTGTCACCCAGACCGGAGGACTTCAGGTACTGCTCGGCCAGCTTGGCGGTGGAGCGCGGGTCGCGGTTATAGGGCTGCCCGGTGGACGGCTCGATAATATCGCAGAACAGAATAAGCTGCGGACGGGCGGAAAAGGGGTCCATAACAGCCGATGTGGGATCGGGCAGCAGAACCATGTCGCTTTCGTTAATGGCTTTCCAGCCTGCAATGGAAGACCCGTCGAACATAAAGCCGTCGGTAAAGCTGTCTTCCTCAATGGTGCTGACGTGCTGGCACGTGTGCTGCCATTTGCCGTGCGTGTCCGTAAACCGCAGGTCAACCAGTTCGACCGAATGTTCCTGAATCAGGTCAAAAACCTTGGCAATTGCAGCAGCCTTGCTGTCGCCCGCCGAAGCTGTTTTCTTCACCATGCTCTCTTCACCTAAAAAGCCTGTTTATGTTCCGCACCCTGCGGAAACATGCCGTGGAATTGTGGAGCCCGCCTTGCCCGAGCCTGCTGACATACAGCAGGGATCAGATCGCGTCTTCCCCTCGCTCACCCGTGCGGATTCGAACTACATCATCCACCGGAATCACGAAAATTTTGCCATCACCGATCCGTCCGGTGCGCGCCGCCGTGGAAATAGCCTCCACAGCGCGCTCCACCATGGAAGCAGGACAGACAACCTCAATTTTCATCTTTGGAAGAAAGTCAACAATGTATTCAGCGCCGCGATAAAGCTCCGTATGGCCTTTCTGGCGTCCGAAACCCTTGGCTTCGATCACGGTAATACCCTGCAACCCGAGCTCGTGAAGGGCTTCCTTCACTTCATCAAGCTTGAAGGGCTTTATAATGGCCTCGATCTTTTTCATCTCGCGTCGTCAACACACCGTTGCTGGACCCGCGTGGGGGCCTGTACTCTCTTGTTCTTTTGCCTGACCCGTTACAAACCTCAGGCACCAGACCCGAACACACTTGCACGGCTTGACCCGTCGGGCAATCGGGTAGATGCGGATTTGTATCGGTAAAGCATTAAACAGAAATTTCATCCCGACCGTTTTCGCTCCGCCTCCTTCTTTCTTCTTTTCCGCCTGCCGGGCAAGGGAATTTGTAATGACAAAAGTTTTTAACAGGCAGTTTGCCGATCTTCCTGTTACAATTTTTACGGTCATGTCCGCGCTGGCCCGCCAGCATGACGCCATTAACCTCGGGCAGGGTTTTCCTGACCAGGAAGGCCCGCAGGACATGATTCGCCTTGCAGCCGATGCCCTGCTTGACGGACAGAACCAGTATGCACCCCTGACAGGACTGCCCGAACTGCGCGCAGCCGTGGCGCAGGCCAACCTGCGCTTTCAGGGCATTGCGGTCGATGCCGATTCGGAAGTCGTGGTCACATCCGGCGCAACGGAAGCACTGGCGGCATCCCTTATGGCCCTGATCGAGCCGGGGGATGAGGTAGTGCTGATGGAACCATTATACGACACCTACCTGCCCGTGATCCGCCAGTTGGGCGGCGTGCCGCGCATTGTGCGGCTACAGGCACCAGACTGGGCTTTGCCCCGGCAGGCGCTGGCCGATGCTTTTTCCGCCCGCACCAAGGCAATTATCCTCAACTCCCCCATGAACCCGACCGGCAAGGTGTTCA
The DNA here is from genome assembly GCF_014207635.1 of Acetobacter lovaniensis. GTDB lineage: Bacteria > Pseudomonadota > Alphaproteobacteria > Acetobacterales > Acetobacteraceae > Acetobacter > Acetobacter lovaniensis. The sequence goes on from NZ_JACHIE010000001.1 coordinate 658,785, forward strand.
CGGCAGACGAACTGGCCTTTATTGCCACGCTGGTACAGCAGCACGATACGTTCGCCATCTGCGATGAGGTTTACGAACATCTGGTGTTCAACACCCCGCACATCTCGCTCATGTCCCTGCCCGGCATGCGTGAGCGCTGCGTGCGTATTGGAAGTGCAGGCAAGAGTTTTTCCCTGACCGGCTGGAAGGTAGGTTACATCACGGCACCCGCCCCACTGGCTACCGTTATTGCCAAGGCACACCAGAACCTTGTGTTTGCCACCCCGCCCAACCTGCAACGCGCCGTGGCATTCGGGCTGAACAAGGACACAGCCTATTTTACCACCCTTGCGCAGGACATGGCCACGCAGGGCACAATCCTTGCTTCCGGCCTGCAACGTCTGGGTTTTGGTGTGCTGCCTTATCAGGGGAGCTACTTTATCATGGCCGACATTACCCCGCTGGCCAACGGGCAGGACGATGTGGCCTTTAGCCGCATGCTTACGGAGCAGGCGCGTGTCACCACCATTCCCGCTTCCGCATTTTACGCAGCCGAACCGCCCCGCAACCTGATCCGCTTTGCCTTTTGCAAACGTCCCGAAGTGCTTATAGAGGCGCTGAACCGCATGGAGGCGTGGAAAAACCGGTAAAACGGTTTTTTCCACCAATTCCGCAATTATCCAATTGACGGACCACACTCTTTTCTCTAAACGTCCGCTTGCTGTGCGGCGGACGTAGCTCAGCTGGTAGAGCGCCGGTTTGTGGTACCGGTGGTCGCGGGTTCAAGTCCCGTCGTTCGCCCCAGCATATTCCCTTTTAAAATCAGGTTTTCCAAACCCACCAGTCCCTAGATTGCCATAGCGGCAGCACAGCCGTGGCATGTGGGGCAATACTGCTGCAAGCTCGCAGCAAGTATAAACACGCGGGCTCCACCAGCCCCCTCCTCCACAAAAAAATGCAGGCTACCGGCTGGTTCAGGCCAGAATCCCGGTTTGGTGTATTTTCCAACACCGTGGCAATGGCATAAAACCACAGAATGCAAAGCACGTTGCCCCCCATAAGCCTGCTCGCCCTGATCATGCTTCCGGCCTGCACTGCCCCCGTGGCTCCACCCAACACGCCACCGGCTGAGGCCGCATTGTACCGGGCCAAACAGACTTGTCTGGACACCTACCAGACCCGTCCCGGACAGGTTGCCAAGGATAACATGAGCAAGCTGATGACCTGTCTGGCCAGAGCCACCCAGAAATACGGGCAGCAGGCTTACGGCCCCTATGCTCCCATTTACATGGATGGTGCCTCAAAAGGGGTTGAGGCCGCCCGGCACCTGCGTGATGGCATTTACACCCCCGATCAGTTCGGGAGTGAGATCGGGCTTATTCAGGAGCAGGAAAACTCGGCCATTGCGCAACAGAAGGCACAGATGTCCACTCCCATGGACCCTATTTTGCAGCCGGTTCCAGCCGCACCTGGCCGTTAAGTCACGCCCGACCACAGAGCCTGAATCTTCCGCACCCCACCACCTGCGGACCTGACCAGATTGTGATGAACAGGGCCAATCCGGCACAAAAACGGCCTGCTTCCGCCAGATATACGCTTGAAACCCGGCTCTCCTGTCCCGAATGTGAAGTGCGAGACAGTTTACGGCTGTGGCAAGGTGCTCAATCCATACAGTGTATGACAGTCATACAGATTGCGCAGCATTTGTGAGAACGAACAAGAAAACCATGTCGGAAATGGATTGGTAATCATGGCTAAAATCAAGGTCAAAAACCCGGTTGTAGAAATGGACGGGGATGAAATGACCCGCATTATCTGGCACTTCATCCGCGAGCGGCTGATCCTGCCTTATCTGGATATTGACCTCAAATACTACGATCTGGGCATTGAACACCGCGACGCCACGAATGATCAGGTCACCATTGACGCCGCCGAAGCCACAAAGCGCTACGGCGTTGCGGTCAAGTGCGCCACCATCACACCGGACGAAGCCCGGGTGAAGGAATTTGGCCTGAAAAAAATGTATCGCTCCCCCAATGGCACCATCCGGAACATTCTGGACGGCACCATTTTCCGCGAGCCCATCATCTGCTCCAACGTGCCCCGTCTGGTGCCTCACTGGACAAAGCCGATCGTGATTGGCCGCCATGCCTACGGAGACATCTACCGCGCTGTGGAAACAAAAATTCCCGGCCCCGGCAAGGTCACGCTGAACTATGTGCCAGATAACGGGGGGGAGCCCATTACGCTGGATGTGCATGACTTCAAGGGCCCCGGTGTAACGCTGGGCATGCACAACACCCGCGCATCCATTGAAGGGTTTGCCCGGGCCTCCCTCTCCTACGGGCGCGACCGCGGGCTGCCGGTTTACCTGTCCACCAAGAACACCATTCTCAAAGCCTATGACGGCATGTTCAAGGACGTGTTTGCCGAGGTGTATGAAAACGAGTTCAAGGCTGAATTTGAAAAACTGGGCCTGACCTACGAACACCGCCTGATTGATGACATGGTGGCCTGCGCCCTCAAATGGCCCGGCGGCTATGTGTGGGCCTGCAAGAACTACGATGGCGATGTGGAAAGCGACATTGTAGCACAAGGCTTTGGCAGCTTGGGCCTGATGACATCCGTCCTGCTCAGCCCCTCTGGCGATGTGGTGGAAGCCGAAGCCGCCCACGGCACGGTGACCCGCCATTACCGCGAACACCAGAAGGGCAACCCCACCAGCACCAACCCCATCGCTTCCATTTTTGCATGGACTCGCGGGCTGGCCTATCGCGGCCGGTTTGATAACACTCCGGACGTGGTGCACTTTGCCAACACACTGGAAAAAGTGTGCATTGATACGGTGGAAGCCGGGCAGATGACCAAGGACCTTGCTCAGCTTGTTGGCAAAAACGCCCAGTGGCTCAACACTCAGGACTTCCTGGATGTGCTGGACGCACGGCTGAAAAAAGAACTGGCCAAGGCCTGAACCCGGACTGGCAGGCCCGCACATGCGGGCCTGCTTTTTATACCCCCACCAGTACGCACCGCAGAGCCTGCCAAATATGCTCCGAACCATGCCTTTTGCCATTGCGTCCAAACCGACGCTGACGCAAAACAGGGCTTTGAATCTTAGCATAACCTTAAGAGCAGGACCCTGCGCATGTCAGTCATCCCCGCAGAAACAGACGTAGCCATTATAGGGGCAGGCCCGGCCGGGCTGTTTGCCGCTTTCCAATGCGCCATGCTGCGCCTGCGCTGTGTGCTCATTGATGTTCTGCCCGAAGTGGGCGGCCAGTGCGCGGCCCTTTACCCCGAAAAACCGATTTACGACATTCCCGCCTGCCCCGCCGTGGAAGGGGCCGAACTGATTGCCAATCTGGAACGCCAGATTGCCCCGTTTGATATTCCCCGCCTGCTCAGGCACCGGGTCGAGGGGCTGAGCGGCCAGCGCGGGGACTTCTCGCTCACCACGGACAAGGGCGCTCATCTGCACGCCAAGGCCGTGATTATTGCCGCCGGTGCTGGCGCTTTTGGCCCCAACCGCCCCCCGCTGGATGGCCTTGGCGCATATGAGGAAAGTGGCGCGGTGCAATACTATGTGCGCCGCAAGGCAGACTTCCAGAACAAGCGCATCGTGATTGCTGGCGGCGGGGATTCCGCGCTGGACTGGGCGCTCTCCCTCAAGGACACGGCTGCAAAACTTTATCTGGTACACCGGCGCGACCGCTTCCGTGGCGCACCGGAAAGCCTGCGCCAGCTTGATGAAGCCGTAGCCGCCGGGCAGATTGAAAAAGTGGTGCCCTACCAGCTCCACGGCCTGCAAGGCGCCAATGGTGCGCTGACCGGCGTGGATGTGATTGACATGGACGGCGCCACCCGCACGCTGGAAGCCGATGTGCTGCTGCCCTTCTTTGGTCTGGCAACCGACCTTGGCCCTGTTGCCCGCTGGGGAATGGATACCCAGCGTTCCACCATTCCCGTTACCCCCTCCAGTTGCGAAACAAGCCTTGCTGGCATTTTTGCCATTGGGGATGTGGCAACCTACCCCGGCAAGCTCAAGCTGATCCTGCAGGGCTTTAGCGAGGCCGCCATGGCTGCCCACGCCATTCACCCCATTATTTACCCCGAGCAGGCCCTGCACTTTGAATATTCGACCAGCAAGGGCGTTCCCGCCGCGTAATCTGCGCCGTTCGACCTGCCGGGCCGCCTGCCATAATGCCACCGCCTTTGCCGGGTACGGGGGTAAAGGCAGGGTGTCCCGCAGGCCCCGTTTCCATACTGGCGGGAGAGTTCTCTCCCATCCTCTTATAAGGATGCAGCCGTGAAAATCATTATCCTTGGCGCAGGCGTGGTTGGTGTGACCTCCGCTTGGTACCTGAACGCTCTGGGGCATGACGTCACCGTTATAGACCGCCAGCCTGCCCCAGCCCTGGAAACATCCTTTGCCAATGCGGGTCAGGTTTCGCCCGGTTATTCCTCCCCCTGGGCCGCACCCGGCCTGCCCTGGCAGGCCATGACATGGATGCTGCACCCCCGCCATAGCCCGCTGGTCATTCGCAAACGGCTGGACATGGCCATGCTGCGCTGGTTGCGGCAACTGCTTAAGAACTGCAACGCGCAGTCTTACGCACTCAACAAGGCCCGCATGCTCCGCGTGGCCGAATACAGCCGCGATTGCCTCGACGCCCTGCGCGAGGAAACCGGCATGACCTTTGATGACCGGCAGCAAGGGCTGATCCAGCTTTTCCGGACTGACCAGCAGATCAGCAAAAGCCAGCGCGACATGCGCCTGCTGGCCGAAAGCGGAATACCCCACCAGTTACTTGGCGTGGACGATATTCTGGACCACGAGCCGGGGTTACGCCATGCGGCCCATCTGCTCAAAGGCGGACTGTTCCTCCCCAATGACCAGTCGGGAGATGCACATATCTTTACCCAAAGGCTTGCCCGCATGGCCGAAGCCAAGGGGGTGCGCTTTCTTTACAACACCATCATCAAGGGGCTGGACGCCACGGCAGGCACGGTTGTTTCCGTCAGGACCAGTGCAGGGCACCTGAGCGCAGATGCCTATGTGATGGCTCTGGGCAGCTACAGCGCCCGCCTGCTACGCCCACTTGGGCTACACCTGCCGATATACCCCGTTAAAGGTTATTCGCTGACCCTCCCCCTGACGGATGAGAGCCATGCCCCGGTTTCTACGGTGAATGATGCGTTCTACAAAGTATCCATCACGCGTCTGGGCAACCGGATACGGGTGGGCGGCACGGCGGAACTGACCGGATATAACCTCAAGCTCAGCCCCGACCGGCGGGAAACACTGGAACTCTCTTTTTCCGAACTGTATGGCGGGGGCGACCTGAGTGCCGCCACATACTGGACCGGCCTGCGCCCCTGCACGCCCGATGGCACGCCCATTATTGGCCCGGCCACGCCTTTTGGTAATCTATGGCTCAACACTGGCCACGGCACATTAGGCTGGACCATGGCCTGCGGCTCCGGTCGCCTGATTGCAGACATGATTGATGGCCGCAAAACCGATATTCCCGCACTGGATCTGGCCTTAACCCGCTACGGTTAAGCGGTGGCTACAAACCAGCAGGCACAATAAAAGGGCCGGAGAATTTCTTCTCCGGCCCTTTTATTTTAAGGCTCTTATGCCTCCACATCACCGGCGGGCTGGCTTACGCCACCCCACCGCTAGATATGGTTGACTTACTGAGCGGATTCAGCAGCCGGAGCAGCGTCACCTTTGGCGCCTTTTTTGGCGTGGTGCTTGCTGCCATGCTTACCAGCATGCTTGGCATGCTTGTCGGCTTTTTTGCCTTCTTCAGCAGCAGCAGGAGCTGCGGCTTCAGGAGCAGCAGGAGCGGCAGCAGCCGGAGCGGCAGGAGCAGCAGCTTCCTGAGCGAAAGAAGGAACAGCAGCGCCCATCAGAGCGACTGTGGAAAGAGCGGCGAGCAGACGACGAGAAATCATTTCTTAAATCTCCAATACAACCGGTCAGAATTCCTTTGGCTTTACTGCACCATCCCGTGCAAAAAACCTCCAGCCGGTTTCTGGGTTCATGCATATCACGGCATAGACAGGCCGTCTGCGTTTAAAATTTGCGCAACGTTTTCACTTATTATGAGTTTAACGCACTAATGCCATAGTTTTGCCACATTTTAGGAATTCTCAACAAAAAAACAGCCTGAAATAGGCAGTTTTCCTTGATTTTAGAAAGACGTACCTAGTTTTCATGCCTGTAATGCGCTCGAAAAAAATAATCCTTGCCACAGAGTAACCTTAGTTTGCCTATGCCCACAAAAAACAAGGGCCACGCTTGCGCGTGGCCCCTGGTTACTCAGCCTTCGCGGCTTTTGGACCGCTTTTTACGCTCATTCGGATCAAGGTAACGCTTACGCAGACGAATGGCTGAAGGGGTCACTTCCACCAGTTCATCATCTTCAATGTAAGCAATAGCCTGTTCCAAAGACATGCGACGCGGCGGGGTCAGCATCAGGGCATCGTCCTTGCCGGATGCGCGCATGTTGGTCAGCTTCTTTTCACGAACCGGGTTAACTTCCAGATCGTTTTCACGCGAATGCTCACCAATGATCATGCCGACGTAAACTTTTTCGCCAGCGTCCACAAACAGTGTGCCACGTTCTTGCAGGGAGAACAGGGAATACGTTGTGGTGTTGCCATCTTCAGCCGAGATCAGCGACCCATTGCGACGCCCTTCAATGGTGCCAGCATACGGCTGATACCCGAAGAACAGGCGGTTCATGATACCTGTGCCACGCGTGTCGGTCAGGAATTCGCCGTGGTAGCCGATCAGCCCGCGTGAGGGGATGATGAAGGTCAGACGCACCTTGTCCCCACCGGAGGGACGCATATCCTGCATCTGGCCTTTGCGCAGAGACATCTTCTCCACGACCACGCCGGAATAGGGTTCGTCCACGTCAATGGTGACTTCTTCGTACGGTTCTTCACGTTCACCGGTTTCTTCGTTCGTGCGGAACAGCACGCGCGGACGACCGATGGTCAGTTCAAACCCTTCACGGCGCATGGTTTCGATCAGCACACCAAGCTGAAGTTCACCACGGCCAGCCACTTCAAACGCTTCGCTTTCGGGGCTGTCGGTCACGCGAATGGCAATATTGCTTTCGGTTTCCTTGAACAGACGGTCACGAATCTGGCGGGACGTCACCTTCTTGCCTTCACGGCCACCCAGAGGGCCATCGTTCAGGCGGAAGGTCATGGACAGGGTCGGCGGGTCAACCGGAATGGCGTGCAGCGGTTCGGTCACTTCGGGGGCGGCAATCGTGTCCGGAATGGTGGCTTCGGACAGACCGGCCACAGCCACGATGTCCCCTGCTTCCACTTCCTCAACCGCAACGCGTTCAAGGCCACGGAAGGAGAGCAGCTTGGTCAGGCGGCCTGTTTCAACCACGGAACCGTCCGCACGCAGCACCTTGACCGGCATGTTCATGCGGGCACGGCCCTGTTCGACACGACCGGTGAGCACACGCCCGAGGAAGTTGTCGTTTTCAAGGATTGTGGCCGTCATGGCGAACGGCTTTTCCTTGTCCAGCACGGGAGCAGGCACATGCTTGATAATCAGGTCGAACATGGGGCTGAGGTCCTTGCGGGCCCCTTCCAGTTCCAGATCGGCCCAGCCCTGACGGCCAGAGGCGTACAGCATGGGGAAGTCGAGCTGTTCGTCATTCGCACCAAGGGCTGCGAACAGGTCGAACACTTCGTTATGCACTTCGTCGGGGCGGGCGTCGCCACGGTCGATCTTGTTCACGACCACGATCGGCCTGAGCCCACGGGCCAGAGCCTTGCCCACAACGAACTTGGTCTGGGGCAGAGCGCCTTCCGCAGAGTCGACCAGCACAACCGCGCCGTCCACCATGCTCAGAATACGTTCCACTTCCCCGCCGAAGTCGGCGTGTCCGGGGGTGTCGATAATGTTGATGCGGGTATTTTTCCACACAACAGACGTGCATTTCGCCAGAATGGTAATACCACGCTCACGTTCCAGATCATTGCTGTCCATGGCGCGTTCAGCAACGTGCTGATGCTCGTGGAAAGAGCCAGACTGTTTCAGCAGTTCGTCAACGAGAGTGGTCTTGCCATGATCGACGTGTGCAATGATGGCGATATTGCGGATATCCATGAAGTCGGCCTGATTGCTCCTGCGCGCCTTACCGCCTCCTCCGTGCTTGGAAGGGCGGTCAGCGATCGCTGTGGTGTTTGCGTGGCCGCACAGATAGCCCTCCCCGCACCATAATGCACGTAAAATTCTTATGTCTGTCCCACATGGGGGTTGACCTGAGCCCTGCGTGCGTCAGAACCAGAGCGCCACAGCACAGGTCCAATGCCGCGCCCCAACGGGCTCACCCCCTGTTGCGACTCCGCCGGGCCTTTGATTTATGTCATGCCCCGATACCGCCAACACCATGAAGGACCGCATGCCGGACCACGTATCCCCTTCAAATCCGCGCATCCAGTTCCGGCCTACAGCCACCCTGACATTTATGGGCCTTGTTTTTGGGTTGGTCATGGGTCTGGGCGCTCCCCTTTTTACGCTCGATCTGGCGGATCGGGGCTATGGCGCGAGCATGGTGGCCGCCAACAGCATGATGCAGGCACTGGGCGCCCTGGGCATTGCGCCCTTCATGCCGCGTCTGGCCACATATCTTGGACCACGGCGGGCCATTTTTCTGGCCCTTATGGGTGCTGGAATGACACTTCTGCTCTTCCCGCTGGGTCACTCCATCTGGCCGTGGTTCCCTCTGCGTGTCCTGCTCGGGGCCTTTTGCGAGGTCATTCTCGTTCTGTCCGAAAGCTGGCTGAACCAGATCACGGACAACCATGCGCGGGGCCGTGTCATGGGGCTTTACAACACGCTGCTTTTTGTCGGCATTGCCATGGGTCCCGCCCTGCTCAGCCTGACTGGCAGACAGGGGAACCTGCCCTTTTTTGGCACTGCCGCCCTCCTGCTGCTGGCCGCAACCCTAACACAGGCCCCATGGATGGTAGTCCCACCCCCTGCGGCCCCAACACGGCACCGGCTCTGGCGTTATCTGGCGCTGGCCCCCATTGCCATTACCGCCACATTGCTGATTGCCATGCTGGATGCCGCAGCCACGTCCTTTCTGGCGCTCTATGCCATCCAGTCTGGCTGGAGCGAACGGGCGGCCACCCTGCTGCTGAGCGTCATGCTGCTGGGGGCAACGGTCATGCAGGTGCCCATTGGCTGGATTGGAGACAGAACCAACCGGCGGGCCTTACAGATCATTCTGGCATTGCTGGCCTGTGGTGGCGCGTTGCTCTGGCCTTTGGTCATGCACCAGCCTGTTCTTGCCTACCCGCTCATGTTTGTGTGGGACGGAGCATTTGCCAGCCTGTATTCCGTTGCCATGGCCGCCGCAGGCAACCGCTACCGCGATGGAGACCTGATAGCCATATACGCCCTGTGCTCGCTGGCATGGGGGCTGGGCAGCTTTACCGGCCCGGCCATAAGTGCGGCGGCCATGCAGGCCAGCCCCCACGGGCTTGCCCTTTTTGCCGCCACCTTATGCGGCCTGTTCGCCCTGCTGCCCCTGATTTTGAAAAAGAGCGTGTAACATGCTCCCAACCGGTGACGCAGGACCGTTTGTGTGTGCAGGCAACAGCTTAACCTGACAGGGGAGAAGCAGTCCTTTAATCCTGCGCTCCAAAAGAGCAGATGTCCTTGGTGAAGGTGGGACTGTCGGTGGACGCCGCCATCAATACAGTTCCCCAACCACCCGCAACACCGCGGCCTCTCCGGTTGCGCAATCTCACCTGATGTCGGTCACCGCGCCTGCTGCTTTCAAGTCACATCGACACAGATGACCTCAAAACATAACCCGTTATCAAAACATATCACCAGATTCTCAAGATCAGCGGAGCATTGTCGGGCGTAACTACAATAATCAATGTATCGTATCCGAATTTCTTTCAGCCATCTACTTTCCGAATATCCACTCTTTTCCCATGACTGGCTTTTATCAGGCTGGACCAGCCCCCTGGGTATTCACCTGAAGGCTGTAAAGAGCCCCCCCTGCGCACATGAACAGCCAGTCCCTCTTGGGGCCACCAAAGGTCAGGTTGGAAACACCATGAGGCAGGCGGATGCGCCCGATCAAATGCCCTTCGGGGTTGAAGATGAACACTCCGCACAGGCCCAGTGGCCCGCTTACGCCACACCAGAGATTGCCATAAATATCGGCCCTCAGCCCGTCAGGGATCATCTGGACCCCTTCAAAACGCATATTGGTGAACAGCCTTGGGTTGGAAAGGGGGAGTTCCTGTCTGTGCAGGTCGAACTCATGCACGGCCAGATCCCCATCATGCCCGCCTGCCCCATTCTGCCGCCCTGAGGAAATAACATACAGATGCGAAAAATCGGGCGAAAAACATAACCCGTTGGGGTTGGGCAACTGGTCCTGCGTTAACACGACATCAATCCGCCCCGAAGGATCAACCCGGAACGTGTGATCGGGCTGCCTGTGCATGCCACCTATGGCACCGATCAGTTCCTCGCCCACCCGCCAGCGAATACGCCCATCGGGGTTGGCCTCCCCCCCGGCGGCGTCGGCGTGGCCTTCTGCAAGACTGTCTCCATACCCCGGATCCGTAAACCAGATGCTGCCATCGGGGTGGGCAATTACATCATTGGGGGAACTCAGGGGTTTGCTCTCAAAATGATCGGCCACCACATGCACCGACCCATCATGCTCCCAGCGCACAACACGGCGTAAAAAATGCTCGCAGGAAATCTGGCGACCCTGATAGTCAAACGTATTGCCATTGGAATGGTAGGATTCCGGACGGAAAAGCGTAACCTCGCCTGTCTCCCACAGGTAACGGTACTGCTGGCTGGTAACGGTATCGCTAAACAGCAGGTATCGCCCCTCGGCCGACCATGCCGGGCCTTCCAACCACACCCCGCCATTCCACACACGATGGATGGTCGCATGACCACTGATCAGATCGCGGAAAGAGCGGTCTATCACCATCACATCGGGGTCCGGCGCATAGGACGGAGGCGCTTCCGGCCCCCATTGCCGGGGCGGCTGGGTGGTGACATCAGGCGGGAAGGCGGTTACCGCCGCACCCGCACTGGTGGCCAGCGCCTGCCGGGGGCCGCTCAGGCGTGGCAGCAGCAGACCGGCTGACAGGCCGGACAACCCCTTGAGCACATGCCGCCTGACCAACCTGTTCCGTAATGAGGTTACCATCTGAGAGTCCCCTGCGCCTTGCCCTGCCAGCAGGCCGCCCATACGGCCTGCGCCCGGCTCGACCTCCCGCCATACCCTGCAACGGGGGGGCTGTCACCTCCGGCAGGCTCCAGTTCAACGCATAGCGCTCAGGGAATTCTGGCAACCCTGATCAGGTTGGTGGAACCACTCACCCCAAAAGGCACACCTGCGGCAATCACCACCGAATCCCCCGGAGCGCCAATCTGTGCGCGGGCCACAACAGCCAGAGCCTCTTCCACCATCCGTTCTACCGTGGTGGATGCCGTGTGCGGCGGGCTGACAAACGCCCGCACACCCCACACAAGAGCCAGCCGCCGCGCGGCCTGCGCCGTGGGCGTAACCCCCAGCACCGGGCAGGTCGGGCGTTCACGCGCAATGCGCAGGGCCGTGGCCCCCCTGTGCGTATAGGCCACAATGGCGGGAGAGCGCAGAGTGGCTGCAACCTGCTGGGTGGCGCTGGCTATGGCGTCGGCTACATAATCTTCCGGGGCAAGACGGGCTGCGGCCATGTGGGCCTGCCAGCCTGCATCCTGCTCCACCCGCCACAGAATACGGTTCATGATCCGCACCGCCTCGCGCGGGTATTGCCCCGCCGCCGACTCCGCCGAGAGCATGACTGCATCAGCCCCGTCAAACACCGCTGCCGCCACGTCCGACGCTTCGGCCCGTGTGGGGGTTGGTGCGGTTATCATGCTTTCCAGCATCTGGGTGGCCACCACCACCGGTTTACCCAGCCTGCGGGCCTCGCGGATAATCCGTTTCTGAATAAGGGGGACACTCTCTGGCGGCAGTTCCACCCCCAGATCACCGCGTGCCACCATAACCGCATCACTCAGGGCCAGAATGGCGGACAGGTTTTCCACCGCCTGAGGTTTTTCCAGCTTGGCCAGCAATGCAGCCCGCTCGCCCACAAGGCTGCGGGCCTGCACCAGATCTTCCGGCCGTTGCACAAATGAGAGGGCCACATAATCCACCCCCAGTTCCAGCGCATAGGCCAGATCCACCTTGTCCTTTTCCGTCAGGGCCGGAATGGGCAGCGCCACATCGGGCACGTTCACCCCTTTATGGTCGGAGAGCGGGCCACCAATTTCCACCCGCGTTGCCAGCCAGTCCGGCCCGGCCTGCTCCACCACCACGGCCAGTTTGCCATCATCCATCAGCAGACGGCTGCCCGGTGTGGCCACCTTGATAATTTCGGGGTGGGGGAGTTGCACGCGCGTGGCGTCCCCCAGCGTGTCGGACAGATCAAACCTGAAAGGCGCACCCGGCACCAGTTCGACCTTAGCATCCCTAAAGCGTCCGACCCGCAGCTTTGGCCCCTGCATGTCGGCCAGAATACCAATAGGGCGGCCCAGTTCGGCCTCAACCTGCCTTACAAAAGCATGGCGGCTGGCATGATCGGCGTGGGTGCCGTGGGAGAAGTTGAAGCGGAACACATCCGCCCCTGCCAGAGCAAGGTCACGGATGGTTGCGTAATCGGATGAGGCTGGACCAAGTGTTGCAACAATTTTGGTGCGACAGGCCACTGCCTCTGTTTTTTTACTATCCGGCATTGTGACAAGAGACATAAAGCAGCTTCTCCTTAACACTCCGCCGGAAAAGTTCAGGAGGGGCTGATCACGTCCTCAGCATCCACACCCCAGATGGCCCGGCGGGGCACCCATCCGTTATACTGCTTGACCGAAACCTTGCACCAGGCCGACCCAGCCGCACACTCCCGGACCGAGCCAACCGTACCCGGCCGCAGCACGGCCACTATGGCGGCATCCTCACTGGCGCCTGCACGCATGAACACCACACCGGACAGTTTTGCCGCATCCTGCGCCGTACCAACACTGGCGACGACCCGAGCATCCATATGCCCCGAAGGCAAGGCCTTTTCGCCATCCTTACCGGCCTGTGCGGGCACGGGTGTTTCGTCCCCCGGAGGTTCACCGGGGATCAGAAAATCTCGCCCACCCGCCAGTGTGGCCTGCTGCATCCAGCCTTTTTGCCCGGTGGGATCTTCCACCAGACGCCAGACATCAAACTCCCGTTCCACCCGCACCGGCATACCCCGGCGATGATAGACCCACAGAATGGGAAAACGCTGCCCCGGCCCTGCCCGCATGTTCACTTCATCCGAGCGCAGGGCGGCATAACGTGGCAGCGGCAGGCCGGTTACACTCCCTTTTGCGGGGTCGTTCTGCACACCAGCATCGGGTGCCCCCATGTCGGGCGTACCGGGTGCGGGAGCAGCAGCAGCAGCAGCACCAGCGGCAACCGTTGCGGCCGCAGCCCCTGTGGCAGCCGCCACAACATGGTGGTGCGCAGGGGTATGGTGCGCTAGCCTGGCCTTCGCGCTTGCGGCCTCATGCTTTTTGGAGTGCGCGCCTTTTTTACCGCTCCGCGTGGCGGCGGTCTCATGTTTGCCTCTGGTTCTGCCGCTCCCGGCCTTGTGCGCGGCTGTGGCCTGTGGGGCCGTCAGGGCGTGTTTATGGTGTTTGTGGAGCGGAGGCGCCACACCATCGGCCGCAACACCGGCAGACGCCGTGATGCCAGAAAAAGCCACCATGCAGCCCGTCACGCAGGCAAGCAGGCGAAACCGGAAAAAGGAGCGAGTGCACATCATGGCTGCATCCCTGCCAAGAGAGTGACGCGGGGGCAAGAGGCCGCACACACTTCGCACGTGACTTTACGTTTCACAGCAGGACAGACTTGCGTCACAACCCTGTTCAAACCTGCCTTTGCATGCACGTTCATCCGTTAAAATACGAGTTGTCTGGCCTGACCAGCCCGGTCAAAAAAACTCGGCAGCCCTACGGTTTCAACCCCTTCCAGCAGGTCCTGTGCATTCAGCCCCTGTGTTTTTACGCCGGAGTCGCACACCATAAGGGTCACTCCCATATCCACCACCGCCTCACGCAGGTCATCCAGCCCGGCAACACCCGCATGCGCCCGCATACGCGCGCCTTCGGCTCCATCCAGCCCGTTCCACTCCCCGCAAAAGGCGCAGACCCCAGCCCCCATGCCAAACAGCAGAACGTTCTGCCCCATGGCCGCAGCCGTGGCCGCCAGCATGTAAGCCGCGTGAATACGCTCGTATCGGGCCTCCACAACCAGCAAGGCCAGATCGCAGGGGGGAGTATGCGCCTCAGCCATGACCATGCCCTCCGCCACAGACCGTGCAGGCCGGGTCAGCAGTCAGGGTCATGGTTGTAAACCTCATGCGCAGGGCATCCCACATCAGCAGTTCCCCGGCCCCAGTGTTGCCCAGACCCAGTATCTGCTTGAGCACCTGCGTTGCCTGCAATGTGCCCATAACACCTGTTACCGCGCCAAATACACCGGCATCACCACAGCTCAGGCCGGATGCCTGCCCGTCTGTTGCAGGGTACAGGCAGTTATAGCACCCGCCCCCTGTGGTGGGGCTGAATGTGGCCAACTGCCCTTCAAACCGCTGCACGGCGGCAGAGACCAGCACCTTGCCAGCCTGTACGCACGCCGCGTTGACCGCGTAGCGGGTGGCAAAGTTGTCGCACCCATCGCACACGAGGTCATACCGGGTGACAAGATCGTGGGCATTACTGGCATTGAGCCGCATATCCCATGCCTCCACCACAATCTCGGGGTTCAGGGCGGCCAGCTGCTCACGCGCCGTATCCACCTTCTTGCGCCCCACGCCACGCGTGGTGTGCAGTACCTGCCGCTGAAGGTTGGACAGTTCGACCACATCATCATCCACCAGACCGATTCGGCCCACGCCTGCGGCAGCCAGATACAAAGCCGCTGGCGCACCCAGCCCACCGGCCCCCACCACAAGCACGGAGGCGTTTTTTAACGCGACCTGCCCCGTACCGCCGACCTCGGGCAGAAGAATGTGGCGGGAATAGCGCTGGATTTCATTTTCGCTGAGGTCAAGCTGCATGGGTCTTCTGTATCCGCTCCTGAGTAGTCTGGGGCATATGCTCCCCCATATGCGTTATGGATGCCCCAAAAACTGAGCAACAAAGGTCACATTTTTGTAATAACATAGGGAACCACACGCATTATTATCTGGTTAGAAGACGGTATCTGGTTTATAAGAATTGCATCAAACGCATATGAGGAATGTGTAGCATGACAACCTTCACCCAGCCCGGACCCGCAGTCCGGCCAGCCAGTCTGCCCCGCCGCCAGACCGCGCGCCGGGTGTGTGTTGCCACGGCGGCTGCATCGTTTGGCCTGTATCTGGCCTCCCCTTTTGTCACGTTGTGGTCTGTCGCCTCCGACCTGCAACGCCACGATGCCGTAGCCCTGGGCCGGATGATCAACTGGGGCGCGCTTGATGCCTCACTCAAACGGCAGACACTGGCTGGCCTGCACCTGAACATCCAGCCCGCAGCGGATGAACTGCCTGATTTCGGGTCGTCCTTTGCCACGACAGCCGTATCCAACGCAGTGGATACCACGGTCACGCAGGCCAACCTTGGCACATTGCTGGATGAGGCCCTGCCCAGTTCCGCGCCCTCGGCGCAGTCCGGTACGCCGTCCTTTGCATCTCTGGCCACGCGGGCTTCGGTCCATTTCAACCGCCTGAACCAGTTTGTTATGGAACTCCCCCTGCCCGGCCATGAGCACGAAACACCCCTGCGCGTGGAATTGCGTATTCAGGGCTGGAAGTGGAAAATTACCAACGTGGAATTGCCCGTACGACGCGCTCCCATCATGCAGGCATCGGCTACGCCTTCCAACACCTGAAAACAGGCGGAGCGGAACCCACAAAAAAAGCCAGTCCTCCCTTGCGGCGGACTGGCTTTTTGCTGTCGCTACAGTTCAGGCGCGGGGCAGGTCTTCTTCCAGCACCACCATATTTATGGCGTAGCTGACATCGCCATCTTCATCATCACGATGGACGGTGCCGATAACTTCACCCTTTACGGCCAGTTCGACCGACATACCTGCACGCGGGGCCGGGTTTACAGTCAGTTCAGGCGAACCCAGCAGGCGGCGCAGCGCGCTCTGGAGGCGGGTGATCTCTGAAGCAGAAAGAGAAGCGCTCATGTCATTCATTCCTTAGTCGAGCCAAATCACGCATCAGGAAAAACAGGGCACGGGGCGTATCCGATCATCCCGCCAAAGGTGAACGACCATAAACCCGGCGTGCGCGCCTTCCGATCTGTTCCGCACCCTATAGGCCATCCCGCTCGGGCGGGGCAACCTTTGGCAGATGTGCCACGCCCTTGCCATGCCCGCGCCACTTTCCACCATGCAACTGTCTCTCTCATCAAGGGAGATACCTACATCGTGCGAGCACTGCGCCCTCTTTTGTCCGCTCTGCTGATCAGCCTGTCCGCCGGGCTGTGTGTTATGGCCACGCAGGACAGGCCCCTGCCACCGACCATACAGAGCGACAGAACAGATCATGTGCTGTACATGGCAACGCATGATGGCGTGGCCCAGACTGCAACAGCGCTCTCCCGCCCCCATGGGTGGGACGATGTGATGCAGGCTCTGGCACAGGGCAGGCCGGAAGCCGCCCGCATTGTGGCAACCGTTCTGCCACAGACCGACGCCCGTACGGCCCGGTCACTGGAGCACACGCTGCAACGCCTGCTCCCCCGCCAGCCTGCAATGGTACTGAGCGCGACCGAGCCCAATGCGGCCGCAACTGGCAGTACCAGAAACATCTGCTCGCCCACGGGCATGTCCACCACATGGCGCAGACAGGCCGAACAGGCCGTGACCACAGTTCATGACATCCGTCTGGCTACGCGCGCGCAGACCTGCCTGCATACACTCCAGCACCGGGCTCCGTCCGCCTGAGTTGCATTTTTTCAAACATTTTTGAAAAACACAGATTTGTTAACCAGATTTTTTTAATTTTTATCGAAAAATAGCGCTGCATTCCGTATAAGCAATGCAGCACACGCAAATGCGATATGACATGAGCGCATTTATAGCAATAATGGGAATATAAGTAATTCATTATTTGAATGAATTGCCGGACCTAATAAAAATAACAAGAAGTGACCTCGGCCCATGACCGTAATCACCCGCCACACCGCTCCAAAACCGACCAGCACCGCACACCCCCCCGTGTCCGGCCTGCGCGGTTACACGCCTTCCCTGGCGCTGCGTACCGGGCTTCTGGCCTCTGGCTCGGCCCTGCTCTGCCTATGGGCAGCCCCCATCCGGGCCGAAACCGCGCCTAATGCGGCATATCTCCATATGCCGCACACACAGCCGGACACGCAGCCAGACGCAACGGCTGCCACCACCACCGTTACTGCCCCTGCGCATGTTACGGGGGCACGCATTGTGACGATTACCCCTCCTGCATCCCAGCCCCCCCAGTCCAGTTTTTGGGATAACAGCCGACTGCTCCCTCCCCTGACCAGCCGCCCCGAAGCCTACGGCCAGCCCCAGTCGCTTGAACTCAAGCCCCTGCCAACAGCCCTGCTGCATCAGGGACCGTGGGGCGTATTCAACACCAATACCGGGGCAGCCGCAGGCTTTGGCACCGTAGGGTATTATGCCGTCTCCCGCTGGGCGGAAGACTGGTCGAGCCTGCGCGACAAACGCAACCGGCTGGACCCTATGGATGTGCTCAAATACATTCCGTTCAACACGGAAGGCGATATTTACCTGTCACTGAGCGGCAACTTCCGGCAACACAATTTTTATGACCAGCGCGCAGGATTTGGCTCGACCAAAAAAGAGCCCTCCTACCGCAACAACTTCCGCTGGAATACGGGCGCGGACCTGCATCTGGGCGAACATGTCCGCCTGTATGGGGAGTTGATGAGCGGTCAGGCGGCGGGGGTCAATTACTATGGCTACGCCGGGGGCCGCTGGCGCAGCAGGCTGGATGTGCAACAGGCCTTTGTGGAAGTGCGCGGCAAGGTGCTTAACGCCACCGTGGGCGGCATGGCTGGACGCATGACCTTTCTGGATGCACCACCCTACTTTACCGCAGGGAGCGTGTACCCTTCCCTGCCCTATTCATGGAATGGTCTGCGCGGCTATGCGTTCTGGAAAAACTTCCGCATAGACGGGTTTTACCTGACCCTGACCAACACTGCGCCTTCGGCCATGTTCCACGATCAGGTCGGATGGAACTCGCGTCTGTTCGGAGCCTATACATCCTACGCGGTGCCCAGCTTCAAGTTCCTGGGGCGCAACAGTCAGGTGTTTGTGGATACTTTCTATCTGGGGTTCATTCTCTCCAAGAGTGCCCTGCCCACTCTGGAAGGTGGCTCCATTGCGGGCTCCACCCACCGCGATACGCCGGGCACACGCATATGGGGCAATGCAGGCCCGCTGGAGTTTTCGGTTGGCGCCATGTGGCAGGGGGGTGAGTTCCGCGCGGCCAAAAACGGACCAACGCGCCCTGTTTCCGCCTATGCCATTGATGCCACGCTCTCCTGGCGGTTTGCAAAATGGCCCGGCCATCCTGCCATTGGCATACAGGTGGACAGTGTCTCAGGCGGGAATATGCACAAAGACCAGAACAGTTCCTGGGGCAGCTTTTTGTCCCCCTACGTGCCCAGCGCCTACTACCTGGATATGAGCACCTATATCGGTCAGTCCAACCTGATCGACGTAGGCCCCATTGCCACCATTGCCCCCACGCCCAACACCACCTTGCTGCTCAAGGTGCCCGCCGTGTGGCGTAACAGCCGACAGGATGCCATTTATGCCAGCGGCACCGCCTTTTACGCCTATCGCCCGCACGGGGCCTACACAGCCACCATGCCACAGGCCAGCTTTACCTGGCGGGCCACACGCCACATTACGCTTGGCATTGACGGAGAATACATTTTTGCCTCGCACACCATGACCAATGCCGGAGCCACATCTGGCGCCTTTGTACAAAGCAACATTGAACTGACCTTCTGACCCGCTTTGGGGCAGACAAATCCCGGTGAGCATCGTATGTGCACAAAAGAGCGGAGGATTGCGGCCTGCCCGCAAATCCTCCGCCCTTGGACCGTACGCGAGGGAACGCCAGACCACCCGCATGATGGATGGCGCAACCTCCATGACCCTCCGGGAGAGACAGGACGCATGGCCAGCCCGAACCCCCAACGGGAACTCACACTCCGTGGTCTACTGCTTGGTGCGCTTATTACCGTCGTATTTACCGCATCCAATGTGTATCTGGGCCTGCGGATCGGGCTGACATTTGCCTCATCCATACCCGCTGCGGTTATTTCCATGGCCGTGCTGCGCCTTATGGGCGGGGGCACCCTGCTGGAAAACAACATGGTGCAAAGCCAGGCTTCGGCCGCGGGCACGCTGTCCTGCGTGTTTGCGACCTTTCCGGGGCTGATTATTGCCGGGTTCTGGACGCATTTTCCCTTCTGGCAGACGGCGGGGCTGTCCTTTGCTGGCGGGGTGCTGGGGGTACTGTTCACCATCCCGCTCCGGCGCGCGCTGGTGACACAAAGCAGCCTGCCCTACCCCGAAGGTGTGGCCGCGGCCGAAATCCTGCGCGCAGGGGCGGACAGGAGCAACCAGCGCGGCCTGCAGGCATTGATCAGCGGCGGGGTCATGGCCTCTGTTTTTTCGTTTTGCAGTGGCGGCCTGCGCCTGCTGGGCGATGGGCTTAACCTGACCGCAAGTGCGGGCAGTGCCGTCTTCCAGCTCAGTGCCGCGTTTTCCCCCGCCCTGATCGGGGCGGGGTATCTGGTTGGCCTGAGCGGGGGCATGGCCATGCTAACAGGCTGCATACTGGCATGGGGCGTGGGTGTGCCCTGGCTGACCAGCCTGTTACCCAACCCCGCGCACCTGCCCCCCGCCCAGTTTGCGCAGGACATATGGCTGCACAAGGTCCGCTTTGTGGGGGCTGGCGCCATTGCCATTGCCTCCCTCTGGACCCTGATCGAGCTCATGCCCCCCGTGCTGCGGGGCATACGCACCATGCTGCAACGCACAACGGGCCAGACCGCCACAACAGACAAGGACCTTTCCGCCCGCACCATGGGGGGGCTTATGGTGGGAGCCATGCTGTTGCTGGCTGGTTTTTTTGCCGCCTTTCTGGCCCCCGTGGCACACGGGTTCTGGCCCATTGTTGGCGTGGCTGTGGTGTTCTGCGTTGTCTTCGGCTTTGTCATGGCCGCAGCCTGCGGGTACATGGCGGGTATTGTGGGGTCATCCTCCTCCCCCATTTCAGGCATTATCATTATTGGCGCAGTCTTGTGCGCGCTAATGATTCTGGCACTTGAGGCTCTGGGCCTGACACCTGACGCCATGATGGCGGATGGCCAGAAACTGGCCACAGCGTTTACCATCCTGCTCCTGTCGGCCATTACCGCCACCATCGCCATTTCCAACGACAACCTGCAAGACCTCAAGACCGGCCAGCTTGTGGGGGCCAGCCCGTGGAAGCAGGAAGTCGCACTTATAGCGGGTTGCCTTGTTGGGGCTGCGGTTATCCCGCCCGTTCTCAACCTGCTGTATCAGGCATACGGGTTTACCGGCGCCATGCCCCGCCCCGGCATGGACCCCGCCCATGCCCTGTCTGCCCCCCAACCTGCCCTGATTACCCTGATTGCCAAAGGCATTTTTACCCATTCACTGGACTGGACCATGCTTTGCGTTGGCATGGGGCTGGGGGTGGGGCTGGTCGTGCTGGATCTTGGCCTGCGCCGCCGGGGGCAGGCTCTGCCGCCGCTGGGGGTAGCCGTGGGCCTGTACCTGCCAGCCTCCGTCAGTCTGACACTGGCCTGCGGGGCCATACTGGGGTGGGTGCTCAAGCGGATCAGCCGTAACCGACAGGCCACCAGCACCACGGGCCAGAGCAGCCCGGAAGGTGGTTCCACCGGCACCATGCTGGCATCGGGCTTTATTGTGGGGGAAAGCCTGACCGGGGTGTTACTGGCTGTTCTTTCCGGCGCTACTGGGCGGGATAATGCTTTTTCCCTCGCCGCCTTTGTGCCCCAGAACGTACCCGCCATTCTGGGCACACTGGGTTTTGGCGCATTGTGCTGGGCTTTTGCGCGCAAAACACTCCGCACGCCCTGAACTCCCTGCCAGACGGCCAGCCCATAAGGCTGTCAGTGCTGTAAAAGCACCGGCACACGGGGGTTGGCCAGAATATAGTCGGTCACACTGCCCATAAGCCGACTATAGACCATGTTATGCTGGTACCCTCCGAGCACCAGCATGTCGGCACGGAAGGTTCCGGCCATGTCCAGCAGGGTTTCTCCCACATTGCGGCTCTCCGCAACTGGCTGCTGGGTTACGCTTACGCCGGGCAGAATATCCAGCGGCAGCGGATCGGTGGCGGATACGGCCACCTCAACCGCCTCGGCCGCCCCCACAAAGGAGCGGGCGGCAAAAAACGCGCGGCGGCAGGCGGGGGTGTCTTTCCATGCCATGAACATGCGGTCCCCGCTGGTCTGCTCCCAGAATGGGGGCACAAACAGAACGGGGCGGCCGGATTCAAAAATAGCGGCACGGGTGGCTACATGCTTTTGGGCGCTGTCCCGGTTATCGGGGAAGCCCAGAATCAGCAGGTCGGCGTCCTTGCCGTAACCTGCAATAATGCGGTCCACCGTAATTTCGGGGTCCAGCCAGTTAACCTCCACCTTGCCCAGCCGGTCTGCGGGAGTGCCATATTCCTGCGCCAGCCACTGCTGGAAGCGGGTATGCAGGGCATCGGCCCATTCGCGCTGTCTGGCCCGCAGGGTCTGGGCCTGTGTATCGGAAAACCCCATGCGCCCCAGAATCTGCTCCGGAGGCTCCCGCGCAGCCAGCACATCAATCCGCTGCATCCCCCGGATACGGGTGAGCACCTGTGCCGCCATGCCCAGCAAAACCTCCGTCTGGTCCAGTTGGCTGAGAATAACAAGGCACCGTTGCATGCACTCTCCCTCTCGCACACCATAAACTATGGGTCTGACTGTGACACACCTGCCCTCTCTCTGGAAGGTGAAGAAAAAACAGGCCCCTGCCCCTCGCATTCAGCGGCAAAGCTGGGCAAAACTGCCCCACCATGCGCCATACGCGCCAGAGCAGAGGAAAGAGCAGAACAGTGTTGCTAAACGTGAGCGAGCGCGGCCCCGAGCACCCAACGCCCGAAAAAACCCTGCCGGTTGTGCTGCTGCATGGTCTGTTTGGCCGGGCGCGCAATCTGGGTTTTGTGCAGCGCAAGCTGGCCACAACCCGGCGTACGCTGGCCATGGACCTGCGCAACCACGGTAACAGCCCCCACGGCCCCATGAGCTACCCCACCATGGCGCAGGATGTGCTGGACACAATGGAGCACCTCCACGCCAGCCCCGCCATTATGCTCGGTCACTCCATGGGGGGCAAAACCGCCATGATGGCAGCCCTGACCCACCCAACCGCCATACGCGCCCTGATTGTGGTGGACATAGCGCCCGCACAGGGCGGGTTTGACCGGCTGGACCTGCCCGACACTCTGGACAGGCTGCAATTCCCCCCATATCTGGACCTGCGCGGCGCCAACGATCTGCTGCGCCCCTATATTGCGAGTGATGCGGTACGCCAGCTTATGGCGCAGAACATACGGCTGGGGGATAACCCCGGCTGGGCCATCGGCCTGCCCGATATTCTGGCCGCCATGCCCGACATTATGGGCTGGCCCCACCTTGCCCCGGACTTACGCTATGAAGGGCCAACCCTGTTCATTCGCGGGGAAAACTCTCCCTATATCAGCCCGGATAACGAGCCGGCCATGCGGACACTTTTTCCTAACCACCGGCTGGAGAGCATTCGTGGTGCGGGTCACTGGGTCCATGCCGATGCCCCCCAGCGCTTTACCGAACTGGTGGAAGAGTTTCTGGCCAATATTCCCTGAAGCCCCGCACGCGCGGGATAGGCTCTTACGCCAGAGTAACCGGCAGGCCAGCCATATCCTGCGCAACGGCCTCGGCCATGCGGATACCGTCCATGGCGGCGGAGAGGATCCCCCCGGCATACCCTGCCCCTTCCCCCGCAGGGTACAGGCCGGGTGTATTGACGGACTGACCATCCTCCCCCCGTGGCACGCGGATAGGGGAGGACGTCCGGGTTTCCACCCCGGTCATGACCGCATCATCCATGGCAAAGCCGCGTAGTTTGCGCTCGAACCGGGGCAGGGCCTCTCGCAGGGCCTCCACCACAAAATCCGGCAGGCAGGTGGACAGGTCCGCTGGTGTTACTCCCGGTTTGTAGGAGGGCACCACATCCCCCAGCGCGGTGGATGGACGACCGGCCAGAAAATCCCCCACACGCTGGGCAGGGGCGCGATAATCCCCACCCCCGGCCAGAAATGCCTGCCGCTCCCAGTGGCGCTGGTAGGCAATGCCTGCCAGCGGGTCATCCGGGTAGTCCTCACCGGGGCGCAGTTCCACCACCATGCCCGAATTGGCGTTCCGTTCGGCACGGGAATACTGGCTCATGCCGTTGGTAACGACCTGCCCTTCCTCCGATGTTGCCGCCACGACCGTACCGCCGGGGCACATGCAGAAGGAATACACACCCCGCCCATTGGCTGCGTGGTGGACCAGCCTGTACTCGGCCGCCCCCAACTGCTCGTTGCCTGCGCTGGGGCCAAACTGGGCCGTATCAATAACCGATTGCGGGTGCTCGATCCGCACCCCCATGGAAAAGGGTTTGGCCTGCATGCTCACACCCTGTTTTTGCAGCATGGCAAACGTATCGCGCGCACTGTGGCCCACGGCGAGCACAACATGGTCTGCTGCAATAACCTCCCCGCTGGAAAGGCGCACCCCTTCCACCTTGCGGGTGGATGCGTTGAGCAGCAGGTCATCCACTCTGGCCCCGAAACGGTATTCCCCACCGGCCTGCTCCACTTCCTGACGGATATGCTCCACCATGGACACCAGCCGGAACGTGCCAATATGAGGGTGCGCCAGATACAGGATATCCTCCGGAGCACCGGCTTTTACAAACTCCTCCAGCACCTTGCGGCCCAGAAAGCGCGGGTCGCGCACCTGACTGTAGAGTTTACCGTCGGAAAAAGTACCGGCCCCGCCCTCACCAAACTGGACGTTGCTCTCCGGGGTCAGCACGGAGCGACGCCACAGGGCAAACGTGTCCACCGTGCGTTCACGCACAACCTTGCCACGCTCCAGCAGCAGGGGCCGCAACCCCATGCGGGCCAGAATCAGGGCGGCCATAAACCCGCATGGCCCGGCGCCGATAATAATGGGGCGTTTATACCCTTCTGCCGCGGCAAGGGCTGCGCCATTGGTAATGGGCGCATGCCAGGCCATGTCCGGCGCGGGTTGGACATGGATGTTGCCGGGGTGCGCAATCCGGTAACGGGCCAGCACATCTGCCTCGTCCCGCACGGCGCAATCCAGCGTGTACACAAGCCATATGGCAGAACGGCGGCGTGCGTCATGCCCGCGCTTGAACACGGTGTAGTGTTCCAGCGCATCCGCACCAATGCCCAACCGCTCACAGATCGCCTGCCGGAGTGCCTCGGGCGGGTGGTCCAGCGGTAGCCGCAGTTCAGTCAGACGGAGCATGGGGCGTGTTCATCCAGTATAGTTGCAAATGGGGCAAAACGATCCTCTGGCTCCTTCCCTATTCTGGAACGGCTTGGGCGTGCAACGCCTGCCGTGCAATCGGTGGAGGATATTCCACTTCCATTCTGCGGCAACCCACCCTAGATAAAGTGGCAACCCTGAAATAGCGCCATCCTACGGCCATTTGTGTGAATGAAAGCAGCCAGAGCCATGCCAGCCCCAGACATGCCGACGCATGACCATACGGACCATTCGGGCTGCACAGGCCATACCGCCCCTTCGCCCTGCACACATGAGCATGAGCATGAGCATGAGCATGAGCATGAGCATGAGCATGAGCATGAGCATGAAGGTAACGGGGCGGCCTGCACGCACAAGCACGGATTTGGCCACCACCACGTGCACACGCCTACCTCCTTTGGTACGGCTTTTGCCGTAGGAATTGCCGTTAACTCGCTTTATCTGGTGGCGGAGGCGATATGGGGTGTTTATGCCCATTCGCTCTCGCTCATTGCCGATGCGGGGCATAATCTCTCAGACGTGCTCGCACTGGCCGCCGCGTGGCTGGCCGAGTACCTCTCCCGCAAAAGCCCGACCGTGCGCTTTACCTATGGGTTGCGCCGCTCCTCCATTCTGGCGGCACTGGCCAATGCAATCATTCTCATGCTGGTCACTGGCGGCGTTGCGTGGGAGGCCATTCACCGCCTGATGCACCCCACCCCGGTTGCGGGCATGACCATGATGGTGGTTGCAGGCATCGGTATTGTGGTAAACGGTGCCTCCGCCATGCTGTTTGCCGCCGGGCAGAAAGGGGATCTGAACATTCGAGGGACCTTTTTGCACCTCATGGCCGATGCCCTGACATCCCTTGCCGTGGTTATTGCCGGGGGGATGGTGCTGCTGACCCATGTTGCATGGATAGACCCCGCCATAAGCCTTGCCATTTCTGTTGTGGTGGTCCTGAGCACATGGTCCCTTCTGCGGGATTCGCTGGATATGGCGCTGGATGCCGTCCCGCGTGAGGTCGACCCCAGTGCAGTGGAAAGCTTTCTGCGCAGCACCCCCGGTGTTGCGGACCTGCATGACCTGCACATCTGGCCCATAAGCACGACCGAAACCGCCCTGACCGTGCATCTGGTCCGCAGCGCAGACGCCGCTGATGCGCAAAGCGATAGCCACCTGCTCGACACACTTGTCACCACTCTGCGCAAACGCTTTGGCATTGCCCACCCCACCGTGCAGATGGAAACACAGGATTACGGCCCCACGTGCCACCTGTCTGACCCGCACACCGTCTAACACCAGATAAACAAGAGCCTATGCCCGAACTCCCGCTCCCCGGAAGTAACCGGGGCCTTGCCGTTGTCAGCCTGTTTGTCAGCCTTGTGGCGCTGGGGCTCAAATATGCAGCCTTTGCCGTAAGCGGCAGCGTTGCCCTGCATGCAGATGCCATAGAAACCATTATCAACGTGGTCGCCGCCGCAGGGGGGCTATGGGCGTTAAGCGTTGCAGAGCGCCCGGCGGACCACAACCATACCTATGGCCACTACAAGGCGGAGTATCTGTCCGCCGTGGCCGAGGGCACGCTGGTGGTCATTACCGCATTTGTGATTGGGCGCGAGGCCGTGGAAGGTTGGCTGAACCCCCACCCCGCACTGGCGCCATGGAACGGCCTGCTGCTGAACGGGGCGGCAACCTGCGTTAATCTGGGCTGGGGGCTGATCATGCTCCGTGCCGGGCAGGCCCGCCATTCCCCCGCCCTTATTGCCGGGGGGCAGCATGTACTGTCCGATGTATGGACGGGTGTGGCCCTTGTGGCCGGTGTTGCGCTGATCCCCCTGCTGGGCTGGCCACAACTGGATGCGGTTCTGGCCGGGCTGGTGGCCCTGAACGTGCTGCGGGTTGGCTGGGAAGTCATGCGGGACTCCATTGCCGGGCTGATGGACGAAGCCCCGGACACCCAGACACTGGGCGAAATCGGCGCAATTATTACGGCCAACGGACATGGAGCCATTCAGGCGCATGATATCCGCACCCGCATTGTGGGGGCCATGACATTCCTTGAGTTCCATCTGGTCGTTCCGGGCACCATGAGCGTAAAGGTCGCGCATGACATCTGCGACCGCATTGAACACGCCCTGCGCGCGCATATGGGCAGCACGCTGGTCCATATTCATATAGAACCGGAAACCTGCGCCAAGCACGATCATACGGTCCTGAACATCCCCTCCACAGGGACATCCCCCGTCAGCTTCGGTTCTTCAGCAGAAAAATAAACAGAAAACCATCATAAAAGACGGTAATGTCTTTCTTCTGCCGCATGAAATGTTAAACTGGGTCGCATCTTTTTTCTTTTATGCAAGAGATGCCTCATGCCCTCCGCGAGCGTGATACCCACTGCAGAGTCCCTGCGCCATCTGCGTGAACACGCCAAAGCTGGCACCGTAAGCTGGCGACGCAAGCTTATTTACTGGTCGGGGGCGGTTCTGGTTGGTGTGGTCGCCGTAGCCTTCGCCGGGCTGGCGGACAGGGCAGCCCATGTGCGCACCATTCTTGTGCATATCAACCCCTGGCTGATGCTGCTGGTGACCCCGCTGGGGCTGGCACTTTCTACCTGGCTGACCCGCACATGGTTCCGCGGCGCGCAGGGCAGCGGCATTCCGCAGGCCATTGCCTGCATGCACCTGCAGGACATGACCATTGTGGACAAGGTTCTGGCCCTGCGGATTGCACTGGCCAAAATCTGCCTGACCTGCCTTGGCCTGCTCTGTGGCGCCTCCATCGGGCGCGAAGGGCCAACCGTGCAGGTGGGGGCGTCCATCATGCACACGGTGGGCCGCCTTGCGGGCCTGACCGATGTGACCAAGCAGCGCGCCCTGATCAAGGCTGGCGGGGCTGCCGGGGTCGCGGCCGCCTTTAACACCCCACTTGCTGGTATTGTGTTTGGCATAGAAGAACTGGCCCACTCCTTTGAGCAGCGCACCAGCGGCACCATGCTGACCTGCGTGATTATTTCCGGCGTGACCGCCATTGCCCTTGTGGGGAACTACACCTATTTCGGCCACACCTATTCCGCCGTGCCGGTTGGAACAAGCTGGCTGGCCGTGGTGGTCTGCGGGGTTATGGGGGGGCTGTGCGGGGGCATGTTCTCGGCCCTTCTGGTCCGCATTTCCCGCGGGATTCCGGGGGCATTCGGGCGGTTTATCAGCCTGCGCCCTGTTCTGTTCGCCGCGTTGTGCGGGCTGGCGCTGGCCATAATCGGCCTGCTTTGCGGCGGCATGACCTATGGCACGGGCTACATGCAGGCACGTGACATTATTATGGGCTCCGACCAGTACCCGGCCTCGTTCTTTCTGTTCAAGCTGCTGGCCACCCTTATTTCCTACTGCTCGGGTATCCCCGGTGGGCTGTTCGCGCCTTCGCTCTCTGTCGGGGCGGGCATGGGTGGGTGGATCGCGCATTTTCTGCCCCACACCACGCCCGGTGCCGTGGTGCTGCTGGGCACGGTGGCCTACTTTGCCGCGGTCACCCAGTCCCCCCTGACCGCAACCGTTATTGTGATGGAAATGTGCGATAACCAGCAGATCACGCTGGCACTTATGGCCAGTGCCTTTCTGGCCTTTGGGATTTCACGCGCATTGTGCAGCCATGCCCTTTATGGCGCGCTGGCCGTGCGGTTCCTGCGTTCCACCGCCCCCAAACAAAAACCCCAGTCCCTTACAAACACCACGGACACACACGAAAACTAGGCTTTTTACACGCCACGGAAGCTCCGGTTATGGCGCGGCGGAGCCATGCCTCTCTGGTTTCTCATAATCTGGCGTCCTATATGAAAAGCACGATTGTTGAATTGGAGGCTTACCCTATGTCTGACGCATCCCTCGCGCCGGAAAATGCTGCCACAAGCACGCCCGATACCCGTGTGCCCGTTACGGTGCTGACCGGCTTTCTGGGCGCGGGCAAAACCACCTTGCTCAACCATATCCTGACCGCCGAACACGGGCGCAAATACGCCGTGGTCATTAACGAATTTGGCGAACTGGGCGTGGACAACGATCTGGTTGTGGACGCGGACGAAGAAGTGTTCGAAATGAACAACGGCTGCATCTGCTGCACCGTACGGGGCGATCTGATCCGTATTCTGAACGGGTTGATGAAGCGCCGCGGCAAGTTTGACGGCATTATTGTGGAAACCACCGGCCTTGCCGCCCCCGCCCCCGTGGCCCAGACTTTTTTTGCCGACGAAGACGTGCGCGAAAAAGCAAAACTGGACGCGGTCGTTACGGTTGTGGATGCCTTTAACTTCCTGAGCACACTGGCCGAAAGCTCCGAAGCGCGCGAGCAGGTGGCCTTTGCCGATGTGATTATCCTCAACAAGACCGATCTGGTGGATGCAGGCCAGATTGCCCAGATTGAGGCCGCCATTCGCAAGATCAATGCTTCGGCCCCCATCCACCATGCCCAAAAGGGCAATGTGCGCCTGACCGATGTGCTGGACCGTGGCGGGTTTGATCTGGCCCGTGTGCTGGAAAACACCCCTGATTTTCTTGAACATCCCGAACACCACCATGAGGAAGACATTTCCAGCGTGTCCCTTCAGGTCAGGCAGCCGCTGGATGCGGGGCGTTTTCAGGCATGGATCAGCGCCCTGTTGCAGGAAAAAGGGGCAGACATGCTGCGCACCAAGGGGATTCTGGACTTTGCAGGCCAGCCCGAACGCTTTGCGTTTCAGGCCGTGCACATGATGGCCGATGGCAACGCCATTGGCCCATGGAAGGATGGTGAAACCCGGGAGAGCCGTCTGGTCTTTATTGGCCGCAATCTGAACAGGCCACAGCTCCGCCGTGGGCTTGAAAGCTGCATTGCAGCATGAGCGCGACTCAGGAAACCCTTCTGCGCGGGCTGATTGAAAAGCGCGGCGCCTTCCGGCAGGTCGAGGGAGAAATTACGAGCTGCGTTGCCTCGCGCGATTCCAGCCGGTTCGCCTTTACCACGGGTGAAGGGGACGTGGTGGTCGCCCACCGGCATGACCTGACTGCCCCCAATGCGTGGGCAACCTACGCGGTGCATGACGGGCCAGTACTGGCCCTCTCCCCCGATACACTGGCAGACAGTTTTTTAACCGGCGGGGATGATGGCCGCCTGTGCCGCCTTGACCCTGCGGGCGAAATTGAAGAACTGGCCAAAACCCGCCGCTGGGTAGAGCACATTACCACATTTGTCAGCGACAAAAGCACCCTGATCGCTGCGGCATCGGGCAAGAATGTGGAACTGCGCGACGCCACGGGCCGCACAATTATCCGCACGTTTGAACACCCCACCACCGTTGGCGGTATTGCGTTTGACCCCAAGGGCAAGCGCCTTGCCGCATCGCACTATAATGGTGTGTCGCTGTGGTTCACCCAGTCCAAGGATGGCAGTGCCCGGCTGCTGGAATGGAAAGGCAGCCATCTGGGCATTGCCATGCACCCGAATGGGGATGCGGTGGTAACCGCCATGCAGGAAAACGACCTGCACGGCTGGCGGCTGGCAGACGGGCACAATATCCGCATGAGTGGCTACCCGAGCAAGGTACGCTCCATGTCTTTTTCCAGCAATGGCAAATGGCTGGCCACCAGTGGTGCGGACGTTGTGGTGATGTGGCCGTTCTTTGGCGGCGGCCCCATGGGCAAACCCCCGGCAGAACTCCCAGGCGCAGGGGGCGCATTGTGCACCCGCGTTGCCTTCCACCCATCGCAGGAAGTTGTGGCTGCGGGCTTTGCCAATGGCACGGTTGTGATGATAGAGCCCACGACCCAGCGCGTACTTCCTGTATCCTTGGGGCAGGCTGGCGCTGTTACCGCGCTGGCTTACAGCCCGGATGGCTGCACACTGGGCTTTGGCACCGAAGATGGGGTGATCGGGCTGCTGGACCTGTCCAGCGCAACCTGAACCGGGCAAAACCACTCCTCTGCCACTGCCCGCCCGCCAGCCAGCCAGCCACGCTGTGCCGTGGCATAGACAGACAACATACCGCAAAACAGCCTCCCCCTCAGGCCAAAAGGGGGAGGCAGAGGACAGGAATGATATGACAAACAGGTTCCGGCTCGTGATTATTGGTGGAGGCGTTGCCGGTCTGGCCCTGGCGACCCGCCTGGGCAACACGCTCGGCCGCTCCGGCAGGCTGGAAATCACGCTGGTGGACAAAGGCTTCAGCCATGTGTGGAAACCCATGCTCCACTGCTTTGCCGCGGGAACCGCCCGGAACGAAAACGACCGGATTACATTTGTCTCCCACGCAGCGGCTCACGGCTTCCGCTTCTGTTATGGCGAGATTGCGCATCTGGACCGGGCCAACAGGCGCATCACCCTTGCCCCGCTGATGGAAGAAAACAACCAGCTTCTGCTTGAAGAACGGCATCTGGATTACGATGCCGTGGTGTTCGCCATTGGCAGCCGCGCCAATGACTTTGGCACCCCCGGTGTGGTGGAACACTGCATGTTCCTCGACAACGTGGTTGAGGCCAATCATTTTAACGAACGCTTCCGCCATGCCATTATTCAGGCCTATGGTCGTGGCACGCCGGTCGATATTGCCATTGTGGGCGGTGGAGCAACCGGCGTGCAGCTGGCTGCGGAGCTGCACAAGGCGCTCGACATTGGCGCATTGTACAACTTTACCCCGGTCACGCCGGAAATGCGCGTAACCCTGCTGGAAGCCGGGCCGCGCATTCTACCCGCCTTTCCGCAGAATGTCTCGGACGCGGCCCAGAAGCAGCTTGAAGCCCTGAACATTGCCGTACGCACCAACACCATGGTCAGCGGCGCGGACGAAAACGGGTTCATTCTTAAGGATGGCAGCCGTGTTAACGCGCAGTTCCGCGTCTGGGCCGCAGGCGTTAAAGCGCCGGATGTCACGCGGGATATGGACGGGCTGGATTACCAGCGTGGCGGGCAGCTTACCGTGCAGGCCAACCTGCAAAGCACGGTGGACGAGCATGTGTTTGCCATGGGTGACTGCTCCTTTATCAAGGATGCGCCAGTGGCCCCCACGGCACAGGTGGCCCGCCAGCAGGCCCACCATCTGGCCCGCCACCTGCCGGGCTACATCTTTAACAAAAAGCCTGTGCCGGACTTCCACTTCCGTAACCGGGGAGCCATTGTTGCCCTTGGAGACTATAACGGCTGGGGCGCATTTGCCGATGGCAAGACTTTTGGCGGCGGGTTTTTAAATGGCCTGAGCGCACGCCTTGGGCATATGGCCCTTTACCGGCAGCATCAGTTTGAACTGCATGGCCCCTTCCGTGGTGCCATTGCCTGCTTTACGGACTGGCTGGACGGTTTTGTGCGCCCCTCCGTACGCATGGACTAGACACATCCCCTTCCCCCATTTTTTTAACGGGAAAGGGCCATGACATGCGGGGGAAAAACTCTGATAATATCAGGGTTTTTCACACGCATATAAAAAATCCCTTACCAGTGCATTAACCGTAGCCGCCTGCTCTATATGGGGCAGGTGGCCGGTACGGGCCAGAAAATGGCAGTTATCCTGCACAGGGATCCCCTGTGCCTGCGTGGCGGGCAATACCTGATCTGCCTCCCCCCAGATAATCTGCACGGGGCATGGCGGATTATTGAGCAGCGGGCGCAGGTTATTGGCCTGCTCACCATGGGGGAAGCAGGTCTGCGCAATAGCGCGCAACGCAGCCCGTGCCCCCGGCACTGCGCGGGCCTCCACCAAAAATTCCGCAACCTTGCGCCCGATCAGCTTGGGATCATACACAGCCATGGCCATGGCCTGCGCCATATCCGCCGCAGTGCTGGCCTCCACAAAGCGGGTCATGAACGCCATGTTGACCGTGCGCCCCAACCCTGCCGGGGCCAGCAGGGACAGGCTGGCAACCCGTGCGGGAACACTCTCCAGCAAGGACAGAGCAATACCACCGCCCAGCGAGTGCCCCAGAACATGAGCTTTGCTCACCCCCAACCCGTCCAGCGTCAGGGCTGTAACCTGCGCCAGACGCGCCAGTGTGGGGGCTTGAACCAGAGCACTGGACTGGCCATGCCCGGGCAGGTCAAACGCAATAACCCGCCTGTGGGCCGCCTGCACCTGCTGGGTGAGCTGCCAGTTGGTTGCACTGCCACCAAAGCCATGCACCAGCAGCAGCGGCAGGCCCGGCCCCTCCCCCATCTGGCGGACATGCACGGTCTGCTCGCCCAGCCGGAGCAGGAAGGATTGTGTCTGAACGGCCTGTTTTGTCATGCCGCCATCATGCCCTGTTTGCCCTCAATGGGCCAGATTGCAGGCCATGGCTTTTGCAGCCGTTAAAAATGGCAGGCAATGCGGCCACCAATAAAACGCGGCTCGCCAGGGATATAAAAATAGGTTGTGGTGGCCATGCCCCCGCTCTCCGCATAGCGGCGGTCCAGAATATTGCGGGCATAAACCGTTATGTCCCACAACTGGGAGGGAGAATGCAGGATTGCATGGGCCCCCAGCAAAAAATACGGTGGCAGGCGGTAAAACCCGGTTCCCCCCACGGTAATGGCCTGGCTGCCCCTGTATTGCCAGTCTGGCCCAAAATCCAGCCTGTAGTTCCGGGGCAGGGGCTGCCGCCATGTGGCATCCCCGTTCAGGGTCAGTTTGGGGGAGCCGTTATCCACACCGCTGAAATTACGTTCAATAGCCTTCCACTGCTGCGGATGGCTTGCGTGGTAAGCATTGGTGGCTGGCCGGTCCACATTTGGAAAATCCTGAAAATCCCCGCGCTGCCAGCCAAGGTTCTGCATTAAGAACAGATGGCCAAACGGGTGGGCTTCCAGTGTTGCCTCAAACCCCCAGCTTTCGGATTTGGGGGCGTTGGTAATTTCGCTCAACGGGCCAAAATTGGGGATCAGCACGGTGCCAATAACCTGCTGGTTATGAAAGTCGTTGTAAAACGCTGCACCATTCAGGCGCAGACGCCCCGGTATGGGGTCCGATTTAAGGCCGAGTTCGTAGGTGAGAACCGTTTCCGGCCCAAACGGGTCCAACTGGGCCTGCACCTGCGTATTGTTGGCGCTAAACCCGCCGGGTTTAAAGCCCTTGCTCATTTTGTAATACAGCAAAGCCTGCGGTACAAACTGCCACGAAACCCCAACCTGCCCGGCAAACTGGTTGGCGGCGGTGTTCTCGGGGTCAAAATTCCGGGTCGCTCCGCCGAATATCTGAGACTTCAGGCTGGTAAGGCCCCGGTCATCCAGCTCATGCAAAAGCCCGGCCCAGATGGTCACATTATGCGGCAGGCGGTAGCTGACATTCCCGAATTCTGAAACACTTTCCTGATTCAGGCCAAAGGTCGTAGCCATCATGTACTGGCGTGCGGAGTAATCCGTATAGTCAAAGAAAAACTGCTGGTTCATGCGGCTGCGCTGATAATATGCCCCCACAACCCAGTTCAGGCGGCCATGCAGGGCAACCCCGTTCAGCCGGGCTTCCTGCGTGAACACGTTGGCATCTATGGTGCGGTACGTATCTGCCTGAGAGAGAGCCGTGCCATCCTGATCCGTATATTCGCCCTGCCGCTCGGTTTCGAACGCACTGATGGCCGTGAAGGTAGCAGGACCAAAATCATGGATCAGCCGCAGGTCAGCCCCCCAGTACTGGTTATGCTCGCTGGGCTTGAGGCCCGCACCACGCCCCACAAGATTTGCAAACTCTGGCCGCATGGACCATTCCGCCCGCCGTCCCAGCCCAAAATCCGGCAAGGGCTGTGACCCGATAAGCCTGTCAACAGGAACCGCCGTGACCACCTGACTGTTATCCTGCACAAAATGACCACCGAGCTGGATGGTCGTGCGCTCATTGGGCTGCCAGCGCAGTTTGCCCCGCAAGGCCCAGAGGTCCGCATCCCCCAGATGTGCGCCATTGGTCGGGTTGTACTGCCACCCCCCACCCTGACGCGTCTGCCCTGCCAGCCGAAAACTCCAGCCTTTGGCCAGCGGGCCGGACACATAAGCCTCGCTCCGGCTCCGCGCGTAGGAGGCTATGTCCTCCATTCCGCCGTAATGCCATGTGGTCGTCGGGTCATTGGTGCGCAGGCGCACCTCCCCCCCTGTGGTGGACTGGCCATGTTTTGTGCCCACCGGACCCGGGTCCACGGCCGCATCGGCCATATCAAACAGCAGCCCGTTGCTCATGGCGGGGTACGCATAGGCCACATCGTCCATATACGTCAGAACGGGGGGCATGTTGTTCTGCGTAAAGTCATTAAACCCGGCACCACGCAGGTAAAAATTGGTCGAGGCTGTGCCGTTGATACTCTGCATGGTCAGGTTTGGAGCCACGCTCTCCAGCCCGCGGAGGGTGGTAACGTCCCTGTTGCGCAGCATTTCCGCGCTCAGATGCGTTGTGGCATCAGGCTCGTGCTGGGCTGCGGGAAAAGCAAAATCGGACCGGTGCGCCCCCACATCCACATGGGTTACGCCACGAGCGGCCACATGGGCGGGTTTTGCCTGCCCTAGCTTATCAGGTACGATAGGAAGTTTGGGCAATGCAGCCGGTTTGCCGACAGGGCCGGGCGTATCCTGCGCCTGTGCCGCAGGGACCGCAAACAGGCTGAGCGGGATCAGGCTGACGCAGCACAGCATACGCTGCCAGTACGCGCGGCGCGGCATACTCAGAAAAAGACCATATGCTTGCTGCCCGAAAATAATCCGCTCCTTTCCCACCCATGTGCCACCACGTTGCCACGCAAGCCATGCTCCCCCGGCAAAGCTGGCTTTCTCATGACGGCAACACGCTCTCTTATGCAAGGTTGTTCGCCCAAATCCATCTCATTTTCAACCGTTCAACCGCACATTCATGCATATCCCGATCAAAAAGACCTGCATCCGCGTATAAGGTTTTTTTTAAGAAACCCTCCCCCCACAAGAGGGTAGGCAGGCTGGAACAAGCTGGCTAAGGTAGGCACTTGTCTTGTGTTTTGCATAAGAAACACGGCCAGCAATCCGTAGTGTCAGCAACTATAATAAAGAACCGGAGTTCCCCTGTGCCAGACCTGTCCTTGCGCGCCATTTTCCGCCATGCCCTTCTGCTTTCCGCCGTTATGGGAGCAGGTAGTCTGGCCGGGCAGGCCCATGCCGCGCCGCAGAGCACACCACAAACGGCACAGGCCAGCTTTGGCGCATGGGGCGTAGACCTTGCCGGGCGGGACCTTGCGACTGTTCCGGGGAACAATTTTTTCCGCTACGCCAACGGCACGTATCTGGAGCACCTTAAAATCCCTGCGGACATGACCAGCTATGGCCCGTTCAATGCTCTGGCCGAGCTTTCCCGCACACGGGTCCAGAGCATTCTGGATGACCTGTCCGCCCACCCGGTAGCCACCCCCCGCACCACGGAAGAAAAACTGGGCACCTTCTACGCCTCCTACATGGATGTGGCGGAAGTGGAACGTCTGGGCACACAGCCACTGACGCAGGATATGGATGCCATCCGGGCCATAAAGGACATGGCAGGGTTTGCGGCCCTCAGCGGTACGGCAGTAGGGTCGTTCCAGTTTGGTCCCTTCTCGCTGGGGATCAACCCCGACGCCAAGGACCCCACGCGCTATGCGCTCACGCTTGATCAGGCCGGGCTGGGCCTGCCGGACAGGGACTATTACCTCAAACCCGCATTTGCCGCCAAAAAAGTGGCTTACCAGAGCTATATCGAAAAAGCGCTCACGCTCGCAGGCTGGCCCGAACCCGGCAAGGCCGCGGCCGCCATTGTGATTTTTGAGAGCAAACTGGCCGAAGCACACTGGCCCCGCGCGGACCTGCGTGACCCGCAGAAAACCTATAACCCCATGACACTGGCCGAACTGGGGACCAAGGCACCGGGGTTTGACTGGGTCGCATGGCTCAGTGCTTCCGGCCTGCCCGCACAGGACATGGACAAGCGGAGCCTGATTGTTGGAGAACCCTCCGCCATTACAGGCGAGGCCCGGGTGCTGGCCGCAACGGACATGGACACCCTGCGGGCGTGGCTTGCCTTCCATCTGGTCGAAAACGCCACAACGTACCTGCCGGACAGCTTTGAACAGGCCCGGTTTGTCTTTACCAAAGCCCTGACTGGCCAGCCAACCCTGACCGCCCGGTGGAAGCGGGGCGTACAGGCCACCAGTGCCGCCATGGGCATGGCGCTGGGCAAGGTTTACGTGCAGCGCTACTTCCCCCCCGAAAACCGTGTGGCCATGCAAAAATTGACCACCGACCTGAAAAATGCCTTCAGGGTCCGGTTGCAGAACAATAGCTGGATGAGTGCTGCCACCAAGGAAGCCGCACTCCGCAAGCTGGAAAACTTTGAAATTCAGGTCGGCTACCCCAACCACTGGCGCGACTACACGGGCCTTGCGGTTAAAAAAGGTGATGTGTACGGCAATGCGCGCAACGGTGTGGCCTTTGAATGGCGCTACTGGCTGGACCGTCTGGACAAGCCGGTGGACCGCAACGAATGGGACATGACCCCGCAAACGGTTAATGCCTACAACAACCCGCTGTTTGATCAGGTGGTTTTCCCCGCCGCCATTCTTCAGCCGCCGTTCTTCAACATCAAGGCTGATCCGGCTGTAAACTACGGCGCCATTGGCGGCGTGATCGGCCATGAAATGACCCACTCATTCGATGATGAAGGCCGTCAGTTTGATGAACACGGACGCCTGCGCGACTGGTGGACAAAGGACGATGCCGAACGCTTCCAGAAGCTGGCTGACCGTCTGGGTGCACAGTATGACGCGTTTGAAGTGCTGCCGGGTGTGCATGTGAACGGCAAGCTGACCATGGGCGAAAACATTGCCGATCTGGGCGGGCTGACCCTGGCACTTGATGCCTACCACGCATCGCTCAACGGCAAGCCCGCCCCGGTGGTGGACGGGCTGAGCGGTGAGCAGCGCGTATTTCTGGGCTGGGCGCAGGTCTGGCGCGAAAAACTGCGGGAGGAAACCATCCGCAGGCTTGTTGTCACGGACCCGCACTCCCCGCCCGAAGCGCGCGTAAACCTGCCCATGCACAATATTGACGCATGGTACGACGCATGGAACGTACAGCCCGGCGACAAGCTATACCTGCCGATGCAACAACGCGTTAAAATCTGGTAAAATCACCTATGGTGGCAGCGCAGGCTGCCTTGCAACACCGGACCATTTCTGGAGTGGTCCTCTACCCTGCCCGTTACCTGCACACACCCCGGAGCAAAGTTCTCTGTAGCACCGGGGCTTGAGCAATGGCAAAATAGCGGGCAAGTGGGCTATACCCACGCACACCATACTCATGCGGGGCAAGGGAGAACTCGGGCAGTCCATGGTCGATACGCGTCGCTCTTCCACACGCCCGAATGCCGCCCTACCCAACAGGCAGGAACCCCGCCTGCAACCCGCACGCCCCCTTTCCGCCCCCCCACCGGCTGAAGTGGAAGGCGGTGCAGGGCAACGGTCGCGGCTGTTCCCGTTCATGCCCGTGCCCAAGCCACCGGGCAGCCCGGTACGCGGCTCCTCCACACCCCTGATCCGCAAGGACATATACGCCGACCCCACATTGGGGCCGGTGTTTACGGCCTCGGCCCTTGCGCATTTTCTGCTTCTGGCGGCACTCCTTTATCAGGCAACGCACCACGGACAGACAGGCTCTCCCCAGGCCAGCCAGTCGTCCCCGGTGGAAATGGTTTTTTCCCAGCCCACGACCTCCAGCGGTATGGTTGGCCCCCGTTCGCCCGAAGCTGGTAGCGGCAATGCAGCCCCGCAGGCGGCCCCTCCCCCTCCGGCAGAACAGCAGCCCGACACCCAGAAAGCCCCGCCCGAAGCCAGTGAGGCGACACCGGAGGTGCCCCCCCTTCCGCAGTCGGATGACGGGTTGCCAAAACCCCAGACCACACCCCGGAAAGCGCGGCCAACTCCGCACAAATCCACGGCAAAGCCGAGCAGCCACGCAGTACCGCGCCCGCACACCCAATCCCGGCAGTTCCCAAAGAACCTGCAGTCCCTGCTCCAGCACCCGATGGATTATTCATTTAACGAGGCACCAGCCCCCCGCCGCTCCAACCGGGGCCGCCCGGGCGGGTCAAGCGCCCCGCTGGACCTGTCCATTGGACCAATGGTGGAAAACGGGCAACTGAATGCCCACTACGCCTCACGCACAAGCGTACATGGCGTAAGTAGCGACTACGCTGCGGAAATTGACGCATGGATCCAGCGCCACCTGTTCTACCCGCCCGAAGCCGCTGAGCGGGGGGAAGAGGGCAGCACCTCTGTCCATGTTATTCTCGACCGTTCGGGCCATGTGTTCAAAGTCTTTATGAGCGGGTCTTCAACCCCGGCACTGGACGCAGCAACCGTTGGCATGTTCGAAGGCGCGCAGCTCCCTCCTGTGCCACCGGACATGAAGGATCAGCATATCAACTTCGACGTCACAGTGAATTACATCCTTATCCGCAACTAGGCCTGCGGCCCCGTGCGGGTCCCGAGCGGACCATGCACGGCTACCGCGTAGGGATGACATGCAGATCACACAAAACTGAGGGGTATCCTCGCCGCAATTCTGCTTATCGTGTAAACTGACCTCTGCCACTCCAGACGACCCATAAAGAGTTTAAGGACATACTTGCGATGCCACCTTCACCCAGTTCCAATCTGCCGCCGGGTGTACCCACGATCCGCGTTGTGGCCATGCCAACAGACACCAACCCCGCAGGAGACGTGTTTGGCGGATGGATTGTCTCGCAGATGGATCTTGCCGCTGGCACAACCGCTGCCTTCCGGGCCAATGGGCGGTGCGTGACCGTTGCGATCAACAGCCTTGTTTTTCTTGAACCCGTTGTGGTGGGGGATGAGGTGAGCATCTACACCAAAATCATCCGCACGGGTCGCACGTCACTGACCATTCATGTGGAAACATGGCGCAGGGCGCGCCACACCCATATTACGTCCAAGGTGACGGAAGGGGAGTTCATTTTTGTCGCACTGGATGACAAGCGCCGCCCGCGCGCACTCCCCCCGCTTGAAGACACACTCCCCTCAACCAGCCACGAAAACGCCTGAATGCTTCCTGAAAACGCGGATAGTGCACAAAGAGCAGGCGGCATCATTCCCCCCTGACGTCACCCAGCGCAGCAGGTCATATTTGCCGTGCCATATTTTTCCCTGTTCCAGTCCATGAGCAACCCGTGCCATAACAGAGACCCTTATGCCGCCAAACCCTGCGCACGGGGCAAACCCGGGCAGGAGATACGGCGTTTTGGGTACAGATGTATTTTGTTGTCACGCGTTACTTTGCCAACGCACCATATGGTTTAAAAAACCTGCCTGCCGCCTCTGTTCCCTCCCCTGTGCCAACAGGGCGAACCATGCAGGGCTGGCAGGGATATGGCGCAACAGGAGGTCCGGTACATGAAGCACTGGCAGATTGATCAACTGCCATGGGATCGGTTTGATCCCTCCAAGGTTGACCCGGAACTGATCCCCGCCATCAAGGCGGCCGCTGTTGTGGAGCGCAACAGTGTGGACTACGCACAGTACCTCAACAACGTCTTCCACAATGACCCGGATTTCTGCACGGCGGCCAACCACTGGGCGGAAGAAGAAATCCAGCATGGTGATGCGCTGGGCCGCTGGGCCATGCTGGCCGACCCGGAGTGGGACTATCAGGCCGCATTCCAGCGTTACCGCGATTTTTACAGGATTCCGCTGGATGTTGACCACTCCGTACGCGGCTCCCGCACGGGGGAACTGATCGCCCGGTGCATGGTGGAAACCGGCACGTCCTCTTTTTATTCCGCGCTGGCCGACACCACGGAAGAGCCTGTGCTCAAGGCACTGTGCAAGCAGATTGCGGCTGATGAGTTCCGGCATTTCAAACTGTTTTATGACCACATGCACCGCTACCTGCACCGCGAGAATATTGGCCTCTGGCAGCGTATCCGCATCGCGCTGGGCCGCGTGACGGAAACCGAGGACGACGAACTGGCCTCCGCCTACTACACAACCAACGTACCGGCGGACCAACCCTACGACCATACGCGCTGCATTGCGGCCTATATGGTGCGGGCCATGCGCAACTACCGCCCCCAGCACCTGCGCCGTGTCACGACCATGGTGTTCAAGATCATTGGTCTGCCCCCCCATAGCTGGTTGCAGAGCGTAGCGTTCCGCGTTTCGGAAAAACTGTTCATCCGGCGGCAGCAACGGTTTGCACGCATTGCGGACATAAGCTGAGCAGGACTTGCCGTGTGGAGCAGGGCGGGCCATCCTCCCTGTGTTCCAACCACTGGAGAACAGACAGACCATGTTCACGCACATCATGGTGGGCACTAATGATATTGCCCGCTCGAAAAAATTCTACGATGCCGTTTTTGCTGTCCTGAACATTCCTCCAGCAGAAATCGACACCAGAGGCCGCATTACCTATGGCAAGCATGGTGACCGGTTTATTGTAACCCCGCCGCTGGATGGTAAACCCGCCACCGCAGCGAATGGCGGCACCATCGGCTTAAAGGCAGATACTCCAGCCATGGCGGACGCATGGCACAAGGCCGGTGTGGAAAACGGTGGTCAGGCCATTGAAAACCCGCCCGGCGTGCGCCAGACCCCCGTTGGCCCGCTTTACCTCGCCTATCTGCGCGACCCGGATGGCAACAAGCTGTGTATCGCCTGTAAAGTACCCGAATAACCTGGCTTTGCTGCTTCACTCCCTGCTTCTCGGAACGTACTGATCCGTTATGCAGGGAGCGACTTAGCCCTGCTGCACCAGATGGGTCCACGGCCACAATATGAGCCTGCACTCCTGTCTGGTGTGGCAAGGCGGCACCCAGCGCTTATGAACCCAGCATGCTCCGGTCCACCGCCAGACCGGCGGAAGCCTGACAGGTTGGCATCATTTCCACATGATTGATATTGACATGGGCGGGCTGGCCAAGCACCCAGGCCACGGTTTCGGCAATATCCTGCGGCAGCAGCGGGGCTGTACCCGCATAGACAGCATCGGCCTTGCCCTGATCCCCAAGCCGGACCTGACTGAACTCACTTCCCCCACATAGCCCCGGCGCAATGGTGGTTGCCCGCACCTGCCTGCCCAGCAGGTCGCTGCGCAGGTTCCGCATGAACTGGTCCACAAAAGCCTTGGTCGCCCCATACACATTGGCGCCGGGATACGGGTAAGTCCCGGCCGTGCTCCCCAAGGACACAACATGCCCGCTATTGCGCGCAACCATGCCGGGCAGCAGAGCCCGGGTGATTTCCACAAGCCCGGTTACATTGGTTGCAATCATTGTCTCCCAATCCTGCGGATTGGTCTGCCATGCTTTTTCCAGCCCAAGCGCCAGCCCCGCATTATTGACCAGCACATCAACCGCCTGCCACTCCTGCGGCAGACTGTGTGGCAGGGCCCGTAAGGCGGGCAGATCAGTCATATCCAGCCGCAGCGGCAGGATACGGCCAGCCTCAACCTGCCCTGCCAGAGCCTCCAGCCGTTCCTGCCTGCGACCGGTGGCAATAACCCGGTATCCTTCGTGCACAAGGCGTAAGGCTATGGCATGCCCAAACCCGGCGGTGGCCCCGGTTACCAGTGCAATCCTGAATTTCTGCGACATTGATCTGTTTCCATTCCAGCCAGAAGACCTTCAACAGCCTATGCCAGCATGCTGGTATCACCAACACCGTAACCCGCCCTGCCCCACACACAAACGCATGGCG
Organism: Acetobacter lovaniensis; assembly: GCF_014207635.1. GTDB lineage: Bacteria > Pseudomonadota > Alphaproteobacteria > Acetobacterales > Acetobacteraceae > Acetobacter > Acetobacter lovaniensis. Next base: position 701,172 of record NZ_JACHIE010000001.1, read on the forward strand.
CATATGAGGAGGAGCCCGGTTTACCTGCCAGCAGGGTCAGGGCTGTGGCGGTGTTCTGCCGCCTGCAACAATGTGCGCCGCTCATACGGGTGCAGCATATCCGCCAGCGTGGACTTATCCAGAACCCCCATAAACGCATCCAGCGCCTGCTCCAGCACTCCGCGCAGGCTGCACCCCTTTGCAAGCAGGCAGGGCATTCCCTCATCCCCATTACGGGTCATACAGCCGACCAGTACCATATCTTCTTCCGTATGCCGTACGACGTCCCCCACACAGATTTCTTCGGCAGGACGGCCCAGAGTCAGCCCGCCGCCGCGCCCTCTTTGTGTGCGCACAAACCCGCCGCGCCCCAGATGATGGATGATCTTGACCAGATGATTTTCGGAAATGCCATACGTCTGGGCCACCTCGCGTATGGAAACACGCCTGTCCGTATGTACGGCCAGATAAAGCAAGGTGCGTAACGCATAGTCGGTGTACAGAGTCAGGCGCATAGCAAAAAAATCTGCTCCAGCGGGTTACGGGCAGAGTGAGGGATCCCCCACACCAAGGCGGACAGGACTGGTCCTGTATGCTGCCTAACTGGCATGGTTTTTATAAAATGCGAACCCATTCCCCACCAGCCAGCACACAGACCGGCAAAATAAGGAACAAATGCAGAAAGACGATGAAACATATGCGCGCTCCTGCCTTCCACAAAACTATCCACAAGGTTTTCCCGTAATCCGTCCCCTTCTATTGTGGATAAACTTACCCGCCTCTGGGCTTAAAGAGTATAAAAAATGTCTGTTTCCTGCGGTTTGTAGCTTTTTTAAGCTTTTATGACACCAAACCCTCTTGACCTCTCATTCCAACAACGAGTCGGAGTGTTGTAATTCATCCACAGCCTGACTTACCCACCACGGCACACCCAAACCACGCTCCAGCCCCACGCTCCGGATTGCACAGATATGGGAATGGCTGGCACACTACGGCGCGATTCCTTTCTGGCCCGTGGAGCAGACAGAGCCTTATGCAGTTCATTCTTACTTTTTCCTGCCCGGACAAGGCTGGCATTGTTGCAGGCGTGACTTCGGCGCTGGCACGGCAGGGTGCAGATATTACCGAAACCCACCAGTTCAGTGACCGCAGCACGGGCCAGTTGTTCATGCGGCTGGCTTTTTTCACCCCCGGCCCCAATGACATGGCGGACATAAAAACCTGTCTGGCCCCCGTGGCGGAGCAGTTCGGCATGAACATGCGCCTGCATGATGCAGCCGTGCTGCCACGCATGATTATTATGGTCTCCCGCTTTGACCACGCTTTGCTCAACCTGCTGTATCAGGTCCGTGTCGGCTGGTTGCAGGCCCGGATTGTCGCCATTGTCTCCAACCACCCAGACAGTGAAGCCACGGCCCAGCAGGCGGGCATTCCCTATTACTACTGGCCCGTCACCCCGCAGAACAAGGCGGAACAGGAAGCCAGACTGCTGGAACTTGTACACACCACACAGGCGGACCTGATTGTTCTTGCCCGCTATATGCAGGTGCTCTCGGACACTCTGAGCACGCAGCTAAGCGGGCGGATCATCAACATCCACCATTCCTTCCTGCCATCTTTCAAAGGCGCGCGCCCTTACCATCAGGCTTATGCACGCGGCGTCAAACTGATCGGCGCGACCGCGCATTATGTGACCGCTGATCTGGATGAAGGCCCGATTATCGAGCAGGAAACCGCACGGGTGAGCCATAACCTCTCCCCCAACGATTATATTGCCACAGGCCGAGGGGTGGAATCGCAGGTGCTTGCACGCGCGGTCAAACTGCATACGGAGCACAGGGTGATGCTCAATGGGCATCGCACCATTATTTTTTCCTGACCTGCGGTCTGGCTGGCCTTTCCCATACGCCCGCTGGTCGGACGGGCCAGTATGGGAAGGCATGCCTTATTGGGCCTGCCCCCATTTTTGCCAGCCCCGCAACGCCAGCACCACAAACCCTGCGTACAGGGCTGCCGTAACCCACAGGCCGCGTTCTCCAAACAGCACGGTGTAGAAGACGTCCACCACCACCCATAACGCCCAGCTTAGCCTGTAACGGCGTGCACCCCAGAACTGCGCCAGAATACTGTAAGCACTCAGCAGGGCATCGCCCATGGGGGTTGGGTCATCCGTCCAGTGCCGCAAAACCAGTGCAAGACCCAGACCAGCAAGGCCCGTGCCCCCCACATGCCCCCATAACCGCCGGGCTGTGGGGGGCCGGAGCACACGCACCTGCCCTTCCGCGCGGGCACCGCGCAACCATTGCGCCCAGCCGTAAAGGGACAACGCAACAAACACGCCCTGCAAGGCAGCATCCGCGTACAAAGCGGCACGCACAAACACCACGCCATACAGGGCCGATGCCACCACCAGCACAGGCCAGCACACCACCATACGCTGCCCTGTCAGCCAGACCCCAAGGGCGCTGGCCAAGGCGGCAGCCCATTCCAGCGTGGTCATTCCGCCCCCTGCTGGCTTGCGGTCTGGCGTAGCAGGGCGGGCAGGCGAGCCAGAAGCTCCTTGCCTTCCCCACAGGCAAACCAGCGCCCATGCCCGAGCAGATAATCCGTATAGGCGACCTCGGCCGAAGCCTGATCATGCACCAGCCCGGCAAAATAGCCGACTTCGGACAAGGCAAACTCCACATGCACAAGGGGTAGAAACGCCACAACCTGTGCACATTCCCCAGCACTTAGCGGGCGAACGGACTGATACCCTTCCAGCAGGGCCGCTACCTGCTCCCATGCAACAACACCGGAGGCTGGCAGGGCCAGCCAGTCCACCACAGCCCGCTCCAGCGCCACGGCCAGATCAAACGATGCGCAGGTCCGGTCCGCCATGCCGAAGTCGAGCACACTGCTCACATCATCCCCGGCCCAGAACAGGTTGGAACCGTGCCAGTCCCCATGCCCCCATGCCGGAACAATATGGGGCAACAAAGGCTGCAAACGCTGGTGGAAAGGCAACAGCATGGCCTCCACGTCCCCTACCCAGTTGCGGTGTGCCAGAGCGGATCGCAACCGGGGCTGCCGGGCCACCCAATGCTGCACGGCAGGCACCAGCTCTGGCTGGGCCACAACCCGCAACCCCGAGAGCAGAGGCACCACCTCTGCCCCCCCACGTGCAGGGGCTTTGAACCCGGCTGCCGCCAGATGCAGCCTGCCCAGCGCAACACCCGCACCATAAGCCTGCCTGACCGAAAAATACGGCTGCCAGGACATGACATTCTGATAAACATCAGCCCCACGGGCGGGCAAAAAGGCCTCGTATGTCCAGTCCCCAACCGTTAGAGCCGTATGACCATCGGGCAGAACCAGCGGCGGGCAGACAGCAGCTCCCTGCCCTGCCAGATGGTTTATAAAAGCGTGTTCCTCCTCCAGCCATTTTACAGAACGCAGGGTTACGTGGTGGCGTTTGAGCAGACATTCCCCCTGCCCCTCCAGCCGCACACGCCCCAGAGCTGAAAAAGGGCGCATGCTATGCCACGCCACACTCTGGGCAGACGGCATATTGTGGAAAAAACGCAGGACTGACCGGCTTTCATCCAGTGTCAGGCAGGGCCAGTCGCGCCGCTGCTGCACGCCATTTACCCCAAACTGGGCCTGCTCCCCCACGCTCATGCCTTAAAAACCGGTGGATGCGGTAAACAGGGCAGCAAAACCTCCCCCAATGTAATAGTCAGGCGACTGGCCAGACACCACACTCCCCCGCCGCCCCACAGTATCGTGCGCGGCAAGGGTTGGGTCGGCAATACCAGACAGATAATGCTGGTTGGTGATGTTGATGAAGTTCATGCGCAACTGCGGCGCATGCAGCACGGATACGTCCTTCATACGGTAACCAAGCGCCAGATTGCCCGTAACATGGGAGGGCATGCGCTCGTCATTCATAAAGGTTGCATACTGATGCCCGGTATATTTGACCGTCATCACTCCAAAAAAATGCCCATCGTCGTATGTCAGCCCTGCTGCGGCCTGCAAGGTGGGGGAGCGCACCGAACGTTTGCCCCGTGTTGGCAGAACATCCGAGCCAGAAGAGAGGTCATTGTCAATTGTGGAGTGCAGATACTCACCTGAAAAATAAGGGCTTATATGGTGCCATGGCCTTAGCCCCACCTCCACGTCCACGCCTCGTGTGGTTTGCCCGCCCGCGTTAATGGTGGATTGTACCGGCGCACCATTGAGCATGACAAGAGTGGAAACCTGCCTGTTGGTGAAATTGTAGTTAAACAGGGTCAAGCTCCCCACAAGCAGGTCATCCGCGTAACGGTACCCCAGTTCCTCTGCAATGGAGTATTCATTCTTCAGATTACCGGTGCCTTTTTGCTCCAGTGCACCACTGGTGGGGTCATAGACATCATACAGCGCTGTTTCCGCCGGGGTGCGAAAATTGGTGGTGGCGTTAAAAAAGACCTGATGATGCGGCGTTATCTGAAATCTGGCACCAAGGCGGGGCAAGGGTACCGCCGTGTTCGTGCCAATATTATACCGGCTGCCCGGCATGGCGTTTGTACCGGTGCGGGAGAACATGACTTCCTTAAAACCCGCACTCAGCAACAGCCGGTCATGGAGCAGGCTGAGCCGATCGCCTATAAAAAGAGCGTTGGTCTGGGCAATGGTATGGTTGTTAGCCCCCCATAACGCCTGCCCCCCGGCCGTGCGCAAGGGGTTACCCCCCCATATGGACCCGGCCGCCCCCGAGGCATCCAGCATGACAAAGGTCTGCTTTTGCGCATCGTCCCCGTAATCGTACCAGTAGCCTATGGTCAGGTCATTGGAGCCATGCTTCCAGTCCAGTGCCGTGGTAAAACCTGAGCGGTAGCTCCGCTGCGTATAATCCGCCCGCACGGGTATGGACCCATCGGGGCTGTTCGCCAGAGCCGGAGCAAGCTGCACGGCGTCCGTGCCGTTGAACAGGCCTGTGCTCGGCAGTTGCATGCCCCCCGGCGCATTACCGTAGGCCCCCTGCGCATAAGGTGTGACCTTCAGTTCCAGCCCGTTGCCCAGAGCAAGGTTAACGGGGGCGGCCATGTAAAGTGTGCGCTCGGGCTGGCGGGCCAGACGCCAGTAATCCGTCCCCCCTACCGCATTGTCGGCATTATAATGGGCGGCAAGATTGTTGCCCCCGTGTATGCCATCGACCTGCCAGGCGTCTTTTGTAACCTGGGGGTAATAGCTGTTTATCGCCTGATTCCATGACCCAAGCAGGGCAACACTACTCTGCTGCCCCCATGTTTTCAGTAGCTTGAAGTCCACATGCTGGCGCTCATCCCGCCCCGGACCACGCCAGTTATCCGTTGCTCCGTGGGAATAGGAGACAAAACCCCGCAGGCCGGTATGGCCTATTTCACCACTTTCAAGCCGCAGGAACTGACGGTTGGTATTGTACGAACCATAAGAGGTATCAAACACCCCACCGGCTTTGTCCGCCGGGGTTTTGAACCGCAGCGTCATCAACCCGCCAGCCGCATTCAGCACCGGACTGTTCAGGTCTGGTGCGCCTTGTTGCAGGCTTATGGTTTCGTAATTCTCGTTATCGGCAAACTGGCTTGGGTAGCCCGTGTAGTAGGCAATGTCATTCAGGGGCATGCCTTCAAGCACATACCCTATGGCATCCCCGTTCATCCCCCTGACAGAAATATTGCTCTGGGGGGAAAAGCCGAACGGGTCCGACCCGCTTACCGTAGCCCCCGGCAACTGGGCCACAAGGTCAAACGCCGTGGCAGAGGGAGCCTGACGGGCAATATATTCGGCATTCACCACGCTCTGGGCCTGAGGCTCGGACTGAGGGCGGATCAGCCCCCCGCCCGCGGGCAGGTGTGCAAGACTGGCATGCACCGTAACAACCTGCGCCTTGCCAGCCAACGCGGTTTCCGCCGCCATGGCAGAAGACCCCGCAGCCCCCACAAACACGGCAGACACCCCATAGCAGGCCCATACAAGCCGCAAGGTCTGGTACCTTTTATGACCTTTATCCAGCGCACATCTCCCCGTCATGCACATGACCACGCATGCAGGCATATAGCGCACAAAATGGTTTTAGTTTTCGCCCCCGTCCGATTTATCCCCCAGCACGATGGTCTGGTCGGAAATGGAGACATCGGTAACGGCCGGGCGCTCCAGAGCTTCGGTTGTATCCCGCGCGATCCCGGCGGTCTTATCCTTCAGGTCTGCAAGTTCTTCACGCACATCGGACAGGATTTCCAGCAAGGCCGCATGATCTTCCGATGCGCGCTGGTCCGCCCCCTGACTTAGCACGGCACTCCCCACCATAAGGGCGGGCAATGCCACCAGTTGAATGCAGTTGCTTATGTAAAGCAGCGTGTTCTGCCATTGCGGCACAATAACCGGAACCAGAGAAAAGACAAAAAAGGCATAAACGCACCAGATGCTGCCAAACAGCATGGTCATTTTGACTGCAACGGCCACATTAAACCGCGTGATAAGGGACTTGGCTATTGTTTCGGGCTTTCTCATGGAGTCTCTTCTTCCGTTACGCCGCGCGCATAAGCAACGGGCACTGCCGCGTGCGCTGTAACATACTCCAACCACCTTGTCCGCCATATCACAACGGGCAGCACGGTTGCCCTGCACCAGACAGATATGTGCCTATGCTTTTGCGCACATCAGTTCGCCCAGCCCTTATCCCTCTGGCTGAGACCTGCGGGAAAACCGCAGTCGAAAAAACGCTGCCTGCCCACGCGCGGCATCAGCCTTGCGCAGGAACACCCCGACAACATACGTTCCGTCCTGCTCGGGCCTGCCAATATAGGCGGCGTCCTGAACCTTGCTACTGTAAACTTCCGTCCCGCCGGGATCCCGCACCCAGAAGTTGACGCGCGCGCTTTTTGCATGCCCCCCGACAAGCAGAAACTGCCCGACTTTTGCTGGCACCTTATACTGCACGACCTCTTCCCCCTCGACCGTGCCAGCAACAGTTGCTTCCTCCCCCTGCGTGCGAAAATGAACAGTGCGCTGGTAGGCCAGCGCAGACCCTGCGTGTCCCCACAGCAACGTAGCCGCCACCAGCACTCCCCCCATCCGGCGCATGATGCTTTGCTCCCTTTATGCAATGCCGCCCTGTTCGCACTTTACGCCCGACAGCGAACCGGGTTCCCTTGAGCGCACCCTACACCGCAAACATTTTTGCCCGGATGTTATTTTTATGATTTCTGGCAAGCCGTCTCCCAGAGCGCTATCTGCACCTGACATAAAAAAAACGGGCCTGCCATACGGCACGCCCGTTTTTACCCGGAGCTTTATGCTCCCTTACTGATCGACGAACTGTTCCTGCCCGACGATACCCATCTGGGTGACCCCGAGCCTCTGGGCGTCGGCCATGACGTGGACGACAGTCTTGTAATCCGCCAGCCGGTTGGGCTGGATGTGGAATTCCGGCTTGGGCTGGGCGGAGGCAATCTCGCGCAGATGCGCCTGCAGGTCGTCCTCGCTGCTGACCGGCTGCCCGTTCCAGGTAATCGTATTATCAAAATCCACCACAAGGGTCACAACCGGAACCTCCTCCGTCGAAGGCGGCGGGTTGCCCTGCGGCAGATCAATCGCAACAGATTGGGTCTGCAACGGGATGGTGATGATCAGCATGATCAGCAGAACCAGCATCACGTCAATCAATGGCGTGGTGTT
>NZ_JACHIE010000002.1 GCF_014207635.1 Acetobacter lovaniensis
GTACGTAGTCGTGGCGCTCCCATGACGTATCTGTCCCATAAGGCTTCCTTCCACTCACGTGAAAATAATACCCCATCAAATCCCGGGACTAAACAGCTAGGAACTTTTTATTCAAAAATCTGTTAGAAAAAATTTTATTGATATAAAAACAAAATTAATATGTATATGTTATTTTAGTATTGGGAAAATAATTTTAAAAATATCCATAAAATATAACAGTATTTCCTTATTCCAAAAAACCGGAAACAAAACAGTACACCTGACAAGCCTGACTACCGACCGGAACCTGCTCCCACGTCATCAACAATCAGGCATTTGACCCCAAGCCCCCTGAAGCAGGCAGACCGCCATATCGCCGGAATACGGTCATGGCCCATCAGGGTATCAGGCGTCCCTGCCTAAAATCGGAGTGAGGGGAGTATCTGGCCATGGCTGTCCGGTACTCTTCACAAGCCTGATGCACACGGCCTCATAGATGAGCATGACAAACTGCGCCGTGCAGATTGGCCACCTATGCCGCTACGGGACAGACCACTGGGGGTATAGGCCACTCAGGCCCGTGGCGGTATCTTGTGGAACAGTTTTTTAACTTCGCGCCATGCCTGCAACCCCAGCCCGTGGGGTGACAGGTTGGTGTATTTAACATCAATCAGCGTCACGTTTCCTGCGGCGGCAAGTGTATGCATGCCCTCAGTATAGGGGGCGTAACCTGCGGGCCTGCGAATGGCCGGACCGGCATGGGTTCTCACCTTTTGCGTGGTCAGTTCATCAAAAACAAGAGGGCGAATGGCCCCGCCATAGGTATGGGTACAGTCCTGTACGGGCAGGATAACCTTGCCATCCAATACGCAAGGAGTGCCACCGGGGCGGGTACTGGCGTTGTCCAGCCTTACTGGGTTGGAGGGGTGGCGCTGCCATGGACCAAGCAGGTCTGGAGCATAGGCAAGGTGGAGTTCGCCCACCGGGGCTGCCGGGCGGCGGGCGGGTGTGTAAAACAGCCACCACAGCCCGTCATGGAAAAAGGGAGTTGCATCCACGGCAATATCCTCACCAAGAGGAATAACAGCCGCCTCCTCCCACTGGTCGGGAAAGCTGATGGCCCGATACAGCGTGAGCCTGCCCGAGTGGTGGGCCTCTGGCAGCATCCATGTCTGCCCGTCAGCTTCAAAAACATAGGGATAGGAGAGGTGCCACGGTGTCTGGAGCGCCTTGCGCTGCTCCTTGAGGTTAAAGGCCGCATCATAGATAAAGACATCTATGGAGCCTACGCGCACGCGGTGGTCGTAATCTTCTACAAACACATACAGCCTGCCATCACGCCACAGGCCAAACGGATCTGCGCGAAAGCAGAAGCTGCGCATGGGAGGGGTCCAGACAACGGGCAGACCCTCAAGTGTGCCACGTTCAAGAATGGCAGAGAGGGGGCTGTCTACAATACCAACGCGCCAGATGTCTTTTCGCAGTCCCATGGTGACGTATTCCTTTCTTGTCGGGTCGGTTTCTGGAGCCATCCCGAAAAGGACAGCATGCTCTGCCTAGCTCGGCGGAAGCTGGCCTGCGGGCCGGGACCGGGCGACCTTGTCGTTGAGCTGGCGCAGGACGGGAAGCGCACAGGCCACAAACATCATCAGTGAAGCCAGAAGGGTTTCCAGTGATGCGCCCTTGATGCCGCCAAACGCCATGAACACAAAAAGAAGCGGAAAATAAAGGCACATCACAATCATACGCCACCGCAGGAGAATGGAAACCCTGTCGATCATGACAAGGAACGGTTCCAGCGGGATCAGGCAGATGTCCAGCAGGGAGCCACCAACAAGCAGCAGGAGTATGGTTTGCTGGCCGGGCCAGACATCATGCAGCATATAAGAAAACAGACGGTTGCCGACCGTTGCCGTCAGCACAAGCGAAAGTGCTGAAAATGCAATGATGAGACCAAATATCTTGAGGATAACAGTGCGTATGCCCTGCCAGTCCTGCGCATCCCGCAGGCGGATGAATTCCGGGTAGAGTGTTGGAATCATCAACTGCGCGGGTTTGGCCAGTCCGTTGCTGATCTGCCGCGCCACCTTGTACACTGCGGCCTCGCTCGCCCCCAGCCTGCCGCCAATCAGCAGCGTGGCGCCTTGTGAGAAAAAGGATTCCAGAACCTGATTCACACTTGTCCTGACCGTGTAAGACCATATGCCCGCAATGCCAGTTCTGCCCAGAATGATATGGGAGAAGGACGGAAAGCCACCGGTCTGTTTCTTGACCAGATACACCCCGGCACAGCTACAGGACACAAACATGGTCAACTGGGTCAGGGACCAGACAAGCAGGAAGTAGCCAATGCCAAAATGGAAGACAAAGCCGATACCCGTGCCACCTGTGCGCACACATGTTGTTAAAAATTCATAGACAGGAACAAGCTTAAAGCGGTTGCACAAACGCAGCATACCGGTTGACCAGCCTGTATTCATGAAAAAAATGGTCAGCATGCACAAGGCGGCGTCAATCTGGACCTGCGGGCTCCACCCCATAAAGGAACCACCCAGCAGGGCTACACCGCCCAGCCCCACAACCATACCGACCAGCCCGCTGATAAAATCCGCACGGATGCAGAAGACGAGCACATCATAAAATCGGTCAAACCGCTTCTGTTCAAAATCGCTGGTGCCGTAATGCAGAAGAGACTGCCACGATTGCAGGTGCGTGATATCACACACCATGGCGGCAAAAGTGATAACAAGCAGCATGACGCCAAAATCCTGCAAGCCCAGTGTCTGGGCTGCCCAAGCGACATAGACAAAACTGCATACGGCATTGATCACACGGCTGCCGATCAGGATTCCTGTGTTCCCCAGAATACGAACAAAAACAGAATGGTGGCTGTGGTCCATGCGATCTCACATATCAAAGGCTCGAATTGCGGCTTTTACACCAATTGGCGGCATGGGGAAAACAAGGCTCAGACCTGAGTACCCCCTGCCCGCACAGAAAGCATTACGTTATAAAAATACCTGAAAAACATATGTTTTTATTTATAGTTTATTTGAAAAAAATTTAAACGAACAACAAACTTACCACACAAAGGTAACTTCCTTTTTATATATTAAGAATATACCTTTATCCATCCAAGAAGATGCGTATTTTGCAGGAAATGTTAAAAATAAATTTAATTTAATCGGGCAATGTTGCGCTTGGCCTGTGTAGAATATAGATGAAATTGAGTTCTCTTGTTTCTATACAAAACCTTCATAAATCCTATTTTTTGGAGACAAGGCGGGAATTTTAGGAACTCTCCCTCAATAAAGATATCGGTAATGGAACGTTTTGCAAGCCGGAAGCTTTTTAAAATAGGTGTTGTTCTTAGGGACTTCAGGCTTGGCGGAAGCGAGCGTGTCGCCATTGGTCTTGCCAACTACTGGTCAGGCCTTGGCTTTCCGGTAACCGTGTTTGCCGGGCGCAGTGAAGGCGAAATGCGCGATCTGCTTTGCCCGGAAATTATCGTGCATTCAGCATCAATCCCGACAACTGTTCCTGATAAACATCTGGGCGAAAAAACAGCCCGTGCTGCAAAGCGGCATTTCCGGACCAACCCCGTGCAGGCGTGTTATGTGCCGGGCAATGGCCATTGGCCCATTACCCGGCGGCTGGCACAACTGCCTGAGCGGATCAGGCCGACGCTTGTCTCTCAGGTCAGTTCCCCCATTTTCCGGCAGATGCGTACCCCGCTATCGCAGTGGCTGTATAATTTGCGCATGCGGTTTTTGCTGCGTGCCAGCGATCATGTCGTAGCTGTCAGCCATGAACTGGCCAGAGACACCCGCACCGTCCTGAAAGGCAGGGAGGTCAAGGTCATTCCTCTGCCCGTTGTGTGGGAGGAGCATGATCTTGTGCCTGTACCAGACAATGCGGCACTGAACATTCTGGCCGCAGGCAGGCTGGTGCCGGTCAAGGGATTTGATGTGCTGATCAAGGCCATTGCCCTTGTAAAAAAACAGTGCCCCACGGTACGCCTGACCATCTGTGGCGAAGGCCCCGAACGCCCAAGGCTGGAAAATCTGATCAGCACTCTGGATTTGCACGACAACGTGGTGCTGGCGGGTTATGTCTCATCCATCCGACCGTGGCTGGATATGTGCCGCATGTTTGTCCTGTCCTCCTACGCCGAAAGCTATGGAGCGGTTCTGGTGGAAGCTCTGGCTGCGGGACGGCAGATTGTCAGCACCCGCTGCACCCCTGCGTTACAGGACCTGATGCAGGTGCCATGGATCGGGGAGGCCGTATCCGTGGGGCAGCCCTATGCCTTGGCAAACGCCATTATACGCCTGCAGGCCCAGCCCCCCCCGCCATGTGAAAAACTGGCCGAAACCGTACGCACCTTCCATCTGGCCCATGGAGGGCAGCATTACCTTTCCCTGCTGTTATCCGGGTCTGAAGAACAGAACGGATAGGCCCTGCTGATGCAGCGCCACGCGTATGCGTATTCTCCCGGCGTGCCGGTTCTGACTATGTGACCTTCTGGTGAACTTCTGCTCCGTGCAGAAAGGGGATTGGTCTAAACTGCTCACCAATGATAATAAAATGCAGCTATAATTATTGCATGCTCCCTTAACCCTGTGCCGGGTGCTTGCTGTTCGGGCGTATAAGGGCGGCATGACATGCGCGTAGGCTTTCTCATTCAGCACATCAATGGTCTGGGCGGTACGGAACGGACCGCCTGTGCTGTTATGAATGGTCTGGCCGAGCATGCAAGCGTATGCCTGATCGAACTCTGGTCACAAGGTCCTGCCGCGTATGGGCTGGACCCCAGAGTACAAACCGTCTCTCTTTTTACCAGACATGTGCCCATGCTCAGCCACTGGGCAAGTCTGGTCTGGCAGTGTTACAGACAGATCGGTGCGTTGGGGCTGGATGTTCTGGTCGTGGTGGAAAGCACGCATGCCCTGTACGGTGTTGCCGCCTGCCGTCTGGCCGGTATTCGCTGCGTTGTCTGGGAGCATTTTAACTGCAACGTGGACATGGGCAAGCGCAAGCGCCGCTGGGGGCGCTGGATAGCATCGCGCTGGGCGGATGATATTGTAACCCTGACCAGCAGGGACATAGCCCTATGGCATCAAAAACTGGCTCCAAAAGCCAGACTGGTCTGTATTCCCAATATGGTGCCTGCCCTGCCGCCTGTGCATTATGACCCGGATTCACGCCTTGTTGTCGCCATTGGTCGGCTGACGCACCAGAAGGGGTTTGACAGACTTCTGGCTGTCTGGGAAAAAATCATACAGGACAGGCGCGCCACAGGCTGGACCTTGCAGATCATAGGCTCTGGCCCGGAACAGGACCAGTTACGGCGCAGGGCTGAATCCCTTACGCGGGTGGACTTCATGCCTGCGCAGAATGATGTCAGCGCTGTTTATGCACGCACTGGTATTCTGGTTTCCACGTCACGGTATGAAGGCCTGCCCATGGTCATGCTGGAAGCACAGGCGGCGGGCATACCGATTGTCGCCTTTGACTGCGAAACAGGACCTTCTGAAATTATTGTATCAGGAGAGACGGGTTTGCTTGTCACACAGGATGATACGCAGGGGTTTGCCAGCGCTGTTCTTGATCTGATGGATGACCGGGCCATGCGTGTCAGTTTTTCCGAGGCAGCCAGAGTGCGCTCCAGCCAGTTCTCACCTGAGAAAATTATAGAAAAATGGAGAAATCTTCTAAAAGTTTGAAAATATATCATGGATAAAGACATGGAGTGTGCGGAACTGTCAAGCATTGGTGTGATCATTCACGATTTCAAGTTCGGTGGTTCGGAAAGAATAGCCATCAGACTTGCAAATTACTGGGCCAGAAACGGGTTTTCGGTAACGGTGTTCTGCGCCTCCGTTCAGGGGGAAATGCACCATCTCCTTTCCGCTGACGTCAGGGTGGTCTGCACTTCCACTGCTCTGGCACGTCATTATGGCAGCATGTACCAGCTTGCACGCAAGGCACGGCAGTATTTTGCCGAACATCCCGTGGATTTTTGCTATATTCCGGGTAATTATCACTGGCCTGTCACGCATGAACTGGCCCGTCTGCCATTACCTTTACGGCCTGTTCTTGTCTCCCAGATCAGTTCCCTTATTTACAAACCTGGTCGTTCGCAGTTCAAGCAGATGCTGTTTAACATGCGTATGCGCTATCTGCTGAACAGGAGCGACCTTGTGGTAGCCATGGACAGCCTGAGCGCACGCCAGAGCAATGCCATTCTGCGCAGGACAGACACTCTGGTCATACCCCTGCCCGCATTGGGTGAAACAAGTGCTCCTCCCACGCCCCCGCCTGCAACACTGTCTGTTGTCGCCGCAGGCCGCCTGACTGAACAGAAGGGCTTTGATGATCTTGTCAGGGCTTTTGCACAGGTGCGGCACACGCTGCCACAGGCCAGACTGACCATTTGCGGGGAGGGCGAGGAAAGACCGGTTCTGGAACAGCTTATCCGCCGGTATGGACTGGAGGACTGTGTCAGGCTGGTCGGGTATGTGCAGAACATACGCCCGTATCTGGATAAAAACGCCATTTTTGTCCTTTCTTCCCGCCGGGAAGGATATGGTGCGGTGCTGCTGGAAGCGCTGGAAGCCGGGCGTTATGTGGTGACAACGGATTGCACACCAGCCGTACATGATATTTTTGACGATGGCGTTTGTGGCAGGGTTGTGCCGCCCAACAACCCGAAGGCTCTGGCCAAAGGTCTGGTTGAGGCTTTGCGTAGCCGACAGGATATTACCCGCCTGACCGGGGAGCGTGTGGCCCGTTTTCGGATCAACGTTGGTGCGCAGAAATATATTGCAGCCGTAGAAAACAAAATGCGCGCAGATCGGGTATAAACAGCACAGCCATGAAGCCGGTTAGCCAGTCTTGGCCATGAGGTCCGCTCCACGTCTTTAGCGGCTGGAGGCGACACTGCTGTTGCCGCGAGCCAGTATGGCGCTCCCCGTCAGGTCAAACCCTGCTTTAAACCGCTCCTGGTTTAAGAAAGACAGAAAGCCCTGTGCGGTAAAAAATTGACCTCAGTAAACAACCGAAGTGTTTTCCGCCAGAATCTCGTGAACATGCGACCCTGATCCTTCCGCGAGAAAAAAAGACCCCGCTCGCCCGTCAGCCAGTGGTGATGATGGCGCCCTCAAGGCTGGGTAGCGCCCTGCCCGCCTTCAATAACAGGCATTTTATTCTCTGGGTTCAGAAGCAAATTTTATAAAATCTGCAAGATATTTAATATCGTCATCAGTTTCCCGATGACCAAGAAATATCTGTTTCGCAATCCCTTTTTTGCCCAGCTTCACGGGATGAAGTTCAAAACGGGCGGCATACTCCTCCACAAGCCAGCGTG
This sequence comes from Acetobacter lovaniensis, assembly GCF_014207635.1. Classification (GTDB taxonomy): domain Bacteria; phylum Pseudomonadota; class Alphaproteobacteria; order Acetobacterales; family Acetobacteraceae; genus Acetobacter; species Acetobacter lovaniensis. The sequence goes on from NZ_JACHIE010000002.1 coordinate 7,349, forward strand.
GAAGTGCCGCAACACCTCTTTCATGCGCCACCATCACCAGCATGATGTCCGTTGTCTCGATCTGCTTCTGTTGCCGGGGAGCAATCCCTGCTGGTTGCAGAAACTGCGTGTAAATATCAAGCCGTTCGGACGGAACGGGATAGGTAATCAATGTTTCGTCTGCAAGCTGCTCCGGCAGGACAAATTTTGCATGCCGTAAAGGATGTTCCGGACCAACAGCCAGCACAAGTTCATAATCAAAGACCGGCGTGAATATCAGGCCGGGTTTGTAAAGCGGATCAGGTGTCACCAGAATATCAATTTCATTACTGAACAGCGCACCAATCCCGCCGAACTGAAACTTCTGCCTCACATCCACATCGACCTTTGGCCATCTCTCCAGATAGGGTGAGACCACCTTCAGAAGCCACTGATAGCAGGGATGACACTCCATACCGATACGGAGTGTGCCCCGCCCACCATTTGCAAACTGCTCAATGCGGCCTTCCGCCAGCTCAAACTGCGGAAGCAGCCGGTTCGCCAGTGACAACAGCCATTCTCCTGCCTGCGTGAGCACAAGAGAACGCCCCTCCCGCCGCCATATCTTGACACCAAGCTGCTGTTCAATCTTGCGGATGGAATGGCTGAGAGCTGGCTGGGTCAGGTGCAGACGCATCCCTGCGGCCGTCAACGAGCCTTCCCGTGCGACTTCCCGAATAATTGTCAGATGACTACGTTCCAGAATATTCATGCCTTGCCCAATAAATGCACAAATTTCATATACTGATAGAAATATATCATTTCAGTTCATTTTTACAAACCTTTATCCTAAGGACTTAACAATTCGTTCGGACAGTTTTCCATGGTTTCAACCGACAATTACGACCTTCGTCATATTGCATTCAAACACGGGCGAGAGTTTGAAAAATGCATCAATGGCCTGCCCTCGCGCAGGTTCGACACCCCGATGCCTGTCATGTCCTTTGAGTTTGTCCCACCCGGAACCCGCATGATGGCGCAGCGGTTATGGCGCTGCATCCGGTATCTGGCACCACTCTCACCCCGCTTTGTCTCGGTGACTTATGGAGCTGGCGGAACCACACGGACCGGCACTGTCTCCACCGTATTGCGTCTGAAGCGGGAGACTGACCTTGTCCCCGCCGCCCACCTGACCTGTACCGGAGCAACCCGCAGGGATGTGGATGACCTCGCCCGTCGCTACTGGGCTGCTGGTGTCAGGCATATCGTGGCCCTGCGTGGTGATCCCCCCACAGGCTCTGCTGATGATCCCCCGCAGTCGGGCGGTTATGCCTATGCCAGCGATCTTGTCGCGGGCCTGCGCCGCATTGCGGATTTTGAAATCTCCGTCGCCGCCTACCCTGAAACACATCCTGCCGCCCTGAGTCCGCAAGCTGATCTGGATAATCTCAAACGCAAGCTCGATGCCGGAGCAACACGCGCCATAACCCAGTATTTCTTTGATGCTGAGACCTACCTGCGTTTTTTTGACCGGTGTCTGGCGGCCGGAATAACAGCACCGATCATTCCCGGCATTATGCCAGTCTCGGACTACGGGCAGATTGCCCGCTTCTCGGCATTATGTGGCGTAACGGTGCCAGACTGGCTGACCCATCTTTTTGAAGGCACCGTAGAGAACCCAGAGCTCCGTCGTATCATCGCCAGCATTGTGGCGGTGGAGCAAATCCGCACTTTACAGGCTTATGGTATCAATGAATTTCATATCTCCACGTTGAATCGTTCTGACCTTACCTACGCGATTGCCCATATTCTTGGGGCTCGCCCCACGGAGCAACACGCAGCGGATAACCGGTTACAATGTTCAGAAACGGCTGAAATCACCGATGGGCAAAACGCCCCGACAGATTGTGACACCACCGGACAGACACAGGAAGATGCCCCTCCCTTCATGCTGCGCACCCAGTTCGGGTGAGCGTCCCGCATGACCAGAGGGGAAGTCCTTCTTCTGGTTTGTGGATTTTCCCTCAGACAATCACAGGGTCAGGGTCGGCTGGAAGCCGGTGTGGCGGAACCGCGGACACCCACAAAAATTCTGGCGTCATGGAAGGCAGGAACAGTGCCATGCCCTCCTGATGATATCTCGCCCAGACGCCTGTCAGACCGCAAGTTCTTTTCGAACGATTTCCGCGCCTGCGGCCAGAGCATTCAACTTGCCACGCGCCACATCGCGCGGCAAAGGAGCCATACCGCAGTTCGTGCAAGGATAAAGCTTGTCGGCATCGACAAACTGAAGCGCTTTCCGCAGGGTATCCGCGACTTTCTCTGGTGTCTCAATGGTTCTGGTCGCCACATCAATGGCCCCCACCATCACTTTTTTTCCACGAATGAGTTCGATCAGATCCATCGGAACGCGAGAGTTCTGACATTCCAGCGAGATCAGATCAATTTTGGATTTCTGTAATCTGGGGAATATCTCTTCGTACTGACGCCACTCTTCCCCAAGAGCATTTTTCCAGTCGATATTGGCTTTGATCCCGTAACCATAGCAGATATGAACTGCGGTTTCGCATTTCAGTCCCTCAATGGCTTTTTCTAGCGTGGCAATGCCCCAGTCATTCACCTCATCAAAAAAAACATTGAAGGCAGGCTCATCGAACTGGATGATGTCCACACCAGCCGCTTCCAGTTCTCTTGCTTCCTGATTGAGGATTCTGGCGAATTCCCATGCCAGTTTCTCGCGGCTTTTATAGTGAGCGTCATAGAGGGTATCGATCATGGTCATGGGGCCGGGGAGCGCCCACTTGATGGGCTTCTTTGTCAGCGTGCGTAAAAATTTCGCGTCTTCGACAAAAACCGGCTTTTCGCGTGCTACCGCCCCTATGACAGACGGAACACTTGCATCGTAGCGGTTACGAATTTTTACCGTCTGACGGTTCTCGAAATCAACACCACTGAGATGTTCAATAAATGTCGTGACAAAATGCTGACGGGTCTGTTCTCCATCACTGACAATATCAATGCCAGCACGATCCTGATCATCCAGCGTCAGACGCAGCGCGTCCTGTTTGCCTTCGAGCAGTTCTTCGCCCTGCAATTTCCAGGGCGACCAGAGTGTCTCGGGCTGTGCGAGCCATGAGGGTTTGGGCAGGCTGCCAGCCGTTGCGGTGGGGAGCAGTGTATTCATGTAAGACGACCTTGTAGTTCTGATGGATCAGGAGACGTAACTGGCAGACCACTGCTCAAGAATATCGTGATATGGTCTGATAAAATTCTCTTCCGTATATTTTCCCTGCGCGGTGGCCAACTGGGTACGTTCCACCCGATCGTAGACAATCCGGGTGTTTGAATAGTCCTGATACTTCAGACTGGGCCGAAAACAGTCAGCCGCCGCAGCATTGGCGTTGTAAATTTCGGGACGGTAGATCTTCTGAAATGACTCCATCACGCTGATGGTGCTGATAAGCTCAAGAGCGGAGTAATCAGACAGCAGATCGCCAAAAAAATAGAATGCCAGCGGTGCAACACTGTTGGCAGGCATGAAATAACGAACCTTCATGCCCATTTTTTCAAAATACTGATCGGTCAGGGAAAAGTCATGCTGCTGGTATTCAACGCCCAGAACAGGATGCTGATTTTCTGTCCGATGATAGGTCCGGTTGGTTGAAACACTGAGGCATATGACAGGCAGTTTTCTGAAACTCTTCCTGTAGGCCGGGGAGTACACCACGCTCTTGAAGAGATTCCCGTGTACATCACCGTAATTATGCGGAACGCAGAATTCGGACTTATCTTTATTATAGTCTGGCAGTAACACGCTGAAGTCATAATCCCGCACGTAAGAGGAAAAACTGTTCCCTGCGAGACCTTCAATACGCTTGCTGTCGTTTTTATCGACGATTGTAGAATACAGAACTTCGATCAGGGGAAAGCTGTCATTCTTGCCCGCAAAGGCGAGATCCATTTCCACTGAAACAATTTCAAGCTCGACAGAATAGCGATCCCCCATGGGATTGTCCCAACGCGCCAGATCATTGAAACGATTGTCAATCATACGCATGACATTCCGCAGGTTTTCCTGACGGCTGTCCCCTCTTGCCAGATTGGCAAAATTGGTCGTAAGGCGCGTCCTGTCAGATGGGTGATAATTTTCATCGAAGCGAAGCCGATGGATATTGAATGTAAAATCCTGAACCATTGTGGACCTGCATTTCTATTCTTATGAAAACCAGAATTTTATTTATGGGATTCAGAAAATCCCCGGCTTTCATTTCTGATTTCCCGGTTGATGATACTCATCATGTCCGCCGTCAAACACTGTGTCTGCTTTATGCCTGAGCCTAATGGTGAATAAAAATGATTTGATTTCATCAAAACATAAATCCCACTCATGGATCGAGATAAGCAGGACCACACCCGAACGGGATAAAGCGAGTGAGGCGGCCCCATTCGTTCGGACAGATTTGCGGGTTGAATAAGCTATTGCCCGGTGTTGCTATGCCGCCAATTTCTCGTTGTTGCTGACCGACACCGTTGCCGGGGTTAACCCCGGCAACGGTGTCGGAGCAAACCCATGATACGCCTCATCGGGCGTGCGTCCAGCGAGAGCCGAATGCGGGCGCCGCGAATTATAATGACCAATCCATTTTGCAAGGCCGGCACGAAGTTCCGAGCCGGTCTCGAAAGCGTGGAGATACACGCATTCATATTTCAATGACCGCCAGAGCCGTTCGATGAAGACATTGTCCATCCAGCGGCCGCGCCCGTCCATGCTAATGCGGATCTGCCGCTCCTGCAGCACTTCGGTGAAGCGCGGCGTGGTGAATTGGCTGCCTTGATCCGTGTTGAAAATCTCCGGCGTCCCGTAGCGGGCCAACGCCTCCTTGAGGGCCTCGACGCAAAAGTCCGCATCCATGGTATTGGACAGGCGCCAGGCCAGAACCTTGCGCGTCGTCCAGTCCATGATCGCCGTCAGATACAGAAAACCCCGGCGCATCGGAATGTAGGTGATATCCGAACACCAGACCTGGTTGGGCCGGTCGATCGTCAGGTCCCGCAGGAGATAGGGATATGTGCGATGCTCCGGGTGGGGCACCGTCGTCCTGGGCTTCTGATAAATCGCAACCAGCCCCATCCGGGCCATCAGCCGTCCGATCCGTTTGCGGCCTACCTCATGGCCCAGACGGCGAAGGTGCCGCGCCATCTGCCGGGAGCCATAATACGGCGTTTCCATGAACTGCTCGTCGATCAGCCGCATCAGCATCAGGTTGAACGCGTTTTCGGGTGCAGGCTGATAATATACCCCCGATCGGTTGAGCCTCAGCAAGGTGCATTGCCTGACGATTGGCAGGCGGGGACGTTGCGGGTCGATCATTTGCCGCCTCTGGTCACGCCCAAGCGAACAGAGGCATCCCGCAAAAAATCCCGTTCCACCAGAAGTTGGCCGATCTTCGCGTGAAGCTTCTCGACCTCGGCCGCGCTCGTCGCTGGCTCCGCAACGGCCTTCCCCGAAAAGGTCGCCGCCATGCCCTCGATCGCCTGACGCTTCCACTGGGCAATCATCGTCTGATGCACACCGTGCTTCGACGCCAGTTCCGATAATGTCTGCTCGCTGCGGATCGCCTCAAGAGCAACCCGCGACTTGAACTCACCCGAATATCGTTTCCTCGTAACCTTGCCCATCAGTCCCTGTCCCTATCCAGCCCGGGGATAGCTTATCACCCTGTCCGATTTTCCGGGGCCAGCTCTGAGAGACCGATCCATGGGGTGCTTGTTTGTCAGTGCGCCAGTCAGGCGCAGATACACGGTCTGCGCGCGAAAAACCGGTCTTTGCGTTCTGCCGTCTCATGAGTCTCCAGCTTGCATGCTGGATACGTTCGACGGCATGACACTAGAACTGGAACTGACAGGATTTTATCGCATCGAAATGCAGTCTTCAGGACAGGATCAGACTGCTGCGGTTTTACCGTTCCGGGCCACAATCTGCTCAACACGGGCCAGAATGTCCCGGCCGATCCGGTCAAACTGCTGCGCGCCAAAACGGGCCAGTACTGTCGCGCGCGCATGTTGGCCCATATCCGCCAGATGCTGAGGCTGTTTGAGCAGGTCTTCCAGCGCACTGGCAAGGGCCGCACTATCCTGCGGTGGCACGATGCGGCCGATCTGCGGGGTAATGGAAGACGGGATTTCTCCCGCGTTGGAAGCAACAACCGGCAGGGATGCCAGCATGGCCTCATGCGCGGCCAGGCAGAACCCTTCCCACAGGGAAGGTTGGACATAAAGATGCAGTCGGGACAGAAAAACCGATGGGTCTTTAATATGGCCAAGGATCTGTATGGGCAGCCTGCCTTGAGCAATCAGTGCCTCAAGATGGGGGCGCTCTTCCCCCTCGCCGCCGATCAGCACTTCAAAAGGGGGAAGACCAGAACGGGTTTGCAGCAGGGCAACGGCCGCGCACAGCGTGTCATACCCTTTGACCGGGTGCAGTCGGCCCAGCGTGCCAATGCGGACAGGTGTGCCGGGTTGCCAGGGTGCGGCGGTAGGAACATTGGGGTCCGCCCTGAAGATAGGCCATTCCACAAGCCTGTCCGGGGTAACGCCCAGTGTGCGGCGTGTCTGCTCTGCCACGCAGGAGGAATCGGCGACCCACAGGGCGCTTCTGTTTTTAAAGCGGCGCAGCAGGGCAGCGTTCAGGGGTTTGAGACGTGCAGAATGCTGCCAGCTTACAACGGGAATGTGCTGCCATTGACCAACCAGTTGCCCCAGCAGCGTGGCCCGGCTGAGCGATGTCCAGATAACATCGGGTTTATAGGCGCGCATCTGCCTGTGCAGCCAGAGCAGGGCTGCAAGGTGATCCTTGCGGGAGCCGGGGCGGATATGGAGTGTAAGCCCGGCGTTTTCCAGCGGTTCAATAGCCAGACCGTTGCGCCGAGTCAGGGCAAAAACCTCAACATGATGCCCGGCGTCCCGCATGACCTTTGTAATGGCCGGAACGGGAAGCGCCGCACCACCGCTTTCCACGGAGTTTATAATATACGCGATTTTCATCGGCACGATTTTTGCACGGATCAGACCAATAAGCGAGGGAGAAGCACGCCAGACGCACTCGTGGAAGCGGGAAAAGGCTCAGACCTTTTTTTGCAGAAAACGCATAATGGCGTCCGCAGCCCCCGGAGATGTCGGGCTTTTGTCCTGATGTTCGAATGTTTCAGCAACATAGGCGCGCTGCCTGCCCTCAAACTCATCCTCACGGGTAAAGGCAAGAGAAAGTGCCTTGCCCAGTTCATCGGGGGAGTCGATCACCTGCCCCAGTGTCCAGAACCGGTAGTCCTTGTTGTTCTGCCAGTGCGCGTGATGGGCATTGAGGAAAATGCACGGTCTGGGCCGGATCAGGAACTCGGCAACCTGACTGCTGACATCCCCCAGATAAAGGTCAGCCGCCATGGTGTAGGTCATGTCTATGCTGCGGGAGCTACCGGTATCGATCAGGATATTGGGATATTGGGCAAAGCGCCTGACCAGCGCTTCGGCCTGTTTCTTGTGGCCATTGAACAGGCGGTAATGCGGTGCGCAGATCAGGTTGTAATGATCCTGATTGGCAAAGTAGTTCAGGATTGTCTCGCCAAACTGGTACCACGATGTCAGACCGCGTGAAAAATGCGGATTGTACAATACAATGGGTTTGTCGTTATCAAACAGACGAGCCTGCTGCTTGTGCAGACGCTCCACAATATCGAACTTGGCATAGGTGCCCATGTGGTATTCGCCGGGGGTGATAAGGCCCCGTTCAAGCAGCCTCTGTTCCACTTTTTTGCCTGAAAGAAGCACAAAGTCGAACTGCTTGATATCCTCGGCAAATCCAATGGCCCGGTCCCCCGCGCCATGGCGTGTCCAGATATACAGAGGTTTGGTCACACCCATGCGCTTGAGGTAGAGCGATGTCCGCTCCGGCACCACAATGGCCTGAAACTGATTGAAGTAATGGCGGCTGAAAAACAGGGAGGCCAGCCGCTCAAGCGGGCCGGGGCCATTACGCTCGACCAGCCTGCTCAGCCATGCAGGAATGGGGAGCAGGTCGTAGGTGACTTTTGCCGCCGGGTAGAGTCGGCCTAGCGAGCGGGCATAATCAAGATGGCTCTGGGTAGGGCAAGCCACATGCACGTCCGCATTGGGGTGGCGGGTTGCCATTTCAAAGGCGATGGGGAGCGAGTGGAGCGTCTGGTGCGGCTGGGCAATCAGCAGGAAAACCACTTTCAGCGTTTTAAGAGCGCTTTGTGGCGGTGTCTGTGGTGCCGACACACCATGAGGACCACGCCCCAGACTCTGAAGGTGTTTCTGCTGGTCTGTCATATCGAAAAAAAATGGCTGCACAGGCACATAGGTCAAGCTACGGCTCTTTCCTCTTGGGAAGCGGGCACCATAACCCGGCTACCACAAACACACCTCAATTCCATTCAGCGTTTGGCAAGGACATCTATAGTGCCCGCTGACTTGCACCAGATAGCGCACAGCGTCAAGACGCTAACACCCGCAGTAAGGGTCTGAACTAACACATAAACTCTCACTTAATATGGATGTTTGACACATATCTTGACCACCATACCCGCAGGAGGCGGAAGAACAGTGACGACTGACCCAATGAGGTGGAGGTAACGCAACCAGAACAGACGCTGCCAGAGGCTGGTTATTCAGCACGGGGAACCCGTTCATGTTCGTGCGGATCAACGCTTGCGTATTCGCGCTAGCGCACCTATAACGCATCCCCACGGAGAGGTGCCAGAGCGGTCGAATGGGGCGGTCTCGAAAACCGTTGAGCTAGCAATAGTTCCGAGGGTTCGAATCCCTCCCTCTCCGCCAAAGATTCCAATAATTTGGTCGGATGCTCCTGATCCATCCATGGTCATTAAATCCGCTTTTTTGCTACAATTTGCGACAAACGCTAAAATCCTACGCAGATGGGAGCAGGGTCTGTTCGCCATGGATATCGCAAAAATGGCGAAGAATCCGAAGACGAAAGAGCCGGAATTTACTATCGCGGCCCGGCTCAATATGAAGTCAAAATCCAGCGTAAAGGCGTGGCTATAAACCACACATTCGATACCTTTGCCGACGCTCTCCAGTTCAAACCGACGACTGTCAGTAAAATCGACGGTGACACATTCATCGACAAGACCCGGGAGAAGCAGACGACGCTACGCGCCTTGAAATGCAAGGACGTCCACGAGACTCATATCTACATCCCCCGATCCACAAACAGCTCTGCCCGCGATGTGCCTCGTGCCAGTGCCGCTTCGGCTTGCATCCACGCTACGCGAAGCACCACCTCACCGACTGGATGGCTGGGTTTTTGGCGATCCTGATGCAGATAGTGGCGGATTCACGACATGGTATGTCCAGTCTCATTATCATGCGCCAACAAAGCGTGTCGGCCTGACTGGAGAATTGACCTTCCATACTCTACGCCATGTCGGATGCACCAGCCTTACTCCGTTGCAACGCAATTGCTTCGAACTGGCAAAGACCACCAGACACAATGCATGTTGATGCGGCATAACAACCCCAGCACTGTTGAGCGTGTCGCACAGATCAGTGCGCAGAAAAGGGCATTGGCGGCGGGGTGATGGGAGCAACGCCATCGCGCATCCCGGCGGAACTGGGGCATACCCTCACCCTCTGCCAAGCCCCCTCCAATCTTTCGGAACCGTTAAAAGACGCTCATCAAACCCCTGTTTCGACTCAAAAAGGGTGGTTTTTGAACATCTGGCTGGCATATCCAGAAGCACCGAAAATTGCGGATCGAAAACGGGGTTTATGACGATGCAGCGCTATGGCTACACACGAGTATCTACAAATGAGCAGACAAACGATCCGCAGGTCATCGCATTGAAGCGTGAAGGTCTCTCCGATGATATGATCGTCAGAGACATAATTTCAGGTGGGGTTCCCGCGCTATCTCGTCCAGGAATGTCCTCTTTACTTCAATTACTACAACCCGGAGACAGCCTGATTGCCGCCAAACTGGATCGTCTGGGACGGGACACCCTGGATGTGATTGGTCTGATCCGGACACTCAATAAACGTAGTATCAATCTTAGGATTCTGAATATTGGCGTCGAAACAAATACACCGAATGGCCAGCTATTCCTGACAATTCTGGCTGGTTTTGCCGAGTTTGAGAGGGAGATCATCAGGGAGAGAACGGTCGCTGGTCTGGAGGCCGCGCGGGCAGCAGGGAAACGGCTTGGCAGGCGGCCGAAACTGACAGATCGTCAGAGAAATCATGTTTTGACAATGTCGGCGGCGGGGCAGAACAACGGTCAAATCGCTGATATCTTAGGCGTTTCCGTTTCGACAATCCAGCGCATAACGGCCCAAAACACTCTTCAAAAATCCGCTTTTTGAACACTTAATGTCGCGGAAACAAGATGAGAGCTTGACCGGAATCCGAAAACCACGGATTCTGCTCATTGCAATCAGTGTAGCGCGGCGTGAGAAGGATTTCATATTTCCGGAACACGCTGCACTCTTTTAAGAGAGGCAGCAAATGAACGCATTTGATTTGAAGAAATGTCGCTTTATCGCGTTATCCATGATTACGCACAAAAGCTTACGCTTACCTGTTACGTAAGCATAAAAGTAAGATATATTACAATGAACATTTTTTTTCCATTTACCACCATGGCTCGTAGATTCATAAAGCCGCTAGGAAGCCGTGGGGTAGCTGCGATTGAGTTTGCTATTGTTGGCCCTATCGCCCTATTTTTGCTTCTTAATGTATTTTTGTGCGCTGTCTTGTATTTCTATCAAATGGGGTTGACGTCTGCAGCAAATTACACTGCGCGTCAGGTTATTACTGGGCAAGCAGCCTGCCTGCAAAGTCAAACCTCTTCTGGAGCCTCTCAGCCAGTATGTAATCAATCTTCATCTGGTCAGGGGAGTAGCCCCCTCAGCATCCGACAAGATATTTGTGCGAATGGGCTACCAATATTTATGTCATGCGCGAACCTGATTATAAAAATACAACACTCAGAAACTGCAAATTCTGCAAACTTCATTCAGAGTATAGGTCAACCGCAAGAATTAATGGATATTGGCGGTGCGGGAGATTTTATATTTGTAACACTGTATTATACTATTCAAATTCCGTTATTTTATCCTCTATTTAATCAAACCATGCAGTCTTATTTTATGCAAGGGCTTGGCTTTTCCAGAATGAGTAACGCTACAATGATCATCTCTGCTGTGGCCGCAAAATCGGAGTCATTTTAATGCTTGCTTTAAAAGGCTTCCGTTCAAGGGAAAATAATAAAAAAGGTTCTATATCCATAGAGTTTGCATTGTTGCTGCCTCTCATGATTGCTTTTTTTATGGGAACGGCAAGTTTAATGAATATTATATCTTGCTATCAAAAAGTGCATATAACTGCTCGTAGCATTGCCGATATGGTTGCCCAGAACAGTAATTCAACGATTAGCGCCAGTGATGTTGATAGTATCTTAAATACTGGAGTTTTAACGCTATGGCCATTCGATATGTCTCAGGCGCACATTACAGTGACGTCTTTTGTACAAGAAAATGAAGGTGTGCCAAAAGTTCTGTGGAGCCGCGGCTCTGAACCACGCAGTAAGAATTCAACATACCCAGTATTGGATGGATTTTCTACACAGAGAAATACATCTTTTATTTATTCAGAAGTGGAATTTAACGACCAAAATATCGTGTTTTCTATTCTTAATATGATAAATCCATCGCTATTGTCAGCAGATATAACCATGACTCCGAGAAATGTTGATGTTATTGACTGTTCTGGTTGCTAAAAGTTTAAATAAATGAAAAAAATCATTCAAGATAATCGCGGCGGTGTAGCTATTTTATTTGCATCGATAGGTTTTTTATTATTGGTAGCAACAGGAATAGCTGTAGATTACGGTCGCGCAATGAGCAGCAAGACACGACTTGATGCTGCGGCTGACTCTGTTGCGTTGTTTGCCGTCTCTCGCAGCCAGATGAACGTTGACGGTTCTGGTGCTACAGTTGGTGCTCAAGCAGTACAAATTTTTCTCGATGAAACTAAAACTTTTGTAGAAAGAAATAGTGTTACGATCACAAGTGTAACACCTCAATTTACACAGAAAACGGATAGCGTATGGGAGTTTAGACTTTCATACACAGCATTATCAAAGAATTATTTTACTCAAATATTCGGCCCAAACCTTGTAAGTTTTCCTATTCATGGGCAATCACAAACGCATAACGAGCGTGCGCCAAACACGGATTTTTATTTCTTGCTTGACACCTCAATGTCGATGGCCTTTCCAACCACGCAAGCTGGGTTGCAATATGTTGCGCAACAAAATGGTAATGGTTGCACTTTTGCTTGTCATTATGGCAGTTCGTCATCAATCGATAGTTATGACTTGGCAAAGGCAAATAACTATCCTTTGCGTATTGATGAAGAAATTAAAGCACTTACTCAAGCCGCAGCAGCAGCTGAATCGGCTTCCGCTAAAAATAGAGCGACTTATCGTTTTGCAGTTTATCAGTTCAATGCACAAGAAACGTGGGACGATGCTTCCATGCAGAGCCTACTGCAAGCTTGGACCGTTGGTGTAAATATTGATGCGGTAACCATGCAAAAGCGAAAAGATTGGATTGCACAACAGCAACGTGCTCTTGTTAGTGACCTTGATACAAATTTAGATAATGTCATAGCAAAAGCAAATACTATACAGTTGGCACGTTATGCTTCGGACAATTGTCCTGTAGATAATACATGTAGCAGTCCATTTTCAGATTACCATACGTCTAGCAATAATGCTTTTATTCAAATGAATAAGATTATACCAACGCCTGGGACAGGTTTTCCGGGAAGTCAACCTCAAAATATTTTATTTGTAGTGACTGACGGGATGAGGGATGAGCATCAGTCATACGATGATAGCGGGACGTTGGTAGCTGGTGCACGTGATGCGAATGGATACATGTCAGGCGGTTCTTTCAATCCAGTTTACTGTGACAATATCAAAAACAAGGGAACCAGAATTGCAATTTTGTATACAAAATATTTACCAGAAAGTGTTGGCACAGATTGGTGGTCACTTACATACGCTGTGCCATTTATTCCTAATATCGAACCGGCATTGCAAGCATGTGCTTCTCCGGGTCTGCTCATTGAAGTCTCAACTGGTGATGACATTGGTCAGGCTTTAGCTGCGCTGTTTAACAAAGCTCTTGCAACGGCGGTGATACAAAAATAAATTAATGAAAACAGTTTTTCACTTAACCTGATCATATAACGATCATGGAATGTAGTGAGTTATGCTTTAGTCGGTATCGTACGTTACAAATGAACGCAGACAAACCCTTTGTTGCGGTTTACCATGATGCCGAGTGGGGTGTTCCTGTAAAGGACATCCGGGCGTTGTGAGACGTGTTGGTGCTTGATGGGTTTCCGACTGGGCGCTCTTGATTGACAGTTTTGAAGCGTCGAGAAGGTTTTTTACACACGTTCGCAGGTTTGGTGCCCTAGCTGGTTGCCTGCTTTACGCAACAAAACGTTGAGCGTTTAATGCTTGGCTCTGGTATTATTCACTCTCACACTGAAATTGAGGCTACACTCGGTAACGCTCACGCTCATTTGGCAATGGAGCGGCAGGGAGAGGGCTTTACCGAGTTTGTATGGAGTATGGTGCCTAACCCGCCTATATCTTAACAGGGTAGGTGCTTACACAGTCGCCAGAATCGGTTGCATTATTTAAATTACTTAAAAAGCGGAGGCTTACATTTGTTGGCCCTGTGATTGTTTATGCATGGATGCAGAGCATTGAATTGGTTGATGACCATGCCCCAAGCGGGCACGGGCCTGATTCTTCTGGTTTCTTTTTACTCGCCTGCAGTTGCTCTCCTTTCATTGCCCTGAGCCAGAATCATTCTCCCCTGAACCGTCTTTGGAGCTACTTTTGAAGCACCACCGACGGCCACCTCGGATTCCAGTTTCTGCACCATCTCCCGTTTTGCGTCAGGATTTGCCAGTCGTGCGGCATCGCGCTGACGGTCACGTTCACTTTGCAGCAGCATGTGCGCCGCTTCACGACCCAAGAATTTTGCGTCGTCGCGTTTTTCGTCGCGGTCCTATGCGCCCTGCCGCTCGACGCGTGATGCATAGCGCCATGGCTCTCTTCACCTGATCTGGCCTTGGCAGGCATGGCGTGAGGTCCTGCGGTTTGATGCCGGATTTATCCACTGGCAAAGAGCGTAATCGGGCTACCTTCCAGCCTCCCGCCAAAATTACGCCTGAGCGCAAGTTCTTTGTTGACGTGACGGCGAGTCTGCCAGTAAAAGCCCCGCTAATCCACGCAGATGGAAGCATGCCGTGCAAAGTTGCGGCCAAAGAATAAAAAGCGAGCTGATTTTTCGCCTGTGCCCAGGGTGCCGCGAGGGTCAAGAGATCGGAAAGAGAGACAGTTTATGTTCGCAGTTATCCGCACTGGCGGCAAACAGTACCGGGTTGAGCCCAACATGGTGCTGAAGGTTGAAAAGCTGGAAGTCGAAGCCGGCTCCACCATCACCTTTGATGACGTTCTGGCCGTTGGCGGCGAGAGCGGCACGACCATTGGCGCTCCCACAGTTGCTGGCGCAAAGGTAACGGCTACCGTTATCGCTCAGGACCGCCTCAAGAAGGTCATCATCTTCAAGAAGCGCCGTCGGCAGAACAGCCGCCGCAAAAACGGCCACCGTCAGCCGGTTACCGTTCTGCGCATTCAGGAAATTAACGCCGCCTGATTTCCCTTTGGGGAAACAACAGGCCGGTTAGACCACGGAGGACTTAGGTCATGGCACAAAAAAAAGCTGGCGGTTCATCCCGTAACGGGCGCGATAGCGCCGGACGCCGCCTTGGTGTAAAAAAGTTTGGTGGCGAGCAGGTTCTTGCTGGCAACATTATCATTCGCCAGCGTGGCACAAAGGTAAAGGCTGGCGTGAACGTTGGCGTTGGCCGCGACCACACGCTGTTTGCTCTGGTTCCCGGCAGTGTGCGTTTTGAACGCCGTGCAGAAGGCCGCGTCCACGTTTCTGTTGATGCGCTGCCCCTCGCAGCCGAATAAGCAGGCTGGGTTTTTCCAGCCTACGTTTTAGCGTAGCTGGAACGCAAAACAGGGCCGGGCCGGAAGGTTCGGCCCTTTTTCGTGTTCCGGGCCGGAAGGTATGTCATGAAGTTTCTAGATCAGGCTAAAATCTACGTTCGCTCAGGCGACGGTGGAGATGGTGTGACAGCCTTCCGTCGGGAAAAATACATCGAATTCGGTGGCCCCGATGGCGGCAATGGCGGCCGTGGTGGGGATATCATATTCGAAGCCGTGCCCAACCTGAACACGCTGATCGATTTTCGGTACACCCAGCATTTCCGTGCCCGCAAGGGTGGCAATGGTGCTGGCTCGGACCGCACGGGCGCCGCCTCCCCCGCTGTTGTCATCAAAGTGCCCATTGGCACCCAGATCATGGATGATGACCGCGAAACCCTGCTGGCCGATCTGGACGAAGCAGGTAAGCGCGTCACCCTGTGCCGTGGGGGGGATGGCGGGTTTGGCAATGCCAACTACAAAAGCAGCACCAACCGCGCCCCCCGCCGCTCGGACAAGGGCTGGCCGGGCGAAGAGCGCTGGGTATGGCTGCGCCTTAAACTGATTGCCGATGTCGGGCTCGTGGGCCTGCCCAATGCTGGCAAATCCACCTTCCTGTCCGTTGTCTCCGCAGCGCGCCCAAAAATTGCCGACTACCCCTTTACCACCCTGCACCCCCAGTTGGGCGTTGTGCGCCTGTCCATGACCGAAGAGTTTGTGGTGGCGGACATTCCGGGGCTGATCGAAGGGGCCCATGAAGGCACGGGGCTGGGCGACCGCTTTCTGGGCCACGTGGAACGCTGCGCCGTGCTGCTGCACCTGATTGATGGCGCCGCAGGCAACGTGGTGGACACATGGCGCACCATCCGCCACGAACTGGCGGCCTATGGGGGCGGTCTGGCCGAAAAACCGGAAATTATTGCCCTGAACAAGACAGACGCCATGACCCCGCGTGAGGCATCTGCCCGCCGGGCGGCACTGCAAAAAGCCAGCGGTGCCCCTGTGCTGCTGATCTCCGCCGCAACACGGCAGGGTGTGCCGGAACTGTTGCGCCTGTTGCAGGATAAAGTAACGGCTTCCCGCAAGGACGCACAGGACCAGTCCTGACCCACCAACCCGCAATGCCATAGCTGGAGGGGGCCTTGTCCCCCAACGGATGAGCCCATGACCACAGACAGCCCCCGCCCCTCACTCCTGCACGCAAAACGGCTGGTTATCAAAATCGGCAGTGCTCTGGTTGTGGACCCGCAAAAAGCCGCTCCACGGCAGGAGTGGCTGGCCAGCGTTGCCGCAGATATAGCGGTTTTACGCAAACAGGGGGTGGCGGTGAGCGTTGTGTCCTCCGGGGCCATAGCACTGGCACGGCATACGCTGGGGCTTGCAGGGGGGCCGCTGCGGCTGGCGGAAAAACAGGCCGCAGCAGCCGTGGGCCAGATCAGCCTTGCCCAGGCATGGAGCCACGCCCTTTCCGCCCACGGGCTGACAGCCGCCCAACTGCTGCTAACCCCCGAAGATACAGAAGACCGCAAGCGCTACCTGAACGCCCGCGCCACCTTGAATACCCTGCTGGAACTGGGGTGTGTGCCGGTGATTAACGAGAACGACACCATTGCCACAGCCGAGATCCGCTTTGGGGATAACGACCGGCTGGCTGCCCGCGTAGCGCAGATGACCGATGCGGACCAGCTTGTGCTGCTCTCCGATATTGACGGGCTGTACACAGCCGACCCACGCACCAACCCCAATGCGCAGCACCTGCCGGTTATTGAAGCCCTGACGCCCGAGATCGAGGCTATGGGAGGGGAACCGCCACCGGGCTATTCCTCAGGCGGCATGCGCACCAAACTGCTGGCGGCCAATATTGCCACACGCTCGGGCTGCGCCATGGCCATTGCCATTGGCAAAACCATGCACCCGCTTCAGGCTCTTATGGATGGTGCGCGCTGCTCATGGTTCCTGCCCCAGAGCAACGGGCATACGGGCCGCAAGCAGTGGATTGCTGGCAGCCTGAACCCCACGGGGGAAATCAAGGTGGATGCGGGGGCCGCCGAAGCCCTGCGCAAAGGCGGGTCCCTGCTCCCTGCGGGCGTTCTGCACGTACAGGGCAACTTTACGCAGGGTGATCTGGTGGAGGTGGTGGATGCCAGCGGGCGCATACTGGCCCATGGCCTTGCCGCCTATGATGCAGACGATGCACGCCGCATAGCTGGGCACCATTCAAGCGAGACCGCCAGCATTCTGGGCTGGCAGGGGCGTGATGAGATCATCCACCGTGATGACCTTGTGATGGTCTGACACAGCAGGCCCAAAGTCACCACGAGGCTACCCCCCCGCAGCACCCCAATGTTGTTATGGTTTGTTGCGGGAGGGAAAATGCAGCACAGGCTCGGCCCGGCCTGTGTGGTCATCGTAACGCGTACTGGATGTGACAGAATGGGTCCGCCCCCCTTCCCGCGAGAAGTCGGGCCGATAGGCTTCCTGATTAGCGTCCGGCGCTCTCTGGCGGCGCTGGGTTTCCACACTTTTTCCTGGCTGCCCGTCTTCCTCCTCATGCCAGGGCATGCGCCTGACCGGAGAAGACTTGTAGGGGTCGGAGTCCATGGAAGGGGCCGGAGGGGCTTCCTGCCGGGCCTCGTAAGCATCCGACACCCTTGGAGCCCGCAGTTCCGCAAAAACGGGTACGCTGCGTGGGGTGGCTGATTTTTCCACCACAGGGGAGCGTACTTCCTCCACTACGGGCCTGTCCTCGCTCTCCGCGCGGCGGGTAAAGGGGAGTGGAGGTTCCGCTCCATACCCTACATACCCGTCCGGCGCCCCGTTGCCCTGCATGGCGCGCGCGCGCAGTTCCGCCTGAAGCTCCTCCAGTTGGAGGGAAAGTTCAGCCAGCCTGCCTTTGACGCCAAAAACGGCAAAAGGCATCATCATGAACGCAAGCCCGAACACAATGCCCACCGCCAGAACCAGCAACTGGCCCCATAGCGGCACCCATTCGGGAAAAGACAATGTCATCATCAAAAGCCGTCCCGACCCTGTGTTGCGCCTGCGTGGATGATCTTACATGCCCAGCGCACGACGGTAGATGTCCAGCAGGGTTTCCTGCTCTTCCACTTCCGAAGGCTCCTGTTTCCGCTGGCGGATAATCTGGCGAATGACCTTAACATCAAACCCGGCGGATTTAGCCTCGGTAAAAATGTCCTTTATGTCGCCTGCCAGCGCCTTACGCTCTTCTTCGAGCCGTTCAACCCGCTCGATAATGCTTCTCAGACGGTCTGCGGCAATGCCGCCTACTGCTGCGTCTTCTTGTTCGCCATCCATGTTCGGCTCCCTTTGTTGCGCATCGTATCTCAGACGCAGAAATACGGAAGACCAAAAACCCGTATCCTGCTGCTTGCCAAAGGCGCGGGCTTATCGTGCCGTGTCCACGGGGTCAATGATCACACACCATTCTAACCCTTGCAAACGCGTCCCGAGCCTTCCATAAGCGGAGCAGCCTTTGTGCGCTGTGGCGTTACAGCGCCTGCAAACGCCTTTATTGACGGCGGCCCTGCCCACCACCCTTGCGGGAATGTTTTTTCCATGGCTCTGGTCAATCACACGGGACCTTTTGACTTTGTTATTTTTGGCGCAACGGGCGACCTGTCGCGCCGCAAGCTGCTTCCTGCCTTTTTGCGCCGCTTCCATGCGCAGGAATTCAGCGACGATGCGCAGATCATCTGCATCGCCCGCACGGAGC
Source organism: Acetobacter lovaniensis (assembly GCF_014207635.1). Lineage (GTDB taxonomy): Bacteria > Pseudomonadota > Alphaproteobacteria > Acetobacterales > Acetobacteraceae > Acetobacter > Acetobacter lovaniensis. The sequence goes on from NZ_JACHIE010000002.1 coordinate 26,153, forward strand.
TGAACACGGAGCAGTTCCGTGAGCAGACCGAAGCCGCCCTGCGCGAATTCGCCCCCGAAAGCGCACAGGACGAACAGACCCTGCGCCATTTTCTGAGCCTGCTGACCTATATTACGCTCGATGCGCTCAAACCCGGCGGGGACTGGCAGACGCTTGACACCCTGCTGAGCGACAACGATCGACCCCGCGTTTTTTATCTGGCCACCGCTCCAGCACTTTATTCCCCGCTCTGCGAGGCACTGGCCCGGCATAACCTGATTAACCAGCACTCCCGCGTGGTGCTGGAAAAACCCATTGGCGTTAATCTGGGCACCGCACGCGCCATCAATCAGGGTGTGGGGCAGTTCTTCCCCGAAGAGTCCATTTACCGGATTGACCATTATCTGGGTAAGGAAGGAGTGCAGAACATTCTGGCCCTGCGCTTTGCCAACCCCGCACTGGAAAAACTGTGGTCATCCGAGGCCATAGCCCATGTGCAGATCACCGCGGCAGAAACCGTGGGGGTGGGCAGCCGTGGCTCCTATTACGATGAATCGGGCGCTCTGCGCGACATGGTGCAAAACCACCTGTTGCAGGTCCTGTGCATGGTGGCCATGGACGCCCCGGCCTCCCTCGGCTCCGATGATCTGCGCAACGAAAAGCTGAAAGTGCTCAACGCCCTGCGTCCCATGACGCCGGACATGGTGCGCCGCAACGTTATTCGCGGGCAGTACGTGGCAGGCGAGATCAAACGTCAGGACGTACCCGGCTATAACGAGGATCTGGGCACCGGCCGCGCCAGCAACACGGAAACCTTTGTCGCCATCCGCACCAAAATCCGTACCGCGCGCTGGGGGCATACCCCTTTCTACCTGCGTACCGGCAAGCGGCTGGCGACCAAGACCACTGAAATTGTCATCCAGTTCCGCCCGCAGGTGTGGCCGATCTTTACCAACATGCCCTCTCCGGGGCGGCTGGTGATCCGCATAGCCCCGCGTGAGGAACTCTCATTTGTCATGGCGGTGCGCGACCCCGGCGCAGGCGGGTTCCGCGTGCGCAATGCCACACTTGGCATGTCTTACGAAAATGCCTTTTCGGTCACGTATCAGGACTCGTACGAGCGCCTTCTGCTTGATGCCGTACGCGGAGACCCCGCCCTGTTCATCCGCCGGGACGAGGTTGAAGCGTCATGGCAGTGGATTGAACCCATTCTCAACTCATGGCGGCATGCCATGACCCCGCTGGAACCCTACCCGGCGGGAAGCTGGGGCCCTGCCTCCACCCGCTCCCTGCTGGCCCGCGATGGCGCCCTGTGGCACGAAGATATGCTGACATGACAGACACCAACACACCCGCCCCCAAACCCAAACGTGGCCCCTTTGCCCAGCGGACGTTGCGCCAGCATGTCCTGCGCAGGCTGGCACTGGTGCTGCCGCTTACGCTGCTCATGATCGTTCTGGCCAAAAGCGGCATACTGGAGCGTCTGGTGGACCGGTACACGTTTTCGGCCCAGAGCTGGTATGATGATACGGCTCTGGTCCAGCACCTGCGGCTCAAGGTCACCCAGAACGGCATGACGCATGACAGGCCAGACTGCCTGCTGTTTGTTGTCAACGGGAATGACCAGCCCACCGCATCACGCATTGACGTGATGGAAAAAAGCACCGGCACATGCCCAGCCCCCAAGGGTGAACTGCCCAAGCTGTTCACACTCAAGGTGGACCGCATGAACCGGATTGTCCTCTCCGACCAAGGCTCCCCCGGCCAGTTCCACCCTATTCCCTGAGCGGAGCGCTCCCTGCGCCCCAGCACCGGGCCTTACGCGCTGGCTGCAAAAGCCTTGCGTAAGGCGCGCCCCCCAAGGCGGAGTGCTGCCTTGCCGTGGGGCATAAGCGCGTAAAAATTAAGAAACGCATGCAGGGTTCCCGGGTAGCAGCGGTACAGCACCGGCACCCCGGCCCGTTTGAGGGCTGAGGCATAGGCCTGCCCTTCGTCCCGCATGGGGTCACATGCCGCCGTAACAATAACGGCCGGGGCCAGCCCGCCCAGATCAGCCGTGTGGCCGGGCACAAAGTGCGGGTGTGTCCAGTCCTCCTCCCGCTGGATGTATTGAGCAGCATACCACTCCATGGAGCGACGGGAGAGAAAATACCCGTCTTCGTATGTAGACTGCGACGGCAGGTTATTACGCCCGTAAAGCGAGGGATAATACAGCAGTTGCAAGGCCGGGTTGGGGCACAGGCCTGCCCGGCCGTTCTGCGCCAGTACGGCGGCAAGGTTCCCTCCCGCGCTATCCCCCGCAACTGCCACCTGCCCGCCCCAGTGCCGGGCGGAGGCCCCCGCCAGCCAGACCAGTGCCGCACGGGAGTCTTCCACCGCTGCGGGAAAAGGGTTTTCGGGCGCCAATGCGTAATCGGGCAGCAGCACCGCCGCACCCGATGCCCGCGCAAGACGGCAGCATATGCCGTGGTGGGAGTTAAGGCCGCAATGCACAAACCCACCCCCATGCAGATACAGCACCGCCCCGCGTACCCGCCCATGCGGGATGTAAAGCCGTGCCGCCAATGGCCCCGTTGCCCCCGGCACCTGCACACGCACCACCCTGCGCAGCGGCAGGGCGGACAGACGCTGGGGAAAAGAGGGCGTGTCCATTGCCTTGCGCAGTATTTTTAGAAAATGCTGCTGCTCTGGCAGTGTCGCCACAGGCTGTGCCTGTGCTTGTGCCCCACCCTGCCCCTGAGCACTGCTGTTCTGCCCTGCTCCCTTCTTGGGTAAGCGTTTTTTACGGCGCTCCTGCCAGCGGATCAGCCCGAGCAGCACGCGCGAGGGCAGGTTGGGCCGGAGCGGGGTTGAAGCGGACGTGGGGACCATAAAATCAGACATATGTGCATGATGTGCGCTCTTGCCCGTTCCTGCCAAGAGCGCTTTTCCACCACAAAGCCCTTGACCTGCGCCAGCCGCCAACGCAGGGTGCGCGGGCCAGACGGTCGGACGGTCGCTGTTATGCGTTTTTGCGCATGATGGAGGAAAGTCCGGGCTCCACGGGAAGAACGGTGCCGGTTAACGACCGGCGAGGGTGACCTTAGGGAAAGTGCCACAGAAAACAGACCGCCTTCCGGGTTCCATGCCATGGGAAACCATGGGACGGGCTGGAGGTAAGGGTGAAACGGTGCGGTAAGAGCGCACCGCTCCGCTGGCAACAGGGGAGGCACGGCAAACCCCACCGGGAGCAAGACCGAATAGGAACGGCAGAAACCTTAGGGTTTCGGGGGTTCTCCCGCCCCGTCGTTCGGGTTGGTCGCGTGAGGCATGTTGCAAGACATGTCCCAGAGGAATGATCGTCCAGGCCCTTTTGGGCTAGACAGAACCCGGCTTACAGACCGTCTGGCATTTTTCTCCCCTCTTTTCCCGCGCACAAAGCTGGGTACGCGTGGGCTTTTGCATGCCCTTTTTACTACAAAAGAACATAACATGAACGAATAATGTCTTCTCCACGCCCGATTCTACGCAATCAATACATTCGCGCGACTCTCCAACAAAGTATGAATACTTTATAAACGGCGGTTTTCTGCTGTTTTTTCTTCGCTTTTAATTTGCGTCCCATGCTATCCCATGCTATCCCACGGCAGACCATAAAAGTGGTTGCGGTCCCATGTTCCCCGCCCTCCAAGGAACAGAAACCATTGGCTCAAAAGGACTTCTGAACTTCGTGAGTGTGTTCCTCGGCACGCATGAAAATCGATTCGACGCAAAAGGACGCGTCTCGATTCCTGCTGGGTTCCGCTCCGTTCTCAAGTCACAGCAGAAGGAAGGCGATGCGCTGGTGATTCTCCGCCCGTCCCATACGCTGCCCTGCATTGAGGCATGGCCAGCCGTGGCCTTTGCCCGCCTGACCGAGCCACTGGACCGGCTGGACATGTTCTCCGACGAGCATGACGACCTTGCCGCCGCCATTTACGCCGATGCCTACCCCATGGACCCTGACCGTGAAGGCCGCCTGATGCTGCCCGACTTTCTGCGCGAACATGCCGGGTTGCAGGACGTCTCCACCGCCGCATTCATGGGGGTTGGCCGCATCTTTCAGATCTGGGAACCCGAGGCTGCGCGCCTGCGCCGGACCGAAGCACGCCAGAAGTCCCGCCGTGTCACCATTCCCGCGGCATCGCAGACCAGCCAGAGGGAAGACTAGGCCATGAACGCGCTCCCACTTCCCTCCGCCATCAAGCCCCCCAGCAGCGGGCATGTGCCCGTCATGCTTGATGAGGTGCTGCACTATCTGGCTCCCACCCGTGGTGAGGCCATTCTGGACTGCACCTTTGGCGGGGGCAGCTATAGCTGCGCCATTTTGAACACGGCGGAATGCACCGTCTGGGCCATAGACCGCGACCCGGACGCCATAGCCCGTGGGCAGGTCCTGTGCGCCGAAATGGAAAAAGTGGAAGGCCGCTCACGCCTGCATATGCTGGCAGGCAGTTTTGGCCACATGGCCGAACTGGCGGAGCAGGCCCATGCCCCCCGTTTTGATGGCATTGTCATGGACCTTGGCGTGTCCTCCTTCCAGATTGATGAGGCCGAACGTGGCTTCTCCTTCCGGTTTGACGGGCCGCTGGACATGCGCATGGCCAGACAGGGCCGCAGTGCAGCCGACATCATCAACACCGCCCCCGAGGCGGAACTGGCCGATATTTTCCATTTTTATGGGGAAGAACGCCACGCCCGCCGTGTGGCCCGCGCCGTTGTGGCCGCACGGGCGGAAGCCCTGCTCCACACCACGCTGCAACTGGCCGAAGTCATCCGGAGTGTGGTGCCGCAGGACCGCTCGGGCATTGACTCCGCAACCCGCAGCTTTCAGGGCCTGCGGATTGCCGTGAATGATGAACTGGGCGAAATCGAACGTGGGCTGGAACAGGCCCTCACCCTGTTAAATGACGGTGGACGGCTTGTTGTTGTCTCCTTCCATTCGCTGGAAGACCGGCTGGTCAAGCGCGCCATGCAGCGCGCTCTGGGCAAGGATGTCAGCTTTTCCCGCCATGACCCGCGCGCATCGCTCGCTCCGGCGGCCCCGGCGGCCTTTATGGGCCTGACTAGCAAGGCCATTCGTCCAAGCGATGCCGAATGCCGGGCCAACCCCCGTGCCCGCAGCGCCCGCCTGCGCGCCATGATGAAACGTCCTTCTCCATCCGCTTCTTTGACTAAAGGATTGAGTGCATGATCCCCCGCCCATTTACATGCTGCTGCGCTGTTCTGGCGATTGCATCGGGGTTTTTCCTTTACGCAAAGAAGCACCAGACAACCCTGCTGGACCAGCAGATTTCCGCCATTGTCAGCGAAACCGAACACGTGCGCGGGCAGACCGCCATGCTGCGGACGGAATGGGCGCTGGAAAACCAGCCAGAACGGCTCGCAGCCCTTGCCGTCAAACATGCGGCTTATCTTCAGTCCATGAACCCGACCCAGTTCGTGCGGATGGCAGACCTTGCGCAGCACCTGCCCGATGTGGTCCACGAACCCGTGCCCGTGGCGCAGGCCAGCACACCTGCCCAGACTGTACAGGCTGCTCAGGCTGCGCAGGGCAGCAAACCCGCAGCCCAGCCCTCCGCCGTTGCCAGCAGTAGTGCTCCGGCGCACCAGCCCCCATCACAGCCTGAGCGTGAACACACTCTGGCTGTAGCCGAGGCTGTTCCCACGCCTCCACACCCGCTGCCTGTGCGCGCCATACACCCGCGCCCGGTAACTGTTGCCATGGAAAGCCCGGCACAGGCCCCGCATGTTCTGGTTGCACCCGCACCGCTGCCGCCCCCGGTTGCACTGCATGATGCCCCCATTACCCGCGTAGCAGTAGCGCCCCGCCGCCAGCCCGTGCAGGTGGCCGATGCCCCCCGCCCCGGCCTGCACCAGAACCCGGCAACAGCCAGCGCGGATGATGCGGACACCTCTGCCTCCCGGCGTGCAACGCTGGCTACTGCCAGCCGGGCGGAAGCCATGGCCCCACGCCGTCTGGCCCAGAACAGTGATGATGTAGCACCTGTGCGCCACCCCCTGCCGGTAGCCGCCGCAAGCTGGCACCCTGTACGCGCACATAGAACACCCATGACAGAGGGTTATATGGAAGCCCGGGCAACTTCCGGTTATACGAACGGGTCCCTGCTGAGTCGCGGTGGCGACGCCCTGCCTGCCCCTGTTCCTGTAACCAACTGATTGTTTTGGCTGAAAGTCCTTCTGATACGATATGGTCGGCTCCCCACGCCATGATTCCGAAACAACACGCACAATCGGTGTAACGGGGGATGACCTGCGCGCCCGCGCGCACAGGGAAACAATGCATGTGCGGCTGCTGTGTGTGTCAGCCGGGTTTTGCGCGCTGTTTGCCTGCGTTGCCATCAAGCTGACAATAGCCACAGTACTGCACCCCATGGTGCCCGAGCAGCGCCAGATTGCACCACAGGTGCCCAAAATACCCAAAATCGACCCCAAGGGCAGTCTGGTGGGGGATTATGCTCTGCCGCAGGTCCACCGGGCCTCCATTGTGGACCGCAACGGGCAGACACTCGCCCTTTCCCTGCCGGTGGCGCAGGTTTACGCCAACCCGCAGGAACTGATCGACCCGGTTGACGTCGCCCACAGGCTCAAATCCGTCCTGCATGACCTGAACGAACCGGAAACCGCCGAGCGTTTGGCCCGGCACAAGCAGTTTGTGTACATCGCGCGCAACATTACGCCCCAGCAGGAACTGGCCATTAACAATCTGGGTATTCCCGGCATTTATTTTGAGCCGGGAGAACAGCGGCACTACCCGCTTGGCCACATGGCCGCCCAGATTATGGGGGCTGTGGATATTGATGATAACGGCATTGCCGGTGTAGAGCGCTTTTTTAACAAACGCCTGCTGGTGGACCGCAAGCCCCTCCGGCTCTCGCTGGATATTCGCGTGCAGTCCGCCGTGCGTGAAGAGGTCGCCGCCGCCAAGGATACATTTCAGGCCATTGGCGCATGCGGCATTGTCATGGATGTGCGCACGGGCGAAATTATCGCCATGGTCAGCCTGCCCGATTATGATGCCAACGAGTTTTCCCACGCCACAAACGACGAGCGGTTCAACCGCACCGTAACCGGGCTGTATGAGCCGGGCTCCACCTTCAAGCTGCAAACCACCGCCATGGGGCTGGAGACTGGCACCATTCATATATGGGACAGTTTTTCCTCCATTCCGCTCAGGATCGGGCGCTTTACCATCCGGGACATGAAGAACGACCATTTTGCCCCGTGGTTGTCCCTGCCCGAGGTCATGGCCTATTCCTCCAACCCTGCGGCAGCACATATCGCGCTGGATGTGGGCGGCAAGCGGCAGGCGGAATGGCTGCGTAACATGGGCTTTTTTGCCCCTGTGCCAGTGGAACTACCCGAAGCCGCCCGCCCGCTGATACCCCGCCAATGGGGCCTTGCCACAACCATGACCGTAGGGTTTGGCCACGGTGTGGCAGAACCTCCGCTGGCCATTGTGCGTGGCACGGCAGCCACGGTTAACGGTGGTATTCTGGTCACCCCCACCCTGCTGGCACAGGAAGACCCCACCCCTCCCGCGCCAGACGCCCTTGCCACCCCTGCGGAAGAACTCCAGCAGGGTGTGCAAAGTGCTGCCCTGCAGCAGACAGTACCCTCCCTGCCAATAGGTACCGGCGCCCCCATGCCCGAAGCCCCGGTTATTCCGCAGGGCGTGCGGGTTCTTTCCGAAAGCAATTCGGCCCTGCTGCGCAGGCTGCTCCGGCTGGACGTGACGCAGGGCACGGGGCGGACGGCTGAATCCCCGGGGTATTTTGTAGGCGGAAAAACCGGTACGGCAGAAAAAATCGGCCCGCATGGCGGCTACCTCAAACACGTCAATATTTCCGCCTTTACCAGTATTTTCCCCATGAACGCGCCACGCTACGCCGTGTACGTCATGCTGGACAGCCCACAGCCCACCCCCCAGACCCACGGCTGGACAACAGCAGGCTGGAACGCGGCCCCCACGGTCTCGCGCGTGATCTCACGCATTGGCCCCATGTTGCAGATTTTCCCCGATGTGGAGCACGCGGCCCAGATTGATGCCCAGCTGGCCATATCCATGCACCCGGCGGTGCCAAAGGGCGTTCGCCCTCTCGGTCCGGGGAACGACCCCGGAGACCCGCGCAAACTTGAGGCCGAACACCGCGCCACCCAGCAGGCAGAAAAACTGGCACGCAGCACGGCTGCGCATACTCTGGCAATCCGCAAAAAAACAGCAGGGGAGAACATGGACGAATGAGCACACGCCTCTCCACCCTGCTGCGCGCCCTTAACCTGAGCACCACCGCCACCGACCCGCATGTAAGCGCCATTACGGCCGATAGCAGGCAGGCAGGTCCGGGCGTTGTGTTTGCCGCACTCCCCGGTACGCGGGTGGATGGCCGCACCTATATTGCCGCAGCAGTGCAGCAGGGAGCAGCGGCTATTCTGGCCCCAACCGGCACATCCTGGCCAGAGGGTGTGCCAGAGCGGCCATTTGTCACCTGCCCCGACCCGCGCCACGTGCTGGCCCTTTGGGCCGCCGTGCTGGCGGGCCCACAACCAGCACATCTGGTTGCCGTAACAGGCACAAACGGCAAAACCAGCACAACCGACTTCCTGCGCCAGATCTGGGCATTGCAGGGCCACAAGGCGGCAGGTATTGGCACATTGGGGCTAACCGGGGCCGAGGGTACGGGAGTTACCTTCCCCCCCCTGACAACACCGGACCCGGTCGCACTGGCCAACGGGCTGGCCGCGCTGGAACGCGCGGGGGTGCATTACGCGGCACTGGAAGCATCGTCCCACGGGCTGGAACAGGGGCGGCTGGATGGGCTGCACCTCCAGGCCGCCGGGTTTACCAACCTCACCCGTGACCACATGGACTACCACGGCACCATGGCCGCTTATCGCACGGCCAAGCTGCGCCTGTTTGATACCCTGCTCCCCCAAGGGAGCATTGCCGCCGCCAATGCGGACATGGATGCCACAACACTTGATGCGCTGCATAACATTGCCAAGACCCGTAACCTGCACCTGCGCCTGACCGGCACCAACGGCACGACCCTGCGCCTGCTGGACTGCCAGGCCGTACCCGCCGGGCAGGAGCTACGCATAAGCTGCAACGGGCTGGTTAAAACCGTCATGCTCCCTCTGCCCGGGCGTTTTCAGGTCGATAACGCCCTGCTGGCTCTGGCTCTGGCCGTGCAGGACGAGGCCGCCTTACCCGCAGCACTGGACCTGCTGCCCGCTCTGGTCGGGGTACGCGGACGCATGGAACGCGCCGCCGTATTACCCAATGGTGCCAGTGCGTATGTGGATTATGCCCACACGCCAGATGCACTGGCCCGCCTGCTCTCCTCCTTACGGCCACATGCGCAGGGGCGACTGGTGGTGGTTTTTGGCGCAGGCGGGGACCGCGACAGGGGCAAACGCCCCCTTATGGCGCAGGCTGCTGCACATGGCGCTGATATTGCCATAATCACAGATGATAACCCCCGCTCGGAAGACCCCGCGCAGATCCGTGCGGAGGTCCGCGCGGGCGCGCCCGATGCGCTGGAAATCGGGGATCGCAGGCAGGCCATAACAGAGGCCCTGTCCATGCTTGAAGCAAAGGATGTGCTGGTGGTGGCAGGTAAAGGCCATGAACAGGGGCAGATTATAGGCACAACCGTGCTACCGTTTGATGATGCCGCGGTTATTCGCGCCGTCGTGGGGCAGTCATGACCGCCTTGTGGACCCGCACGGAACTGGAACAGGCAACGGGTGGGCATTTTCTGCCCGCAGCAGGCCCTTCTGCCCCCCTAGGCACACAGCCTGAAGCCCCTGCCAGAAGCCTGACTGATCAGGCCATAACCGGCATTTCCATCGACACACGCACCCTTGCCCCCGGTGATCTGTTTATTGCCCTTAAGGGCGATGCCAGCGATGGCCACGCCCATGTGCAGGCAGCACTGGACAAGGGAGCGGCATGCGCCATGGTGCATGCCGCAGACGGGCTGGCCGACCCGCGTGTGCTGGTGGTGGCCGATACAATGGCGGGCCTGCAACAGCTTGCCCTAGCTGCGCGGGCGCGTTTTACCGGCAAGGTGGTAGCCGTAACCGGCAGCGTGGGCAAAACCACCACCAAGGACATGCTGCGCCTGTGCCTGAGCGCCAATGGCCCGACCCATGCGGCCGTGGCCTCCTATAACAACCACTGGGGCGTGCCCCTGACCCTTGCCCGCCTGCCACGAGATGCAGCCTTCTGCATTAGTGAAATCGGGATGAACCACCCCGGCGAGATCCTGCCCCTTGCCCGCATGGTTTGCCCCGATGTGGCGGTGATTACCACCATAGGCTCCGCCCATCTGGGTCATATGGGGAGCCTGGACGCCATTGCTGCGGAAAAAGCCTCCATTATCACCACCCTGCCAGCCCATGGCGTGGCAGTGGTGCCCGATGATGCGCACGGTGCCTCTTTTTTTATTCAGGCCGCACAACAGGCCCACGCAATTCTGTGGCGCACGGGCTCCAGCCCAGACAGCACCGCGCATATGGGCTCTGTGCGCTCCGGGGCCGATGGCACGCAGTTTACGGCCAATATTGCAGGTGTAGAGGTGGCCGTGCATGTGCCAGCACCCGGCCTGCATCTGGCCCGCAACGCGCTGGCCGCACTGGCCGCCTGTGCAGCCCTTGGGGCCAACCTGCCCAAAGCGGCCACGGCGCTGCAAGGCTTTGCCCCCGGCAAGGGCCGGGGAGCGCTCAGCCACATTGCGGGGGGCGCCATAACCCTGCTGGACGAGAGCTATAACGCCTCTTCCGCCTCCATCCGCGCGGCATTGGACGTACTGCACCACCTGCCTGCCACCCGCCGCATTGCCATTCTGGGCGATATGCGCGAACTGGGAACATTCTCTACAACTGAACACGCAGCCCTTGCTCCAGTAGCGGCTGCTTCGGCCGATCTTGTTTTCTGCTGCGGACCCTACATGAAAACCCTTTTCGACGCCCTGCCCACCGCCAGACAGGGCGCATGGGCGGACAACGCCGCCGCCCTTGCTCCTCTGGCCTGTGCGGCCCTGCGCGGGGGAGATGCCGTGCTGGTCAAAGGCAGTCTGGGGAGTCGCATGCGCGATGTCATTGCAGCCCTTGAAACCCTTAACACCGTGGAGCCCATCTGAATGCTGTATCTACTGGTCTCTCACGCGGTGCATGACGGGCACATTACACTGCTCAACCTGCTGCGTTACATTTCCTTCCGGGCAGGTTGCGCCTTTATGACCGCACTGGGGATCAGCCTGCTTCTGGGCAGGCCGCTCATTACCATGCTGCGCCGCATCCAGCGTTACGGGCAGCCCATCCGCGCGGTTGGGCCTGAACGGCATCTGGTTGAAAAAGCCGGGACCCCCACAATGGGCGGCATGCTGATCCTGATCGCACTCACGGTAGCCACGCTGCTCTGGGGCAATCTGGAAAACGGGTTTGTATGGGCCGTGCTGCTGACAACACTGGGCTTTGGCCTGATTGGCTTTGCCGATGATTACCGCAAGCTGGCACGGCGCAACACGGATGGGCTTTCCAAACGGGCGCGCCTTGGCTCGGAATTTGCCATATCGCTCATATGCGGGGGATGGTTGCAGTATCTGATGCCGCCTGATCTGGCTAACCATCTGGCCTTCCCCTTTGCCAAGGAACTGCTGCTCCCCCTCGGCCTGCTCTACCCCGTGTTCGCCATGATCGTGATTACCGGCTTTGGCAATGCGGTCAATTTTACAGACGGGCTGGACGGGCTGGCCATTGGTCCCGTGGTGGTGGCGGCTCTGGTCTTTGCCATTCTGTCCTACGTGGTGGGCAACCATGTTTTTGCAGACTACCTTCAGGTCCACGCCGTGCCCGGCACGGGGGAACTGGCAGTGTTCTGCGCAGCCCTTGTTGGGGCCGGGCTAGGATTTTTGTGGTTTAACGCGCCACCTGCCGCCGTATTCATGGGGGATACGGGCTCGCTCTCTCTGGGTGGGGCGCTTGGCTCGCTGGCCGTTGCCATCAAGCACGAACTGGTGCTGTGCATTGTCGGCGGGCTGTTTGTGGTGGAAACACTCTCGGTCATTATTCAGGTGTTCTGGTACAAGCGCACGGGCCGCCGCGTGTTTCTTATGGCGCCCATCCACCACCATTTTGAAAAAAAGGGCTGGGCTGAACCCAAGATTGTCATCCGGTTCTGGATTGTTTCCATCGTGCTGGGCATGTGTGGTCTGGCCACGCTGAAACTGCGATGAGCACCTTCCCCCCCACTGTGTTTGCCGTGAAACGTTTTGCCGTGCTGGGCCTTGGCCGCAATGGCCTGCCCGCCGTGCAGACTCTGGCCGCATGTGGCGCGCATGTTCAGGCATGGGATGACGGAGAAGCCGGACGCCACGGCCTGACACAGGCTCTGGCCCACATGCCCCCCGAACAGGCTGCCCGCATCACCTGCGCCCCACTGGAGAATCTGGCGGGGTTTGACGCACTTGTTCTCTCCCCCGGTATTCCGCACCATCTGCCGCGTGTGCACCCGGTCGCCGCGCTGGCTATTGCAGCGGGTGTGCCCATTCTGTCCGATGCGGAACTGCTTTATTGCGCAGTCCGCGCAGCAGGCAGCAAGGCGCGCTTTGCAGGCATTACCGGCACCAACGGCAAATCCACCACTACCACCCTGCTGGCCCATATTCTGGAACAGGCGGGTGTGCCGGTTGCAGCCGGTGGCAACCTTGGCCCCGCAGCGCTGGCCCTGCCCCTGCTACCCGATAACGGCGTGTATGTGCTGGAAATGTCGTCCTACATGCTGGAGCGGCTGGACACCCTGCATTTTGATGCCGCCTGCCTGCTCAACCTGACCCCGGACCATCTGGACCGCCACGCAGGCATGGCCGGGTATGCGCAGGCCAAGCAGCGTGTGTTCGCGGGCCAGACAGCGCACGATATTGCCGTGATTGGCATTGACGATGCTGAATGCACCCGCATTGCCGGGCATCTGGCCCAGTCGGCCACACCCTGCGTAACCGTGTCCGGCACCAACCCTGCCGCCAGCTATTACGGCCGGGATGGCGCGGTCTGGCACAACAGCGCGGCACTGGCCACGCTGCCCCCTGCCCTGCCGGGTGCGCATAATGCCCAGAATGCGGCTGCCGCACTGGCCATGGCCCGTTTTCTGGGTATTGCGGATACCGTGGCAGCACAGGCCATTGCCTCCTTCCCCGGTCTGCCGCACCGGCAGAAGCTGGTTGAGACCTGCAACAACATTGCCTTCATAGATGACAGCAAGGCCACCAATGCCGATGCCTCCTCCCGCGCATTAGGGTGCTATGACCGGCTGGTATGGATTGCAGGAGGGATGGCCAAGGAAGGCGGGATAGAAAGCCTGAGCCCGTATTTTGGCCGTATCGCACATGCCTTCCTTATCGGGCGGGATGCAGCGGAGCTGGCGGCAACCCTTGCGCGCCACAACGTGCCCCATACCGTGGTGGAGACACTGGAAAAAGCAGTCCCTCAGGCCTACAGTCTTGCACAGCAGACCCATACGCCCGTTATCCTGCTCTCACCCGCCTGTGCGAGCTTTGACCAGTATGCCGGGTTTGAGGCACGCGGGCAGCATTTTCAGGCGTTGGCCCATGCTGTGCGCACGCAGCAGATGAGCACGACAGGGCAGTAGGACAAGCATGGCCGGTTATTCCCGCATTGATGATTCGCCCTTGGGCCGCTGGTGGCGGAATGTGGACCGGACAACGCTGGTCTGCACCTTCATTCTTATCGGCTTTGGCTACATTCTCATGCTTGCAGCCAGCCCGGCGGTTGCGGTGCGCATTGGTGCGTCGCGCAACATGTTCATTTTCAAGCAGGTCATGTTCCTGAGCGTGGCGGGGGTTATTGTCACCGGAGTTTCCATCCTCTCGCGCCGGACGGTGCTGCGCCTCTCCCTGATCGGGGGGGTGCTCATGCTGGGTGCGACCATGCTTACGCTGGTCCACGGGATCGAGATCAAGGGCGCGCGGCGCTGGATTGCGCTGCCGTTCATGTCCCTCCAGCCATCCGAGTTTCTCAAGCCCTGCTTTGCCGTGGTCACGGGGTGGCTGCTGACCCAGCGCCGTATTTCGCGCTATTTTCCGGGGATGCTCATCGCATTCGGGCTGTATGGGCTTATTCTGCTGCTGCTTAAATCCCAGCCCGACATTGGCATGCTTACGGTTATTACCGCCGTTTTTCTGGTCCAGTTGTTTGTGGACGGGCTGAACCTGATTTTTGTAGGTTTTGGTTTTGCCTGCATGATTGCCGCAGGCATTGCCGCGTTTTTTATCTTCCCGCATGTACGCTCGCGCGTGGAGCGGTTCATGCACCCCAATGTGGGCGACCATTACCAGATTGATACGGCCCTGCGTGCTTTTGGCAATGGCGGGCTTATGGGCCGCGGGCCGGGTGAAGGCCGGGTCAAGGACCTGCTGCCCGACGCCCATGCAGACTTTGTGTTTGCCGTGGCGGGGGAAGAATACGGGCTTGTGATCTGCCTGCTGATCATTTGCGTTTTTGCCGCCATTGTGGTGCGGACCCTGCTGCGCCTGATCCGCGAGGATGACCCGTTTGTGGTGATCGCCACCACCGGGCTGCTGACGGGTTTTGGCCTTCAGGCGTTTGTTAACATGGCTTCCACCTTGCATCTTATCCCCACCAAGGGCATGACGCTGCCATTCATTTCCTATGGGGGGTCTTCGGCCATGTCTGTTGCTCTGGCTATTGGCATGGTGCTGGCCCTGACCCGGCAGCAACCGGGGGGCCTGCGCTCGGGCAATGGCTTTATCTCCACTCTCAGACAATGGCGGTCAGCATGAAGCCACAGACTATCGTGATTGCGGCCGGGGGCACTGGCGGTCATTTTTTCCCCGCCGAGGCACTGGCCGACGCACTGGTTGCCCGTGGCCACCACATTGTGCTGATGACCGATGCCCGCGCGGGCAAACGCACCAGCGGCGTTTTTGCCAATGCACCGCAGTTTGTTCTGCGTGGCGCGGGTGTGGCCGGGCGTGGCCCCATACGCGCCCTGCGCGCAGGGATTACGCTGCTGGCCAGCGCATGGAAGGCGCGGGGCATCCTGCACACCCTTCAGCCTGATGCGGTCATCGGTTTTGGCGGCTACCCCTCCATTCCGCCCCTGCTGGGCGCGCGGCTGCTGGGCCGCAGGCACCCGGCGCTGATCATTCATGAAGGCAATGCCGTTCTGGGCAAGGCCAATGCCGTGCTCTCCCGCTTTGCTGACGTGATTGCCACCTCCTTCCCCACCGTGGCCAAGCTGCCCATGGGGGCCAGAACCGTGCTGACCGGCATGCCCGTACGCCCCGGCATTGCCGCGCTGGCGGGGGAAGCATGGCCCACCCCGAACGGGACGATCAACCTGCTGGTCTGGGGTGGTTCTCTGGGGGCGCGCATTTTTTCGCAGGTGGTGCCCGCAGCCATTAGCCGCCTGCCAGCCGCCCTGCGCGCACGCATCCACATTACCCAGCAGGCCCGCGCGGATGACGTGGACACCGTGCGCAAAGCCTATGCCGATATTGGCGTACAGGCCCGTGTGGAGCCGTTTTTGAACGATGTGCCCGACATCCTGCGCGCAGCCCATCTGGTTATCGGGCGGGCGGGGGGCTCTTCGGTGGCGGAAATCACCACCGCAGGCCGCCCCGCTCTCATGGTCCCCCTGCCTATTGCGGCCTCCGACGAGCAGACCGAAAACGCCCGCGCCATAACGGACGCAGGCGCAGGCTGGATGATCCGCCAGCCCGACTTTACCGCACAAACACTGGCAACCCGCCTGCAAGACCTTTTCACCGCCCCGGACGACCTGGCCCGCGCAGCCGCTGCCGCCGCCACGCTGGCCCGCCCGGACGCCGCCCTCCGTCTGGCTGATATAGTAGAAGAATGCCTCCAACTTTCTCCTTCACCCGCCCATCCGCCCTCACACGAGACGGAGACACGCACATGAGAGCCCTGCCCCTTTCCATCGGAACCATCCATTTTGTCGGCATTGGCGGCATTGGCATGTCCGGCATTGCAGAGGTTCTGTGCCTGCTGGGCTACTCCGTACAGGGCTCGGACATAGCGGAAAACGCCAATGTCAAACGCCTGCGGGCCGCGGGTATTCCGGTCACGATCGGGCATGACGCCGCCAATCTGGGCAATGCGCAGGTTGTGGTCATTTCCACCGCGGTCAAGCGTGACAACCCCGAAGTTGTCGCGGCCCGCGCCAAGCTGATCCCTGTTGTCCGCCGGGCGGAAATGCTGGCCGAACTCATGCGCCTGCGCTGGTCCGTGGCCATTGGCGGCACACATGGCAAAACCACCACCACCAGCCTTGTGGCTGCCGTGCTGGAAGCCGCCAAGCTGGACCCCACCGTTATCAACGGCGGCATCATCGAGGCTTACGGCACCAATACCCGCATGGGTAAGGGCGACTGGATGGTGGTGGAAGCAGATGAGAGCGATGGCTCGTTCCTGCGCCTGCCTTCCGTGATTTCGGTCGTCACCAACATGGACCCCGAGCATCTGGACCACTGGGGTTCTGCCGAGGCCATGGAGGCAGCGTATGACCAGTTTGTCTCCAACGTGCCGTTCTATGGCTTTGCGGTCCTGTGCATAGACCACCCTGCCGTGCAGCAGATGATCCCGCGCCTGTCTGACCACCGGATTGTCACCTACGGCTTCTCCCCACAGGCGGATGTGCGGGCCGAAAAGGTGATTACCGACAAGCTGGGTGCTACGTTTGAAGTCACGCTGACAGACCGCGTTACCCGCCGCACCCGCAAGGCCGGGCCTTTCCGCCTGCCCATGCTGGGCGCGCATAATGTGCAGAACTCCCTTGCCGCCATTGCCGTCGCAACCGAAATGGACATCAGTGATGATGTGATCCGCTCCGGGCTGGCCAGCTTCCGCGGGGTCAAGCGTCGCTTTACCCGTACGGGGGAAGCCGGTGGCATTACCGTGATTGATGATTACGGGCACCACCCGGTGGAAATTGCCGCTGTGCTCAAGGCCGCCCGTCAGGCCGGAGCCAGCCGGGTTATTGCGGTCATGCAGCCGCACCGCTACTCCCGCCTGAAAACCCTGTTTGCCGATTTCTGCACCTGCATGAACGATGCCGACACGGTAATTGTCTCCGACGTGTACGCCGCAGGCGAAGACCCCCTGCCCGATGCCAGCCGCGACAGGCTGATAGAAGGACTGCGCGAACGCGGGCACCGCTCCGTTGTCCCGCTTTCCAGCCCCGAACATCTGGCGGAAATGATCAACGCCATTGCCAGACCGGGGGACTATGTTGTGTGCCTGGGTGCGGGCACCATCACCAACTGGGCGCAGGCCCTGCCCGCCCAGCTTGCCGCCTTGCAGGCTGAACACAAAGGTGGAAGTGCGGCATGAACAGCACGCCCGCAACCACGCTGGACGATATGGTTCGCCACGCCTTTGCTGGTACGCGCGGACGTGTGACCGCGCAGGCCCCGCTGGGGGCACGTACGTGGTTCCGCGTTGGTGGTCCGGCGGAATGGCTGTTCCAGCCCAGGGATGCGGATGATCTGGCAGGCATGCTCCAGCGCCTTTCCCCCGAACTGCCCGTTATTGCCCTTGGAGCCTGCTCCAACGTGATTATCCGCGATGGCGGGCTGGACGGCATTGTGGTGCGCATGGCCCGTGGCTTTGCCGATATTGCCGTGGAAGCGGACGGGCTTGTGGTGGGCAGCGCCTGTCTGGATGCCACAGTCGCCGAACACGCGGCACAGGCCGGGCTTGCGGGGCTGGAGTTTCTGGCCGGTATTCCCGGCTCCATCGGGGGGGCCGTGCGTATGAATGCCGGGGCCTACGGCGCGGATATTGCCAGCGTGCTGGACTGGGCGGAAATCGTGACCCGTGATGGCAATATGGTCCGCCTTGGCAACGCCGCCCTGCGCTTTGGCTACCGCCGCTCCGGCCTGCCCGAAGGAGCCATGGTGGTGCGCGCGCGCCTGCGCGGCATGCCGGCCAGCCCGGCGGACATAGCCGTACGCATTGGCGATATCCGCACAGCGCGCGAGCAGTCCCAGCCTGTGCGCGCACGCACGGGTGGCTCCACCTTCCGCAACCCTGAACCCGAGGTTTCCGCCCGCAAGGCGTGGGAACTGATTGATCAGGCTGGCTGCCGTGGCCTGCGCCAGGGCGATGCCCAGGTCAGTGAAAAACACTGCAACTTCCTGATCAACCTCGGCAATGCCACCGCCCATGACCTCGAAACACTGGGGGATGCTGTGCGCCAGCGCGTTGCCCAGCATTCGGGCGTGCAACTGCACTGGGAAATCAAACGTCTTGGCCGCACACAGGGAGCCCGCGCATGAGCACCTCCAAACGGATTACCGTACTTATGGGTGGCATTTCGTCCGAGCGGACGGTCAGCCTGTCTTCCGGGCAGGGCGTGGCCGAGGCCCTGCGCAGTCTGGGCCATACGGTCAGCACGCTTGATGCCGGGGCCGATCTGGGCGCACTGGTTGCCGAACTGGGCGCTCAAAAACCCGATGTCGTGTTTAACGCACTCCACGGCCGCTTTGGCGAGGATGGCTGTATTCAGGGTATTCTGGACTGGATGGGCCTTGCCTATACACATTCTGGCGTACGGGCATCCGCCACAGCCATGAACAAGGCGGCCGCCCGCGCCGCTTTTGTTTCCGCTGGCCTGCCCGTGGCCGAAGGCCGGGTCATTGACATTGCCGAACTTGCCGAGGGCGACCCCCTGGCCGCCCCCTACGTGGTTAAACCCGTTAGCGAAGGCTCGTCCGTTGGCGTCTCCATCGTACGGCCCGGCGCCAATGTGCGCGAACGCATTGTGCGGGACTGGACATTTGGCCCGCATGCGCTGGTAGAAGAGTTTATTCCCGGGCGCGAAATTACGGTGGGTGTAATGGGCGAACGCGCCCTGACCATAACAGACATTACCCCCACGGGCAGCGGCCACGACTTTTACGATTACGACGCCAAATACAGTACCGGCGGCTCACGGCATGAACTACCCGCCCGCATTGCCCCCGATGTTGCCCAGCGCGCACTGGACGTGGCGGTAGCCGCCCACAAAACACTGGGATGCGCCGGAGCATCCCGCTCGGATTTCCGGCTGGATGATACAGACCCGGCCAACCCGCGCCTGATCCTGCTGGAAGTCAACACCCAGCCGGGCATGACTGCAACATCGCTCCTGCCCGAACAGGCCGCCTATTGCGGCATTAGCTTCCCCGCATTGTGCCATTGGCTTGTTGAGCAGGCCACCTGCCGCCAATGAAGCGACCCGCCAGCCGCCCTTCCCGCACGGGATTATTCCTCAAGCGCCAAAAACGCCTGCTGCGGTCCGTTATCGGGCTTATGCTGCTGTCGGGGGCGGGGGCTGCGGTTTATCTGGCGGTGCCTCTTCCTGCCCTGCAAAACCAGATTGCCCCCTTGCGGGACAAACTACTGGGCACCTCCGCCCTGCGCGTAACCAGTATCCGGGTTGAAGGCGCCAGCCTGACCAGCGATGCGGCCATCCACGCGGCCCTGAACATTGCCGTGGGTGACCCGGTTCTCAACTTCAACGTCACCCGCGCGCGTGAGAACCTGACCGCCCTGCCGTTTATTGACCATGTAAGCGTTGAGCGCCACCTGTCTGGCGAGATTGACGTGCACATTACCGAGCGCCCGCCGTATGCGGTGTGGCAGCATCAGGGCCATTTTATCCTGATCGACCGGCAGGGGCAGAAAGTGCCGGATCAGGGCGCGAACGACAAGGACGCCACCGCCTTTGCCAAACTGCCACTGGTTGTCGGTGACGGCGCGAACGAGAACGCCGCCGCCCTGATAGACGTACTGGCGCTGGAACCGGACGTAAAATCCCACGTAACGGCCGCTGTACGTGTAAGCGACCGCCGCTGGAACCTGAGCCTGAAAGATGGCGCAACTGTACTCCTGCCCGAAGGGGAGGAAGCCCCGGCCATTCACCGGCTGGCCAGAATTAACGCCACAACACAGCTGCTTGACCGCCCCGTCGAGCTGATTGACATGCGCCTGCCCGACCGGCTGACCATAAGGGAACGCCCCCCCGAACCGCCAGCGCCCCCCCTGCGCAGGCAGGGGATGGCACAAAAAGCAGCCCGCACACCCCCCACCATACCCAGCCCCCCAAACCCGCCACGGAGGAAAGCCGAGATGAATGACACCGCGCACTCCCCTGCTTCCCCCGCACTTAATCTGTCGGACCGGCTGCACAAAAAACGGAGCCATTCCTCAGTCTCCCCCACACTGCGCATGAGCGGGGGGGAGACATCCCTTCCGCTCCCACCCAGTGAGCGCAACAAACGCCCACACACATGGCGCAACGGCTACAGTGCGGTGCTGGATATTGGCTCGACCAAAATTACCTGCCTTATCGGCAAGGGGGAGCCCAACGGCATGCTGCGCGTGGCGGGCTTTGGCTGGCGTCGCTCCGCCGGTGTGCGCAATGGCGCCATTACCGAGTTGCAGGAGGCCGAAGCCGCCATACGCGCAACCGTGGCGCAGGCCGAAAACATGGCCGAGCGCACCATAGACAAGGTGGTGGTCAACCTGTCCTGCGGGCATCCGGCCAGCCGTCTGTTCAATGTACGCTGGCCCATTGGCGGGCGGGTCGTAACCGAGGCGGACATCCGCCGCGTGGTGACCGAAGGGCGCGTACAGGCTACCGTGCAGGGGCGCGATGTCATTCACACCCTGCCCATAGATTTTACGGTGGATGATACCGAGGGCGTGTCTGACCCACGGGGGCATCTGTGCGAAACGCTCAAGGCGCGCCTGCATATTATTGATGCCGCCACCACCGCCCTGCTGAACCTTGAAACCGTACTGAGCCGTGCCGAACTGCGCATGGAAGCACTTGTGTCCTCCCCGCTGGCATCCGGCCTGTCCGTGCTGGACAGGGATGAACGCGACCTTGGCACAACAGTTGTGGACATGGGCGGGGGCACCACATCCTTTGCCGTCTTTGGCGAAGGCCAGATCCTGCACACTGCCCAGATCGGGGTTGGCGGGCTGCATGTGACGCGTGACATAGCCCGCGGTCTTGGCACATCGCTCGACAATGCCGAACGGCTGAAAACCGTGTATGGCAGCGCGGACCTCTCCTCCGACGTGGAGGACGAAATCCTGACCGTGGAACTGCTGGGCAATGATGTGCCCCATTTCGAGCAGATCTCCCGCGCCCAGCTTGGCCGCATCATTCGCCCCCGCATGGAGGAAACACTGGAACTGGTGCGCGAAAAACTGGACGGCGCGGGCCTTGGCATGGCCGCCAGTGGTCGCATCGTGCTGACCGGGGGCGGCTCCCTGCTGGATGGAATCCGCCCGCTGGCCGAACGTATTCTGGGGGTGCCTGTCAGTGTTGGCCGTCATTCCGGCCCCGGTTTTAACCGCTCGGTCCGTCTGGGCAGACCCAAGAATATTGCCGGTCTGCCAGAAGATACGGCAGCCGCGGCAGGCTTTGCCACGGCTGCTGGCCTGCTGTTCTGGGCAGCCAGCGCGGAGCGTCCGTTCAGCGATGTGGAATTCCGCGAAGCCGCGCCAACTGGTTTTTTACAAAAACTGGTTGCTTTTATTCGTGAGAGGGTTTGATTTGCCCTACGAAAAGTTGGTAAACTATTCGCAATCTTATCTGCAACGCCCCTGTTAACCCGCCGCAGTCCGGGAGAGACACATGACACTCAACCTAACCGTTCCACCCCAGACTCATGCCGATTTTTCGCCCAGGATAACCGTTATAGGCGTCGGCGGCGGGGGGACGAACGCGGTTGACAACATGATTGCCTCCAACCTGCAGGGTGTGGAGTTTGTTGTCGCCAACACCGATGCGCAGAGTCTGGCCAAAAGTCTGGCCGACAGCCGCATCCAGCTTGGCCCGCACCTGACCCACGGCCTTGGCGCAGGAGCCAAGCCCGAAGTGGGCCGTGCCGCGGCGGAAGAAGCGGCGGACGAAATTGCCCGCTATCTGGACGGCGCACATATGGTGTTCATCACCACCGGCATGGGTGGTGGCACGGGTACGGGTGCGGCGCCGGTTATTGCCCGCATGGCGCGTGAGCGGAACATTCTGACCATTGGCGTGGTCAGCAAGCCCTTCGCCTACGAAGGCAAGCGCCGCGCACGTGTGGCGGATGAAGGTATTCAGGAACTTCAGCAGTATGTTGATACGCTGATTGTCATTCCCAACCAGAATCTTTTCCGTATCGCCAACGAACGCACCACCCTGCGTGAAGCCTACAAGCTGGCTGACGAAGTTCTGAACATGGGTGTGCGCGGCGTGACCGACCTGATGATGGAACGCGGTTACGTCAACCTCGACTTTGCCGACATCCGCAGTGTTATGGCGGAAATGGGCAAGGCCATGATGGGCACAGGCGAAGCCGAAGGTGAAAACCGTGCGGTGGAAGCCGCCGAAGCCGCCATTTCCAACCCGCTGCTGGAAGACACCTGCATGGCCACCGCCAAGGGCCTGCTGGTCAATGTTACCGGCGGTGAAGACATGACCTTCTTTGAAGCAGAAGAAGCCTTCAACCGCATCTGCCGCGAAGTGCCCGAAGACGCCAACATGATCTTTGGCACGGTCATTGAAGAAAAGATGAGTGGACGGATACGCGTCTCCGTTGTTGCCACCGGCATTGATGTCCCGCCAGACGGGACCGAACGCGCGCATCTGATGGCCGTGGAAACCGCAGCCCAGCCAGAACAGGCCTACACGGCCCCTGCGGCACAACAGCCCAGCGCCCCCCCGCCCGTACAGCCGCAGGCACCCATGGCCGAACAGAGCGCTCCCTTACAGCAGCAGGCCTATGCGCCTCAGCCCGGCCATGCCGCCCCCCCGGCGCACATGGTTCCCGGTCAGGTTGCCGCTGCTGCACAACAGCCCCGCCAGCCTGCACCGGCCCCAACACCCGCGCCTGCGCCAGCGGCATCCAAACATGCCAATCTGTTCAGCGAACCGCCGCGTCCCTCGGCCTACCCTGTGCAGGACCCCAATGCGCGCAGCCTGTTCGGCCGCGTGACCGGCGCATTCCGCCGCGCCGCCACGCCTGAAACACGAGAAGAGCCTGTAGCGCAGTCTCACCCCACCATCAGTCAGGCCGAGCAGGGTGCGCCGCGCCATGGTGAAGGCGATAACGGGCTGGAAATCCCCACTTTTCTGCGCCGCTAACCCATACGCGCCATCCCCTGCCCGGCGCTGGCGCGCCACATGGCGGGGGATGAAACAGATGGCAATAATCATTGACTCGCATCTGCTCCAAACAGGCCCTAGCGTTGGTGTAACGTAACTTTCCACACCAGTATGGGGCGGTCGGGATCATGGATAATCTGTCTGGGGAGCTTACCCCATGTTCCAAATCTGTGGAGTTCCTCCCCACCACCATGCGACAGATGCGCCAAAAAACCGCACCGGCCCAGCATACGCTGCATCAGGCTATTTCTGCCGTGGGGATTGGCCTGCATACGGGGCGCTCCATTAACCTGACTCTTGCCCCCGCCCCCGCAGGGCATGGCATTGTTTTCCAGCGGACCGATCTGCCACAGGCAGCCCCTCTACCTGCACGCTATGACTATGTGGTGGAAACACATCTGAGCACCGTTCTGGGTGAAAAAGCACGCCCCGAAAACCGGGTTGCAACCGTTGAACATCTGATGGCCGCCCTGTGCGGATGCGCCATAGACAACGCGCTTGTTCTGGTTGATGGACCGGAAACCCCGGTGTTCGATGGCTCCGCTGCGGATTTTGTCTTTCTGCTCGACTGCGCCGGACGCAAGACGCAGGACCTGCCACGCAAGGTGGTACAGGTGCTTGAGCCTGTTCGGGTGGAGCACCAGGATGCTTGGGTAGAACTGCTCCCCCACAGCAGCCCAAGCCCGCATCTGTCCATGAGCATAGATTTTCCCGCCCGCGCCATTGGCGCACAAAGCTATGCTCTGGACCTGACCCCGACCTCCTTCCGCAACGAGCTGGCCCGTAACCGCACCTTTGCCATGCGGCAGGAAATTGAAGCCCTGCATCAGGCCGGGCTGGCATTGGGTGGGTCTTTGGATAACGCCATTGTCGTGGATAACGACGTCGTGCTCAACCCGGCGGGCCTGCGCTGCCCGGATGAGTTCATCCGCCACAAGATCATGGATGCGGTGGGGGATCTGTATCTGGCGGGCTGCGTGCTCAACGCCAGCTTCCGGGGCAACCGCTCGGGCCACACGCTCAACAACATGCTGCTCAAAACCCTGTTCGCCCAGAGCACTGCATGGCAGGACACCACTGACCTACAGTCCACCTCCGCTGCGGCCTGACCAGCTTTTTACACGGCACTTTCAATAATCGGCGTTTCTTTGCTTTTCTTGACCCGCTGACATGCTATAAGATTTCGTCTCGATCTGAAGAGCCGGTATGTTTGATATTTTTATAAAAACACAGTCAGTCCGTCGTCATCTGCCGTTCGTGCTCTCAGCTCTGATGCTGACCGGGCTTACGGGATGCAGTCTTTTGACCGGCAGCAAAAAAGGGCCGATCACGCCCAAAATTGCACCACCGGAGACGCTCTATAACAACGGTATTGATGCGCTGCGCACGCGCCGCTACGCTCTGGCTGCCGCTGAGTTTGAAACACTCCAGCAGAACTACCCCTATTCGGGTTACATCCCCAATTCGCAGCTGATGGAAGGGTATTCCTACTACCTTAAAGGGAAATACCCTGAAGCCGTGCAGCAGTTGAACCGCTTTATCAGCCTGCACCCCACCAGCACCGATTCCGCCTATGCCTATTACCTGCGCTCACTCTGCTTTTATGAGCAGATTGCAGACGTACAGCGTGACCAGCAGGGCACGGCGGAAGCCATGGACGCGCTGGAAGAAGTGGTTACCCGCTTCCCCCAGAGCAAATACGCCCGCGACGCCCAGCTTAAAATCGACCTGTGCCGTGACCATCTGGCCGGTAAGGAAATGCTGGTTGGCCGTTATTACCAGCGCGAACGCAATTATGAAGGTGCGATCAACCGCTATCAGCGCGTTGTGCAGGATTTCCAGACCACCAACCATGTGCCCGAAGCACTCGAACGCATGGTGGAAGTGTATCTGGACCTTGGGCTAACCGATCAGGCACGCAAATCCGCCATTGTTCTGGGTTACAACTACCCCGGCAGCCAGTGGTACCACTACGCTTACAGCAAACTGAAGAGCTACCACCTGATCGACGGCAAACTGCCGCCTCCGGGCAAGGCAGTTACAACCCCAGCCAAGCCGGACCTGCTCAAAGCACAGGCATCGGATACGCGGGATGAGCGTATAGCCGCCCCGGCAGCCATGCAGCAGCCTGCCGCAACCACTCCGGCTACGGGTTCCTCCACCCCTGCGGCCAACGCGCAACCGGCCCCAGCTCCTGCGGCGACCACTAAAAAGTAATACGGCTTTTTCACTTTCGCTCTTGAATTAAGAACACAACAGGAACATACAGGACTCGCCTTTCCTGTTCACAGCAAGGGTATGCCTGTTCAGGCTCAGGTGGGGGCAGGCGCATTTGTTTAGTCTGCTCCGCAGACTCCAGTCATTTCAGGTGTGAACCTAAAAGCCGGATGTCGCCATGCTGACACATCTTTCCATCAGAGACGTTGTGCTGATCGAGGCTCTGGACCTTGCTCTCCACCCCGGTTTTACCGCCTTAACGGGGGAGACCGGGGCAGGCAAATCCATCCTGCTGGATAGTCTGGGCCTTGCCATGGGCGAGCGCGCCAATGCGGGTCTTGTCCGCGCCGGTGCGGAGGAAGCCCGCGTAACCGCCTGTTTTGAAACCCCGGCAAGCCATACGGTTTACACCCAGTTGGAAGAACAGGGGATTCCGGCCGACAAAGGTGAACCCCTTGTGCTGCGCCGGGTCATCTCGCGGGAGGGGCGCTCACGCGCGTGGATCAACGACCAGCCTGTTGGCCTGACGCTGCTGCGCAGGATTGCTTCCGCTCTTATCGAAATTCAGGGCCAGCATGAGCAGATGGGGCTCGCGGACGCCTCCACCCATCGCGGTCTGCTGGATGCTTACGGCATCAAACCCACCCTTCTTAAAAAAGTCGCACAGGCCTTTACCTACTGGCAGGACCTGCGCCAGAGCCTTGCCAACGCACAACAGGCACTGGAAGACGCCGCCCGCGAGGAAGAATGGCTGCGCCATACGGTGAGCGAACTCTCCACTCTGGCTCCCCAGCCGGGGGAGGAAAGCCAGCTGGCGCAGCAACGCCACGCGCTCCAGCAGGCCGAACGCCGGGGCGAGGCCGTAGCCGCAGCCCTGTCCGAGCTCACTCCGCGTGACCGCCGCTCCACCGGGCCAGCCGCCGCCCTGCGCGCTGCCAACCGCGCCCTTTTGCGTCTGGTCCCTTCCACCACACCGGACAACACACCGCCCGAAACCGATGGGCTGGCAGGCCGTATCGCCGAAGCCCTGAGTGCGCTGGAAAGCGCAGAAAACGCTCTGGCCGAGGCCGAAAGCCTGCTCTCCCGCCTTATGGCGGATACAGAAGCCAACCCGCGGGAACTGGAAGAGACGGAAGAAAGGCTGTTCGCCCTGCGCACCGTTGCACGCAAGCACAATGTGCCGGTGGATGATCTGGCAGCTTTGCTGGCGCAACTGACTACGCGCATCCACGCACTGGACAATGGCGCGACCGAACTGGAGGGCCTGCGCAAAGCCACGGAAGACGCCCGCCTTGCCTATATGGAGGCCGCACGTGCCCTGACCGATGCCCGCGCCCTTGCCGCCAAAAAAATGGAGCAGGCCGTAACGGCCGAACTCAAACCCATTAAACTGGAAAAAGCCCGTTTTCTGGCCGAGTTGCAGCCTCTCCCCCCCGAGCAGTGGAGCCGCTGCGGCATGGAGCAGGTCACGTTCCTTATTGCCGCCAACCCCGGCCAGCCCCCCGGCCCCATTGCCAAGGTGGCATCGGGGGGTGAACTATCCCGCCTGATGCTGGCGCTCAAGCTGGTTCTGGCCGGGCAGTCAGGCATTGGCACGCTCATTTTTGATGAAATTGACGCAGGTGTCGGTGGTGCCACCGCTGCCGCCATTGGCGAGCGCCTGCACCGTCTGGCACTGAATGTGCAGGTACTGGCCGTTACCCACAGCCCGCAGGTTGCCGCCAGTGCCGATGCGCATTTACGAATTGGCAAACAGACCCGTAACGGACAAACCGCAACCCACGCCATAGCTCTGGCAGAAACCGAACGCAGGGAAGAAATCGCACGCATGCTGGCAGGAGACACCATTACCGATGCAGCCCGCGCTGCCGCCGCCAGCCTGCTGGACCCCAAAAAATGACAACAAACACCACCCCAGTCACAGAGATGAACAGTGATCAGGCCCGCACGGAACTGGCTGAACTGGCCAGCCAGATTGCCTACCACAACACCGCCTACCATGGTCACGACGCCCCGGAAATCAGCGATGCGGAGTACGATGCCCTGCGCAAGCGCTATAATGAGCTTGTCGCCCTCTACCCCGATGCCGAACCACAGAACAGTGCAGCCAATGCGGTAGGAGCCAGCGCGGATACGGGGCTTGGCAAGCACATTCACCTTGCCCCCATGCTCTCGCTCGATAACGTGTTTGACCGTGAGGAGTTTGAAGGCTTCATCACCCGTGCGGCCCGGTTTCTGGGCCTGGATCAGGCAGATACGTCCAGCCTGCGTCTGGTGAGTGAACCCAAGATTGATGGTCTTTCCATCAGCCTTACCTACGAATCCGGCAAATTCATCCGGGGCACCACACGGGGCGATGGCACGGAAGGTGAGGACGTAACCGCCAACCTGCGCACCCTGCGCACCCTGCCTCTGGAACTCCCCGCCCCCTACCCCGACCTGATCGAAATTCGCGGGGAAGTTTTCCTCTCCAAAACCGACTTTATCGCACTCAATGCCGCACAGGAGGCAGCAGGCAAGCGCCTATTTGCCAACCCGCGCAATGCGGCGGCGGGGTCCTTGCGGCAACTGGACCCCGGCATTACGGCCCAGCGCCCGCTCTCCCTTTTTGCCTATGCGCAGGGTTTCTGCTCGGACAAGGCAACCCGTAGCCACTGGGCTTATCTGGAGCAGCTCAAGGCATGGGGGTTTACGGTCAACCCGCTCTCCCGCCAGATTGAGGGAGCGGCCGATGCCGAAGCTTTTTTTGAGGAAATCAACCGCGAGCGCGCCAGTCTGGCCTATGATATTGATGGCGTTGTTTACAAGATAGATGACCTGGGCCTGCAGGAACGTCTGGGTTTTGCCGGGCGTGCCCCCCGCTGGGCCATCGCGTGGAAGTTCCCGGCAGAGCAGGCCATTACGCGCCTGAATGCCATAGAAATTCAGGTCGGGCGCACCGGTGCCCTGACCCCCGTTGCACATCTGGAACCGGTTAACGTTGGCGGAGTGCTTGTAACCCGCGCCACCTTGCACAATGAGGACGAAATTACCCGCAAGGATGTGCGCGAGGGTGACCTTGTGTATGTCCAGCGCGCAGGCGATGTTATTCCGCAGGTGCTTGGTACGGTCCCAGCGGGTAAGGCTGCACCCGAGCGGCAGCCTCTTTTTCATTTCCCCGATCATTGCCCCGTATGCGGCGCGCTGGCCGTGCGGCCAGAAGGGGAAGTAGTGCGCCGCTGTACCGGCGGGCTGACCTGCCCTGCACAGGCAGTCGAGCGGCTGATCCATTTTGCCTCCCGCCTTGCCTTTGACATTGAAGGGCTGGGTGAGCGCAGTATTGGCGAGTTTTATGAAGCCGGGCTGATCCACACCCCAACCGACATCTTCCGGCTCAAGACCCACGCCGCTGCTCTGGAGCAGCGCGATGGCTGGGGTGAGCAGTCCGTGCGCAACCTGCTTCAGGCCATAGAGGACCGGCGCACAATTCCGCTCTCGCGCTTTATTTACGCGCTGGGCATCCGCCGTATTGGGGAAAGCAACGCCCGCCTGCTGGCCCGCCATTACGGCAGCTATGCCAACTGGCTGCGGCAGATGGAGGCGGCCACCATTATCGGCTCTGACGCCCGGCTGGAACTGGGGTCCATTACTGGCATTGGTAACGCGATAGCAACGGATGTGGTGGCCTTTGTCGCTGAGCCCCACAACCAGACCACACTGGCCGAACTGAGCGCCGAGCTGACCATTACCGAGGAAAGTGCCGCCAGTGGCGGCCCTCTGGCAGGCAAGACCATTGTGTTTACCGGCACGCTGCTCACCATGACCCGCCCGGAGGCCAAGGCCACGGCCGAACGCATGGGGGCCAAGGTGTCCGACTCCGTCTCAAAAAAGACCGATCTGGTGGTGCTGGGGGAAAAGGCAGGCTCCAAGGCCAAAAAAGCAGCCGAGCTGAACATTGCCACCATGGACGAGGCAGAATGGAACGCCTTTTGCGTAACAAACGGATAGAACCGCCACACCCGCAGTTTTTTACCATTTACGTGTAAAAGAGAGATTGCCCGGCGGCCAAATCTGCGCCATGTTGCGGGGTAACGAAGGGGTGGAGTTCGTCGTCCAAACTAAAAATAAAAATTCCTTGCCCAGTCCGGCTGCTGTTCCGGTATCCCCTGTTCCCATCCCCTCGGTCGGAACTTCAGCTCATCTGGCACAAAAGAATGAAGTGAACGGCAAAATGACCAAGTGGATCTACAGTTTCGGCGCTGGCCAAAGCGAAGGCAACGCCGGGATGCGCAATCTCCTCGGCGGCAAGGGCGCCAATCTGGCGGAAATGGCCAATATCGGCCTGCCAGTGCCCCCAGGATTTACCATTACCACTGAAGTCTGCACCGCCTTTTACGATAACGGACGGAAGTACCCCGCCGAGCTGGAATCCCAGCTTGAAGCGGCGATGGGGCTGGTAGAACAGGCCATGGGCCTGCGCTTTGGCGATGCCGAAAACCCGCTTCTGGTTTCTGTCCGCTCCGGTGCGCGCGTTTCCATGCCCGGCATGATGGACACAGTGCTCAACCTTGGTCTGAACGACGCAACGGTTGAAGGCCTTGTCCGCTCCTCGGGCGATGCCCGTTTTGCATGGGACAGCTACCGCCGCTTCATTCAGATGTACGGCTCCGTTGTGCTCGGTGTGCCGCACCACGAATTTGAAGACCTGCTCGAACAGGCCAAACGCGCCGCTGGCAAGATTGATGACACCGCCCTGACCGCCGAAGAATGGCAGGACGTTGTAAAAAGCTACAAGCAGATCGTCCTGTCCGAAACGGGAACCCCCTTCCCCGAAAACCCCAAGGACCAGCTGTGGGGCGCCATTGGAGCCGTCTTTGGCTCATGGATGAACCCGCGCGCCAACACCTACCGCAAGCTGCACGACATTCCCGCAAGCTGGGGCACGGCTGTTAATGTTCAGTCCATGGTGTTCGGCAACATGGGGGATGACTGCGCAACGGGCGTGTGCTTCACCCGCGACCCGTCCACGGGTGAAAACATCTTCTACGGCGAATACCTGATCAACGCACAGGGTGAGGACGTTGTAGCCGGTATCCGCACCCCGCAGCCCATGGCGGAGTGTCGTTCGGTCGAGGGTCAGACCTCGATGGAAAAAGCCCTGCCCAACGCGTACGGCGAACTGCTCAAAGTGCGTGACCTGCTTGAACGCCACTACCGCGACATGCAGGACATTGAATTTACGGTGCAGGCCAACAAGCTCTACCTGCTCCAGACCCGCTCGGGCAAACGTACTGCCGCCGCAGCCCTGCGCGTAGCCATTGACATGGCCAAGGAAGGCCTGATCACGCAGGAAGAAGCGGTAACCCGCGTGCCTCCCGCATCGCTCGACCAGTTGCTCCACCCTGTGCTGGACCCCAAAGCCGAGCGCCAGTTGCTGACCCGTGGCCTGCCTGCCTCCCCCGGTGCTGCAACCGGCATAATCGCCTTCTCCGCCGAAGACGTGGAAGACCGCGCCGCCAAGGGTGAAGACGTTATTCTGGTGCGTATTGAAACCTCGCCAGAGGACGTACACGGCATGCACGCAGCCCGTGGCGTGCTGACCACCCGCGGTGGCATGACCTCCCACGCAGCCGTTGTGGCCCGTGGCATGGGCCGTGTCTGCGTGGCCGGTGCTGGCAGCATTGCCGTGGACTACAAGGCCCAGACCATGACCGTGGATGGCCACACGCTTAAAGCGGGCGAGTGGATCACGCTCGACGGTGGTACGGGTGCAGTTTACAAGGGCCGCGTTCCCACCATTCCGCCCACCCTTTCGGGCGATTTTGCTACCCTTATGGGCTGGGCAGATGGCGTACGCCGCCTTGGCGTGCGCGCCAACGCCGAAACCCCCGAAGATGCACAAACCGCCCGCCGCTTTGGTGCGGAAGGTATTGGCCTGTGCCGGACCGAGCACATGTTCTTCGGCCCTGACCGTATTGGCCATGTGCGCCAGATGATCATGGCGGATGACGCACAGACACGCGCCCGCGCCATTGAGGCCCTTCTGCCGTTCCAGCGCAGCGACTTTACGGAACTCTTCCGTATTATGGCTGGTCTGCCGGTCACCATCCGCCTGCTCGACCCGCCGCTGCATGAGTTCCTGCCTCATGGTGAGGCTGAACTGGCCGATGTAGCCAAGGCACTGGGCAAGGATGTGGAAAGCCTGCGCGCACGTCGCTCGGCCCTTTCCGAATCCAACCCCATGCTGGGTCATCGTGGTTGCCGCCTTGGCATTACCTACCCCGAAATCTACGCCATGCAGGTCCGTGCCATTACCGAGGCCGCTCTGGACATTGCGAAGGAAACCGGGAAGGCCGTGGAACCCGAAATCATGATCCCGCTGATCGGCACCAGGACCGAGCTGGATCTGGTTCGTAAATCCTGCGAAGGCGTTATTGCCGATGTGCTGAGCGAACGTGGCGTCAAGCTTGCTTACAAGATTGGCACCATGATCGAACTGCCCCGCGCCGCCCTGACTGCGGACCAGATTGCACAGAGTGCTGACTTCTTCTCCTTCGGCACCAACGATCTGACCCAGACGACTCTTGGCCTGTCGCGTGATGATGCGGGCTCCTTCCTGCCTGAATACGTGGAAAAAGGGCTGCTGCCGCAGGACCCCTTCGTGTCCATCGACCGCGAAGGCGTGGGCGCTCTGGTCCGTATGGGTGTGGAAAAAGGCCGTGCCACCAAGCCCGACCTCAAGCTGGGCATTTGTGGTGAACATGGTGGGGACCCGCTCTCCATCGCCTTTTTTGAGGAAGTCGGGCTGGATTACGTTTCCTGCTCCCCCTTCCGTGTGCCGGTCGCCCGTCTGGCCGCAGCACAGGCGGCTCTTGCCACACGCAATAACAAGGCTGTTAAAGCCTAAGGAAAAAATGGCCGCCTCCCTGTGAGGCGGCCATTTTTCAATCTGATACCATGCAAAAAATTCTTACTCTCCACCTCGTATCTGAGGCTACAGGACAAACGCTCGATTCCGTGGCGCGGGCCTGCATAGCGCAGTTCCCCAACACTGAAGTCCGCCTGCGCCACTGGAACCTGATCCGCACCCAGATCCAGCTCCGGCGGGTTTTGCGGCATATTGCCAATAACCGTGGGCCGGTCATGTCTACCCTGACAGATCCGATCCTTCAGGCGGATATGGAAGCTGGTTGCTCCAGCCTGCAGATCAGGCTTCTGGACGTGCTGGACAACGCCCTAAACTTTCTGGCCGAAGAAACCGGGGAAGAGGCAACCCGCCACCCCGGCGGCCAGTATATTATGGACGAAAACTACTACCAGCGCATCGAGGCCATGCATTACGTGCTGGCTCATGATGATGGGCAGGAAACGCGCGGCCTGAACAAGGCGGATGTTATTCTTGTTGGCGTCTCGCGCGTTTCCAAGACTCCGACCTGCTTCTATCTGGCGAACCGGGGCATAAAGGCGGCTAACGTGCCGCTGGTTATGGGCATAGAACCGCCAGAAGCCCTGTTTACCACCACCAAGCCGGTCATTGGCCTGACCATAGACCCCGAGCGACTGATTGAAATCCGTCGCAACCGTCTGAACCAGATGATCCCGGGCAAATCCCGCCCCGAGGCCATAACCGATTACGCCTATATTGATCTGGAAAAAGTGCAGGAAGAACTGCACTGGGCAAGGCGGTTATGCCGCCGCCATAACTGGCCAGTCATAGATGTAACGCGCCGCTCCATTGAGGAGTCGTCCGCTTCCATTCTGGAACTGATTGCCACCACAGCCTGAGAACACGCCCCTGTTGCCCTTTTAAACGGGGCGCAGGGGCAGCCTTCCAACCTCCGGCTCTGGTTAAACAGAGCCATGAAGCTGTGGAAGATATTTAGTCGTTCATTTCCTGTGCTGTCAGTCTTTGCACCCGCACGGCCTGCCCCTGAGCGTTGTAATAAATCACACTGCTCCCACTCCGCTGGGCATACCCATCGGGCTGCCCGTCTTTGGTCCAGAACAGCAGCCGGTTTGTATCAGGCTGTTCCACCGCCCTGTCCCCCGGCGGCACAAAACGGTATTTGCTAAAGTCCTTATGCGCGCGTGGCAGGGGCAGCTTGCCCGCCAGATTGTGCATGCTGGAGGCCTGATGGGCGTCCGTATCATCATCATCCCCGCCGTTCAGCGGATCACCGTCGGCATAGGCGGGCACACCGGCCATAAGGGGCAGTGCAAGCGCACACAAGCCAAACATGATTTTCCATTTTTTGCGGAATACCGGCATCATGTCGGTGCTGTCTCCTTTACTCAGACCTCAGGTGGCAGGATTTGCCAGTTCCGGGTTAGCGTAACACAGGTTAACATCTGTTACCGCGTTACTCCTGTTATAAACGACTGTCAGCCCCCAGTTTGGGCATACGCCCCTCATTGAAACTGCGTATTGCCCCCGCCCGACTTGCCCGAACCGGAACGGAAAGGATAAGAAGAGCGCATGACACAAACGCTGGTCGGCCCTTTTTTGTTGGAACGGGATATTAAAAAAAGCCGCTTTCTTGCGCGCGCAATTCCCATTGCCAGCATTGCAGAAGCCGATGCGTTTATTGCCAGCATTGCCGCTGCCGAGCCGGACGCCACCCACCATTGCTGGGCATGGCAGTTTGGCCCCCACTGCCGCTGCCACGATGCGGGAGAACCCTCGGGCACGGCAGGCCGCCCGATTTTGCAGGTGGTTGTCGCCCAGAAGCTGGACCGCGTAGCTATTGTGGTGTCCCGCTGGTTTGGGGGGATCAAACTGGGTGCGGGCGGGCTGGTGCGGGCCTATGCTGGCACAGCAGCCGAATGCCTGCGTGAAGCTCCGAAGGAAGAACTGATCGAGCGGATCAGGCTTGGGTTCCACTGCCCGTTTTCATTACTGGGAATTATTCAGGCACGCCTGCCTGAATGGGGCGTAGAGGCCGAACCACCCGTTTTTGATGAAAACGGAGCGTGGTTCCAGCTTCTGCTCCCACAGGCTTTGCAACAGGACGTCTGTGCAAAGCTGACCGACCTGACCAGCGGTCAGGCCGATATTCGCCTCATAGAGGACCAGCCAGTACCAGCCTAGCGGGGAGTAACCCAGCCATTGCCTGTGGAATCCCCCACCTGCCCCGAACCAAACGGGCCGGAGTTCTGGTAAGCGGAACCATAGCGCGACAGGTCAGACCCCGTGACAGAATCCCTATGCACCTTGGCCAGATGGTCCGGGTCATCCCCATGCTGGAACTCCATGGACGGAGCATCCTGATAACCGGGAGGCAGGCTGCGGTGCCCATGCACGGTCTTAGCTTCGGTCGATTTACCCGCGCCAGCTCCCGCATCCACGTTGCCATTCCCTTCGGAAAAGGAAACATCATCGCTCGGGGTCATCAGGGGGTCCGCGTGAGCAACACTTGCTGCCCCCCCAAGGCCTGCTACCAGCAGAAGGCCGGACATCACGTTTACAAACGGTCTACGCAGCTGCGCCATCGCGCGTTACCCCGCAAGAAAAAGGAAAAAACACCCACACCAACCATAAAGCACATGGCCGTGCAGGTTCCATACTGGCCACCCTTATCACACCAAAAGTGCAAAAATCCAAATCCTCTGACCAGAAGTGGAGCAGATGCCACACCATTGACCAGAACATGGCTTGGACCAGCAAACGCTATTTGCCTAATTCGTGCATATTAGACATAAAGGCAGCCGCCTTTGGCAAATTCATGCCCAAGAGAGATTGTTTTTATCCTTCTGCTTACCATTTGTGTGTAACCAGCCCAACTGAACAGGAACGCGTTATGAGTGCTACGCTCACCCAGCCCAACCCGACGTCTGCGACCTGGATGCCGGATAGCTGGCGTTCGTTTCCGTTCAAGCAGATTCCCACCTATCCGGATGCGGTAGCCCTTAAAAACGTTGAGGACCGGCTGAGCGCCTACCCCCCACTGGTTTTTGCTGGTGAAGTGCGCCGCCTGCGCAACCATCTGGCCCAGGCCGCACAGGGCAAGGCCTTTGTGCTTCAGGGCGGCCCGTGCGCTGAAAGCTTTGGCGAGTTCAAGGCCGATATCGTGCGCGACACCTTCCGCGTGCTGCTGCAAATGGCCGTGGTGCTCACCTTTGGGGCCAAGGTGCCGGTCATCAAGCTCGGCCGTATGGCTGGCCAGTTCGCCAAACCCCGCTCTTCCGATATGGAAACGGTGGATGGCGTCAGCCTGCCCTCCTACCGGGGGGACATCATCAACGGGCCGGAATTCACCCCTGATGCCCGTATTCCCGACCCGGCCCGGATGGAAACAGGGTACTTCCAGTCCACCGGAATCCAGAACCTGCTGCGCGCCTTCTCTCGCGGGGGGTATGCCAACCTGCACGAAGTGCACCGCTGGAACCTTGGCTTTGTGGAACGCTCTCCGCTGGCCAACCGCTACCGCACCATGGCCGAACGGATTGGTGAGACCCTCGCCTTCATGCAGGCCTGCGGGATTGACGCAGCCTCCTCTGCCCAGGTGGACGAAACCGAGTTCTACACCTCGCACGAAGCCCTGCTGCTGCCTTACGAGCAGGCCCTGACGCGCGTCGATTCCACATCGGGCGAATGGTATGACTGCTCGGCCCATTTTGTATGGATCGGGGACCGCACCCGCCAGCCCGACGGCGCGCATGTGGAGTTCCTGCGTGGGGTGCGCAACCCCATTGGCATCAAGGTCGGCCCCACCACCAGCGTGGAAGACATCAAACGCCTGACCGCCATCCTCAACCCCCAGAACGAGGCCGGGCGTATCACCCTGATCTCACGCATGGGGGCGGAAAAGATCGAACAGTTCCTGCCTCCTCTCATGCGGGCGGTCAAGGAAACGGGGCAGCCTGTGACATGGATCAGCGACCCCATGCACGGCAACACCATCTCGACCGGGAACAAGATCAAGACCCGCTCGTTCGATGCGGTGATGCAGGAAGTCAAAGGCTTCTTTGCCGTATGTGCGGCCGAGGGCGTACCTGCTGGCGGTGTCCATCTGGAAATGACCGGCCAGAACGTGACCGAATGCGTAGGCGGCGCCCAGCGCCTGACCGAAGCAGACCTTGGCGCACGGTATGAAACCTTCTGCGACCCGCGCCTGAATGCCGAACAGTCTCTGGAACTGGCGTTCCTGATCGCGGAGGAGTTGACCGGCCGCAACTAGGGTCGCGCTGCTCTTTGCCTGATCACAGAAGCGGGGGTGGCCTTTACGCCACCCTCCATCACACCCATCATCTGTGCAGTGTTTGGCAGAAAAGAGCATTTCAGTAATGACGCAGTCCCCCTCTGGCGTAACGGCTCCCGGTATTACCACGGCACAGGCCACAACCGCCCTGACAGATGCAGAAATCCGGGCACGCACGGATTCCTACTTCAACCGCACCTGTCAGATTGTCAGCCACTTCGGGGATTGTGAGGTCACTTACGCCTTTTTCCTGCGCTGCCCTGTTATTTCCGCCCCCGGCATTATGCTGGAATGGCTGAAGAACATCATGGCCGAGCGCGGTAGCCACTACACCGTGGACCTGCTCCACCCCGAGGGCGAATGGGTTGGGGCGGGGGAGCCGCTGGTCTATGTGACCGGCTCGTTCCTGCATCTGGCGGATTTGGAAACACTTCTGCTCCAGAAGCTGGGAAGTTCCTGCGTTGCCGCCCTGCGGGCTTACCAGATGGCGCTCTCTCTGCCACAAACCCGCTTTCTGGCCATGGATGCCCGGCATTGCGCGGGGTATGAAATGCAGGAGCTTATGGCCTATGCCGCCTCCGTTGGCGGACGGGCGGCCCAGCAGGACGGAGCGGTAGGTTTTGTTGGCACAGCCAATGATGCCGTTTCCGCCTTTTTTGGCACCACACAGGGCGCAGGCACCATGCCCCACGCGCTTATTGGGTATGCGGGTTCCACCGTACGGGCGGCGGAAATGTTCCACGAGACATTCCCCGATTCCGACCTTGTGGTGCTGGTGGACTATTTTGGGCAGGAAATAACCGACGCATTGGCCGTATGCCGCCGGTTTGAGGAACTGGCCAAAGCAGGCCGCCTTGCCGTGCGGCTGGATACGCATGGCGGGCGGTTTATGGAAGGGCTGAACCCGCAGGAATCCTATACCGTGGTCAACCGCCACGCCCCCGAGGCCCTGCGCCGCTACCGCTCGGACCGTGAGCTGCGCTACCTGATTGGCACAGGCGTTTCCGCCGCATCCATCTGGAAAATGCGTGAAGCACTGGACGAGGCGGGGTTCACACAGGTGCGGATTATTGCCTCATCGGGCTTTGGGGTCACCAAATGCGCCTGTATGGCCGATGCGCATGCCCCCATAGACGTTGTTGGCACAGGCTCGTTCATTCCCGAAATATGGAACGAAACGTACGCCACAGCCGATATTATTTCGTACAACGGTGTTGAGCGGGTTAAAATCGGGCGCGAATTCCTGTTTGCCTCCGCCCGCAACAAAAAAGACAGCTAGGAAAACCTCATGAGCGAAACCGAAGCCCCTCAGGAGCAGGGCTGGAAAGTCCGTATTCTGGACCTGTCCGGCGGTGCCGAAGACAATATTGTGGAGGAGGTTGGCGTTTTTCATGACCTTGCCCACGCCAACGCCTTTGCCCGCGCCTATGTGCGTGACAGTGTGGAACGCTGCCGCACGCCCGGTGCTTCCGCCAAGGACGTGCTGGACACATGGACCAGCTTTGGTGAGGACGCCGTGGTTATAGATGCAGAAGACGATGGCTGGCGCTCCGCCAACGAACTGGATGACTTTACCGCGACCCCGGCAACCCCCATGGAGCGTGACTGGCGCATGCTGGACCCACGCCGACTGGTGGACGGTGAAGACATCCTGCTTGAAGATGATGAGGACGGGAGAATGGAAGAGGACGATACGGACACGTTCGACCCCGGCCTGCACAACCTGCACTAATTCCCGCCCACAGGCGGCAGCGGCAGGTAGCCCTCTACCCGGCATGCCACCCCTGCCCCTGTTTTATGTTTCCTTCGTGCTGGTCTTTCCAGCCCATTCACGGCATAAGCCTCTGTTATGAAACTCCGCTTTGCGCCCAGCCCTACGGGCCTTCTCCATGTGGGCAATGCCCGCCTTGCCCTTGCCAACGCCCTGTTTGCCCGCCGCAACAAGGGCAAATTCCAACTGCGTATTGATGATACGGATACCGGTCGCTCGCGCGAGGAACTGGTAGGCGCCATCCAGCAGGATCTGGAATGGATGGGCATTACGTGGGACGAGACCTTCCGCCAGACCGAGCGGCTGGACCGCTACGCTGCCGCCATTGAAAAACTCAAGGCATCCGGCCACCTGTACCCCTGCTTTGAAAGCGAGCAGGAACTGGCCGCAAAGCGCGAAACCCAGATCCGCCAGCATCGTGCCCCCGTGTATGACCGCGCCATGCTCAGAATGACCGAGCAGCAGCGCGCACAGGCCGAGGCCAATGGCAAGGTGCCTTACTGGCGCTTCAAACTTTCTGGCCGCATTGTGCGCTGGCGCGACCTTGTTATGGGGGAATGTCAGGTCAAGCTGCCATCCGTCTCCGACCCGGTTCTGGTCCGTACCGACGGCACGGTGCTGTACACGCTGGCCTCGGTTGTGGATGACCTGGAAACAGGGATCAGCCACATTATCCGTGGGGAAGACCACGTTACCAATACCGGTGTGCAGATTGACATAGCCGAAGCTCTGGGCGCGCGCCCCGACCACTTCCGCTTTGCCCACCTGCCCCTGCTGCTGGATGAAAACGGCGGCAAGCTTTCCAAACGGTTTGATGCCTGCTCCCTGCGCACCCTGCGTCAGGACGGGGTGGAGGCGGAAGCCCTGATCTCCTACCTCGCACGCCTTGGCAGTTCGGACGACCCGGCACTTATGCCGTTTGATGCGCTGGCCCAGAGCTATGACCTGTCACATATCTCGCGCTCGGCTGCACGGTTTGACACGCGCCAGCTTCTGGCCATGAACCACCGTTACCTTGCCCAGATTCCCTTTGCCACCGTGGCCGACAAACTGCCCAAAGGGGCTACGGAAGCCTTCTGGCTGGCTATTCGCAGCAATATCGACCTGCTTTCGGAAGCCAGACTGTGGCTGAACGTTGTGGAAGGGGACATTATCCCCCCCGTGCAGGAAGAGGACGAAGCGTTCCTGCAGGATGCCGCAGCCCTGCTCCCGCCCGAACCGTGGGATGTGGAAACATGGAAGGCGTGGACAGCCGCGATCAAGGACAAAACAGGCCGCAGCGGTAAAAGCCTGTTCCACCCCCTGCGTGTTGCCCTGACGGGGGAAGAACACGGGCCTGAACTGCGCGACCTGCTCCCCCTTATCGGCCGCAAACGCGCGCTGGGCCGCCTGCTGCCTTCTCAAGTCTAAACCAATGGCAACGCCATATGGCCCCGGTATAGGCTGCCGGGGCTGTGTGCTGCCCTGTAGCGGGGCTGGCTGAACATCTTCCGGCCCGTGTCTTTTTGTCCATTGCGCGTAACATGACTTGACCGTGCGTGTTCCCGCCTTTCAATAGGGGGCTGCACCGCTTTATCTGTCAGTCTGGAATCTGTATGCGCCCTGTTCTGCACCGCCGTACATTCGGTTTGGGCCTGACCGCGCTTCTGGCCGCCCCCGCAGCCGGACGGGCAACCAGCATACCCGACCTGATGGACCGCCCTCCGCCCGAACTGGAGGAGTTAAAGTGGCACCCCCCGCTCCGGGAGGCCATTCAGGCACTCATTAACGCGCATGGCCATTATTCCGACACCTATAGTGGCAACGCTCCCCCTTATGTGGTGATGGACTGGAACAACACCGCCATAGTGGGTGATGTGCAGCAGACATTGTTCCTGTTCATGCTGGAACACTTCTGCTTTCTACTGCCCGCCCAGAAGTTCCGCAGCCTGATCCACGTACACGCATCCAGCCAGCCCCTGCCTGCACCCTTTGCAAACATGGCCGGGCAACCGGTTACTTTTCCCGACCTTGTGAGCGATATCGTAGAGGATTACAGCGCACTGGCCGCCCGCTACGGGCACATGCCCCACCCCATTGCGCGTGAGGAATTACAGGACAACCCCGCCATGCTGGCCTTCAGGGCACGTATGGCGTTCTGCCATCAGGCGGTGGCCGCCCTGCACGGCCCCGATGCGGCACAGCAATGGCTGATCCGGCTGGTTGCGGGGCAAACCCAGACCGATGTGATTACCCTGAGCCGCGCCGCCAATGAATGGTGCCTTGGGGCGTCGATCAGCAACCAGAGGTGGGTCTGCCCTGCCTCCCGCCCCGGCAAGGCTGGCCCTGTGCAGGCAGACATAACGCAAATGCTGCGGCTAACGCCCGAAATGGGCAACCTGCTCCAGATTTTGCAGGAACACGGGATAGACCCCATTATCTGCTCTTCCGCGCTGGAGGACCTGATTGCCCTGTTCGCCACCTCGGCCGAATACGGCTACAACCTGCGGCACGAGCATGTGTTTGGCGCGCGGCTGGTCGAGCGCAAGGGCGTTATGGAACCCACCGAGGTCTCCCACTACCCATTCCCCGCAGGGGTTGGAAAAACCGAGTTGATCCGCCTCCATTTTGAACAGAAACGCAAACAGCCCCCCCTGATGATCTTTGCGGGGGAAAGCAGCACGGCCAACCTGCTCAAATCTTTCCCCGATACACCGCTATGCTGCCTGATCAACCGCAAACAGTCCGAGGATATGGAGGTCTTCCTGCGCGAGGCCGCGCAGCCCGCCCCGGCTGGCACGCCCCGCAGGCTTTACCTACAGGGACGAGACGAAAACACGGGTGAATGGCGGCCCCATACCAGCAGCCTGCTGCTGGGCAGCACAACCCCCACCCTGCCTGCCTGAACCGCCGGGCACAGGGGAGTGGGCATGGACTACGGGCAGATTACGCGGACCAGACCTTGCGCGGCTTCCAGCGATTGAGCAGCAGGGAGTTACTGACCACCGAGACGGAACTCATGGCCATGGCCGCCCCGGCAAAGACCGGGTCCAGCAGCCCAAAGGCCGCCAATGGCAGGCCCAGTATGTTGTAAATAAAGGCAAAAAACAGGTTTTGCCGGATTTTGAAAACCGTTGCGCGGGACAGCGAGAGCGCATCCACCAGTGCCGTCAACTGGCTACGCACAAGCACGACATCGGCTGTTTCGAGCGCAATATCGGCCCCAGCACCAATAGCAAAGCTGACATCGGCCAGCGCAAGGGCGGGCGCATCGTTAATGCCGTCCCCCACCATGCCTACGCAATGCTGGCCATCGGCCCGCAACCGCGCAATCTGGGCGGCCTTGCCATCTGGCAGCACATCGGCCACGACTTCATCAATACCCACCTGCCGGGCTACAGCCTGCGCTGCACGCGCGTTATCCCCGCTGAGCATGACAACCCGCAGGCCCTCGCTCCGCAGGGCGGCAATAGCAAGCTGGGCTTCCGGCCGCACCTGATCAGCCAGTCCAAAATAGGCGGCCACCGCACCGGCACGGGCCAGCGCAACAATGCTCTGCCCCCGTGCCTGCCAGCTATCGGTCAAGGCATGGTCAACCGGGTAGCCAAGCTGGAGCATATAGGCCAGCGAGCCCATATGCACATCCTGCCCATCCACGCGGGCCTGCACTCCCTGCCCCGGTATGGCTTTAAAGTCGCTCAGGGCCGCAGGCTGGGCACCCCGCTCCGTGGCATAGCCCACAATGGCGCGGGCCAGCGGGTGCTCGGAACTCTGCTCCAGCGCACAGGCCAGCCCCAGCATGGCCTGTTCCGCCACGCCCGGCGCACTTTGCACCTGCACCACACCGGGCCGTCCCATGGTGAGCGTGCCGGTTTTGTCCGTAACCAGAATGTCCATCTTGCGGGCCTGTTCCAGCGCATCCGCATTGCGGAACAGAATACCCGCCTGTGCGCCAAGGCCCGTGCCAACCATAATGGCCGTGGGCGTTGCCAGCCCCAAAGAGCACGGGCAGGCAATAACCAGCACGGACACGGCATTGACCAGACTGGCCCCGAAGTCATGCGTGATAACCCAGCCAAGACCAAGGGCCAGCACGGCCAGAACCAGCACGGCAGGCACAAATACGGCCGCTACGCGGTCGGCCAGACGCTGCACGCTGGCCTTGCTGCCCTGTGCCTGCTCCACCATGCGCACAATGCCCGAAAGCACGGTTTGCGCGCCAACCTTGATGGCCTGCACACGCAATGCCCCGGTCTGGTTGAGCGTACCTGCAAACACGCGGTCCCCTGCGGTTTTGGCAACGGGAGCACTTTCCCCCGTTAACATGGCCTCATCCAGATCGGACTGGCCATCAAGCACCTGCCCGTCCACGGCAACGCTCTCACCGGGGCGAACCATAAATACGTCACCGGGCACAAGCTGTTCCACCGGCTGTTCCACCCACTGGCCATTGCGCTCCACCTGTGCCGTGCGGGGTTGCAGGTGCAGCAGGCTTTGCATGCCTGCGCTGGCACGGGCCTTGGCGCGGGCCTCCAGAAGCCGCCCAAGCAGAACAAGGGTCATGACCAGTGCGCTGGTTTCAAAATACACAGGCTGGTCAAGGCCAAACAGCATGACAACGGTACTGAACACAAAGGCAATGCCCGTGCCCATAACCACCAGCACATCCATATTGGCAGCCCCACTGCGCAAGGCATGCATGGCCCCACCATACAGGGAGCGCCCACACCAGACCTGCACAATGGCGGCCAGTACACATTGCGCCCACAAGGGCAGCATGGCTGTGTGCAGCCCTGCCAGCATGCCCAGCATCTGCCCCACAAAAGGTAGGCTCAGCACTGCAGCAAGCACAAAATTGCGCCATTCATCCCGCAACGCGGCCTTGTGCTGCGCTGCCTGCGCATCCGGGTCCTGCTGGCTGTACAGGGTTGCACCGTAACCCGCTTTTTCCACCCGCGCGATCAGGGCCGCGGTATCCACCACACCGGGCACAAAACTGACATGAGCACGCTCGGTCGCCAGATTGACCGATGCCTGAACAGACGGCAGGGCATTAAGCACTTTTTCCACCCGGCTTACGCAGGAAGCACAGGTCAGCCCGGTCAGGGCCAGATCCACACTGGTCGTCTGGGGCGCAAAGCCCGCGCTGCGC
This sequence comes from Acetobacter lovaniensis, assembly GCF_014207635.1. GTDB lineage: Bacteria > Pseudomonadota > Alphaproteobacteria > Acetobacterales > Acetobacteraceae > Acetobacter > Acetobacter lovaniensis. The sequence goes on from NZ_JACHIE010000002.1 coordinate 69,679, forward strand.
ACGGCAGCAAGCACCTGTGGCAACTGGGTGGTGGGGTCCTCCAGCGTGACCTGCGCCCTTGCCGTGGCAAAATTGACCGATGCCTGCAAGCCCTGCTGGCGGTTAAGCACTTTTTCCAGCCGGGTGGCACAGCTGGCGCAGCTCATGCCCTCTATGGGAAAACTGACAATCTGGCTCATGCTCTTGTTGCTCCGCGCCCGTGGTCGTACAGACCGGGGCCAAACATGCTTACGCACAGGGGGTGGTCGGGTTGGAACCGCATCCATTCTTCTTGCCATATATGCCCCCTGGGGGTATATTTAAAAGATGCCGTGTCGTTCTTTCCTGCATCAGATGGTGATGGGCTGCCTGCTTGTGCTGGCCGCAACTCTGGGGCTTTGGGCTGCGCATACACCCGCGCAGGCGGCACAACCCGCCATGGCCCATACGGCCATGCACATGGCCGGGCACAGCGTGGCGGGCGTACCCACCCTGCACAGTAGCCACACACAAGCAGCCATAAGCTGCCCCACAACCACGGCCGCCACACACCATCTCATGCACCACCACGGCGCATGCTGCATGACGGGAAATGCCCTGTCTGTTGTTGATACAGCGGTTGGTGTGCTGCCCAGTGGCCTGTTGTGGCACACCCGGGCTCGTCCGTTTTTTGCAACACCCCCTACCCTGCCCGACCGCAGGGCCGCCCCTCTGCTCCGCCCGCCCAGACTGCACACGGCCTGACACATTCGCCGGAGCCACAGCTCCGCCCGATCAGCCAGACGCCCTGCCCCCGTGCAGAGCGCGCAGTATGGACCAGACCATGCCCAATTCCTCCCTCCGCCATGGCAGGGGCATTGCACGCCGCCAGTTTATAACTGGTGCCAGCGCGCTTGCCGCCATGGCCACCCTGCCTGCCACACCCCATGCGCAGGCGGATACCCTGTCTGCCCCCATCATCCCCCCCAACCCACAGCAGGTTTATGACCTGACCATAAGCCCGATGGGCTGCACTATTGCGGGCAAAACCCAGACCATACCGGCCATGAACGGCAGCATGCCCGGCCCCACCCTGCGCTGGCGCGAGGGGGAGACAGTAACCCTGAACGTGCATAACCACCTGGCCGAGGACACCTCCATCCACTGGCATGGCATACGCTGCCCGGCCGATATGGACGGCGTACCCGGCCTGAGCTTTGGCGGCATTGCGCCGGGGCAGAGCTTTACGTACCGTTTTCCCGTCAAACAGAGCGGAACCTACTGGTACCACAGCCATTCCAACATGCAGGAAGCGCGGGGGCTGTATGGGGCCATTATCATAGACCCCCGCACCCCACCGGCCACAGCATGGGAGCGGGATTACGTTATTCTTCTCTCCGACTGGTCGGACGTGGCCCCGCACGACATTATGAATAACCTGAAATTTCAGGACGACTACTACAACTTCCGCCAGCGGACGGCTGTCTCCCTTGTGCATGACGCCAAGCGGGATGGTCTGGGGGCCGCCATAAAAAACCGCCTGCAATGGGCAGGCATGAACATGTCCGCCACCGATATTTCAGACGTAACCGGGATTATTTACACCTACCTGATGAACGGCTGCACGCCCGATACCAACTGGACCGGGCTGTTCCGCCCGAACGAGCGGGTCAGGCTGCGCTTTATCAACGCCTCTTCCATGACCTTTTACGACATCCGCATTCCCGGCCTGCAAATGGATGTGGTGCAGGCCGATGGCAACGACATAGAACCCGTACGGGTTGATGAGTTCCGCATTGGTGTGGCCGAAACCTACGACTGCATCGTGCAGCCTACGGACAGCAGAGCCTACACCATTTTTGCCCAGACGGAGGACCGCACGGGCTTTGCGCGCGGCACGCTGGCCCCCGTGCAGGGTATGCGGGCCGCCATTCCCCCCATGGACCCACGCCCCGTGCGCACCATGCTGGACATGGGCATGCCCTCCACCATGCAGGGCATGGACATGAAAGGCATGGATATGTCCGCCCCCAGACCGCTTGCCGCCCACACGCCCCCGCTGAATGTTGAAAACCAGAACATTGCCCGCATGCCCACCGACCGGCTTGCTGACCCGGGGGATGGACTACGCGATAATGGCCGCAGGGTGCTCACCTACGCCGAGCTGCGCGCCCTGCACCCGGTGGCGGACACACGCCCCCCCTCGCGGGAGATCACGCTCCACCTGACCGGCAACATGGAGCGCTACATATGGGGCTTTGACGGCAAAAAATTCTCCGAAGCAGAGCCGATTCCCCTGCGGCTGGGCGAACGTGTCCGCTTTACCCTGATCAATGACACCATGATGGAACACCCCATTCACCTGCACGGATTCTGGAGCGAGCTGGAAAACGGGCAAGGCGCTTACAACCCGGTCAAACATACCATTATCGTGCAGCCGGGGAGCAAGCTCAGCTACCTTGTCTCGGCCGATACGCCCGGATTGTGGGCCTATCATTGCCACCTGCTCTACCATATGGACCTTGGCATGTTCCGCACAGTGGTGGTGTCATGAGCAGATACACCCCCGCCGCCTGCGCGGCCCTGCTGCTGCTTGGCATAAACCTGCCAGACGCCAGCCCCGCCCGTGCCGCCAGCCCACAACCCGCCATGGCGGGTATGGCAGGCATGGAGGATATGCCCGGTATGGACATGAGCGAGGGCATGGATATGCCAGCCCACCCGGCCCCGCAGCCCACCACGCATGGTCCGGCGCACCCTGCTGCTCCCTCCCACACGGCAGCCCCACTTACACCCGCCACCCTTGCCAGCATGCCACCATCCGCCACTTCCGCCACCAGCGGGGTGAGCGCACAGCCCCCGGCCCCCGGTACATTCCGCGTGAGTCTGCCCCCCCTGGCACCCAGCAGCCAGTGGCCGTCGACCCCACCGGCAACACCGGTCGTGCATTATGTGCACAACATACCCCCGGTCATGGACCACAGCACTTATTTTCATGTTCTGATGGAGCAGTTTGAAGGCCGCTACACAGCGGGGGACAGCCTGCTGCGCTATTCCGGGCAGAGCTGGTTTGGCACCGACCATGACAAACTCTGGATCAAGTCCGAAGGCACGGTAGACGGGCACCGCCATATGAGTGATGGCGACCACGAATTTTTATATGACCACGCCATTTCCACCTATTTTGACCTACAGGCCGGTGTGCGGCTGGATCTGGATAGTGGCCCAACCCGTGCGTGGGGGGCTGTTGGGGTTCAGGGGCTTGCCCTGTACTTTTTTGATGTGTCAGCCACAGCCTATTTTAATGCCCAAGGTGTGGCGGGCAAGCTGGAAGGGTCTTATGACCTGCTGATTACCAACCGCCTGATCCTGCAACCTCAGGCGGAGTTCAACTTCTATTCCCATACCGATGCCCAGCGCGACGTCAGCCGGGGTTTTTCCGACATTGATGCGGGTTTGCGCCTGCGTTACGAATTCAAGCGCAAAATAGCCCCCTATATTGCCGTGACCTATGCCGGTCATTACGGCAACACCGCAAACCGCAGGCCCAACTGGCACGGCACAGCCGATAACGGGCCAGAGGACATCCGCTTTACCTTTGGCGTGCGCACATGGTTCTAACCCCTGCCAGCGCCTGACCCGCACACACCCTTTTGCGTCCGGCGCGCAGACACTCTACACAGGGAACAAGACCACACTCCGGAACGGCTGCGGGGCCTGAAAGGCTCCTCACCCGTTCCGGCCCCTGCCTCTTTTGTTCAGAACAGCCTGTAGAAGCCCATGTCCACAGACAAACCCGGTTGCCATGCCTGCACCCCCTCCTCTACCCCGGCCAGCACGGAACGGCACGTAACCCAGCCGGACAAGACTGCCCTGATCAACCGCCTTAAACGGATTGAGGGACAGGTCGGGGGGATACTGAACATGGTGCAGGATGACCGCTACTGCGTGGATATTCTGACCCAGCTTTCCGCCGTTAAGTCCGCGCTGGATGGCGTGGGGGTGCAAATCCTGACATCCCACGCCAAAGGCTGCGTGCGCACCGCCATTGCTGAAAACGGCGGGGAGGAAGCACTGGAGGAACTCATGGGCGTTATCCGCAAAATGGTAAAATAGGGCATTCTGCAAAAAGACCGCCTCCCCCACACGACCGCCATGATGTTGAGACGCCGCAGCACACCACGGCAAAAGCAGCTTTGGCGTGTGAGCAAAACATTCCCTTCACGCTATATTGACCCGGCCAGACATCCTCCGTAAAAAGCGTCAGTTTTCATCCCGCGATGCCCCATCAGGCGCAGCTTTACTGAGCGCCGGAGGCGCCGCTTTCCCATGTCCATGACTTTTGCCGACCTTTCCCTGATGGAGCCGCTGCTCCTTGCTCTGGCCGAGGCAGGTTACGTAAGCCCCACCCCCATTCAGGCCCAGTCCATTCCTCTGCTGCTTGAAGGCCGTGACCTGCTGGGTCTGGCGCAAACAGGCACGGGCAAAACAGCCTCTTTTGCGCTGCCACTCCTGCACCGCCTTGCCACAAACCCGCGCCCGGCCCCCAAAGGGGGGGCGCGTATTCTGGTTCTGGCACCCACGCGTGAGCTTGTATCCCAGATTGCCGATGGTTTTGAAAACTTTGGCCGCCACCTGCCCTTTAGCGTCACAACGGTATTTGGCGGCGTAAGCCAGATGCATCAGGTCAACGCGCTCAGGGACGGTGTGGATATTCTTGTTGCCGCCCCCGGACGCCTGCTGGACCTGATCGAGCAGGGGCTTTGCGACCTGTCGCAGCTTGAAGCCCTAGTGCTGGACGAAGCCGACCAGATGCTCGATATGGGCTTTGCAAAACCGATAGAGCGGATTGTGGCAACCCTGCCCAAAGACCGGCATACCGTGCTGTTTTCCGCCACCATGCCAAAATCCATTGCCGCACTGGTGGAAAACCTCCTGCGCGACCCGGCCAAGGTGGAAATTGCTCCCCCCTCTACCACCGTGGACCGGATTGAACAGTCGGTCATGTTTGTGAACGCCGCCGACAAAAAAACAGCCCTGCTCGCACAGTTGCAGGAACCTGATATTGGTCAGGCGGTTGTTTTTACCTTGCAGAAAAACATTGCCAACGAAGTCTGCTCTTTTCTGACCGATGCCGGGATTACGGCGGAAGCCCTGCACGGCAACCGCTCACAGGGGCAGCGGGAGCGCGCACTCAATGCGTTCCGTGAGGGCACGGTGCAGGTTCTGGTTGCAACGGATATTGCAGCCCGCGGGATTGACGTAGATACAGTCACGCATGTTTTTAACCATGACCTGCCAAGCCTGCCCGAAAGTTACGTCCACCGCATAGGCCGCACCGGGCGTGCGGGGCGGCGTGGCATTGCCGTAACCCTGTGCGATGCCGAACAGCGCGCATGGCTCCATGATGTGGAACGTGAGATCGGGCAGACCCTGAGCGTCCATACCGAGCATGAATGGCACTCAGAAGACGCCCGGAACTCCACCATGCGCGCCCCCGTGCTGGGTGGTGGGCCAGTCAAACAGGTCAAACCGCAGGTCAAGCGTGAACGCAAGGTCTGGACTGAGGAAGAAAAACAGGCTGCACGCGCCGCATCCCAAAAAACAGCCTGAATAATACGGCCATTTTTATAGGCAGGCATGGCATAATGCTGCCATGCCTGCCCCGGTTACCGCGCGCACGAGGTTGGTTGTTTAGTCCCGTGCAGCAGCCACGCCATCGCGCACGCGCTGGCCTATGGTGGCATCAATATTAGTCCAGTATTCAAACACCCGTGACAGCACAGGTTCTTCAACACCCTGTAGAACATGGCCGACAATATTGCTCACCAGCCTGTCCCGCGCGGCACCGTCCATAACGCGGTTGATCAGGATATTGGCCTGCGCAAAATCATCATCATCGGCGCGTAAGGTGTAGGCTTCCCGCACAAAGGCCCCATCGGCCGCCCAGACCGCGTTATCGGGAAAACGCTGCGCATCCGCCACCGGCCCACCTTTTGAGTTGGGCACATAAGCCGGGTCGTGCGCGTGGTTCATGCGCATTGTGCCGCCTTTGGTGTACCCATGAACGGGGCACCTCGGTGCGTTAACCGGGATCTGCTTGTAGTTCACGCCAAGACGTGCGCGGTGGGCATCCGCATAAGCAAAAGCACGGCCGAGCAACATCTTGTCAGGTGACAGGCCGGTGCCGGGTACAAAATTGTTCGGTTCAAACGCAAGCTGTTCGATCTGGGAATGAAAATCCGTTGGGTTCCGGTCAAGCGTGAGCCTGCCGACATCGATCAGCGGATAGTCCTCATGCGGCCAGACCTTGGTCAGATCAAACGGGTTGATGTGGTAGGTTCTAGCATCCTCATACGGCATGATCTGCATTTTGAGTGTCCAGCTCGGATACTCCCCACGCCTGATTGCCGCGTACAGGTCCCGGCGGTGATAATCCGCGTCCTGCCCGGCAATTTTACCAGCCTGCTCCTGCGTCAGGCATTGAATACCCTGATCGGTTTTGAAGTGGTATTTAACCCAGAACCGCTCCCCCCGCGCATTGACCCACATGTAGGTATGACTGGAAAAACCATCCATATGCCGCCATGACGCCGGAATACCCCGGTCCCCCATAAGCCAGGTAACCTGATGTGCGGTTTCCGGGCTGAGGGTCCAGAAATCCCACTGCATGTCGTTATCACGCAGGCCGTTATCGACCCGGCGCTTCTGGGAATGGATGAAATGCTGGAATTTGAGCGGATCACGCACAAAGAAGATCGGCGTATTGTTGCCGACCATATCAAAGTTGCCTTCATCCGTATAAAACTTCAGGGCAAAACCGCGTGGGTCCCGCCATGTATCGGGGCTGCCAGCCTCCCCCGCCACGGTTGAAAACCGGGCTACAACCTCGGTCCTAGCGCCCGGCTGCAAAAACTTTGCACAGGTGTACGCGCTCATGTCGTGCGTGACTTCAAACGTACCAAATGCGCCGCTCCCTTTGGCATGGGGCTGGCGGTCGGGGATCATCTCGCGGTTAAAAGCTGCCATCTGCTCGATCAGGTAATGATCATGCAGAACAATGGGGCCATCCGCACCAACAGTGAGCGAATGCTCATCGCTCGAAACCGGGATACCGGATTCCGTTGTGTGTATTTTCACGGTTGAATCATGTGTCACCACGGTCTCCTTCGCGTGTTCGCCTTACACTGAAGGCAACGCATATCCTGTGCCGGGTGTTCACTGCCTGCTCATCACTTTTTCCGGCAAGGGCCAATCATGGGCTCAGATGTGTGGTCGTACGCCAAACCTACAGGCCGAGGGGCCATACACTGTGCAAGAAACAAAAAAGGCTCCCCCACCATCTGGCGGGGGAGCCTTTAAGCACAGCGTAAACGCCGTATGGGTCGCAGTCTTAGTTCTTGGTTTTGTCAACCAGACGGGACTTGGCGATCCAGGGCATCATGCCACGCAGTTTTTCGCCAACGGCTTCAATCTGGTGGGCATCGTTACGAGCGCGGGTGGCTTTGAAGAACACGTTGCCGGACTTGTTTTCCAGCACGAAGTTACGCACGAAGGTGCCGTTCTGGATGTCCGTCAGGATGTCCTTCATGGCCTTCTTGCTTTCCGCCGTGATCACACGCGGGCCGGACACGTACTCACCATATTCCGCAGTGTTGGAGATGGAGTAGTTCATGTTGGCAATGCCGCCTTCGTAGATCAGGTCCACGATCAGCTTCATTTCGTGCAGGCATTCAAAGTAAGCCATTTCCGGGGCGTAACCGCCTTCGACCAGCGTTTCAAAGCCAGCGCGGATCAGCTCGACCAGACCACCGCAGAGCACGGCCTGCTCACCGAACAGATCGGTTTCCACTTCTTCCTTGAAGGACGTTTCGATCGTGCCTGCACGGCCACCACCAATAGCGGAGGCGTAGGACAGGGCGATGTCCAGAGCCTTGCCGGACTTGTCCTGTGCAATGGCCACCAGGCAGGGCACGCCGCCGCCACGCTGGTATTCGGAACGCACGGTGTGGCCGGGGCCTTTGGGTGCGATCAGGAACACGTCCAGGTCAGGGCGGGCTTCGATCAGGCGGAAGTGGATGGACAGACCATGAGCAAAGGCAAGTGCTGCACCCGGCTTGAGGTTCTTTTCCAGAGATTCGGTGTACAGTGCGCCCTGACCTTCATCGGGGGTCAGCACCATAACAACGTCTGCCCAGGCGGCGGCCTTGTCGGGCGTCATAACCGTAAAGCCAGCATTGCGGGCTTTTTCCGCTGCCGTGGAGCCTTCACGCAGGCCGATCACAACGTCGGAAACACCGCTGTCCTTCAGGTTGTTGGCATGGGCATGGCCCTGGCTGCCGTAACCGATAACGGCCACCTTTTTGGACTTGATCAGGTTAACGTCGGCGTCACGATCATAATACACGCGCATAGCCATTATACTTTTCTCCCTGTTGCCGGGGGTCAGTCCCCGGCGTTGCACCTGTCTATACTTCAGAAGTTCTGAATTGTCTGCGGCCCGCGGCAAATGGAGGCAACCCCGGTGCGGGACACCTCAACCAGCCCGAGCGGGCGCATCAGCTCAATAAAACTGTCCAGCTTGTCTGTGGAGCCGGTCAGTTCAAACACAAAGGAACTGGCGGTTGTATCGACCGCCCGTGCCCGAAAAGCCTGTGCAATGCGTAGGGCTTCGGTCCGTGGTTCGCCAGAGGACACCACTTTGACCAGAGCCATTTCCCGCGCAACATAAGGCCCTTCCGCCGTAAGGTTGACCACGCGCGAGACGGGCACAAGCCGCTCAAGCTGCGTTTTGACCTGCCAGATGGAAGACTGCGTGCCCGTGGTCACAATGTTCACACGGGAGGTCTGGCTGTGCTCATCCACCGGAGCCACGGTCAGGCTCTGGATGTTGTAGCCACGGCCCGAGAACAGCTCCACAATACGGGCAAGAGCCCCGCTCTCGTTATCCACCAGAAGGGAAATAACAGCGGAACCGGAAACTTCGACCTGCATACTCATGTTTCTCACAATCAAGGCAGAAGGGACAAGACGGAACCCGAAAGAACAGAACTGGCCAATCAGACCAGCATCTGCCCTTCCTTGCTGATCGTGGCACTGCCTGCTTCCTGCTCCGGGCCAAGGATCATCTGGTTATGGGCAGCACCAGATGGAATCATGGGGAAGCAGTTTTCCCCCTCCGCCACGCAGATATCCACCAGCACGGGGCCATTATGCTCCAGCGCCTTCTGGATGGTGGCATCCAGCTCATCCAGCCGGGTGGCGCGCAGGCCGGTGGCATGGAAACTTTCCGCCAGCTTTACAAAGTCCGGCAGGGCATCGGAATAGCTTTCCGAATAGCGCGAACCGTGCAGCAGTTCCTGCCACTGGCGGACCATGCCCATGTAGTGGTTGTTGATGATGAAAATCTTAACCGGCAGGCGGTACTGCGCGATGGTCCCCAGTTCCTGAATGTTCATCAGAGTTGAGGCTTCCCCCGCAATATCCATGACCAGCGCATCGGGGTGGGCAATCTGCGCGCCAACGGCGGCTGGCAGGCCATAGCCCATGGTGCCAAGCCCGCCCGATGTCAGCCAGTGGTTGGGAGCATCAAAGCGGAAGAACTGCGCAGCCCACATCTGGTGCTGCCCGACTTCGGTGGAAACGTACGTATCCCGCCCGGTCTGGCGTGCCAGTTCGTAAATCCGCTGGATGGCCTGCTGCGGCTTGATCACGGCATCGGGGGCCTTGTTCTGCCCAAAGCGCAGGCAGTCCAGCGCGCGCCAGCTTTCAATCTGTGCCCACCAGGCAGCCAGATCAGACTTATGGGCGTAGGCGGGCTGTTTTTCCCACTCTTCGATCATCAGGTCGATAATCTGCCCGACATCCCCCACAATGCCTTCGTCGACATGCACGATCTTGTTGATCTGGGAGGGATCAATATCAACATGGATTTTAAACGAACTGGGGGAGAACGCATCCAGCCGCCCGGTTACCCGGTCATCAAACCGGCTGCCAAGGGCTATCAGCACATCGCAGTCATAGGTTGCCAGATTGGCCTCGTACGTCCCGTGCATGCCCAGCATGCCAAGGAATCGCTGGTCCGTACCGGGGAACGCCCCCAGCCCCATGAGCGTGGATGTTACGGGAAAACCCGTCAGATCCACCAGCCGACGCAAAGCGGCACTGGCCTGCGGGCCGGAATTGATAACCCCACCACCCGTGTAAAACAGCGGGCGTTTGCCTGCCTTCATGGCCGCCACCGCGCGGGCAATGGCCGCACGGTCTGGCTGGGAGCCCATGCGGGTGGTGCGCGGGGTTACGGCGTGGGCCTCCACGTAAGGGGCATCGCCCACCGTAATGTTCTTGGGCAGGTCAATCAGCACCGGGCCGGGGCGGCCGGAACGGGCAATGGCAAAGGCTTCATGCACCGCAGGAGCCAGATCTTCGGGCCTGCGCACCAGATAATTATATTTGGTAACCGGGCGGGTAATGCCCGTTGTATCCGCTTCCTGAAAAGCGTCATTGCCAATCAGGGGGGTGGGCACCTGCCCGGACAGGCAGACCAGCGGAATGGAATCCATCATGGCGTCCAGAAGGCCGGTTACGGCGTTGGTCGCCCCCGGACCACTGGTAACCAGCACCACACCCACCTTGCCGGTGGAGCGGGCATAGGCCTCTGCCGCATGCACGGCGGCCTGCTCGTGGCGCACCAGAATATGACGGATGTGATTCTGCTTGAACAGGGCATCATAAATAGGAAGGACGGCGCCACCGGGGTAGCCAAAAATAACCTCCACACCCTGTTCGACCAATGCGCGCAGAAGAACTTCCGCACCCGGCAGGGTGGTGGTTGTCTGAGCGTCCAGTGTGGTCGAACCCGTTGTGCGTGTCATAGCGTCCTCTCTTCCCGAAATTGGGAGCAGGTCGCCTGTTTAGGACCCGATATTGGGTGCGTCAATCCCCTTTAGAATAAAGGAAACAATTTCATCGTACTTTCTTTCCGAAAATTGCTCAAAATCGGGAAAACAGGCATTAACCATACAGGTCAGCCCTTCCGCCGTAAGCGGGTGGTGGGCAAACCATGTGGCCTGCCGCTTGGTGTAGCGCCCTGTGGCGGCAACAGCGCGGCTTGCGGCTTCGGCCTGTGTGATCTCCCCCAGCAGCATGGCGGCCAGTTCGGGCACACCATGGGCGCGCATGACGGGCAGGTCCGGGTCCAGATTCTGTTGTAACAGGGCGCGCACCTCCTCCACGCCGCCCTGCTCCAGCATGGCGGCAAACCGGGCCTGTATGCGAGCACGCAGTTCCACACGGGACGGGTCCAGACGCACGGCCACAAAACGGGCCGGAGCGGGCGGCAGGCCGGGCTGGGCCAGCCACCAGTCCAGCCCATGGCCCGTGGCCTGCCATACCTCCCACGCACGGGCCACACGCTGCGAATCCACGGGCTTGAGGCGTGATGCCGTTTGCGGGTCCACCACCATAAGCCGCGCATGCACGGCGGGGGCCCCTTCCTCCGCCACCAGCGCACGGGCCGCCTGCTGCACGGCGGGGGGGCTTTGTGGAATCTGGGCCAGTCCATCGGTCAGGGCGCGCAGATACATGCCCGTACCCCCGCATAGTATGGGCATCTGCCCCGCGTGCCACGCCTGCTGCATGGCGGCCAGAGCCTGCTCGCGCCACCACGCCACGCTTCCTTTATGGGCTGCGGGCAGCACACCATACAGCCGGTGGGGCACGCGCTGCTCTTCCGCCACATCCGGGCGGGCGGTCAGCACACGCAGGTCTTTATAAACCTGCATGGAATCCGCGTTAATGACCACGCCCCCCAACTGCTGGGCCAGCCTGAGCGCCAGAGCGGATTTGCCCGAACAGGTCGGTCCTGCCAGCACAAGGGCCGGGGGATGGCTTTGCGTGTAGCGGGTTGCCGAGCTGGGGCATGGGTGTTCTGCTTGCTTCATGTCCGTATTCCTGCCACACACCCAAGTGCCATGACGAGCCTTGTTCTGACCCTTGTTGCCCCCCGTGAGGCAACAACACTCGATACCGCCACAATCTCCCTCGCGCGTGATATTATCCGTGCCCAGGGTGAAACCGTTATCCTCTCCCCCGGGGAGGCAGTGGATATTCCCTGCCCGGCCTGCACGCCAGACGTGCTGGCCCAGTTGCACACACATCTTGGCAACAGGGTGGACGTGGTGCTGAGCCCCGCGGAAGGCCGCCGCAAGAAGCTGCTGGTCTCGGACATGGACAGCACCATTGTCGCCAACGAAACACTCGATGATCTGGCAAGCCTTGCCGGTATTGGGGACAAGGTTGCCGCCATTACCACCCGCTCCATGAATGGCGAGCTGGATTTTGCCACCTCCCTGCGCGAACGCGTGGCCCTGCTGAAAGGCCTGCCCCAAAGCCTGCTGGAAAAAGCATGGCAGGATGTGCGCCTGAACCCCGGCGCGGTGGAAATGGTGCGCACCATGCGTGCGCATGGCGCCTACACGGCGCTGGTATCGGGCGGGTTTACCTTTTTTACCTCCCGCGTGGCCGCCCTTTGCGGGTTTGAGGAAAACCACGCCAACACCCTGCTAACCGATGAGACCGGCCACCTGAGTGGTGCCCCCGGCCTGCCCATTCTGGGCGCGCAAACCAAACTGGACCTGCTGGAACAACTCAGCACGCGCCACAAGCTAGCCCCCGAGGCCACTCTGGCCATTGGCGATGGCGCAAACGACCTGCCCATGCTGCGCGCCGCAGGACTGGGCATTGCCTTTTTTGCCAAGCCGATTGTGCGTCAGGCCGTAGCGGCCCAGATTAACCATACCTCGCTTCGCACCGCGCTTTTCATGCAGGGCTACCCCGCATCCGCCTTTGTAAGCGCATAACCCGTAACACCAGCCGCTGAGCGCCTGTAGAAAAGTAAGGCAGCACCATGCAGTTTGACCCAAGGGATATTTCAACCTACCCCATAGCCCGCGCACTCAGCATTGTACTGGGCGTGGGGCTGGTGCTGTACTGCTTCAACTTCTACCTGACCCTGCCACAGGACACACCCGAGCACGTCATGCGGCATGTGGCTGCGCTGATTGTCGGCACCATTCTGCTACTGGGCAGTATCTGGATCTAGGGTCAGTTCGCCCCCCGCTTGTCCCATGAGTGAAGCGAGCAGCACTTCCATCCTTTAGAAGTCAATTTTTTCCTTCTCCATGCCCCCTGCACCTACTGCAAGGATGTGGCTCTCGTGAGGGTATGCGTGTTTGTACGTTGCCTACCCCTCCCCCCTAGGGTAGGGTGATGTATGGTTCATCACTCTCACCCCCTTATCCGGCGGCAACTGCAACAGGCCCACGGGCATCTGGCCAAAGTTATTGCCATGCTCGACGAAGGTCGAAGCTGCTCCGACCTTGCGCAACAGCTTGAGGCCGTGGAAAGCACGATCCGCAAATCCAAGCGCATACTGGTGCAGGACCACCTTGAGCACTGCATTATAGACGCCATTGCCGCAGGCGAGATCAGCCGTGAGGACGCCTTGCAGGCTTTTGCCGCCCTGACCAAATACCTGTAAGCGCATGCTGCATGTTTTGCGCCACCGCACCTACCGCCACCTGTTTGGGGCACAGCTTGTTGCCCTGACCGGCACCGGCCTTGCCACGGTAGCACTGGGGCTGCTGGCCTTCCGCGTGGCGGGGGGGCATGCCGGAGCTGTGCTGGGCACCGCACTGGCCATAAAAATGCTGGCTTACGTGGGCCTTGCCCCCCTTGCCGCAGCTTTTGCAGGTTACCTGCCGCGCCGCACGGCACTGGTTCTGCTGGACCTTGTACGCTGTGGTGTGGCCATCTGCCTGCCGTTTGTGAACACGGTCTGGCAGATTTACGTTCTGATCTTTGTCCTCCAGGCGGCTTCTGCCGCATTTACACCGACTTTTCAGGCGACCATCCCCGATATTCTGCCCGACGAGCAGGATTATACCGATGCGCTCTCCCTCTCCCGCATTGCGTATGACATGGAGAGCGTACTCAGCCCATTACTGGCCGCGGCCCTGTTGAGTGTCGTGTCCTTCCACGCCCTGTTCGTGGGGACTGCACTGGGCTTTCTGGGTTCTGCCGCTCTTGTTGTGTCAGTTCGCCTGCCCGCCCCCAGCACCGCACCGCACCGGAGCGTGTACGAACGCACAACCCGTGGCATACGCCTCTACCTTGCCACTCCACGCCTGCGGGGCCTGCTGTGTATTAACATGGCCGTGGCCGCCGCGGCCTCCATCGTGCTGGTCAACACGGTTGTTTATGTGCAGGGCACATTCGGGCTGGGGCAGAGCGCAACAGCGCTCGCACTGGCCTGCTTTGGCGCTGGCTCCATGCTGGCAGCCCTTGGTCTGCCCCGCGTACTGGCACACAGGGCGGATCGTACGGTCATGCTGGGTGGGGCCAGTGTGCTGTGTGTGGGGGCTGCTCTGGCCATAGGCGTGCCCAGCTATGGCTGGTTGCTGCCACTCTGGGCCGTGCTGGGCGTTGGGTATTCCGTTGCACAAACACCTTCTGGCCGCCTGCTCCGCCGCTCCGGCACGGCGGAGGACAGGCCCGCACTGTTCGCGGCCCAGTTTTCGCTCTCTCATCTATGCTGGTTGCTGGCTTACCCGCTTGCCGGACGCGTGGGGGCTGCGTTTGGACTGCCTGTTGCCGCTATGGGGTTATGCGTGCTGGCAGTTATGGCTACGGTGCTGGCGTCTCTGATCTGGCCCGCACACAGCCCGGACACTCCCGAACCTTTACCACCCCAGTAGCCTGAGACAGTCCCACCAGAACCCGCCGGACCGGAAGCCACACAAACATGCGGCCTCTGCCCTTCCATACACTATGGGCGGGCTAGAACCCGAGCCTGCTGTGCATTTCCTCCACCAGTTCTGTTGCGTCGTCCAGTGGGGTCACGTTCCATGGCGTGGGCAGGCGGATGGCACTCTCACCCAGCACACGCACGCGCCCGGCCAGTTCGAGTTCTTCAACAAACTCAATGATCCGACGGGATTTGCCGGGCAGCGGAAAAACCGTAACAGGCGCACGCCCTGCCACGGATTCGGACATCATGGAAACGCTGTCTATGGTTACAAGCAGGCTATCGGCACAGGCGATCAGCCCGATATAGGGGTTATCCCCCTCCCCATCCCATACAAAGCCGCCTGCGGGTTCTATAATTTCCTTCAGCGCAGCCAGTGCCTGCGGGTCTGTCCGGCGTGAGGCGGTCACAATCAGACTGCCGCCTTCATCCTTGCGGGTCTGCACCAGCACATGGGCCAGTCTGCGGGCCTCTGCCTCACCCAACTGGAAGCGCCCGTTGGAGCCACCAACAAGGGCCGCTACCAGCGGGCGGGGCAAATGGGCAAGCCGTGGCGCCCACTCCTGCCGGGCGTTTGCAAGCTCCTCGGGGGTAAGGCCATGCAGCGCGGTGCGGCCCAGCAGAACATTGGGGCCAGAAATATCATCATGTCGGCAGGCCAGAATCAGGTCAAAGCGGGTGAGCGACTGCCGGGGATTCTGAATCTGCACCACCGGGCGGTGGCGCGCGCGCAGGGCCGCGCCAATGGCGCCACCCTTGCCGCCAATGCTGATCACCACATCCGAGCGCAGCAGGTCCTTGTGGGATTCCAGTATCTGCCCGCTGCTTCCGCGCAGGCATGTCCGGCCAAGCCACCGCGGGCCAGCCAGAGCTACACGCGCCACACGGCTGGGGCATACAGGCTGGAACGTACCGTCCCATCCGGCACGGTGGGCAAGCCCCAATGCCTGCGAACGCATACCGGCAAAATTCTCCCCCACCACAAAAGCACGGGGGACCGCTCGGGGCAAATCCCCTACCGGGTCTGAACCAGTTTGCGCACCTGCATACATTGCGCTCGCCATAACGCGCATTCCTCCGCTACACATCGGCCTCTGCAACCACGCGCCCTGCATGGTCCGCTTTGTCCTTGCTATCGGTTTGTCTTTAAAAGCAAGGCACCTTGTACGCATTACAGACCACAAGAAAGGCAACAGTATGTCCGCTAGCTTCAAGGATACAGGTCTGTCCCCAGCCCTTTGCGCCCATGCACAGCAGGCGGGAATGACACATCCGACCCCCATCCAGCTGGCGGCCATTCCCGCGGCACTGGAAGGGCGGGACATTCTGGCCACCGCCCCGACCGGCACCGGCAAAACGGCGGCTTATGCGCTGCCCATGCTGCACAGGCTGCTCAAGGCCCGCAAACCCCGCACATTGCTGGTTATGGTGCCCACGCGTGAACTTGTGTTGCAGACCGCCAGGGTCTTTCGCGCCTGTCTGGGGGAAGGGGACACAAAGCAGGCGAACACCAGAACCCACACCCCACCCATTATCTGCCTGTATGGCGGCGCGGACCGGGATGAGCAGGCCGCAGAACTCATCCAGACTGGCGGCATGAGCCGTATTCTCATTGCAACACCGGGGCGTCTGCTGGACTTTATTGGCACGGGCACATGCGACCTTACGGACTGCTTCCAGCTTGTGATGGACGAGTGCGACCGCCTGTTCACCCACGAGTTTGAGGAGGAAACCCGCACCATCCTCAACTACCTGCCCACACCGCGCCAGACACTGGCTTTTTCCGCCACCATGCCTGCGGCCTGCAAGGCCATGCTGGCCAGCATTGTGCACAAGCCGCTGGAACTGAGTGTTGAAAAACCACCCGAGGAGCGCCCTGCCATCCGTCAGGGTGTGCTGTTTCTGGAAGACGAGCAGAAGGCGGCCTTCCTCAAGACGTTTTTTGGTCGCAGCCCCAAAACACGCAGCATCGTGTTTGTCCGCACCAAGGCGGAGGCGGATGTACTGGCCGCCACACTCAAAAAAGCACGTCTGGCCGTAGCCCCCCTGCACGGGGACCTGACACAGGACAAACGCACAAGCACGGTAGCCAGCTTTGGCTCTGGCCGCCTGTTTATTCTGGTCGCGACCGATGTCGCCGCCCGCGGGCTGGATATTGCCTCGGTCACGCAGGTCATTAACTACGATGTGCCCGAACAGCCCGAAACCTACCTGCACCGCATTGGCCGCACAGGCCGCGCGGGGCAGAAGGGCTCCGCGCTCACCCTGTGTTCGGGGGCGGAACGCAAACGCCTGCGGCAGGTGGAAGTTGGCGCGCATGTCAAACTCCGCGTGCTCAGCACGGAGCAGGCACTCCCACCAGCAACACCGTCTGGCCCGCGCGCAGGAGCAGGCAAGCCCCGCCCAAAAACCAAAGGCGCATAAACCACACCCGCCGCTACAACCCGGGCATGTCCCTCATGCCCGCAACCATTCCACACCAGCTTGCAGGGAGGGGATTGCAGCCACACGCAACCCGAACCATACTCAGGCCATGTGGTGCAGTTTTTTTCTCCCTCACCCATTATGCCGGTCTTTGGGGACAACACTCCGTTGCAAAGCACCGGGGCAGCCATGAGCTGTGCCGCAAAGCGCAAACGGGGGGGTAAAAGCTCTTACCGCTTTCGCACCCTGTCAGAAGTTCTGCCATCTCCCCCGCCACCCCTCCCCCATGCCTCACCGCAGGACCCCTTGCCGGACATAACGCCATGGGTGCCGGGGAACTGCGGCATAAGGGGGGTCCATCATTTTGAAAGCCACAGACCCGGCCCCCACATTGCCATAACGGCCCTGATGCATGGCAACGAATATGCCGGGGCCATGGCCCTTACCCACCTGCTGGCAACACCCCCCACCCCCACACGGGGGCGGCTGAGCCTGATTTTTCTTAACCCGGATGCGTACGCAGCGTTCGACCCCCGCTACCCCTCCCGCTTCCGCTATATTGAGGAGGACATGAACAGGCTGTGGGCGCCCAAACTCATCCACTCCGCGCACACATCCCTGGAAATGCAGCGTGTGCGCGAGCTTGTACCCGTGATTGACACGGTGGACGTCCTGCTTGACCTGCACACCATGACATGGCCTTCCGCCCCCCTGCTGCTGACCAGCATGGCGGAACGCAACCTACGCATGGCCAGCACTCTGGCCTGCCAGCAGGCAAGCCCCCCGCAGGTTGTGCTGGATCAGGGCCACCCCACCGGGCCACGCCTGATTGATTACGAGCGTTTTTCCACACCCTCGGGCACAGCACGGGCCTGCCTGCTTGAAGCCGGGCAACACTGGACCCGCAGCGCTGCCCAGCACAGCCTGAACATGGCCCGCGCGTTTCTGGCCCAGCATGGCATGGGGCCGCCTTTACCCACCACCCCACACCAAGGCGGGATCAATGCCGTGGTGACCGATTGTGTGGAAGCCCATACCGCAGGCTTTGCCTTCCTGCGCCGCTATGCGGGCGGAGATATTATTGAACACGCCCACACCCTGATTGCCGTAGATGGCATGGACGAAATCCGCACCCCTTACGATAACTGCATGCTGGTCATACCCAACCTGCGCCCCCGCCGGGGACATACGGCGGTCCGGCTGGCGCGCATTTTTTAAAAAATCAGATCCGGCCAGCATGGCCTGAGCATCAGGCACAGTCGCACAGGCCCGAGGTGGCGGTACTGGGCATCTGATCCGTGGAGTTATTGCCATAAGCACATTGGGCAGCGCAGGCCGGACGTGCCGAAAGTCCGGAACGAGTGAGCCTGCCCCTACACGCAAAAAAGGCGCGGGAGAAACCTCCCGCGCCTTTTAAGGCAGAACCGGTTTAAACGCGGATTAGCGCGTATAAATGGGGAAGCGCGCGCACAGGGCCTTAACCCGTTCATGCACGGCGTTTTCCACCACGGTATCACCCTCACCACCCGAGGCAGCAAGGGCGGTCAGCACTTCGTCGATCATTTCACCAACCTGACGGAACTCTGCCTCGCGGAAGCCGCGCGCCGTGGCGGCAGGGCTGCCCAGACGCACGCCAGAGGTAATGGCGGGTTTTTCCGGATCAAACGGAATGGCGTTTTTGTTGGCTGTAATGCCCGCACGTTCCAGAGCCTGTTCCGCTGCCTTGCCGGTCACTTTTTTGGGCCGCAGGTCAACGAGCAGCAGGTGGGAATCCGTGCCACCCGTCACAATATCAAACCCGCGTTCCACCAGCACTTCGGCCAGCACTGCGGCGTTCTTCTGTACGGCTTTCTGGTATTCCTTGAACTCAGGACGCAGGGCTTCGCCAAAAGCTACGGCCTTACCGGCAATAACATGCATGAGCGGGCCGCCCTGCAGGCCGGGGAATACGGCGGAGTTGATCTTTTTGGCCAGTGCTTCGCTGTTGGTCAGGATCAGGCCGCCACGCGGGCCGCGCAGGGTCTTGTGCGTGGTGGAGGTTACAATATCCGCATATTCCAGCGGGTTGGGGTACAGGCCCGCAGCAACCAGACCGGCAAAATGCGCCATATCCACCATAAGCAGCGCACCCACTTCGTCCGCGATGCGGCGGAAACGGGCAAAGTCGATAATCCGCGGGTAAGCGGACCCACCAGCCACAATAATGGAGGGCTTGTGCTCGCGCGCAAGGCTTTCCATCTGGTCATAGTCCAGCATGCCGTCCTGCTGGCGTACGCCATACTGCACGGCATTGAACCATTTGCCCGAGTAGTTGGGAGCGGCACCATGCGTAAGGTGCCCACCCGCTGCAAGGCTCATGCCCAGAACGGTGTCACCCGGCTTGCCCATGGCCATGAACGCGGCCTGATTGGCATTGGCACCCGAATGCGGCTGCACGTTGGCAAAAGCTGCGCCAAACAGGGTTTTGGCGCGTTCAATGGCCAGAGTTTCCACCTTGTCCACTTCCACACAGCCACCGTAGTAGCGGCGGCCGGGGTAGCCTTCGGCGTATTTGTTGGTCAGCACACTGCCCTGCGCCTGCAAAACAGCCTCGGAGGCCATGTTTTCGCTGGCGATCAGCTCAATCCCATCCTGCTGGCGGGTCAGCTCTGCGGCAATGGCGGACGCAACGTCCGGATCCGTCTGGGTCAGCGGCGCATGAAAAAAACGGTCCAGATCCGTGTGGCTCATTCGGGTGTTCCCTCAAAATCAAACTGTCGTTTGGCAACATGCCTGCCGGGCGGCAGATGGTGGTCACTCTATACGGTTCCGGCTCGCTCTTTGCCAGACCATGTTCCACACTGCTTTTTATAACAGACACAAGCGCTGGGTGCTCTCTTACCCCGTTCCACGCACACCTGACAGGAGAAAAACGCAAAAAGGGCAGAACTCTCCCCTTTTTTCTATTCCACACTTTTGCCCACGCCCTCTTTGGGACAAGGAGTAAACATGGCTCCCCGGCATGCCACCCCTATCAACTACGGATTCGCGCATCCTGAGCACGACAACACCGCGCGGGGCTGACCTTTGCCCGGCGGGGTTGCATAACAGGGGCAGGAGCGCATACTTCGCCCGTTCTGTTCACCCCGTACCGTCATGGGTAACCGGCCAAGCCTGCCCCGTGGCAAACACCGTGCAAGGAGATCCCGCCCATGATGGCTGGTCGTTTCCCTTTGACCCGCCCGCGCCGCAACCGGTTTGACGATGCGACACGCCGTCTGGTTGCCGAAAACTCACTGGGCATCAGCAACCTGATCTGGCCGATTTTTTTCATGGAAGGGACAGGTGTCACAACCGAGGTTTCCTCCATGCCCGGCGCGCACCGCGTCACACTGGACCGGCTCGCCAGACATGTGGAACCGGCTGCAAAGCTGGGTATTCCAGCCCTTGCCCTGTTCCCCATCACCCCGACGGACGCGCGTGATGAAGCCGGAACCGAAGCGCTCAACCCCGACAACCTGATGTGTCGCGCGGCCAGACTGCTGAAAAAGGAATTCCCCGACATGGCCCTGATCGGGGACGTGGCGCTGGACCCCTACACCAGCCACGGCCATGATGGCGTGATCGAGGATGGCTACGTGGTCAATGACGCCTCGGTCCAGATCCTGTCCCGGCAGGCTGTTAATCAGGCCCGCGCGGGGGTGGATATTATTGCCCCTTCGGACATGATGGACGGTCGCATCGCCTCCATCCGGCAGGACCTTGACGGCAATGGCCTGATCAACACCCGCATCATGTCCTACGCAGCTAAATATGCATCCGCCTTTTATGGCCCGTTCCGCGATGCGCTTGGCTCTGGCGGGCTGCTGAAAGGGGACAAAAAAACCTACCAGATGGACCCCGCCAACAGCGACGAAGCCCTGCGCGAAGTGGAGATGGACATTGCCGAAGGGGCCGACATGGTCATGGTCAAGCCCGGCATGCCGTATCTGGACATTATCCGCCGCGTAAAAGACACGTTTAGCGTGCCGACTTTTGCGTATCAGGTCTCGGGAGAATATGCGATGCTCATGGCAGCCATCAACAATGGCTGGCTCGACCGCGACCGCGCCATCATGGAAAGCCTGATGGCCTTCCGCCGTGCTGGAGCCAATGGCATACTCACGTATTTTGCCATTGAAGCTGCACAGCGCATCCGGGAAAGATCGGGCCTGTAACCCACCGCCTGGCCCATGCCGGGCATAAGCGGGCCGGTTCTACTGGCCCGCCATGCATCCGGGATTGCCGATTATGACGCCTCCGCTGCGCAACCCGCAGTTTTTTTATACCACAACGGCACAACCATGCCCGTACCTGCCTGCGCGCATGGAACGCAAAATTCTGGTTGATCTGGCAGTACCCGATGCCGACGCCCTGCACAGCCGCCTGTCCGCCACGGGCTTCCGGCGCAGCCACACACTGGCCTACGCACCTTTGTGCGCGGGGTGTTCGGCCTGTATTCCCATCCGCCTGCCTGTTGCCGCCTTTACCCCCAACCGCACACAAAAACGGATATGGAACCGCAATACGGACCTCAGCGCGACCTTGCTGCCCCCCATAGCAACAAGCGAACAGTACGACCTGTTCCGCCAGTACCTGAGCGCCCGCCACGCAAATGGCGAAATGGCGCACATGACCGCGCGCGACTACCGGATTATGGTGGAGGAAACAACGGTTGACACGCAGATCATAGAATTCCGCACACCAGACAGCAAACTGGTCGCAGTCAGCCTGACCGATACGCTCGATGACGGGCTTTCGGCCGTGTACAGCATTTACGACCCACAGCAGACCACCCGTTCACTGGGGGTTTATGTTGTGCTTTTCCTTATCCACCAGACATTCCTGCTTGGCTGCCCGTATCTTTATCTGGGCTACTGGATTCCGGGCAGTCCCAAGATGGCTTACAAAAGCCGCTTCCGACCGGCAGAAATCCTGCGTGATGATACATGGCAGACGCTGGACCCGGAGCAGCCCATCAACACCACGCGGGACGCCCTGTTCCCCGATGCGCCGTTATTCTGACCCGCCAGCCCCTCCTGGCGGGCTTACGCCCCACAGGTCATGCCTCCAGAGAGCCGAGCCTGGGCTCCGGGGCTGTGGACTGATTGCGCTGATACACCACCCGATAGCCTGTTTTTACGCGTCCAGCATGATCGCATCACTCGTCGTCACGCGGCCAAGGCGTGGGAAAATTGCCTCGCAGGCAAAACGCTGCATCTCCAATGTGAACGTGGACATGATGTCCTCGGCAAGCACAACGTTGTATCCGTGCTCATGAGCCGCCCGAGCGGTGGACTCCACCCCCATATTGGTCGCAATTCCGCCGAGCACGATGGTGGTAATCCCTCGACGCCGTAACTGGAGGTCGAGGTCCGTGCCGTAAAATGCTCCCCACTGCCGTTTCGTGACCAACAGATCGTCCGCTTCAGCAAGGCCGTCAACCAGTTCGCTCCAGTCTGGCGCGAAACCTCCTGATGACGAAACAGGGCGATCGACCGCGCCATGCACAGCATCGGCAAAATCGGGGGCGAATGCAACGTTCACCAGAATGACGAGAGCACCGGCAGCCCGGAAATGCGCTGCGACTTTTTTCGATCGTTCGACGATCTCTCCGCCCGATGTTGGTTCAAGAGGAAGCCCCGTTATGCCCTTCTGAAGATCAATCAGGACAAGAGCCGTCTGGCTGGCTGGGAGTGAAAGCATGATGAGACCTTCCTTATTGACGTTCGAAGTGCTTTCCCTAAGCATTGCCTGGGGCATCCAGAAACGTTGTAATTTGAGTACAGACTCAAGTAGGAGGATTATTTGAGGATAGACTCAAATACGTCAAGAGAAAAACGAACGCCTCTCCAGCCACTCCGCTCGACGGGGCGCCAGCGCGTTGAGGAACTGCTCGCGGCTGCGTCCGACCTTATGGCGGAGCGCGGTTATGAAGCGACAACAATGGCGGAGATCGCGGCCCGCGCCGGGGCGAAGGTCGGTTCGCTCTATCGTTTCTTTCCGAACAAGGAATCTGTGGCGGACGCGCTGGTGCAGCGGCATATCGCCATTCTGGAAGAGGAATACGCAGCACTTGCCCTGCGTGCGACCAGACTTTCGCCAGAAGAACTGGCCGATGTGCTGATCGAGTTCCTTGTCACGCTTCGTCCACGCGTCAAATCATTACCCGCGCTGATGGAGGCACGGACCGACAGAATGGAAATCCGTGATTGCGCACGAGGGCATGCCATAGCCGGAATTGCGGCGGCATTACGTGTCTGCGCACCGGGGCTGGATGAGTCTCTGGCGAGAGACATCGCGGTGGTTGTTCTGAACACCATGAAAATTTTACAGGGCATGCTCGTAAAAGATGCGCCGACGACACCAGACGCTCCCAACGAGTTGCGCCGGATGAACCGGCTCTATCTTTCGGACCGGCTGGCACCGTTCCGCCGCACCTAGAGCACATGGTAGATTATAATAAAATTTTTAATATCCTCTCTTGGTATCATATCTTTTTATGAAATCTCACCTTGTGTGCAAACAGCCAGACGCATGTGCAGACTATGAAACAGCGTGGTGGCTGTCACCTTCATGCTGGTGATCCGGGAAGGTTTTGCTTATTGGTTTTCTTGTTTGGAACGCAAACGTTTCAGTTTCCCTATGGATTTTTCCAGATTACAGGCTTGGGTATTCCCCCTGCCTGCAACAAACATGATAACAAATCGCCTTTATTTCTTTAACTATTATAGTACATCTCAACTTCTCATTAATGTTCTTTACGTTCGGCATGAGACGCTGATCAATATTAAACAATCCTCCCAACGCAACCAAGATGCTCTTTACAACGTTTCGTGTCCGAAAAACGGTCGTTTTTGGGAACCTGTCAAGCGACCACCAACAGGTGGTGCCCCCAGTGTCCCGAAAACGTGCTTTTTGGCACGCTATGCTCCGCTCCTGACCGTGCGCCAGACAGTACTTCTGCTCACCCGAAAAATTTTTGCAATTTCGGCCAGAGATCGTCCTGTCTGCTTCAACTCACAGACATGCTTCCTTTGCCGGGATGTCAGAGTGGGGGATCTTCCCAGTCGCTTCCCGGCCTGACGCGCGGCTTCCAGTCCTGCACGCGTCCGCTCCCGGATAATCTCCCGTTCAAACTGGGCGAAGCCTGCAAGAATGGTCAAAAAAAGCTGACCATTGGGTGTGCCGGTTTCAATCCCAATATTCAGTATCCGCACACGAATGCCGTTTTCTGTAAGGCTCCGCACCAGCCCCATAACATCGACCGTGTCTCGTCCAAGCCGATCCAGACGCGCCACCACCATACTGTCTCCGCGTTCCAGCCGGTTCAGCAGAGATGATAACCCCCGACGTTCCAGCGCAGGAACACGACCTGAAACAGTATCGGTAATGATCTCCTCCAGACCCTCCCGTCTCAGTTCGAGCAATTGAGGATCGTGGCTCTGTTCATCCGTGGAAATGCGAGCGTAACCATAACGCACCATCGTTTGTGTCTCCTTATGTAAACGGGACACGTTTTTGAGACGCCGTTTCACTCTGTTCGGGCAGCCAAAGCCTTCTGTCCCAAAAACGACGGATTATGAAACAAAATTCGCACCATCAAATGCAGAGTGTAGCAATGAATTTTACAATTGATGGCGACCCAGTCTGGTTCAACGGCATTACAGGTACGGTCAAAGGACTGCAAAACTGGAGTTCTTCAAATGTAAATTTGCCCGATGGTGAAGACTCTGTAACTAAAGAAAATAGTTATACCGAACAGGCCAACATCATAACGCCCCTTAATCGGCACCAGAAGTTCTGGATTGTAACACCAGACGGTCGCGAAAAAGAAATAAGTGATCCCAAACTTCATTGTCGTGAGGGTGATTGCGTATCCCTCATTTGGGGAAATGATAAAGACAGAAAAAATTGGAATTATTTGGTCTTTAAAAACCATACAACCAAAGAAACATATTTTCTTGAAAACGTGTTTTGTACAAAAAAAACCGTCAAAAATGACAATACATCAAATTTCAATTGTGTTTCTATTTATTGTCATATTCATAACGATTTCCGCATTAATAGCAGTCAATACCTACTCACACTCATTATACTCTAGAGGGATATTCCCATTTTTAATTATACTCGGCATCATATCACTTATGAATCTCATAAGGATATATATAAAGAACTTGGAAAATACTAATCTGAACCGTAAAAAATACCTATTCCTGATTGATTATCTTCTGGCAAATAAAGACTTCATGCAGTCCATTTCCTGACCCACTCCACGTCGTGAACGGTAGAGATTGCTCACGCGGGAGCCAGTACGTCCATCATATCCCGCCCCACTCTATCAGGACGGAGAATGACAGGGACTGTCTCTGCGTTCCGGATGCGCCTGTCACGCAGATGTACATGCCGATCAGCAATCCATATGCTGCCGCGCCGCCTTCGTCTTTTACCTCAAACAATGAACCCTGAGCCTAGAGCGCATCCACTGAACTCTGAATTGTGTGGGGTGACATGGGGCATGGATTGTGATTCACCGTTTCCATTGATGGAGATGGTGATGGCGCGAGCATTGAGTGATGATCTTCGGGTGCGCGTTCTGGAAGCCGGAGCAGCGGGCGGGTCAGCGCGTTCATTGGCGAAGTGTTCGGGATCGGGATTTCGACAGCGATCCGGTGGCTCCGGCGTGATCGTGAAAGCGCCGAATGGGCGGGGGCACAGATGATGTTCCTGCCTCCCTATAGTCCCGATTTCAACCCGATCGAAATGGCGTTCGCCAAACTCAAGGCCCTTTTGCGCGCCAAGGCAGCAAGAACCGTCACAACCTTATGGGACGCCGCTGGATCAGTCCTGTATGCTTTCACTCCTGACGAATGCGCCTACAGGCCGCGAAGATTCCTTCTCATCTGCACTATTCCAGTTTCCGCTGGGTATAGGCCAAATCCTTCGTCAGTTGAGCAATGTACTGAAGGTTAAGACTCGTCAAGCACGACAATCTACGGACTTCATGAGCGGCAGATTCTGCATCCCCCATAACAGACATTGAAAAATCACAATATTTATTTTTATATTTTTCAAATTCCCGATTTCTTATCGGCATATATCTTCTGGCATCTCCCTTAAAATACTCTTCCTCAAACCACGTATCCAACATCCTCGGCTCCTGCTTTTCTTTTTGAACCAGCAGTCTCTCACTCGCTTCAAAATTTTTCTCCGCACAAAGCCTGACATCTGATAGCGCTCGAAACTGGCGGTAACATGCTTGAGATAAATCATTTGTACTGGGTTCTGCACAAACAAAAGCAGGCGCTATAGAGAAGCAACAAACCATCAAAAAAATATTTTTTCTCATTGAAAAATTTCCATTATTTATAGAAAAAATTAAATTAATTACCTTGACTGCACAAACGGCAAGTCACCATCAATCTGCTCAATATAATGAAGATCAAGGCTCACACGACATGCTTTTTCATAGATTTCGTGAGAGTTACTGACTGATCCGCCCATAAGAGACATTGAAAAATTACAATTATCTCTCTTATATTTTTCAAATTCTTGATTACTTTCAAGAATCTTTTTCTTTGCTGCATCCTTATAGACTTGCTCTACATCCCATTGATCAAGAACCATCATGGCGTGCTTCTGCTCTCGTGCAAGGTATTTTTCACTCTCAGCGAGCTTTCCCGTCAGACAAACAACAATATCTGACGATACAAAAAAATCTTCAGAACATTGATTGTATAAATCCTGAGTACTGGGGGCAGCATTGGCAATACCCCCAAAAAAAATAATACAAAAAACAAAGCCGCTAAAATTTTTCATCATCAAGAACCTAGCACCAAAATCATCCAACCCTGCATCATTCAAGGAAATTACTACTTTTCTTTAAATACATTTTTTAGATCCACGTTGCAAAATTTTTGAAATTCTATTTCATAAAATCTCTCACATACAACAGTTTCTTATAATAATTTATATCTCCATGATTATAAAGAGCCGAAACACTATTAATATTTAAATTTTTCCACCCTGTAATAACTCGTTTTTTTGCAGATTTTTTATATTTCCAAATCTGTCCACGTCTAAAGATAGAAAAATTGGGATCAATATTTTCCATAACCTCAACTGTGCTGCCGATTTTCTTAGATAATTCATTCAGTGTTTTTTCATTATAAACTTTTATTGTGAGAATTTTTCCATCTATATCGCTATTTTTTTAAAATCCTCATCTACTACAACTTTTATATCTTTATTGGCATGCTTCATTAATAAAAACCCAACACTAATTCGAATATTATCAATCGGATTTGATAAAGCAGAATTTATATTTAACCACCCTTTCCAAGCAGGAGGAACAATAAGATAGCCTCCCTCATTATCAGAAAAAAAAGCTTTTAAACCTGGCTCTTGTGTATTTCCAATCTGCATAGGTCTACTACGCCATGAAGGGTTATCTGGCCCTCCCGTTTCAACCCAGATCATTGCCTTAATTATTTTCCAATCCAAGGGTCGGTAGTTTGGAGTATTAATTAAATAACGATTATACTCATTAACTATATTTTTATATCTGAATCATATGCATTCCAACGATCTAAATAACGACTTTCATTAATTGTATCTTGCCATTTTTCAAAACCAGTTTTTGCACGTCCGGACAATGTTTGAAGGACACGATATCTCTTTAGAGTTTAATGTGTTGCCACAATATCTCTCCAATCTGCCGCACACGATTAGTGCGAACAGAAAACATATTTTTTATGGGAATACTCTACGCCGGGAGCTCTCAATAGACGCAGAAAGGCTATTGTTCTTTATCAAATATGCATTACGAACTCAGTGTTAATTATTTTTACGCAACTCAAATTCAAAAATTAATCTAAAGCGCATCCACTGAACTATGAATTGTGTGGGGTGACATGGGGCATGGATTGTGATTCACCGTTTTCATTGATGGAGATGGTGATGGCGAGCATTGAGTGATGATCTTCGGGTGCGCGTTCTGGAAGCCGGAGCAGCGGGCGGGTCAGCGCGTTCATTGGCGAAGTGTTCGGGATCGGGATTTCGACAGCGATCCGGTGGCCTCGGCGCGATCGTGAAAGCGGCGAACGGGCGGGGGCACAGATGATGTTCCTGCCTCCCTATAGTCCCGATTTCAACCCGATCGAAATGGCGTTCGCCAAACTCAAGGCCCTTTTACGCGCCAAGGCAGCAAGAACCGTCACAGCCTTATGGGACGCCGCCGGATCAGTCCTGGATGCTTTCACTCCTGACAAATGTGCCAACTTCTTGACAGCCGCTGGATATGAACCGGAATAAAGTGGACTCGCTCTAGGCTTTTTTGTTCGTCCATGTGGGAGCAAGCTTGCCAACACCTGCGCGCTTGCCCAGCCAGTCCTGCAAATCCGCCATGACGCGGTTTCGCACGGTTCCGGGCCAGACCAGCCCTTCGGATGCAGTAAATACCACAGCCTGACGCAACTTCCCGCCATCGGCGTATTTCTGCAACGCCACCCCCAGACCACGCCCCATGACGGGGAGCTGGTCGAGCGGGAAAATCAAAAACCGGCGGTTATCCCCAAGCACGGCCACATGGTCCCCCTGAGCTGGAATGCACAACTGGGCGGACTCATCGCCCTTGAGGTTGAGCACCTGCCGACCTGAACGCTTTTCGGAGACGAGGTTATCATCCTCCACCACCATGCCACGCCCTGTACTGGAAGCCACAAGGCGCTTACCACCTTCCTCCAGCACAAAAACCGCTAGCAGTTCTTCATCATTGGAGAGGTCCATAAGCAGGCGTACCGGCTGGCCATCACCCCGCCCCCGTGGCAGGTCCACGCCCTTGAGCGTAAAGGCACGGCCATCGGTCGCAAAAAAGCACAGCCTGTCCGTGCTCTGGCACGGAAGAGCCAGCTTGAAGCCATCCCCTTCCTTGAACTTCTGGCTTTCCAGATCAACATTGTGGCCCTTGATGGCGCGCACCCACCCTTTTTGGGACAGGATCATGGTCAGCGGTTCGCGTTCCACTGTTTCCACCACCGAAATATCAACCGGCTTGGGAGCGGACAGGATGGTGCTGCGCCGTGGGCCAACACGGCCCTTGCCAAACGCCTTGACCATACCCTCCAGTTCCTGCCCGATCTGCTTCCAGCGCTGTTTTTCATCCCCCAGCAGCGCGAGCAGCCCGGCTTTTTCGGCGGAGAGGGCGTCGTGCTCCTTGCGAATTTCCATTTCCTCAAGGCGGCGCAGGCTGCGCAGGCGCATGTTCAGCACGGATTCGGCCTGCATATCGGTCAGGCCGAAGGTGGCGATCAGGCTGGCCTTGGCGTCATCCTCCTCGCGGATAATGCGAATGACTTCATCCAGATTGAGGTAAACGATGAGAAAGCCCGCCAGAATTTCCAGCCGTTTTTCCACGGCGGCAAGGCGGTGGCGGCTGCTCCGTTCCAGCACTTCGTGCCGGTGGTCCAGCCATGCCTGCAACACCTGCTTGAGCCCCAGCACACCGGGGGAGCGGTCCGCCCCCAGCACGTTCATGTTCAGGGGAAAGCGGCTTTCCAGCGACGTGGCGCGGAACATGGTTTCCATCAGCACTTCGGGTTCGATCCCGCGTGTCTTTGGCTCAAGGATCAGGCGGATTTCATCCGTACTTTCGTCGCGGATATCGCCTAGCAGCGGGAGTTTTTTCTGTTCCAGCAGGTCTGCCACCTGTTCGATCAGGCGGGACTTCTGCACCTGATACGGTATTTCCGACACAACAATATGCCATGTGCCAAACCGCCCCTGCTCCACAGCCCAGCGTGCACGCATGCGGAAGCCCCCACGCCCCGTCTCGTACGCCTGCAGAATGGCCGAGGCGTCCTCCACGATCAGCCCACCGGTGGGGAAGTCCGGCCCCGGCATAAGAGCCAGCAGGTCCTGCGTGGTGGCAGCAGGGTTACGCACCAGCAGCGCCGCGGCAGCGCACACCTCCGCCGCATTATGGGGGGGAATGCTGGTGGCCATGCCCACGGCAATACCCGCAGCACCATTGGCCAGAAGGTTGGGGAACGCTGCTGGCAGCACCACGGGTTCCTGCTCCTCACCATCATAGGTGGGGCGAAAATCGACCGCGTCGCTCTCTATCCCGTTCAGCAGGGCGACAGCCACTTCAGTCAGGCGGGATTCCGTGTACCGCATGGCGGCTGCGTTATCGCCATCAATCGAGCCAAAATTGCCCTGCCCTTCCACCAGCGGGTAGCGGGCCGCAAAATCCTGAGCCAGACGGACCAGCGCCTCATAAACCGAGGCATCACCATGGGGGTGGAACTTACCAATGACGTCCCCCACGACACGCGCGCATTTTTTAAACCCCGATGTCGGGTCCAGCTTGAGCTGGTGCATGGCGTAAACCAGCCGCCTGTGCACGGGCTTGAGCCCATCACGTACATCTGGCAGCGAACGTGACATGATGGTGGACAAAGCATAGGCCAGATAGCGCTCACTTAGCGCATCTGCCAGTTTTGTCTCCTCAATATGGCCTTCGAATGTCTCGTTCATGCTCTGCCCCAGATAAAACGGTGCGATGTGTGATGGTCATGACATACCGCCACAAACCCGGTTGTGCCAGCCTTGGTGCGCAGTTCAGGTGTTGCCCGCTCCGGCTACCAGTTTTTCCACACGCCCGAGTAGCCTCTGCCGGGCGGCGGGGAGTGGCAGATGCCGCTGGCCAAAAGCATCCCGCGCCAGAAAATGCCCACTCAGGCGCAGGCCATCCAGCCAGTCCGGCCAGGAGCCCGCCTGTGTGGGGTCATGCAAAAAAACAGGCAGGGGCAGGAGCCGGTCCTTCCACACGCCTGCTCCTTCGCGGCTGACGGCGCGCCCTGTGCGGGGGGAGACAAAGGCGAGGTCGTTCGTCTGCCCGGTCACGGCACAGCAGCTTAAATCCAGCCCAAAACCCAGCACGTCCAGCAAGGCCAGTTCCCATTCAATGTAATTGGGCAGGCCGGTCTGCTCCGCAACATCGGGGCTGTAGCCGATAAAGGAAAGAAGTTTGAGGGTCGCCCCAAAAAATGCCGGGCACGGCTCGCCCTCGGGCAGGGTGGCATCGGCCAGCACACAGGCAGACTGCATCATGGCCAGTGCCAGCGGCATGCTCAGGATGCGCGCAGCGCAGCCGTACAGCAGTTCACCCGATACCTGAACAGGGGCACCCTCGCCCCGTTGAGTCAGGCGGACCTTGACCACATTCCCCGGCTGCCACAAGGCGCGACCAGCTCGGCCAGCTCCCCCGTAAGCCAGAGCGCGCACCAGCCCGTCCTGCTCGGTCAACATATGAACCCGCGCGCCATTCTCGCCCTGCGGAGCCACAAAAACAACAAGAGCGGGAGCCTCCCTTTGCAGAGAAGTCCCGCCCCTGTTCAGCATGCAGAAGAGCCTGTCTTAGACGCCGGAAACCTTGGCGACTTCAGCAGCAAAGTCGTCAACGACTTTTTCGATGCCTTCGCCAAGGTGGAAGCGGTCAAAGCCCACCAGCTTGACGCCAGCTTTTTTAACAACATCCTTCACGCGGGTTTCGCCGTCATGCACCCATACCTGTTCCAGAAGCACCACTTCTTCGTAGAACTTGCGGATACGGCCTTCGACCATTTTTTCAATAATGGCTTCGGGTTTGCCCGATGCGCGGGACTGTTCGATCAGAACAGCGCGTTCACGCTCGACTTCTTCCTGATTCAGGCTGTTCACATCCAGCGCGGACGGGCGGGTCGCGGCAACATGCATGCCAACCTGACGGCCCAGCTGCTCAATGGCTTCATCAGCCGTCGGAGCTTCAATAGCTGCCAGAACGCCAATCTTGCCCAGACCGGGACGCAGCGCGCCATGCACGTAAGTGGCCACCACACCAGACGGCACAGTGAACACGCGTGCGCGGCGCAGGGTCATGTTTTCACCGATGGTGGCGATCAGGTGCGTCAGTTCGTCAGCAACGGTACGACCCGTAGCCAGCGTAGCTGCCTTGATGGCTTCCAGATCATCACCAACCTTGAGCGCAACCTGAGCAACGGATTCCACAAAGTTCTGGAACGCTTCGTTACGGGCGACAAAGTCGGTTTCGGCATTCACTTCCACCATGGCGGCGGTTTTGTCGCCAGAGGCAACGGCAACCAGACCTTCTGCTGCCACGCGGCCGGATTTCTTGGCGGCGGCGGCAAGGCCCTTGGTGCGCAGCCAGTCAATGGCGGCTTCAATATCACCCTGCGCTTCGTTCAGCGCCTTTTTGCAATCCATCATGCCTGCGCCGGTTTTTTCGCGCAGTTCCTTGACCAGTGCTGCGGTAATTTCCGCCATATTCCTACTCCTTAGAAAACCGCAACGCGCCCCTGACAGGGCGCGTGGCAGAATATTCCGTTGCCTGTAAAAACCACAGGCCTCTCATGCAAAAAACAGCCCGGTCTAAGCCGGGCTGTTTTTTAAAGGCTTCAGCCTGCTACCGGAGCTTCTTCCGCCACCGGAGCCGCTTCCAGAGCGGGTTCAACCGGCAGTTCTTCAGAAGCACCCACGTCATGGCCCGCAGCACCCAGTTCGGCGGAAATACCGTCGAGCACGGAGCCGGAAACGAGGTCGCAATAAAGACCAATGGCGCGAATGGCGTCATCGTTGCCGGGGACCGGGTAGGTCACGCCACGCGGGTCGGAGTTGCTGTCCAGAATGGCCACAACCGGGATACCCAGCTTGTTGGCTTCTTCAATGGCCAGCTTTTCCTTGTTCGTGTCGATCACGAACAGAATGTCGGGCAGACCACCCATTTCCTTGATACCACCAAGGGAGCGTTCGAGCTTGTCGCGCTGGCGGGTCAGTTCCAGCACTTCCTTCTTGGTCAGGCCGGAAGTCGCGCCTTCGAGCGTTTCTTCAATCTGGCGCAGACGCTTGATGGAGCCCTGAATGGTCTTCCAGTTGGTGAGCATGCCGCCCAGCCAACGGTGGTTGACGTAGTACTGACCGCAGCGGCGTGCTGCTTCTGCAATCGGGTCCTGTGCGGCGCGCTTGGTGCCAACGAACAGAACGCGGCCACCACCGGCGACAACATCACGAATCGCCTTGAGGGCGCGGTCGAGCAGGCCAACGGTCTGCTGGAGGTCGATGATGTGAACCTGGTTGCGCACACCGAACAGGAACGGCGCCATGCGCGGGTTCCAGCGGCGTGTGTGGTGACCAAAATGAACACCAGCTTCAAGCAGCTGGCGCAGTGTGAAATCGGGCATCGCCATGGGGCGTATTCCTACCTAACTGGTTAAACCTCCGCGAGACACCACCCAGCCATCTGACTGGGCACCAGAGGTGTATGGCCCCGCGTGTGTTATACCCCGGCCTGCGCCGGGGCGGCTCTATATGGCGTTTTTTGGCCCTGCGGGCAAGGCCAAAAAGTGCGTTCAGCCCTGCTTGAGCGGTTTGGCGTAACGGTTGGGCACCCCGCTGCGGGCCAGCAGCTCGCGCAGGCTTTTGACAACAGGGAACACTTCCACGTTGTGGTCCCCGCCCAGTTCACGCCATGCGTTCTGTTCCATTTCCACAATTTCGCGGTCTTCTTCAAAGATGCGATGCGTAAACAGACCCAGCACCGGCCATGCCATATCAAGCAGGAAAGTCCATTTGGGCTTTTTAACCGACAGCAGACCAAACGCCTGAGTAACCTGCTGGGTTTCCCCCAGCGGCAGGTAACATGCCCACAGGTCCATGATCAGGTCACCGTCCTTGTCGTGGATCTGGAGCGTCTGGTACGGATAGGTGGTGCGGATGGACACGACCTCTTCCACCGGCTGTTCGCGCCCATCATCATGATGTTTGCCAAAAATCAGGGCTTCGGCCAGCGGCTGGTTGCCCCCTTTGCGCGCAAAACTGTAGCGGGCTTCCATAAAGTTTTCGCCCTTGTCCTGCCCCAGAAAACGGGCCGTGATGGAACCCATCTGGCGGCGGTGCAGGAACTGATGGTTCATGTCCATCAGATTTTCGTGCATGAACGTGTAGTGGCACTTCAGGCGCGGGCTGAACTGGCGGGTCTTGTATTCGGGGTTCCCCACCTGCGCGATATCGGGCACGGGCACCTTGTCCGCCAGTTCTGGGTCACCGGGGAAGATAAAGATCAGCCCGCTTTTTTCGCGGCAGGGGTAGGATTTAACCGGGCGACCCACGCCTTCCTTATTCAGGTAGGGCACGGTTACGCATTTGCCCTGCTGGTCAAACGCCCAGCCATGATAACAGCACTTGATGCAGCCCTTGTCGTCCACAACGCCTTTACTCAGCGGGACCTGACGGTGGGCGCAGCGGTCTTCCAGCGCGTAGACCGGGCCGTATTCCGGGCGGATCAGCGCAATGGGGTGGCCTGCAAAACGGGCGGCAAACGCCTTGCCCTGCCGTACCTTGCTGGACCATGCCACAGGGTACCAGAAATTGGGATCAACATCGATCTGCCTCAGATCATAGCGGGGGGCATGCCCCTGCTCTGCCTGCTGCTCCGTAGCTGTTGCTGCCTGTTGCATGATGTCACCTCATCAGAATACCACAGACCGGCTGTTCCGATGCATATCATTCCGGCCTGAAAAGGACGGGCGAACGATTGAGCATTCAGGCGGGTCTGCACAAGCCCTTATCGTCGCATGCCTGCCCTCTAAACGGAATGGACATAAATCAAATCCGGCTTATGCACTCTCCCGCAGGCATTGCTCCAACTGCGCGGTGTGTGGTTCATCCACCGGCAAGGGCGTTCCGTCCAGTGCGGTCACCACCCGGAGCGAAAGGGAATTGACCAGCCACACGCCGCGCGCGCACAGCAGGTCCGCCGGGGCCAGACGGGCCTCGCGCACGCGTGTCTGCTCCAGCAGGCGCTCACGGGCAATGCCCGCCAACGCACCTTCGCCCACATGGGGCGTGAGCAGCCCCGCATCCGTTACCACCAGCAGGTTGCTGATCGTGCTTTCCGCCACGCGCCCCTGCGTGTTGAGCAACAGCGCATCCTGCGCCCCCATACGCTCCGCCTCCTGCCGGGCCAGAATACCGGGCAGGTAGTTCAGGCTCTTGATATAGGACAGGGGTGAGGCCTCATCCCGCCGGATCAACCGGCTGGTCACGGCCTGAATATGGGCAAGGCTGAACTCCCCCGGAGCTGCCGTAAGCAACACGGTAGGGCGCGCATGAGCCGAAGGCAGCAGCCCCCTTGGCCCCTCCCCGCGCGCCACGCTCAGCCGCAGCACCGCGTTTTGCAAGCCGCATGCCTGTAGCAGCGCCGTGGCCGCCTCTTCCACCTCTCCGGCCTGCGGCACGGACATGCCCAGCACGCCTCCCCCCACTGCCAGACGCGCCATGTGCCGGGGCAGATGCAGAACACGTCCACCAACCGCGCGCATGGTTTCAAACAGGCCATCACCCAGCGTAAAGCCGCGGTCTGCCGGGCTTATGCGGGCCTCATCACGCGCAAGGAGCGCGCCATTGAGCCATACGACTGTCATGCTCCCTCCGCAAAGGCAGCAAAAGGGGCTAGCTTCAGGCACATTTCCTCATATTCCTTTTGCGGGTCGGACAGAATGGTAATCCCGCCCCCC
The DNA here is from genome assembly GCF_014207635.1 of Acetobacter lovaniensis. GTDB lineage: Bacteria > Pseudomonadota > Alphaproteobacteria > Acetobacterales > Acetobacteraceae > Acetobacter > Acetobacter lovaniensis. Next base: position 105,457 of record NZ_JACHIE010000002.1, read on the forward strand.
GTGCCCATACGCAACTGCCCCCCATGGGCCACAAAACTGCGGATGATCACGGAGCTATCCATCCGCCCATCCACACCAAGGCAAAAAACCGTCCCGCAATAGGCCCCACGGGGTGTGGCTTCCAGTTCGTCAATAATTTCCATGGCGCGGTGTTTGGGCGCACCTGTTACGGAACCGGGCGGCAGGGTAGCCGCCAGCAGATCAGACACATCACACCCCTGCCGCAAATGCCCCTGCACTTCGGAAACAAGATGATGCACATGCGCAAACCGTTCCACCGCCCATAATTCCGGCACACGCACGCTGCCAATACGGGCAACACGCCCGATGTCATGGCGCATGAGGTCCACAATCATCAGGTTTTCGGCACGTTCCTTGTCGTCTGCTGCCAGAGCCTGAGCCAGAAGCCGGTCCTCCGCCCCGCTCTGGCCCCGTGGGGCTGTGCCTTTTATGGGGCGGGTTGTCATATGCCCGTGCCGGTCAACCTGCAAAAACCGCTCTGGCGAGCATGAAAGCAGCGAAAACCCTGCCCCACAGGATAAAAACGCCCCAAACGGTGCCGGGGCCACCTGCCGCAACCGCCGATACAGGCCAGACGCACACACATCTGCTGGCAGGTCCGCCACATGCTGGCAGGTGATGTTGACCTGAAAAATATCCCCCTGAGCAATATAGCGTTGCGCTGCACTGACTGCCCGGCAGTATTCCGCCTGTGTCTGACTGGCCCGCAAATGCAGCGGGGGCACCTGTGGGACTGGCTCCGCGCGTTCAGGCAGGGCGGACCAGAGTGCCTGAACCTGCTCACTGGCTTGTGGCGTTAGCCCACCATGCGCCAGCCCTGCCAGCACCACCTGCCGGTTTTTGCGGTCCCATATATAGGCATGATCATAAAAAGCTGCGGAAAATACAGGAGCATCCCCTTCCACATGCCGGGACGGAACACCTTGCAGGGCACGACCAAAGGCGTAGCTGGCAAAGCCGATCCAGCCACCGCAGAACGGCACATCAGCCTGACAGGCACCAACCCTGAAACCTGCCTGTATTTTACGCAGAATATCCAGTATCTGCTCAGGCGTTCCCCGAGCCTGACGTACCCCATCCACTTCCACCCTGTCTGCAAAAACCTGTAGGGTATGGCGTGGATTATGGCAGAAGATACGCCACCGGCTGCGCGCGTCCAGCGCACCGCCACTATCGAGAAAAGCGCACCACGGGGCACCGCCCCACAGGGCCAGAACCGTATCCGGCTCCCGCCATGGCAGGGGGCGCATCCATGCCACGGGCTAGACCTGCTCCACGCGGGAAATACCATTCAGGGTACGCAGCTTCTGCCCGAGCAGAGGGGTCACCTTGTAGCCACCACGCAACCGGATTTCCACATCGCAGCTGTCAGCCACACCGGGCAACAGCACAATGCGGCCTGCTCCGCCCTTCTGGTCGCTCAGCACGGTTTGCAGGGCGGGCAGAGCTTCTTCCTTTTCCAGCCATATCCGCAATTCACTTTGCCCTTGGGCGGCTGCATCCTCCAGTTCCACAATGTCGGACGCGGTTATGCGCATGGCCTCGCCCTCCAGCTTCAGTTCGGCCGTAACCAGCACAGCCCTGCCCGCCACCAGACTTTCCCGCACACGACCCAGCACTTCGGAAAAGACCGTGACCTCACACCCACCTGTGGCATCGGACAGGCGCACCCATGCCATTTTATTGCCTGTGCGGGTCGGGCGCTCCTTGCGGTCCACCACGCAGCCCGCAATTTTAACCCGCCCGACCCCGGCTTCTGCCGCGGCAAGCAACTGGGAGGATTTGACAACCCCCAGCCTACGCAACACAGGGCCATAGGCATCCAGCGGGTGGGCGGTCATATGGAAGCCAATCGCTTCTGCTTCCATCGCCAGTTTTTCAAACTCCGGCCAGTCCGGCCCTTCGGCCAGACGCAGGGGCTCCTTCTGCCCGCCACCACCAAACAGGCCAATCTGGCCGGATGCCGCCTCCTGCGCCTGACTATGGGCACGGCGCAAAAGAGCATCGGCTGAATGAAAGACACGCGCCCGGTTTTTATCCAGACATTCAAACGCGCCTGCCTTGGCCAGATTTTCCATTTGCATGCGGTTGATGTGTTTGGGGTCTATGCGCGTTGCAAAATCGGCCAGATCGGTAAAAGGCTTGTCCCCTCTTGTGGCAACCAGAACCTCCATGGCCCCAAAACCAACTTTTTTAACCGCGGCCAGTGCATAGCGAATGGCGTATTCGCCATTGGGCATGACCTCCACGGCAAAGTCGGCCTCTGAACGGTTGATGTCTGGCGGCAGCACGGCAATGCCCATGCGCTCGGCCTCCTGCCGAAGAGCGGCCAGTTTTTCCGTCCGCTCCCGCGCGAGTGACATACAGGCCGCAAGGAAGGCCACAGGGTGGTTAGCCTTCATCCATGCAGTCTGGTAGGAGACAAGAGCATAGGCCGCAGCATGGGATTTGTTAAACCCGTAATCCGCAAACTTGGCCATGAGATCGAACACCTCTACCGCCTTGTCGTGATCGATGCCGCGCCCGGTGGCTCCTTTGGTAAAGATCTCGCGCTGGTGGTCCATTTCCGAGCGGATTTTTTTACCCATGGCGCGGCGAAGCAGATCTGCCCCACCCAGACTGTAGCCCGCCATCTTCTGGGCAATCTGCATGACCTGTTCCTGATAGACCATAATACCGTAGGTCTCTTCAAGAATATCGCGGATTTCCTCGTGCGGGGGTTCCCATGCCTCTCCATGTTTACGGCGGCAGTAATCGGGAATATTGGCCATTGGACCGGGGCGGTACAGGGCCACGGCGGCAATCAGGTCTTCCAGCCGGGTGGGGCGCATCTGCTTGAGAACATCGCGCATGCCAGCACCTTCGAACTGGAAAACGCCTGCCGTATCCCCCCTGCTGAGCATGTCATAGGTTGGCGCATCATTGAGCGGGATGCTCGCCAGATCCACGTCCTTGCCCATGCGGTGGATAAAATCCACACCGCGTTTGAGAATAGTCAGTGTTGTCAGGCCCAGAAAGTCGAACTTGACCAGACCGGCCTGCTCAACAAACTTCATGTTATACTGGGTAACTAATGTATCGCTCTTGGGGTCTCGGTACAGCGGTACCAGTTCCACCAGCGGGCGGTCCCCGATCACCACCCCGGCGGCATGGGTGCTGGCGTGGCGGAACAGCCCTTCAAGCTGCTGGGCAATTTCGAGCAGTCTGCGCAAAGCCTCGTCGTTATCGCGCATTTCCTGCAATTTGGGTTCGCCTTCTATGGCTTCCTTGAGCGTAACAGGCTTGGCAGGGTTGTTGGGAATAAGCTCGGCCACACGGTTGACCATGCCATAGGGCAGCCCCAGCACACGCCCCACGTCACGCACGGCCGCGCGGGCCTGCAACTTACCGAAGGTAATGATCTGGGCAACCCGGTCGCCTCCATATTCACGCCGGACATACGCGATCACCTCGTCTCGCCGGTCCTGACAGAAGTCGATATCAAAGTCAGGCATGGAGACACGTTCGGGGTTAAGAAACCGTTCGAACAGCAGGTTGAAAGGAATGGGATCAATATCCGTAATGGTCAGCGCCCATGCCGCCAGCGAACCTGCACCCGAACCACGCCCCGGCCCTACCGGAATATCATGCGCCTTGGCCCACTGGATAAAGTCCGCCACGATCATGAAGTAACCGGGGAACCCCATTTTGGAGATGATATCCAGCTCGAATGTCAGCCGTTCACGGTAGCGGTCCTGCGTTGCTGCATCCAGCGTCATGGAGGCCATGCGGCGCTCCAGCCCTTCCCACGCCATGGCGCGCAGGGTCTGGTCCTCGGTAGCACCTTCGCGCACTTTGGGGCAGACGGGCAGCAGGGGATTGCGGGTTTCCACCTTTATGGCGCAGCGACGGGCAATTTCGAGCGTATTGTCGCACGCATCGGGCAGGTCCGCGAACAGGGCGCGCATCATCTGCGGGGGTTTGAACCAGTGTTCGGGGGTCACGCGGAAGCGGTCTTTTTCCGCCATGGTGCGACCCTGGGCAATACACACCAGCGCGTCATGTGCTTCGTACATTTCCGGCTTGGGGAAAAAGCACTCATTGGTGGCCACAAGCGGCAGGCCAAACTGGCTGGCAAGACCCAGAACACCCGGCTCCACCGCTTTTTCCACAGCCAGCCCGTGGCGGTGCAGTTCCACCACCAGCCGGTCGCCAAAGGCTTCGTGCATACGGGCCAGCCAGCGTGTGGCTTCGTCCTTCTGCCCTTCGGCCAGCATCTGAAACAGCGGACCGCGTGTGCCGCCACTGAGCAGCATCAGCCCTTCGGCGCGCGCGCAGAGTGTATCCAGCGTTACAAACGGGTCAGACGGGTCGGATGTCTTGAACCCTTCGGATGAGAGGAACTGGAGATTGGTCAGCCCCACCTCGTTCTGGGCCAGCAACACCACCGGCTCAGCCGGGGCCCCGGGTTTGTCATTGCGCGCAGGCAGGCCGATCTGGGCCCCGATAATGGGCTGAATGCCACTTTTTGTGCAGTACTGCGAAAATTCCAAAGCGCCGAACAGATTGCCCGAATCGGCAATAGCCACGGCAGGCATATGCATTTCCTGCGCGAGGGATGCAATTTCCGGCACCCGGATTGCCCCCTGACTGAGCGAGTAGGCAGAGTGCACACGAAGATGAACAAAATCAGCGTAGGACATACGCCCCCTATAGCACAGGCCCGGCCCCTCTCCACCGGGTTGTCTGCACTTTAAATCCCGCATGCAGTAAAACCGCCCTCTCTGGAACCGCGAGCCAATCAGCACTACAATGCAGGTTTTCCTGCCCTGTCCGGGCACTCCCCTTATAGGGGGTCATCTGTTTTTCAGGATTTTTCATGCGGATTATCAGATCCAGAACCGAACTGGCCACACTGGTAGCCCAATGGCGCAACGCGGGCGAAACCATAGGTTTTGTGCCCACCATGGGCTCGCTCCACAATGGCCACCTTACCCTTGTCAACGCATTGGACGGGCAGGCCACGCGCCGGATTGTGAGTATTTTTGTCAATCCGATCCAGTTTGATAACGCAGCCGACTTCCAACTTTACCCCCGTGGGCCGGAAGCCGATGCCGCCCTGCTGGAAGGCACAGGCAAAGTAGATGTGCTTTACGCCCCGGACGGAGCGGAAATGTACCCTGAAGGTTTTGCAACCCGCATTACGGTTTCCGGGCTGGATGACATGTTGTGTGGCGCGGACCGACCGGGCCATTTTGATGGCGTTGCAACGGTTGTTACCAAGCTGCTGCTCCAGACCGGGGCCGACATAGCCGCATTTGGCGAAAAGGATTACCAGCAGCTCTGCCTGATCCGCCGCCTTGTGCAGGACCTGAACCTGCCCGTGCGCATAAAACCCGTCCCCACCGTGCGCGAGGCCGATGGACTTGCCCTGTCCTCACGCAACCGCAGGCTCACCCCCCAACAGCGCGAACAGGCTCCTTACCTGCCTGCGGCATTACGGGCCTGCATTGCGGATATTCAGGCTGGCAAAGCGGTTGATACCTGCCTGCAATCCTGCCGTGAAAACCTGAAAAGCCATGGCTTTAACGTGCATTATCTGGAGCTGCGCTCGGGCGATACACTCCTTGCGACCGAAACGCTCACACCCGATGCACGCCTGTTTGTTGCCGCAAGTCTGGGCGACATCCGCCTGATTGACAACATGCCAGCTGCATAAACTCCTTTACCCACCAAGCTTTTTTGCACAGGAAAGACAACAGCATGAGCATAACCCGCCTTGAACCTGAAGAACGCCTGAGTGGCGCTGTTATTCACAACGGTCTGGTCTATCTGGCGGGGCAGGTCGCGGATGACGCCACACTGGATGCGCAGGGGCAGATGGAAGATATTCTGCGTCAGGTGGATGCCATTCTAGCCAAAGCCGGAACGGATAAAAGCCGCCTGATTTCAGTCCAGATTTTTCTGGCTGACATGGCCGATATGGCAGGCATGAACCGCGCATGGGATGCATGGCTGGACAAGGGCAACAAACCCGCCCGCGCCACGGTAGAAGCCAAGCTGGCTGATCCGTCCTGGAAGGTGGAACTCACTGGCGTTGCCGCTCAGGCCTGAGCCCACATAACACGCCCCACATTCCGCCGCCCGTGTTGGCACACCACTCGGGCGGCAAAGACACGCATGAACTCACACAGAGCATTTGAAGCTACGGTGTAAGGAATTGTATTTTAGAAGGGGAGGAGTAAGTGTGGCTCCCGAAGTAGGACTCGAACCTACGACCCAGCGATTAACAGTCGCTTGCTCTACCAACTGAGCTATTCGGGAATAATTATTTTTCAACCACTTAGCGGCATTTAAAGGCATAATCTCTTTCAAGATACGTCCCGCCGTGCTGCTGAATGGGTGTATAACGGCAACCCTTTGAGGGTGCAAGACCCTTTTTATATTACAAAATGTTAATCAAAGTTCCCCTTTAAAAATACAATGTCTGACCCGTCCATTCTGCCTCTCAACATCGTAGTATCAGCACATCCCAAGCCTTCGCCTGCTCTCTGTCAGCCAACGCACCGGTGCACATGACCTACCCATCACATGCCGTGTACTCTACTCTTCTTGCAAACCGGCAGCACACACATCTGCGCCCATAGAGCGTGGGTGCGTATAGAGAACTTTGAAAAACCTATTTTGAAACAACAGATAATAAAAAACAGTAGAACCATACCCACCCTCAATGTCATGTCCATACGGATATGCGCACGCCTGTTTTTTTTGATTTTCTGCCCCCTTAACCGGGACACCCCCGCCAACACGGTGTAAGATAACAGATATGAGCGCATCTCCATCTTCCCGCTTTTCACGCCGTGCCCTGCTCTGGGGGGCCGGAAGTTGCGCTGCCGCAGGTGGCATTGTGTTTCTGAATACCCCGAAACGCCCCCGCAAACCCCGCAGACAGCCCGATGGCGTTTACCGCAAGCTCCGGATTGCCTGGCCAGAAGCCGCCATGTCCCCCGTGCTGGCAGCCGCTCTGGAAAAGAACTTTTTTGCCCAGTACAATCTGGACGTGGACCCCCTGCCCAACATTCATAACGGGCAGGACGCGCTGGCGGCTCTGGCGCAGCAAAAAACCTCTTACGCTCTGGCCCCCGCACTCACATGGCTCCAACACCTGCATTCAGGGCTGCCTGCCCATCTGGTTATGGGGGTCCAGTCAGGTAGCCGCCGCCTGCTGGTACGGCGGAGCAGCGGCATTACACGACTGGACCAGCTTATGGGCCGCAGCGTAGCGGTGCCAGACCAGAATGCGGCGGACAAACTGTTCTTCTGCATCATGATGCGCCGCAAAGGCATGGACGCGCTCAACCACATTAACTGGGTTGACCTGCCGATCCCACAGTTGGAACAGGCTCTCCATGACCAGAAAATTGATGCCGTGGTCACGCATGATCCCGATGCGTGGAGCCTGCTCCAGAATTTCCCGGACCTTCTGTACGAACTTGTTGGCAGCGATACAGGCCATTACGCCGCACGCACCAGCCTTATTCTGGGCGTTGCGGATACTGCGCAGGACAAGGACCCCACAGCCGCCACGGCACTGGTCATGGCCCTGCGCGATGCGGCCTTATGGGTCAACACCCATCAGGATGATGCCGCAACCCTGATAGCCGACAACGCGGCCGGTCTGCCCGTTACCAGTGCCCGCACCATGCTGCATAACGAGCCGGTTATCCGCCCCCTTGTGGGCCACGGCCTGCGCGAGCAGATTGCGCAATACTGCGATGAACTCCAGCTTGTGGGCATGATGGCCGATGGAGAAGATTCCACAGCCCTTGCCCACGCCTACACACTGAATGTTCTGCATGAATAAACGGTTTTTCTGACCGGCAGCCCGTCCCAAGCGCTCAGGCAGAATGACCGGAGCAGTTTTATGAGGAACTGCCCCTCCTGCCCCGCTCCTGTTTGCGTGGCAGGCGTACTTCGCTGGCCAACACACCCAGAATAACCAGCGCGCCACCAGCCAGCGCTCTGACTGGCAGCATATCCCCTGCCAGACGCCCCACCAGCCCGGCCCATACGGGCTCGCCCGCGTAAATAAGCGTTGCCCGTGTGGGAGAAACTGTTTTTTGTGCCCAGTTCATAACCAGTTGAATAACCGCGCTCATGGCCCCAAGGCCCAGACCGGGCACCACCCACCACCACGCCAGAACGGGCACGTGTTCGTGCATAATGGGCATGGCAGCAAATGCCAGCAGCCCGGCAACCAGCAACTGCACGATCGCCACCCGAAAACTGTTAATGGCGGGGGAGGCAAAACGGCTGATCAGCACAACTTCCATCGCAATGGCTACAGCGCTGACCAAGGTTACAACCTCACCAAACTGGAGGTGCATATGGGCTATGGCCTGCGGGCCGGTTAGTAGCACCAGACCGGAAAAAGCAAACAGCACCCCCAGCCACACCATAAGATGGGGTGGTTTACGCAGGAAAAACCACTGCAAAAACGGCACAATGGGCACATACATGGCCGTAATAAAGGCCGACTGGCTGCTGGAAATGCTTCCCAGCCCCAGAGTTTGCAGCGCATAGCCAAAAAAAATGGCCACCCCCACACAGGCTCCCGCCCGCACTTCCCGCAGGGTCAGGTCCAGCAGCAGACGGCGGAACAGAAGCATGGAAAGCAGTGCCGCCGTGGTAAAGCGTAGCCCCACAAAAAACATGGGTCCCGTATAACGCATGGCCGTATGCACGACCAAAAACGTTACCCCCCACAGAACGGTAATGCAGACCAGAGCCATCTCCTCACGCGAGAAGCTCCGGAAGACACGTTTCTCCCCCGCAGGTAGCGGCGCGGGCTGGGGCTGGTCAGGCACGTTCAGGCACTCCTGGCCGGGCCTTGTAACCTGCCCGACCGTATGATTACGTTAATCCGCCCACAAAGCGCGCAATACGCTGGCAGGCTTCGGCCAGAACCTCATCCGAGGTTGCGCAGGACAGACGCAGGTAGGGGGACTGCCCAAAGGCGCTACCGGGTACTGTTGCCACGAACTCTTCATCCAGCAGAGCGGCGGCAAAGTCGTGGTCAGTCTCCAGCTGGCGTCCGGCGGCTGTTGTGCGGCCAAGGCAGGCGGCCACACCGGGATAGGCGTAAAAAGCCCCTTCGGGCATGGCGCAGGTCAGGCCCGGCACCGCACGCAGGGCCTGCACCACATTGGTACGACGGCGGCTGTATGTGGCAACCATGGTCTGCACAAGGTCCGGCGGTCCATCCAGTGCCGCGGCGGCGGCAGCCTGCGCAATGGAACACACGCCTGATGTGGCGTTCCCCTGTACACCGCGCATTGCGGTAATCAGGTCGGCTGGTCCACCGGCAAACCCCACGCGCCACCCGGTCATGGCATAAGCCTTGGACACACCATTAAGCGTAAGGGTGCGGTCCTTGAGGTCGGGCGCCACAGCGGCGATGGATGCGGAGCGCGCTCCGTCAAACACCAGATGTTCGTAAATTTCGTCCGACAAAATCCATACATCGGGGTAATCGCGCAGGACTTTGGCAAGAGCGGCGAGATCCTCGGCCGGGCAGATGGCCCCGGTAGGGTTGTTGGGGAAGTTCAGCACAACCCAGCGTGTACGGGGCGTAAGAGCCTGCGCCAGCACATCTGCCCGGAGCCTGAACCCGTCCTCCTCCCGGCATGGAGCAAACACCGGCGTTGCCCCGAACATGCGCGCAATCAAGGGATAGCTGACCCAGTAGGGTGTTGGCACCACCACCTCGTCCCCCGCGTTCAGGGTCGCCATGAAGGCATTGAAGATGACCTGCTTGCCCCCGTTGGAAACCATGATCTGCTCGGGCGTGTAGTCCAGCCCGTTCTCCCGCGCGAACTTGCGGGCAATGGCCGCCTTGAGCGCGGGCGTACCATCCACAGGGGGGTATTTGGTCTGCCCGGCCAGCGCAGCCTGATGGGCGGCTTCCACCACCGCAGGCGGCGTTGCAAAATCGGGCTCGCCCAGAGCAAGCGAGATAACCGGCCTGCCCTCCGCCTTGAGAGCCCGGGCACGCCGGGCCATCTCTATTGTTGCGGGGGCAGGCAGGCCATTCAGGCGGTGCGCAAAACTCCGGGACATGGTTTACAGCAGACCTTCACAAAAATTCTGGATCCGGGTGCAGGCATCCCGCAGGCTCTGCGTATCGGTTGCGTAGGAAATACGCATATACCCCGGATACATGAAGGCCGACCCATGCACGGCTGCCACGCCTTCTTCCTCCAGAAGGGCCGTTACAAAATCCTCATCCGTTTTAAGCAGTTTTCCGCCAGCGGAGGTTTTTCCAAGGCATTTTTCAATGCAGGGAAAAACATAGAACGCGCCCTGGGGCACATCACATTCCATACCCTTGGCCTGATTGATCATGCTGACCACCATATCACGCCGCCCCTGATAGGTATCGACCATGGTCTGGATAAAGTCCTGCGGGCCGGTCAGGGCTTCCACCGCTGCGGCCTGCGCAATGGAACAGGTATTGGAGGTGGACTGCCCCTGCAACTTGTTCATGGCCTTGGTCAGTTCCACCGGCGCGCCGGAAAAACCAATACGCCAGCCGGTCATGGCATAAGCCTTGGACACGCCGTTCATGGTTACGGTGCGGCTGCGCAGGCGGGGCTCGACCTCCACGAATGTCGCGGGGCGAAAACCGTCGTACACAAGCTTGGCGTAAATATCGTCCGTAAAAATCCACACATGCGGGTGGCGCAGCAGCACATCGCACAGCGGACGCAGGTCTTCAGCCGAATAGGCAACCCCGGTGGGGTTACAGGGCGAGTTCAGGAACACCCATTTGGTGCGCGGGGTAATGGCGGCTTCCAGCTCATCCGCCTGAAGGCGAAAACCGTTTTCGCGCTTGCAGGGCACCACCACGGGCACGCCTTCAGCCAGCGTGACAATATCGGGGTAGGACACCCAGCACGGCGCGGGAATAATGGCCTCATCCCCCGGGTTCAGGGTCGCCATCATGGCGTTGTAGATGATCTGCTTACCGCCGGTGGAAACAATGACTTCCTCAGGCGTGTAATCCAGCCCGCTATCCAGCCTGAAGCGTTCTGCCACGGCCTTGCGCAGTTCTGGCGTGCCTGCCACATCGGTATAGCGGGTCTGGCCTGCGGCAATGGCCTTTACGGCGGCCTGAGCAATGTTGTCGGGTGTGTTGAAGTCCGGCTCACCCGCAGAAAGGCTGATAATATTCCGCCCCTCTGCCTTCAGCGCCCGTGCACGCGTTGAAATGACGATTGTCTGGCTAGGACTGATCCTGTTCAGGCGGTCAGCAACAAGGCTCATGGTTTTCTTACTTTCCGACACAATATTTTAAGGCACCCGGCCCCCGCACGGGCACAGACCCGGACAGAGGCGGCAAATGCGCTGCTCCGGGGCGCACAGTAATCCTCTTCCGGTCGGGGCGGAACCGGAGATTCCACCTGCTCTGTCTTTTTTGTTCTGCGCGGGCTTTTTCCCTGTCATGCAAAAATGGGGCTCAGCGGGCAGGAGCGCCTAACCGTGCAAGAACGTACTACCATGGGAAGCAGCCGCAAATACGGCCTTGTCCCGCACCTGCCGGGCGCTCAGCCCGCTCTGGCGCATGGCGCGCACGCTCAACGCACCATCACGCTTGGCCAGACGGCGGCCTGTGGCATCGCATAGCAGGGGGTGGAACGCATAATGCGGGGCGGGCCAGCCCATGAGGGTCTGCAACAACCGGTGCAGGCTGGTGGCGGGGCGCAGATCCTCCCCCCGTGTCACCAGCGTGACACCCTGCGCGGCATCATCACATGTGACGCACAGGTGGTAGGATGCAGGCACGTCCCGCCGGGCCAGAACCACATCGCCAAACAGTTCGGGGTAGCAGGGGACCGGGCCATTACTCAGGTCATGGTAAGTCAGCGGCCATGCGGCATCTACCACAACCCCACGGGCGCTCCCCTGCCCTGTAGCACCCGTACCATCTGCCTCCTGTCTGCCCACGGGAGACATTGCACAGTCTCTGGCACGCGCCATGGCACGCGCCATATCCAGCCGCAGCACATAGGGCTGACCTGCCTCCATCCGCCGCAAGCGCTCCGCTGTTCCAAGTGTGCGGCACCGACCGGGGTAGAGCAGGCTGCCATCGGGGGCGGTATGGGGGGCGGAGAACATGGCGGCACTCTCCCGCGCAATATCCGATCGGGTGCAAAAGCACGGATACAGCACGCCCATATGCTCAAGCGTGTCCAGCACGTCCCTGTAAACCGCCATACGGGTAGACTGGTACAGAACCGGCCCATCTGGCACCAGCCCGAGCCATGCGAGGTCTTCCAAAATGGCGGTGGCAAAGGCAGGTTTGCAGCGCTGGGGGTCTATATCCTCCATCCGCACCATCCATTGCCCCGCAGGCTGCGCGAGGGTCCAGCCGAACAGGGCGGACGCCACATGGCCCAGATGCAGCGCCCCTGTGGGGCTGGGGGCGAACCGCGTAACCCATTCTGTTTTGCAACGATCATTGTACTGTAATCGAATAGTCATATTAATCTTACCAGATCTATAAAGCTGTCCGATATCGGTGACTATTGGCCCACATTTTCTTGCCACACCTCTTTGCGTCTGCAATAGTCCTGCCGGTAATTATCTCGACGACGCACTTCTGCTGGCGGTCGGCTTGAGTTGTTCTGACCCCTTCGGAACTGTGTTCTCGTGCTAACGAGGAGACACATCTTGGCCGATGGCAGTACTCTAAACTATCCAGCCCTTGTTCTGAATGCAGACTTTCGACCTCTGTCCTATTTTCCACTTTCCCTCTGGGCATGGCAGGATGCCATAAAAGCGGTGTGCCTGGACCGGGTTTCGGTCCTGAGCGAATATGACATGGAAGTGCATTCACCTAGTCAGGCCTTCCGTCTGCCCAGCGTGATTGCCCTCAAGGACTACGTGCCCGCCGCCCGCAAACCGGCTTTTACGCGCTTTAACGTGTTTTTGCGTGACAATTTTTCCTGCCAGTACTGCGGAGAACGCCACCCCACGCAGGAACTGACGTTTGACCACGTTATTCCCCGCTGCAAAGGTGGGCGCACAAGCTGGGAGAATGTTGTTACCGCGTGTGGCTGCTGCAATCTGCGCAAGGGCCCACACATGCCACACCATATTGGCATGCTGCCCCGCCGCACCCCTGTACGTCCCACATCATGGGAACTTCAGGAAAACGGACGGGCTTTTCCACCCAACTACCTGCACAAAAGCTGGCATGACTATTTATACTGGGATGCGGAACTGGAAGGTTAAACCCACTCACACGCCCTAACGGGTGTAGGTGTAGCCGTATTCATCCGCCAGTTTCTGCAGGTCTGGCGCGCCCTTCAGGTCAAGGGGGAGCGGCTTGGCCTTGGCCTCGCCCAGCACAAAGCCGTTATTGCTCATACGCTGGCAGGTATTGGCCGCCAGTGGAAAACTCAGAAACATAGGGCCAGCCATCTGCTTGTGCAGGCAGCTTATATCCGTATCCAGCATGGGCACGCGCCCGATTTCGGATGAGCATCCAGCCAGCAGCAAGCCGCCCGCCGCCATTACACCTAGAGCAAATGTGTTTGTTTTTTGCGTCACGGACCAGCTTACCTCTGTTTTTGCCTGTCGAGCGGCTTTTGACCACCGGTTACTCCGGCGTGCCCCATGGTGCCATGTCCGCCCTCCAACAACCAGAGAGCGCAGGTCACGCCCCCTTTCCGCTGGCTGCATGACACAGCGCAAGGCAGTTCAGCTTACCTCGTAACCAGCGCCGCGAATGGCATCCCGCAGGGAAGAAACACCAACACGTGCGGGGTCATACGTGACCTTGACCTCACCATTGGCCAGATTCACATCCGTCCCTTCCACACCGTCAATTGCGGCCAGCGCACGTTTTACGGACGAGACACAACCGTCGCATGTCATTCCTTCGACCATAAAGCTTGCTATCGTCTGGCTCATTGCGTTTGCATCCTTTTTACAAAATTCCATACATGGCATTTTTACACGGCTATTCTGTTTCTTCCATAACGCAACTCCGCCGTGATGCGAAACAGTGATGTGCAGCCCATACCTGCCCCAAAGCATGATATAAGACCCATATGCCCGACCTAGCGCCCCCTCAACCCGCCACGGAGCCTTTGCTCTGTCACCCGTGGCGGAACAGCTTCATGCACCGGCTTATGCTGGCAACCCTGATCAGCCAGATGGAAAACCGCCTTCTGGCCGAAAACAGCGCCACACAGACGCTGGAACACTGGCTGCGCGAACACGCACTCCTTGGCGCGCATGAAACCCTGCGCGCCGAGCGCGAAGCCAGTGCCCACAGCCCCTGCCCGTCCGACCTGCTGGCCGCACTGGACCTGACCACTCCACAGGGGGGGCAAAGCCTGCGCTACCGCAAAATCCGGCTGGCAGGGCACAACCGCATTTATTCGGAAGCGGAAAACTGGTTTGTGCCAGAACGCCTGACAAAAACCATGACCGAGGCACTGGAACAGACCGACACACCCTTTGGCCGTGTTGTGTCCCCCCTGCGGTTTACCCGCCAGCTTATCCGGCGGGAAACCCTATGGTCCCCCTTGCCAGATTTATGGGAAACGCAACCCCACCTGCCAAACAGCGCAACGGAGGCAGACCCACTGGCCCTGCCCCCGCATCTTTTCCGGCATATTGCCCTGTTACGGACCCATGCTGGCATACCGTTCAGTCTGGTAGTGGAAACCTATACCCCGCAGGCCTTTGCCTTTCCCCCGCCCGTTTTACGTTAAACACGGCACGGGTCAGTATCGGCAGGTGGCAGGGCTCCATGCTCGGGTAAACGCCTGAGCATGGGCGGAATTGTGTGGAAGATGCGGGTTACGCATCTTCCCCCATACGGGTCTTGTCCACAAAGCTTTCGGTCGCATCATCCAGCGCGCGGGTTTTGCGCCCGCCGGGGCCATGCACATACAGGTCGTTGCGATCAATCTTGTCCACCGCATCGGGCTGCACGGGCATAAGGTAGCGCGCGGGGCGCTGGTGGTCGGCAAGCTGGAGTTCGGGGTTAAAGACCGAGTTGAACTTCCATAACATCTTAACAAAGTTGGTCTGGCCGTTCTTGAGCAGGTTAACCGCAATCCCTGCCGTGTCCTTGAGCGCTTGCCAGCCCATATGCTTGGTGTTGAGCACCTGCTGGGTCTTGACCAGTTCTTCATAAAACTCGGGCAGAGGCAGGGTGGTGGGCAGCACGGCATGCTGAATATCAAACAGGCGGTAGTCACGCGTGGTCAGGCGGCGGGCTTCCTTGTGCCAGATTTCCGTCCCCGGATACGGCGTCGTGACGGAAATATTCACAATATCGGGAATTTCCAGACACCACTGCCGCACAGCCTCAAACCGCGCACGATCCCATGATGGGTCGGCAATAATGTTGATGGCCACAATCAGCCCCAGAGAACGGGCATATTCAAGGGCCTCAAAATTCTTGTCGAGCGAAACACGCTTACGGAACTGCTTGAGCCCTTCCTCATCCACCGCTTCCAGACCGATGAAGATGTAGGAAAGACCGATCTCGCTCCAGACCTTGAACACTTCCTTGTTGCGCAGCAGCACGTCTGCACGGGTTTCAAGGTAATATTCCTTTTTAATGCCACGCTTTTTAATTTCGTTGGCAATGGCCATGCCATGTTCTTCATGCACAAAGGCCACGTCATCCACAATAAAGATGCCGGGTTCCTTGATCTCCTCCAGCTCATCCGCAATGACCTGCGGGCTGGCCGTGCGGTAGGAGCGACCGTAAAAGGTCCAAGCCGAGCAGAACGTGCAGTCCCACGGGCAGCCACGGGCAAATTCAATGGAGGCCGCGGGGTCCAGCGTACCAATAAAGTACTTGTTGCGGTGGCGCAGCAGGTCACGCGCGGGGCGGATCTCATCGAGCGATTTGACAAAAATGGGGGGCGGGCCTTCCCCGTCCAGCGTAATGGTGCCGGGGACTTCCAGAATATCCGTGCCGTTCTGCACCGCATCCAGCAGCAGGCCGACCGTAGCATCGCCCTCCCCTTTGAGAATGCAGTTGACCGTACCTTCGGAAAGATCAAGCACATCCTTGGCGATGAACGAAACAGAATGCCCGCCAATAAACTGGAACACCTGCGGGAAGCGGTAGCGTGTTTCGCGGCACAGATCGAGAATTTCCGGCACATTGGCCAGATAGCTGCCCGAGTAGCACACGGCATCGGGCTGGAACTCGTCAACCAGCTTCCAGTAATCTTCGTGCGTTTCGGCCTGAAGGTCGATAATCCGCACGTCATGTCCGGCATTCCGCGCAGCACCAGCCACCAGTTCCAGCCCCAGCGGCTCCAGCCGCAGGAAAACCTTGGTGTACATCAGGGCGCTGGGATGAACCGCCAGAACTTTCATGACATTCCTTTCTGCCTGCTGCGGGCCGGGAATGCGAACAGCATCCCGCCTTGCCCATAACACTCGAGCATAAGACAGAATTATAGAAGGAATGTGCCCTGTTGCCCTACCCTGCTGCCGGGTATCTCCCATGCGCAAGACGTCTGGCTTGGCGGTTAACCGCCATTCTGGCGGCCCCGACGTATGCACAAGACACAACGCCGGGGTGTGACCTGCCAGAATTAGGGCAGGATTTCCGTTTCTGCAAAGAAGAAGCGGATTTCGTTTGCAGCATTTTCCGCGCTGTCGGAACCATGCACGGAGTTTGCTTCAATGCTTTCAGCAAACTGGGCGCGAATGGTCTGGGGGTCGGCCTTTTTGGGGTCGGTTGCACCCATGACTTCACGGTTCTTGGCAACGGCGTTTTCGCCTTCAAGCACCTGCACCACAACCGGGCCGGAGATCATGAAGGACACCAGATCGTTGTAAAAGGGGCGTTCCTTGTGCACGGCGTAAAAAGCGCCAGCCACAGCGGGGGAAAGCTGGACGCGCTTTTGCGCAACAATGCTCAGGCCCGCATCTTCAAACACGGCGTTGATCTTGCCGGTCAGGTTACGACGGGTTGCATCCGGCTTGATAATGGACAGGGTACGTTCTTTAGCCATAAGGCCCTCCTTGGGTATAAACGCAGATATCCGCCTTGATCTGGCGGACGTTCAGCGTTTCCATCTAGAGCATATCGGCGCTGGCTGGTAGGTACCACACAGAATGTAATGAACAATTCCAGAAGAAACGAGACCTGCGTTGAGCCTGCTTGTCATTTCCAACCTTAGCCTGCGTATGGCTGGCCGCGTTCTGCTGGACCAGGCGAGCCTTTCCATCGACCCCGGCCGCAAGGTCGGGCTGGTCGGGCGCAATGGTGCTGGCAAGTCCACCCTGCTGGCCGCCATTGCGGGGGATATTGCCCCCGATGGGGGAGAAATCCGCCTGTCCTCACGCGCGCGCATGGCCCGCGTGAAACAGGAAGCCCCAGCGGATGGCGCCAACCTGCTGGACACCGTTCTGGCGGGAGATACCGAGCGCACAGCCCTGCTGGCCGAGGCCGAACAGGCCACAGACCCCATGCGCCTTGGCGAAATACACGAGCGCCTGCGCGCCATAGGAGCAGACAGCGCCCCCGCGCGGGCCGGGGCCGTGCTGGCGGGGCTGGGGTTCAGTGCTCAGGCGCAGATGCGCCCGGTATCGGACTTTTCGGGCGGGTGGCGCATGCGTGTCTCGCTGGCCACGGCCCTTTTTCTGGAACCTGACCTGCTGCTGCTCGACGAACCCACAAACCATCTGGACCTTGAGGCCACACTCTGGCTGGAGGACTGGCTGCGCCGATTCGCAGGGGCAGCTCTTATTGTCAGCCATGACCGTGGCCTGCTCGATTCCTGCGTGGACGCCATTGCCCATCTGGAACGCGGCAAGCTGAGCCTGACCCCCGGCGGCTACGAAAACTTTGTTCGAATCCGTACCGAACAGGCGTTGCAGCAGACCCGGCAGGCCGAAAAAATTGCCGCCCGCCGCGCCCATATGCAGTCTTTTGTGGACCGCTTCCGTGCCAAGGCCACCAAGGCCAAACAGGCACAGGCCCGGCTGAAGGCGCTGGAAAAACTGCCCGTGATCGACGCGGTGGTGGAAGATACTGCCGCGCATTTTTCCTTCCCCGAACCCGAGCAGCTCCCTCCCCCCATCCTGAGCGTCAACCGCGCAAGCGTGGGGTATGAGGGCAGGCCTGTGCTGAGCAACCTCTCCTTCCGGCTGGATATGGAAAGCCGGATTGCCCTGCTTGGCGCCAACGGCAATGGTAAATCCACCCTTGCCAAACTGATAGCTGGCCGCCTTGACACGCTTTCTGGCGATGTGGAGCGCAATGCCCGGCTCCGGGTTGGGTATTTTGCCCAGCACCAGACCGAAGAACTGCATCTGGACCAGACGCCGATCGAGCACATGGCGCGTGCCCTGCCCAAAGCCACCATGCCGGTTGTACGCGCGCAGCTAGCCCGCTTCGGGCTGGATGTGGACCGGGCGGAAACCGCGGTCAAAGACCTCTCGGGCGGGGAAAAAGCCCGCCTGCTGCTGGCCCTTGCCACGCGAGATGCCCCCCAGTTGCTTATTCTGGACGAACCCACCAACCATCTGGACCTCGACGCGCGTGATGCGCTGATCCGCGCACTGGCGGATTTTGAAGGGGCGGTGGTGCTGATCAGCCATGACCCGCATCTGGTGGAACTGGTGGCGGACCGGCTGTGGCTGGTGGCAGATGGGCAGGTCACCCCGTTTGAAGGGGATATGGCCGAATACCGCACATGGCTGCTTGAGCGTAGCCGCGCCAGCAACCGCCCCAGACAGGACGCCACAAGCCAGAACAGCCGCAAGGACGAACGCCGCGACCGGGCCGAAATCCGCAAGGCGCAGGCTCCCTTGCGTAAAATTGTCAAGGATGCGGAAGCCAAGCTGGCCAAGCTGGCCCTTGAACGCACAAAGCTGGAAGCCGCTCTGGCTGACCCGGCTCTGTACGAACCGGGCAAGGCAGCAGAAGTAACCCGCCTGAACACCCGGCTGGCCACCATTGCCAGAGAGGAATCCGAAGCCGAAGAACGCTGGCTGACCGCCGAAGCCCAGATGGAAGAAGACACGACCAGCGCCCCATAAGCGCAGTTCGGCACCCAACCACCCTGTCCCTCCCCTCCGGCTGGAGGGGCAGGTGATCTTTCAGGCCGTTATGGATGTTGTGGAGGTGGTGTAATTCACGTCGTTCTCCTCAAGCACCTTGCGGAGAGACTTAAGCGATTCAATGTTTTGCTGGACGTTGAAGACGCCGTTTTTTTCCTGATAATCCAGTAACGAATCAATCATGGCGTACATGTTGGTTGAGCCACTCACGAGCTTTCCGCCATTCACACCTTCCAGAGCGTAGCCATCCATCAGAGCCATTGTAACACTTTGATGGAGCGAAATCTTGCCCTCCAGCGACAGCTCCCGCCGTGCGGATTCCATTTCCTGCGGTGTCATGTTGCTGAAATCCAGCCCGAGCGACTTCCTGTTCTGGCTTTGCTGGGCCGCGCTCGCCGGGCTGTTCAGGATCTGGTAGGGGCTGCTGATTTCCATGCTCACACACCTTCAGTATTGATCTGTTTTTTGCACCTGCCCGCTCAGGGTTATAAATAAACAGCAGGCCAGTCGAGTAAAAACCACGGCAATACCGCAGTAATGGCCCTGTGCGCCCTGCGGGGCGCACAGCAGCCCTTATGCGCGCGCAAGGCCTATTATTCGGCTTACGCAGCCCCACCTTCTGCCAGCGCGGCTTTTCTGGCATCCAGCGTTTCCACCCGTAGCGAGAGCAGGAAAAGCACCAGCCCCACGAGCGAGAGCGCCATACCAGCCCAGCCTGTGGCTTCCAGCCCAAACCCCACAGCCAGCACCACCCCGCCCAGCCAAGCCCCAATGGCGTTGGCAAGGTTGAAGGCCGCGTGGTTCATGGAGGCGGCGAGGGTCTGTGCATCGGCCGCCACATCCATCAGGCGGACCTGCATGGCCGGACCAATGGCAATGCCACCACCAAGCATAAAAACGGCCAGCGCCGTCAGCCAGACCGAATGTGCAACCAGCGCAAACAGGCCCAGTGCGGCGGCATTCCACAAAAACGCAAAAATGGTTGCCCATTTCAGGTTCCTGTCCATCAGGTGGCCGCCAGCCCATGCGCCCGTACACATGCCGACACCCCAGAGCGCCTGAAAAAGCGGCACCCCCCAGAGCGGCACATGGGTGACATCCTGCAACGTTACGGAAAAATAGGTGTACACGCAGAACATGCCACCACACCCCACCGCCACGGTGCCCATGACGTACCAGACCTGCTTGCGTGAAAACGCGCCAAGCTCCGACAGGGCCGAACGCCCCCGGTTAGGCGCATCATACGGCACCCATGCCAGCACCATAAGGCAGCA
Organism: Acetobacter lovaniensis; assembly: GCF_014207635.1. Lineage (GTDB taxonomy): Bacteria > Pseudomonadota > Alphaproteobacteria > Acetobacterales > Acetobacteraceae > Acetobacter > Acetobacter lovaniensis. Next base: position 125,844 of record NZ_JACHIE010000002.1, read on the forward strand.
CACAACGCCCATAAGGCCGATAAACAGGTAGGACAGCCGCCACCCGAAATAGGACCCGGCATAGGTGGCAAAGGGAGCGCCGACCACATTGGCAATGGTCAGGCCCGAAAAAACACGCCCCACGGCCCGCCCACGGTAGCCACGGTCCACCAGCCCTGCGGCAACCAGCGCGGCAACCCCCATAAAGGAGCCATGCGGCAGCCCGGTTACAAAACGCGCCAGATCAAGCATACCCAGCGAGGCGGCAAGTGTACCCAGTGCATTGGCCACGGCAAACCAGCCCATGAGCAGCACCAGCAACTGCCTGCGCGACATCTGCGCCGCCATGACCGACACAACAGGAGCCCCGACCACAACCCCCAGAGCATAGGCCGAAATAGCCTCCCCCGTGCGTGGAATACTGGCATGCATGCTGTCCGCCATCTGGGGCAGCAGCCCCATTGCCGCAAACTCTCCCGTGCCGATGGCAAACGTGCCCACCGCCAGAGCGAGAATGGCTTTGGAGGCAGCCGCCAGCCCACCGTCGTTCCCGCCAGACATGTCCGTATTATGCTCCTGTAACCATACTAAAGAAATTTCTTCTCACATCCGCGCATGAATGGATAAGATTACACAAAAAAGTAAGACATCATGTGCTTACAGATTAACGACACGGACAGCCGTTACACAGCCTCCCCCGATCCTGAAAGAATTTTCTTGCATGCCATCTGACAGCGGTTCCTCTTCTTCGCCCATGCCATCACCGGACTCGCCTATATTTGGTCCCGAACACATTGCCCGCATTCTGCGCCTGTCCATAGGGACTGTGTGCATTGGCCTGCTCATATGGCTTTTGGGTGATGTGCTTATGGTGGTGTTTGCCTCCGTGCTGTGCGCGGTGGTGCTGTATGGGCTGGCCCGCATCCTGCGCCGCCACCTTGGCGTGTCGCATGCATGGGCGCTGACCATTGTGGTGCTGGCCCTGCTGGCGAGTGCGGCCCTGCTGGTCTGGAACAGCGGCCCCGCCATTGTCAGCGAGGTGATCCGCCTGCAAGAAGCCCTGCGCCAGCAGGAAATGGCCTTGCGGGACACGCTGCAGAGCACCCCCACCGGGCAGATGATCCTGAACTATCTGCCTGCCTCCCTTGGGGGCCGTCATACCGGGGGCGATAGCGGTCTGGCCTCCCTTGGCTCACGTATTGCCGGGTCCATGACCGGCATACTGGGGTCCGCCTTTGGCGCCATTGGCACGCTGATTGTGGTGCTGATTGCCGGGCTGTATTTTGCCATGTCCCCCGCCACTTACGCCAATGGACTGCTACGGCTGGTGCCGGAAGAACGTCGCCCGATCATCCGGCAACTGCTGCTGCGGGCGGGGCAGACCCTGTGGGCATGGGTTGCAGGCCAATCGCTGGACATGCTGGTGGTTGGCACGCTCTCGGGCATCGGGCTGTGGTTTATTGGCGTGCCTCTGGCACTGGCGCTGGGTGTGCTGGCGGGGATGTGCAATTTCATTCCCTATATTGGCGCCATCATGGGGGCCGTGCCTGCCCTGCTGCTCGCCCTTTCCCTTGGCACGCGCGAGACCATTATGGTGGCGGTGCTGTATGGCGTGATCCAGTTTTTTGAAGGCAACGTGCTTGCCCCCGTTATCCAGCGCCATGCAGTGCAGATGCCACCGGCCCTTACCGTGCTGTCCCAGACCCTGTTTGGAGCCATTCTGGGCTTTCCGGGGCTGATTTTTGCATCCCCCCTAACTGCGGTTTTACTGGCAATGCTTGATTCTCTCACAAAACCCCTAGCCGAAGCAGACCGTATATGAAACATTTCCGCACTAGCCCGTGACAAGAACATATATTTCTTGTAAGAATTTGGTAATCCGTTTGGGTAATTGAGGTCTGTCTATGCGTGTTCTTCTAATAGAAGATGATCAAACGGTCCGTAACTTTGTTGCCAAGGGCCTGTCTGAAGCCGGTCATCTGGTGGAACAGGCGGCAGACGGCAAGCAGGGCCTTGCCCTTGCCTGCCAGGACAAGTTCGATGTCATCATTCTCGACCGTATGCTCCCCGGTGGGGTAGAGGGGCTCCATATTCTTGAAACCCTGCGCCGCGAAGGCAACCTGACCCCCGTTCTCCTGCTCTCCGCTCTGGCGGATGTGGACGAAAAAGTGGCCGGGCTTAAAGCAGGCGGGGATGACTACGTCAGCAAGCCCTTTTCCTTTTCCGAGCTACAGGCCCGGCTGGAAGCCCTTGTGCGCCGCAACCGCAACGAGGCCCAGCCCCTGACCAAGCTGAGTGTGGGCGATCTGGAAATAGACCTGCTCTCCCGCGCTGTCCGCCGGGGTGGGCAGAAAATAGACCTGCAACCGCGCGAATTCCGGCTGCTGGAATTTTTAATGCGCCATACCGGACAGGTCGTCACCCGCACCATGCTGCTGGAAGGCGTATGGGACTACCATTTTGATCCGCAGACCAATGTAATTGACGTCCATATCTCCCGCCTGCGCCAGAAAATAGATAAACCGTTTGAACATGCTCTGGTGCATACGGTGCGCAACGCCGGATACATGCTGCAGGAATGACCGGACCAGCACGATTTATGCAGACCATTTTACGCAAGGTCCGCATACAATCCGTCAGCCTGCGTTTCGGTCTTGTTTACAGCGTTCTGTTTATCAGCTCCGCCATTCTGTTCCTGTCATTTGTATGGTGGGGCACCATTGGCCTGCTGGAGCAGCGCGTACGCCACTCCATAGCGCTTGATGCCCACGCCCTGCTGACAGAATGGCAGCATGCCGGTATTCCGGGGCTGGAAAACCTGATCAACAACCGTCTGGCGCAGGATATAGATGACAACGCCCTGTACCTGCTGAGTGCGCCGGACGGCAAACTGCTGGCAGGCAATCTGGCCCACTGGCCCATACGGCTTGATGCCGCCCTGACATGGCAGACCCTGCCTGTACTCCGCGATGGGCAACTCAACCTTGCGCAGGTCCGCGTCTGGACCCTGCAAGGCAATTACCTCCTGCTGATCGGACGCGATATTAGTGAGCGCACCCAGATCCAGCGGATGCTCACGGACGCCATGCTCTGGACATGCCTTATGGTCGGGCTGCTGGCCGTTGGCGGGGGCTGGGTTGTACGCGTCCTGTTCCGGCGGATCATCCATTCCATCAACCGCACAACTCTGGCCATTACGCGGGGCGACATGTCCCGCCGCATTCCCGTATCGGGCATGGGGGACGAGCTGGACGATGTGGCCCTGACCATCAACCAGATGCTCGACCGCATTACCCGGCTTATGGATGGGGTCAAACAGGTTTCCAACTCCATTGCCCATGACCTGCGCACCCCCATTGCCCGCGCCCGCGCGGAACTGGAGGATGCCTCCCGCTCCGCCACAAACGAACTGGCCCTGCGCGCCGCCATTGATCAGGCCGCGGTCAATCTGGATAAGGTGACCGGCATTTGCGAAGCCCTGCTGCGCATTGCCCAGATTGAGGCTGGCACCCGCCGCTCGGCCTTTGCCATATTCGATCTGGCCACCACCTTGCGGGACATTACGGAATTATATGAAGCCGTGGCAGATGAGCATGGCCTCAAGCTACAGAGGAATTTCCCTCTCCACCTGCCATTCAGGGGAGATCAGGCCATGTTCCAGCAGGCTTTGGCCAATATTCTGGACAACGCCATCAAGTTCTCTCCCCCGCAAGGCACCATAAACCTGAGCGCACAGCACATTCCCGCTGCTTCCTCCGCCGAACATGCACAGACAGGCACCATCCGCATTATGGTTGTGGACAGCGGGATTGGTATGAATGACGCGGATCTTGCCCGTGCATCGGAACGCTTTTTCCGGGCCGAGCAGGCACGCCATACCCCCGGTTCGGGGCTGGGGCTGGCCCTTGTACAGGCTATTGTGGAACTGCATGGCGGCACATTGCTTTTGTCGCACAACAATCCCGGCCTTGCGGTGACTATAGATGTGCCCGCGATATATGATTACCCTGATAAACTTTAAACTATACGTAATATTACAATGATGACCTAAATCTATTAACGTTAATAGATCGTTTTTGGCGGATAGTTTTGTTGAAATAACATGCAATTACGTCTCTTAGTGTCCCATGAAGTTCCGCTCACCCCTTCTTCTGGCTCTGGCGTGCGTTATCACTGGTGGTTCCGTCACACTTGCCAGTCAGGCACACCTGCCAACATCTGTGCTTTTTGGCTGGGACTTGTTTCCCTCCCCCCGATTATCCTCCCCTATTGTCGTCACTTCAGACAGCCTTTCCTTCTGCCTTGAACTTGCCCATTTGATAGATTCATATGCAGCGACAAAAGCTTCTGTCTCCGTCTCGGTCTCTGTCTCCAGATTAGAAACGGAAGGCATGAATCTTTGCCAAAAAGGGCATATCCGCCCTGGACTGGTGCGGTTGCGCCGCGCCTTACTGAATGCTGAAGGAGCACCATCGTGACTCTTCTCCCATCTTTCAAGCCCATGGGCTTTCTGGCACTCGCTTCAGGCGCGGCTGTACTGGCCCATACGCTCCCTGCCCATGCTCAGAACAATCCCGAGCCTTATACCCGGCTGGAAATCCATGCCACAGGCACAACAGAGGCCGCACCAGACAAGCTGAGTGCGCGCTTCAGGGCGGAAAGCCAGAACAGGAATGCCGCCTCCGCTCAGGGGGATGTGAATGCCGTGGTTAAAAAAGCCACAGATGAAGCGGCCAGAAATACCGACATCAAAACCGCAGTGCTCCAGTATTCCGTTTACGAGACACAGCCCGAAAAAGCCCGCCCTTACTGGACCGCCAGCCAGACCCTGAGCCTTTCCGCCACGGATGGGAAAAGCCTTTTACCTCTGGCCGGACAGTTGCAGGCACAGGGGCTTATTCTGGAAGGGCTGGAGTGGTCACTCTCGGACGAAAAACGCCAGAGTCTGTTTCTGGAAGCCGAGAAAAAAGCCATAACGGAACTGAAAAAACAGGCCGATACACTCGCCCAATCCCTTGGCCTCCATGTCGCCCGGTTTGTGCAGATCAGTGTATCTGATCAGGACTATCCCCGCCCCATGCCGATCATGCTCCGTGCCGCCGTTGCTGGCGCTGCGAACGATGCTGTCGGCTCCAGCCCTTCCAGTACGGCAGAAGCCCAGACCGTACGCGCCGATCTGCGGGCAACCGTGCTGCTGGAGCCCTAAAGCATAGCTTTGAGGCCATGTGCATTACCAGTCAGCCCTGCTCCCCTTTGACCCGGCCAGATCAATACCAGACGGAATGGTCAGCGCATAAAAAAACCGCCCGGAGTTCAGCCCCGGGCGGTTTTTGGTAGCCAGTCCAGAAAGACAAAGGTCTAGCGCGGTGCCAGCACCATAATCATCTGGCGGTTTTCAAGGCGGGGCATCTGCTCCACCTTGGCCAGTTCATCAATTTCTGTCCGAATCCGTTCCAGAACCTTGATCCCCAGTTCCTGATGCGCCATTTCGCGCCCACGGAAACGCAGTGTGACCTTGACCTTATCCCCGTCGCCAATAAAGCTTTTCACAGAACGCATCTTAACCTGGTAGTCATTTTCGTCGATGTTCGGACGAACCTTGACTTCCTTGATTTCAATAACTTTCTGTTTTTTCTTGGCTTCGTTGCGCTTTTTCTGCTGCTCGTACTTGAACTTGCCGTAGTCGAGAATCTTTACAACCGGCGGCTCAGCATTGGGGCTTATTTCCAGCAGGTCCAGCCCAACGCCATAGGCACGGGCAAGCGCATCACGCACGGACATAACGCCCGCCATTTCGCCTGTTTCATCAATCAGGCGAACCTGCGGCACACGAATTTCTTCATTCACGCGCGGCCCTTCTTTGCTGGGTGCCGCGGGGTAAGGGGATCTGACTATGGTCGGCTCCTGTAGTACATTTCAAAAACAAACAGAGGCACCGGTACCCGGTGCTCCGCCTGCTGTTAGTATGTGCGCAATTCTCCGCTGTTTATCAAGCGGTCCATGCAATAAATCAGGGGCATTGCAGCATTGCCACAAAAACCCGCCCTGCTTCACGCCTTTTTGCGCAGATCGGGAGGAGTGGCTTCGTGGCTGAGTGCGGCAATGGCCTGATCCAGCGTTAGCACCTCCTGCGCCTGCGAGCCAAGGCGGCGCATGGCCACAGTGCCTTCCTCCGCCTCGCGCCGCCCAACGACCAGAATAACCGGCACGCGGCCTACGCTATGCTCGCGGACCTTGGCGTTGATCTTGTCGTTACGGACATCCGCCTCGGCCACCAGCCCGGCATTGCGCAGGGCTGCGGCAACGTCCTGCGCATAGGGCGCGGCATCACTGACAATGGAGGCCACAACCACCTGAACAGGTGCCAGCCACAGCGGGAAGCGCCCAGCGTGCTGCTCGATCAGAATCCCGAGGAACCGCTCGAACGAGCCCAGAATGGCGCGGTGCAGCATAACGGGGCGGTGCTTGGCCGAGTCCTCGCCCACATAGCTGGCATCCAGCCGTTCGGGCAGAACAAGGTCCACCTGCAAGGTGCCACACTGCCAGTCGCGGCCAATGGCGTCACGCAGCACGAATTCGAGCTTGGGACCGTAGAATGCCCCCTCACCCGGATTATATTCGTACTCGACCCCGGCAACGGCGCAGGCTTCCTTGAGTGCGGCTTCGGCCTTGTCCCACACCGCTTCGCTGCCTGCGCGCTGTTCGGGGCGGTCAGCAAACTTGACGCGTACGTGCTCAAACCCGAGGTCCTGGTAAACTTCGTGCAGCATCTTTACAAACTGTACGGTCTCGGCCGCGATCTGGTCCTCGGTGCAGAAGATATGCGCATCATCCTGCGTAAAGCCACGCACACGCATCAGGCCATGCAGTGCGCCCGAGGGTTCGTACCGGTGGCAGGCCCCAAACTCGGCCATGCGGAGCGGCAACTCGCGGTAGGAGCGCAGCCCGTGGCGGAAAATCTGCACATGGCACGGGCAGTTCATGGGTTTGAGGGCGAGGGTTTTATCCTCATCCTCCACCGTGGCGACAAACATGTGGTGGCGGTATTTGTCCCAGTGGCCCGATGCCTCCCACAGACCACGGTCCACAAGCTGGGGGGTGCGCACTTCCTGATACCCGTGGCGGGTCTGTGCGCGGCGCATGTAGTCCTGCAACACGGAATAAACGCGCCAGCCCTTGGCATGCCAGAAGACCTGACCCACCGCTTCTTCCTGGAAGTGGAACAGACCCATCTCCCGCCCGATCCGGCGGTGGTCACGCTTTTCGGCTTCTTCAAGCTGGAGCAGGTAGGCGTCGAGTTCCTTCTGGTCGCGCCATGCGGTGCCGTACACGCGGGTCAGCATGGGGTTGCGGTGGTCCCCACGCCAGTAAGCACCGGCGACCTTCATCAGCTTGAAGGCGGTTCCCACATCCCTGGTGGTGCGCAGGTGGGGTCCACGGCACAGGTCCAGCCACTGGCCCTGCCGGTAGATGGAAATATCTTCCGTTTCCGGCAGATCACGGATCAGCTCGGCCTTGAACGATTCGCCGCGTTCTTCAAAAAACGCAATGGCTGCATCACGCGGCCAGACTTCGCGCTCGAAGGGCTCCGCCCGTGCCACGATTTCCTTCATCTTGTCTTCGATGGCGGCAAAGTCTTCGGGGGTAAACGGCTCGGCACGGAAAAAGTCGTAATAGAACCCGTGTTCAATGGACGGGCCAATGGTCACCTGAGTGCCGGGGAACAGCTCCTGCACGGCCTCGGCCAGCACGTGGGCGGCATCGTGGCGGATCAGCTCGAGCGATTCCGGGTCTTTTCTGGTAATAAAGCGGACCTTGGCATCGGCTTTTATGGTCTGGCGAATATCGCTGAGCTGGCCGTCCACTTCCATGGCCAAAGCGGCCTTGGCCAGTCCTGCACCAATGGACTCTGCCACCGTAGTGCCCGTAACTGGCCCGTCAAAACTGCGAACAGAACCGTCGGGCAGGGTGATAGCGGGCATGGGTGCAAGCTCCAGAAGGGTAGGAAGAATAAACGCAAAGAGTGTTTAATGGCGCTACCAGAGCGCGGCTGCAACCCTCTGCACCGAAAGGACTGCAAGATCACGCGCCCATAACACGTCCACCTGCCCCGGCGCGTACCCCAAAGGGGCTGTGCGCGCAGGCGTACTCTCACGCGAAAACAGGACAAGGCAGCGGCATCCAACCTCGGCGGCCAGATGCATGGGGCCTGTATCGTTCCCCACTGCCCCCCATGCCCGTGCGGCAAGGCCTGCCAGATCGGGCAGGCTGGTCTGGCCGGTCAGGTCCAGCGCCTGCGGGCAGTGCCGCAGAATCTGTGCTGCCAGAGGCTGCTCCCCGGCACTGCCGACCACAATGGGGGTTATGCCATGCGCCACCATCTGGGCCGCCAGCTGGCCGTAATGCCCGGCGGGCCAGCGTTTGGCGGGGCGATGGGGGGCCGCACCGGGCACCAGCAGGGCATAGGGCTGGGGCAGGCGCGGCCCGCCACCCACCAGCCAGCCAAGGTCGGGCCGGTCCACCGGGGTAACGCCCGCCATGCGCAACTGGTCACGCTGGCGAGGGCGTGTGTGCATGATGTTCCGCCACGGATTGGCGTGAGGCAAGGCAGCGCGCCCCACATGCCCGGACCACACCGGCCGCCCCGCCAGCCAGAAATACCGCGCTGTGCGCCCCGATGTCTGCAAATCGTAAACCCGGTCATACCCACGTAACTGTCGCCTTAAGGTGCGCAGCCCGGCAAGGTCGGTCCAGCGGGGGCGGTGGTCCACCTCCACTCGGTCAAACCATGGGGCAAGGCGGGCCAGTTCCACAAAGGGGCGGGTTGTCAGCAGGGTTATGCAGGCGTTGGGGTGTGCGCGCCTTATGGCCTCGAACGGGCCAAAACTCTGCACAAAATCCCCCAGCGCACTCAGCCGGATAACCAGAATACGCTGCGGGTCCAGTCCCGGCCCTCCGCTCATGGAGAATCGGGGTCTGCCGCCATCACGGCCAGATCCTGACGGGCCATGTCTGCCTCGTGGCTGTCGGGGGAGAGGTCCAGCACCTTCTGCCAGTCCTGCTGCGCACCAGTGGCATCGCCCTTGCGTTCGCGGATAATCCCGCGCTCCAGCAGGGCGGCTGCACTGTCGGGCGCCACAGCCAGAGCATGGGCAACATGCTGCATGGCAAGGTCAAGCCGCCCCATCTTGCGCTCGGCCTCGGCCAGCAGAACATAGGCTTCGGGCATGGCACCGGGCTGGTGGGCTATCAGGGCCGTGAGTTCCTGCTCCGCCAGATCGGCTCGGTTCTGGGCCAGCACACTGCGCGCCCGGGCAATTTGCAAGGACTGGTTATGGGGCTGGGCCAGCAGCCCGAAATCCGCGCTGGCCTGCGCCTTGCCCGGCACTCCGGCGGCCAGCCACGCCTCGGCGGCCTCATCCTCCAGAGTTGCACGCAGGGCTGGCGGGGGCACATCCCCCTTGGGCGCGGTCTGGTGGGCCAGTTCATCCAGTTCGCGTGCGGACTGATCTTCATCTCCGGCCTCAAGCAGGGCCAGAGCGTGGCAGTGCCGGGCATCACGCCCGCCCCCGTGGTGCTGCCAGTCCAGTGCGTAGTCCCGCGCGCCGTAGGGGTCATCACCAATCATGGCCATGCAGGTGGTCACGGACCAGACCTGCTTTTTATCCCCCGACGCCTGCTGCGTGCGGGCCTGTGCGACATCTTCAAACGAAGACGCTCCCGCCAGAACAACAGCGCCAGCCAGCATGCAGGGCAAGGACCAACGCGCAGAGAAAACTGCTTTCATAGATCATCCATAGCAAACTCTGGCCCATACCGGTCAAGCGCGGACCCTGATATGGTCGGAATATGGCACGTTTACCCCTGTGCGTGATAATAGGAGCACCATGGCCAGTTCTCTAAGCTCTCCTGTTATTTTGCAAATTCTTCCTGCCCTGCAGCAGGGGGGGGTTGAACGCGGCACTCTGGAAATGGCGCAGGCCATTACTCAGGCCGGGGGCAAAGCCCTTGTCGCCAGCAGCGGGGGCCGCCTTGTGCCCATGCTGCGGAGTCTGGGGGCGGAGCATATTACCCTCCCCGACTGTGGCAGTCGCAACCCCGCACATATCTGGCAGAACGCCCGTATGCTGGCCCGCATACTGGACCAGCACAATGTGGCTCTGGTGCATGCCCGCTCCCGCATTCCCGCCTGGACAGCCAGAATGGCATGCAGGCGTACCCGCACCGCGTTTGTCACCACATGGCATGGCGTCCATGCCAACACCATGCCGGGCAAAAAGCTGTATAATTCCGTGCTGGCCAGCGGGGACCGGGTTATCGCCATAAGCGCGCATATCGGGCGGATGCTTCACAAGGACTACAATGTGCCCGCCACCCGCCTGCGGGTTATTCCGCGCGGGGCGGATATCGCACAGTTCAGCCTCCATGCGGTCAGCGGGCAGCGTATGCATCAGCTTGCCGAGCAATGGGCCGTTCCCGCAGGTTCGGCCATTATTCTCATGCCCGGCAGGCTTACCGCATGGAAAGGGCAGGCCCTTGTGCTACAGGCACTGGCTCAACTGGAAGCCGGGCTGCCCGACCGGCCATGGCACTGCGTGTTTGCCGGGTCCGACAAGGCGGACGGGCGCTACGTGCGGGAACTCACCCAACTGGCCAGCAGTCTGGGACTGGACGACAGAATCCGCTTTGCCGGACACTGCGAGGACATGCCCGCCGCCATGGCGCTGGCCACCATGGTGCTTGTGCCCTCCCTCCGCCCCGAACCCTTTGGCCGTGTTGTGGTGGAAGCGCAGGCCATGTGTCGCCCGGTTATTGTCTCCCACCACGGGGCGGCGGTGGAAACGGTGGAGAATGGTGTCACCGGCCTGTCCGTTCCTCCCAACAATGTGGCGGCACTGGCCGATGCCATGCTGGCCATACTCAGCGCCCCGGCCGCATCACGCGCCCATATGGGCGCGGCCGCCCGGCAGGCGGTTGTGGCGCATTACACGACCGAGGCCATGCAGCACGCAACACTGGGAGTGTATGACGAGCTACTGGGCACCCGGCTGGCCCCAGCCTTCCTCCATACCAAAAATGAGGCCGCCCCCTTTCAGGACCACGGTCTTGCGGGGTAAGACACACTCTTCTTTCCTCCACCCACAGGGCAGAGCATGAGTGCCGCATCCCCCTCCACGCAGCCCCTTTTTGCCCAGACGCCGCGCAGGCTGGCCTTTATGGCCGCCCCCACGCATGAGGCACGGATGGAGTTTGACCGGCTGGTGGCCCATTACGGCAACTGCCACCCCGGAGATGCGGAAGTCATTGTCTGTCTGGGGGGGGACGGCTTCATGCTCGAAACCCTGCGCGTGGTGCTGGAAACACAGCTCACCGCCCCGGTATATGGCATGAACTGTGGCTCCGTTGGGTTTCTGATGAACCCGATGGACGAAGCAGACCTGCCCCACCGTCTTTTCCACGCACAGGCAGCCACCCTGCACCCGCTGCGCATGACCGCCACCACCAGCAGCAATGAAACGCACGAAGCACTCGCCCTGAATGACGTGTATCTGTTCCGCCAGACCCGTCAGGCCGCCAAGCTCCGCATAGATGTGGATGGGCTGGTCCGTGTGCCTGAACTGATCTGCGATGGCGCGTTACTGGCAACACCGGCGGGCTCCACTGCTTACAATCTTTCCGCTCACGGGCCTATTGTTCCGCTTTCGGGCAATCTGCTCCCGCTTACCCCCATATGCGCCTTTCGGCCCCGCCGCTGGCGTGGCGCGCTGCTGCCCTCTACCGCCCATGTGGGCTTTACGGTCATGGAGGCCGAAAAACGGCCCGTGGCTGCTGTGGCCGATTCGATAGAAGTGCGCAACGTGACCTCGGTTCACGTGCGTGAAGACCGCAACCTGACTGTAACCTTGCTGTTTGATCCGGGGCAGACACTCTCCGAACGTATTGCAGAAGAGCAGTTTTCCGCATGACGGCACATCTTTCTGCCCCACCTTGCCAGAATACCCCGTTTTATCTCTCCCACCTTCTGGGCTAGTCTGCACTGCAATGAAAAAAATGTTCTCCCTTTCGTGCCGCTTTTCCCTGCTCTGCGCCGCAGGGCTGGTCGGAGCGGGCACGGCCCATGCCCAGATCACGACCAACGCGCAGGCGCTCGACAGTCTGGCAGACACACAGCCCCCCGCGGCTTCCAGAACAGCCGCCCCGCAGGCAAGGCAGAACACACCCACGCACCCGCGTGCCCAGCATCATGTCGCCCCCCGGCCCATGCAGCAGCCGCAGGTACAAACTCCCGCGCCCCAAACCACCCAGCCAGCCGCCACGGCAAGTGCCGCCACCACCCGGACCACGCCCCCCGCAGCACCAGCACCAGCACCAGCACCAGCACCAGCACCAGCACCAGCACCAGCACCAGCACCAGCACCAGCACCAGCAGGACAGAACACGCCGCCATTGCAAGCGCCAGTGGTCACACCCGGTACGACCCAGCCTGCTCCTGCTCCTGCTCCTGCTCCTGCTCCTGCTCCTGCTCCTGCTCCTGCTCCTGCTCCTGCTCCTGCTCCTGCTCCTGCTCCTGCTCCTTCGGGTGGGGCCAGCGCCACGCAGGCACAAGTGCCGGTTACCGCCCCTGCCCCGGCACGTCCCCTGCCAGAGGCCACCATCCCCAATGCGCCACCGGGTGTGCCGCAGCTTACTCCGCCTCCATCCGATGTGGAGGTACACCCCTTCCCCATTCCGCCACAGCCTACCGTGCAGCTTCAGGCTACCGGCACTCTCACGCCCATTCCCGGTGGTATCCGGCTGACATTTGCCCCCGGCTCGGCCGACCTTAACCCCGAAACGCATCAGGCCATTCTGGCATTCGGGCAGAACCTTGCGTACAAGCCGCATGTTCGCGCGCTTGTGGATGCCTATAGTTCAGGATCAGCGGATGATCCCTCGCTCCCACGCCGCATGGCTCTTGCCCGCGGTCTGGCCGCGCGGAGCGTGCTGATGAACGGCGGAACGCCTTCGACCAGAATTTATGTGCGGGTTATTGGTCAGCCCCAGAACGCCAAGCCGGATGCGCCACAGGACTATATTGATATTTACCAGTCTGACATGGAGCCATAACGCGGCATAAGCCGCTACGGTGCACGGGTCGCCCCCGGCCTACCGGGGGCGATACACAAACCACTCAGATTATAAGGTAAAGGTGGTCATCAGGCGGGATTATGCGCCTGCTTTCTGCTCTTCCATGCGGATACGGGCCTGTGTGGCCAACTGGTCCACCAGTTCGTTCTCCGGCACGCCAGAGTGGCCCTTGACCCAATGCCACGACACATCATGCGGTTTGGCCGCATCCAGCAGGCGCCGCCATAAATCCATATTGGCAACAGGGTCCCCCGCCGCGTTGCGCCAGTTACGGCGAACCCAGCCCGTATGCCAACGCGTAATGCCGTTCCGCACATATTCGCTATCGGTATGCAGGTTAACGGTGCAGGGCTTGGTCAGCGCTTCCAGCGCTTCAGCGGCTGCTGTCAGTTCCATGCGGTTATTGGTGGTGGCCAGTTCCCCGCCCGAAAGTTCGCGCTCAACGCCCTTGCAGCGCAGCAACACCCCCCAGCCACCGGGGCCGGGGTTGGGCTTGCATCCACCATCTGTCCAGATTTCAACCTGCATCCGGTTTTCCGGAGTTGGGGAAGAAGGTTCAGAGTCCATAACCACCCACAGTCTGCGTTGCCAGATGGAACCTGAGCCGTTTGAGGTAATCCAGCGGGTTTTTGGGTGTGACCAGCGCATCGGCCGGGGTGTTGATCCAGTCGTACAGCCGGGTCAGCAAAAAGCGCATGGCCGCACCCTGCGCCAGAACCGGCATGGCACGGCACTCGGCCTCATCAAGCTTCCGCACGTCCTCATACCCCAGCAGCATCTGGCGGGCGAAGGTCACGTTAAACGCGCCATCAGGCTGGAAGCACCATGCGTTCAGGCAGATGGCCACGTCGTATGCAAGGTAGTCCGTGCAGGCAAAATAGAAATCAATCAGCCCCGATACACCGTGGTTGAGGAAAAACACGTTATCGGGGAACAGGTCGGCATGAATTTGCCCGCGCGGCAGAGTTGGGTTGCCCTCGTGGCCCGGCCATGCGGGCACAATACGGGCAAGGGCCTGCTCCAGCTCCGCCTGTAAACCCGGCAGCACCATGTTGGCCCCACCCGCGCAGCTTTGCAGCAGGGGTGCCCATGCGGTTGGCCCCAGCGCATTGGCGCGCTCTGGTGCATAGGAACGGCCTGCCGCATGCAATTGCGCCAGCGCACGACCAAGGGGGCGGCAATGCTCGCCCCGCACCGTACGCGGCCAGACACCGGGTAAAAACGTGGTAATGGCCGCAGGACGGCCCGCAAGGGTTTTTAGCGTTTCCCCCCGCCGGTCTGCCACCGGCTGCGGGCAGGTAACCCCTTCCCGCGCAAGGTGCTGCATCAGACCCAGAAACCAGGGCAGTTCGCGCGCATTCACCCGCTTTTCGTACAGAGTGAGAATAAAATCCCCCTCGGTTGTACGCAGCTGGAAGTTGGTGTTCTCCACCCCCTCGGCAATGCCACGGAACGACACCAGATCCCCAATGGCAAAATCTGCCAGAAAATCCTGCAGCGCCTCGTCGCTAACGTCCGTGTAAACGGCCATAAACCACCTTTAGCCCAAGGGTGCGGGAAGACGGAACGTTACGTTTTCTTCCTTCACGATCCGTTCTTCAATGCACAGGGTGTAACGCTTGGCCATTTCTGCCAGCATTTCCTGCACCAGTGCTTCCGGTGCGGAGGCACCCGCCGTAATGCCCAGCGTACCCACGCCATCAAGCACGGACCAGTCCAGCGCATCCAGACGGGGCACCAGCAGGGCACGGGCAGCACCGGAGCGTTCGGCCACTTCCCGCAGACGCTGGGAGTTGGATGAGTTGGGCGAGCCAATAACAATAACCAGATCGCACTCGGGGGCTATGGTCTTGACCGCTTCCTGCCGGTTGGTGGTGGCGTAGCAGATATCCTCGCGCTTTGGCCCTTCGATCAGGGGGAAGCGCTCACGCAGGATGTCCACGATTTCTGCCGTATCATCAACCGAGAGGGTGGTCTGGGTAATAAACGCCAGCATGCTCGGGTCCGCAGGCTGCACACTGCGGGCTTCGTCTGCATCGTTGATCAGGGTTACGGCCCCGGCGGGGAGTTGGCCCATGGTGCCCACAACCTCGGGGTGACCGGCATGACCGATCATGAGGATATGGCGGCTTTCCGGGCCACCTGCGGCATAATGGCGCTCGGCCTCGCGGTGGACCTTGGATACCAGCGGGCATGTGGCATCCAGATACAGAAGATTGCGGCGCTCGGCTTCGGCTGGCACGGTCTTGGGCACGCCATGGGCGGAAAAAACAACGTGACCATCCGCGGGAACTTCGTCCAGTTCCTCCACAAAGATGGCGCCCTGTGCCTCCAGCTCCTCTACGACGGTGCGGTTATGAACGATCTCGTGTCGGACATAGACCGGCGCGCCGTAACGGCGGATGGCTTCCTCCACCACACGGATGGCGCGGTCCACCCCGGCACAAAAGCCGCGCGGGCCAGCCAGAAGGACCTTGAGTGAGCGGCCATGCTGCGTATCCGCGGTCTGGGTGGTGGTCAGGGTGTCAGTTTGATCGGGCATGGTGTTCCCCAAAGTTGCAGCGGACTGTATAGAGAAGATAACTGGCTATGAAGACGCATACTGAAAACAGGCTACGCCCGAAACCCGGTAAAGGCCGTGGCAGTTGTGGCCTACGCAAAGGACGCATGTGATGCAACCCGTTTTGCAGCATTCAAGACGTGAAACACGCGCGCTGCCGGGCGTTGCGGGTTGGTGCGTCACCTATTTTTGTTCCTCCACCCCTTATAATGCCGGATCACTCCATGCCTTATGATCTTACCCGCCTGCGCCACCAGCTCCCCCGCGTAACCGCCTGTGGCGCACTGGCCATGGGCCTGCTGACAACTCTGGCGGCCTGTAGTGGCGGGGAAAGCGCCTCCATGGAGTTCGCACCTGCCTGCCCCGTGACACATATCCCTTCCGAGGCCGGAGACTACTACCTGTATAACGGGAAAGGCACCGGTTTTGGTGATCTGGTGGCGCGGGCCAGTATTGTCAAGCTGGAGGGCGAATGCTCCGCCGGTGGCCCCAAGGACCTGAAGACCCGAGTCGTACTGCACATTACCGTTGAACGCGGCCCAGCCTCCTCTACCGAGACACTGAACATACCGTGGTTTATTGCCGTGCTGCATGGGGACCGGATTGTGAACAAGCACATCTTCCGCCACACCGTGACGTTCCCGGCCAACCTTGCAACGTTTGACACCACCAGCAAGGTGGTCACGATCGACCTGCCGATCCCCCCCCGCAATGTCGATTCCGACTACCGGTTCGAGGTAGGATTCCAGCTAAGCCCGCGCCAGCTTGAATATAACCAGACGCACCTCAAGCAGACGACCTATAAAGCGTACTGAACCCGTTAGGGTGTGCAGGGGAGCATCCGCCCTTGCGCACCCCGCCTTTGCATGCCTGTAACGCCCTGCCCGCCCGTCAGGTGGCGGGCGGCGCATCGGGGGGGAAGCGGGCCTCTTTTATGGCGGCATTCTGCCGGTCGGTCAGGGCCTGCTCATCAAAGCCTTCCACAATTTCGTGGAACAGTTCGCTCCAGTTCATTTTAACCTTGAGCCGCATGAACACCGACCCAAGCCCAATGGCCGAGCGGTCCACCAGCACAAATTCGCGCGGCAGGCGCACGCCCCCTGTTTTTTGCAGCCCTTCATGCACGCGGCTCAGCACCTCGCGCCCGTGTTCTGGGGTGTTCTCTTCCTGAATATACCGCTCGCGGTTATCCATGAGCGGGGCATAAAGCAGGCTTGCCCATTCATTGAGCACACGCACCTTCTCGCGCGAGAGGTCCTTGAAGCCCCATGCCTCGTACGCATGGGCCGCCAGGTCCTCGTCCTTCGTGCGCAGGGCGTTGTACAGGTCGATATTACCCTTGATGAACGAGGGCCGGAAAATGCGGATCGCCCCAAAATCCAGCAGGTTCAGCCCGCCATCCTCACGCACGGTAAAGTTGCCCATATGCGGGTCGCCATGCACCACACCATACTGGTAGAGTGGCACGTACCAGCCCCGGAACAGGGCACGGGCAATTTTCTTTTTCTGCTCGTCTGAAAGCCCTGCCTTGATGGCGGCATTCAGGTTCTGGCCAGCAACCCATTCCATGGTCAGCAGGCGGCGGGTGCTCAGTTCATCTACCGGCAGCGGTACGGTTACATCCGGGCAGTCGCGCAAAATGGCGTGATAGAGGCGCATATTGGCGGCCTCACGCCGGTAATCCAGCTCTTCCCGCAGGCGTTCGGCCAGTTCTTCCACCACATCATCCTGACGGATGGCATTGTCGAGCTTGTGGTAAACACCAATGGCCATGCGGAACTGCTTGAGGTCCGCCTCCACCGCCGAGTTCATATCCGGGTACTGAAGCTTGCAGGCCACGCGGCGGCCATCAGCCAGAACCGCCTGATGCACCTGCCCAAGGCTGGCCGCAGCGGCGGCCTCCTTGCCAAAGGCGCGGAAGTTTTTCTCCCACCCCGCTCCAAGTTCCGCCGTCATGCGGCGGCGCACAAAGTTCCAGCCCATGGGTGGCGCATTGGACTGGAGCTGGGCCAGCTCCTCCGCATATTCTTCAGGCAATGCGCCGGGTATGGTGGCCAGAAGCTGTGCTGCCTTCATGAGCGGACCTTTAAGCCCCCCCAGCACGGATTTAAGGTCTTCCGCATGGGTCAGGCCCGTAGTGCGGATCCCCATTTTGTGCCCGGCCATCCGTGCGGCAATGCCCCCCACCGTGCCGGTAGTCTGCACCATACGCCGCAATTCCCCGAACATGCCGGAGTTATCAAGATCACGCGCCATGCTCTGCCTGCTCCAACTGCTCAATAAAGCCGGAGATCACATCCAGCCCCTTGCGCCAGAAACCGGGGTCCGAGGCATCCAGCCCGAAGGGAGCCAGCAGTTCCTTGTGGCGCAGCGTGCCACCGGCTTCCAGCATGGCGATGTATTTGTCCTGAAAACCCGGAGCCCCTTCGCTGAACACCTTGTACAGCGCGTTTACCAGACAATCCCCGAACGCATAGGCGTACACATAGAAGGGGGAATGGATAAAGTGCGGGATATACGCCCAGAACACATCGTAATCGGGGGTAAAGTTAAAGGCCGGACCAAGGCTTTCGGTCTGCACAGCGCGCCAGATTTCACCAATCCGTTCGGGCAGAAGTTCGCCTTTTTTCCGCTCGTCATGCACGCGGGTTTCAAACTCGTAGAACGCAATCTGGCGCACCACGGTGTTGAGCATATCCTCCACCTTGCCCGCCAGCAGCAGGCGGCGGCGGGCAGGGTCTTTTTCCCCGTCCAGAAGGGACTGGAAGGTGAGCATCTCACCAAACACACTGGCGGTTTCGGCCAGCGTGAGCGGGGTGTCGGACATCAGATAACCCTGCTTCGCCGCCAGAACCTGATGTACGCCGTGCCCCAGTTCGTGCGCCAGCGTCATCACATCCCGAATGCGGCCGTGGTAGTTAAGCAGGATATACGGGTGGGCCGACGGCACGGTGGGGTGGGCAAACGCGCCGGGAGACTTGCCGGGAGCGGGCGGCACATCAATCCACGGGCTGGTCAGGAAGGTGTTGATCACCTTGCCCATGCGCGGGTCAAACCCGTCATACGCCTTCTGCACAATGGATTTGGCCTCGGTCCACGGAATCTGGCGGTCCTCGCAGCCGGGCAGAGGGGCGTTGCGGTCCCAGTGCTCCAGCTTGTCCAGCCCCATCCATTTGGCCTTGAGCGCATAATAACGGTGGGACAGACGCGGATAATCCGTGCGCACGGCTGAAACCAGCGCATCCACCACGCCATCTTCCACCATGTTGGACAGATTGCGCGAGGATGTGGGGCGGGCATAATGCCGCAGCCCGTCGGATATGGATTTGTCCTTGGCCAGCGTGTTGGTAATGAGCGCAAACAGGCGGACATTGCCTTCAAACACGCTCCCCACGGCCTTGCCTGCGCGCTCACGCACGCCACGGTCTGTGTCGGACAGGCGGTTAAGCGCATCGCCCACCGTCATGGTCTGCCCGTCCACCGTCACCCGCAGGGCGGCTATGGTTTCATCAAACAGGCGGCACCATGCCTGCGCGCCGGTTACGGATTTTTCCAGCAGCACTTTTTCCACGTCATCGCCAAGCTGGTGGGGGCGGTACATGCGCACATCACGCAGGTAAGGCTGCCAGCGGGCAAGAGCGGGATCATCCATTTTGGCCTGAAGATCGGCCTCTTCCAGCCGGTTGAGTTCCAGCCCGAAGAACAGGAGGTCGGTGGAAATATCGGTCAGCCGTTCGTTAATGGACTGGCTGAAGCGGCTGATGGACGGGTTGGACGAATCCGCAGCAAACAGCAGCGAGGCATAGGAGCCTGCCCGGCCCAGTTTTTCCTCGATCTCTTCAAACTCGCTCATGGCCTGCGCCAGTTGCCCGCCGTCCAGGCTGTTCAGGCGGCCCTGATACAGCTTGGCAAAGCTTTTGGCGGCCGCGGCAGTTCCTGCCAGATCGGCCTCCAGTTGCGGGTCGTCCATGCCCGCGTACAGGGCCGACAGGTCCCAGCGCGGCAGGGCAGCAGCGCTCTGGTCGGAGGAAGGGGCAGGTCCGGCTTCCGCCGCCATGAGCGGAAGTGACAGCGAACGGGAAAAATGCGCGGTATGTTCCATGCCCCCACTCTACCGCGCAAATCCACCAGAGGCGAGAGCCCTTGCATGCAAAGGCAGGGCACCAGAACGACAAAACGGGCCGGAGCCATAAGCCCCCGCCCGTTTTGTGTCCGCATACCCTGTAAAGGCTGGTTCAGGCCGATTTGGCCTGCTCTGCGCCTTCAACATCAAAGCCGATGATTCTGGCGTAGTCGCGGGGCACAATCTGCCAGAACTGGGGCAGAACCTCGTCCCACTTATGCAGCAGCATGGAGGCGTAGGCCGAGCCGGTTTCCTCCACGTGGCGTTCCACCAGAGCGCGCAGACTTTCGGCCCATCTGGGGTCGGTTACACGCGACCACAGCAGGGATTCGGGGTTGATGCGCTTGGTAAAGCCCCCATTGCTGTCCAGCACAAAGGCCATGCCGCCGGTAAAGCCTGCGCCAAAGTTGTCGCCCACTTCACCCAGCACCACAACAGTACCACCGGTCATGTATTCGCAGCAGTTGGAACCGCAGCCTTCAACAACCGCCGTAGCGCCAGAGTTCCGCACGGCAAAGCGTTCGCCCGCCTGCCCTGCGGCATACAGTTCGCCCGCCGTAGCCCCATACAGTACCGTGTTGCCAATAATGGCGTTCTGGTTGGACACGAGCGTAGAGGACGAAGACGGACGAACCGTAATGGTCGCGCCCGAAAGGCCCTTACCCACGTAGTCGTTTGCATCGCCCAGCACTTCCAGCTTGAGGCCCTGCACCGCAAACGCTCCAAGGGACTGCCCGGCCGAACCGCGCAGGCGCACGGTCAGGTGGCCCGGAGCCAGCGTTTTCATGCCGAACTGGCGCACGATGAGAGAGGAAATGCGTGTACCAATGGCGCGCTGGGTGTTCTGCACATTGTAGTGCAGCTGCATTTTCTCACCATGGTCAAACAGCGGACGGGCATCGTCGATCATCTGCGCGTCCAGCGTATCGGGCACCTCGTTACGGCCTTCAAGCGTGCAGTAACGGGCAAACGGCCCCGGGTCTGCCTGCGAAAGCAGGGAGTTCAGGTCCAGATCGTCCAGATAATCCGCCCCGCGGGAAACCTGACGCAGCAGGTCCGTGCGACCGATAATCTCGTTCAGCGTACGGAAGCCAAGGGAGGCCAGAATGTTCCGCACATCCTCCGCAATGAACGAGAACAGGTTGATCACCTTTTCCGGCGTGCCTTCAAACTTGGCGCGCATGGCCGGGTCCTGCGAGCACACGCCAACCGGGCAGGTGTTGGAGTGGCACTGGCGCACCATAATGCAGCCCATGGCCACAAGGCTGGCCGTGCCAATACCAAACTCTTCCGCACCCAGCATGGCGGCGATCACCACATCACGCCCGGTCTTGATGCCACCATCGGCACGCAGGCGCACGCGGTGGCGCAGACGGTTGAGCATGAGAACCTGATGCGTTTCCGCCAGCCCCAGCTCCCACGGCAGACCCGCGTATTTGATGGAGCTGACCGGGCTTGCCCCCGTACCACCGGAATGGCCGGAAATAAGAATGGCGTCGGCCTTGGCCTTGGCCACACCCGCGGCAATGGTGCCAATACCCGAACGGGCCACCAGTTTAACGGTTACGCTGGCATCAGGGTTGATCTGCTTGAGGTCATAAATAAGCTGGGCCAGATCCTCGATGGAATAAATATCGTGGTGCGGCGGCGGGGAGATCAGCGTGACCCCCGGCGTTGCATGGCGCAGCTTGGCAATAAGCTCGGTTACCTTGAAGCCGGGCAACTGCCCGCCCTCACCCGGCTTGGCCCCCTGGGCCACCTTGATTTCCAGCTCGCGGCAGTCGTTCAGATACTGCGCGGTCACCCCAAAGCGGCCAGACGCCACCTGTTTGATGGCGGAGGATGCGTTATCCCCATTCGGGCGTGGCTTGGCGCGTGCCGGATCTTCCCCACCCTCACCGGAATCGGATTTTGCGCCAATCCGGTTCATGGCGATGGAAAGGGTCTCATGCGCTTCAGGGCTGAGGGCGCCGAGCGAAATGGCAGGCGAGATCAGGCGTTTACGCAGCTGCGTAATGCTTTCCACCTCTTCTACCGGAATGGGCGTGCGCCCTTCGCGGAAGTCGAGCAGGTCACGCAGGGCCACGGGCGGCTGGGCACGCACGGCATCGGCATAACGCTGGTAAATGGTAAAGCTGTCTGTTGCCACGGCGGTCTGGAGCATATGGATCAGCCCGCCATCAAATGCGTGCTGCTCCCCACTGCGGCGCAGTTTGTACAGCCCGCCAACCGGCAGGGTAAGCGCGGAAGCCGAACCCCATGCCTGCTCGTGGAAGCTGAGCGCGTTGCGGGCAATACCCGACAGGCCAATACCGGAAATGCGCGAAGGCATACCGGGGAAGAACTCCGCCGTAAGCGCGCGGGACAGGCCCACGGCTTCAAAGTTGCAGCCACCACGGTAGGACGCCACAATGGAAATACCCATTTTGGACATGATCTTGAGCAGACCCTTGTCCACCGCCTTGCGGTAGCGCTCCATGCACTCACGCAGGCTACGGCTGCCAAACAGGCCACGACGATGGCGGTCTGCAATGCTTTCCTGCGCCAGATACGGGTTAACCGTTGTGGCCCCCACACCAATGGTCACGGCAATGGCATGCACATCCAGCGCCGTGGAGGTGCGCACGTTAAGCGAGGTAAAGGTACGCAGGGACGTCCGTACCAGATGCGTATGCACGGCCCCGGTGGCCAGAATCATGGGGATGGAAGCCCGGTCGGGGGACTGGCCTTCATCCGTCAGGAAGACATGGGTGCAGCCACCCCGCACGCTTTCCTCCGCTTCGCGGCGGATGCGGGCAATGGCCTCACGCAGACCGGCCTCACCATCCTTTGCGGGGAAGGTGCAGTCAATCACACTGGCAGACGCACCGCAGAAGCCGCGCAGGGCCTCATACTCGCCCGAGGTCAGAACCGGGCTGGGCAGTTGCAGCATGTCGCACTGCTCGGCCGACTGGTCGAGAATGTTGCCAAGGTTACCCAGACGCGTGGCAAGGCTCATCACCCCCGATTCACGCAGGCTGTCGATGGGCGGGTTGGTCACCTGGCTGAACATCTGGCGGAAATAGTGCGACAGGCCACGGTAACGGGGCGACAGCACGGCCAGAGGTGTATCATCCCCCATGGAGCCGATGGCTTCGCTCGCGTCTTCCACCATCGGGTGGAGCAGGGTTTCCAGCTCTTCCAGCGTGGTGCCTACGGCCAGCTGGCGGCGGCGCAGCTCATCGCCCGTGTAGTAAACCGGCTCGGTCACTTCGGAGCGGACAAGATGGCCGATCTTCTGGGTGCGTTTGATCCAGTCAGAAAAATCCTGACGGGAGGACAGCACATCCAGCAGGGCGCTGTTGCCGTAGAGTTTGGCGTCGTCCAGATCCACACCAATCATCTCGCCCGGGCCAAGGCGGCCACGGCTGACAATGGCGTTTTCAGGCACGCGCACCATACCGGTTTCGGAACCCACAATCAGCAGGTTATCCGTTGTCACCGTATAGCGCAGCGGGCGCAGGCCGGAACGGTCCAGCCCGGCCACAACCCAGCGGCCATCGGTCGCGCACAGGGCGGCGGGGCCGTCCCACGGTTCCATAACCGCGTTGCAGTAGGTGAACATGTCCCGGTGTTCGGGCTTCATGGTCGCATTGCCGCCCACGCTGGCGGGGATCATCAGCGCCTTGGCAGCGGGCGCATCCCGCCCGCCAAAGGTCAGCAGTTCAAACACGTTATCCAGCGTTGCCGTATCCGACCCACCAGCCTGCACCAGCGGCTTGATGTCCGCCATCCACGGGTCCAGATCCGGGTGAGACAGCCGTGTTTCGTGGCTTTTCATCCAGTTGATGTTGCCCGAAATGGTGTTGATTTCACCATTATGGGCAAGGCGGCGGAACGGCTGAGCCAGCTTCCATGTGGGGAAGGTGTTGGTCGAATACCGCTGGTGGTAAATGGCAAAGCGGCTGACAAAACGCGCATCCAGCAGATCCGGGTAGAACTCGGTCAGATGCTCGGCAAGGAACATGCCCTTATAGATAAGGGAGCGGCAGGAGAGCGAGCAGATATACAGATCCACCTGCGCCGCAATGGCGGCCTTTTCTATTCTGCGGCGAATAACGTAGAGGTCGCGCTCAAACGCTTCCTCCGTTTTGCCCGGCAGGTTGCGGATAAGGATCTGCTCGATTTCGGGCCGGGTTGCATTGGCTTTTTCACCAATGCAGGAGGTGTCGATCGGCACCTGACGCCAGCCGTAAATGCCATAGCCAAAGGCCAGAATCTGGGTTTCGATAATCTGGCGGCACTGTTCCTGCGCCACAAAATCGGTCTTGGGCAAAAACACCTGCCCCACGGCAATGGGGCCATCGCTCGGGCGGTCGCCCGTGCTGGTGATGGCGTCAGCAAAAAACTCCTGCGGGATTTCTACATGAATGCCCGCGCCGTCGCCCGTTTTGCCATCGGCATCCACCGCGCCACGGTGCCAGATGGCTTTAAGCGCGGCTATACCAGCTTCCACCACCTCACGCCGACGCTTGCCGTCCAGTGCCGCCACAAGACCCACACCGCAGGAATCGCGCTCGTCCGCCGGGTCATACACCCCATCCAGCGCCTGTACGTTGGCGTCCCACGCCTTGAGAAACTCTTCACCGCTTTCAGCGGAAACAGTGTGCGAAAACTGTTCCATATCCATTATCCCTGCTCCGCCGTACGAGCCATTGCATCGGCCCTGATCCACTCATGGATGCTCTGGGCGGCTTCCCGCCCGTCCTTGATCGCCCACACGACCAGACTGGCCCCACGCACAATATCCCCTGCTGCAAACACACCGGGCAGCGAGGTCATAAAGCTTTTCTGGTCCACCTTGAGCGTACCCCAGCGCGATGCCGCCAGAGCGGGCTCATCCCACAACTGCGGCAGGGGTTCGGGGTCAAAGCCGAGGGCTGCGATCACCAGATCCGCTTCCAGCGTAAAGGAAGAGCCTTCCAGCGGTTCCACCGACTGGCGGCCAGAGGCATCGGGCAGGCCCAGCTTCATGCGGGATGCGCGCACGCCTGTTACGTGGGTGTCGCCCAGAAACGCTTCGGGGGCGGCCAGCCATTCAAACTGCACGCCTTCTTCTTCCGCGTTCTTCACCTCACGCGTGGAGCCGGGCATGTTCGCACGGTCGCGGCGATAGAGGCAGCGCACCGATCTGGCACCCTGGCGGATAGCCGTGCGTACGCAGTCCATGGCCGTGTCACCACCACCCAGCACCACCACGTTTTTACCCGCGGCATCCAGCGCCTGCGCCTCATCGGGCAGGACATCCCCAAGAGAGCGACGGTTGGAGGCGGTCAGGTAATCCAGCGCCTTTTCAATCCCCGCAAGGCCCGCACCGGGGCCACCAATTGCGCGGGACTTGTACACGCCTGTTGCGATCAGCAGCGCATTATGCCGCCCACGCAGTTCGGCAAAGGACAACTCGCCCGGACCGTTGCCAATGCCCTGCCCCAGATGGAAGACAACACCGCCCTCCACCAGCAGTTCATGCCTGCGGGCCACAATATGCTTTTCAAGCTTGAAGCCGGGAATACCATACACCAGCAGGCCGCCCACGCGGTCATACCGGTCATAGACATGGACCTGATAACCCTGCGCACGCAACTGGTCTGCCGCGGCCAGCCCTGCGGGGCCAGCCCCGACGATCCCTACGGATTCGGCGCGCTCACGCAGGGGGCTGACCGGCTTGACCCAGCCGTTTTCAAACGCCGTGTCCGTTACAAACCGCTCAACCGCGCCAATGGTCACGCTCTCGAACCCCGGCTCGATCACGCAGCTTCCTTCGCACAGGCGATCCTGCGGGCAGATGCGGCCACAGATTTCGGGGAAGGTGTTGGTAGCGGAGGAGACACCATAAGCCTCCTCCAGCCGGCCCTGAGCCGTGAGCATCAGCCAGTCGGGAATGTTGTTCCCCAACGGGCAGTGAACAGAGCAAAACGGAACGCCACACTGCGAGCAGCGGCTAGCCTGTTCGGTGGCCTGTTCTGGCTTAAAGTCATCGTAAATTTCGTCAAAATCCGTCCGCCGCTCAGCCGCCGTGCGCTTTTGTGGCTGCTTTTGCGGAACGGAGACAAATTTCAGCATCTTGGTTGTCATACGCCATCCCCGGCTAACAAGGGCGCGGCAGACAGTCCTCGCCCCCCTAAAATCAAGCAGGAGGGAAAGTGCCTGTTATCCTTCCAGATAAAAAGACAGCATTACTTACCTATTTTAATTTTAGGCCCGGAATAGCGTTAAATGGCGTATTTTTTATAAAATAATCGGTTCCATTCCGGACCTTTATGAACCCAACCTACCGTTGTGGAACAAAAACCCCGGACCGACCGCCGCCAGCCCTGTACCGTTCCAGATAGAAGGGCACACAGGCCGCCACGCTGCGCGGCACAATACCCAGCACCTCGAACCCCGTTTCCGTTGGCGGCACAACATTATCCTGCGAGAGCATGAGCAACTGGTCACGTGTGAGCAGCTTGCCGGGCAGGCGCTCCAGCACCGCTGCCTGCAACCGTGCCAGCGCCAGAGGCACACGCATAACGGGCCTGTCACGCTGCGTCTGCTGCAATGCGAACTCGGCAATATCCTGCATGGTCATAATATCCGGCCCGCCAAGCTGCCATTCCCGCCCAGCCAGTTCGGGTGTGGTCGCCAACTGCGCCACGGCCTGCGCCACATCCCCCACATAAACAGGCTGCACGCGGGTGGTTGCCCCATAGACCGGCATAAACGGCAGGTAGCGTGCCAGCGCACCAAACAGATTAAAGAATTTGTCTTCCGGCCCAAAAATGACCGAAGGGCGAACAAGGGAGGCATCCGGGCGGAACTGCCTGACCAGCGCTTCCCCCGCGGCACGGCTCCGCCCGTAGGCAGAGGGCGCATCGGCCGAAGCACCAAGGGCGGACATGTGCACATAGCGCGCAACCCCGGCTTCCGCCGCAAGGCGGGCCACACGCCCCGCCCCTTCCACATTGACCGCCTGAAGGCTCTGCGCGGAGGAGGAGGACAGAACCGCCGCAAGGTTGACCACCACATCCGCCCCGCGCACGACGCAGGCTACCGTGCTGTCATCCAGCACCGAGGCATAAAAGGGCGCAACCTGCCCTACCCGCCCCAAGGGCCGCAGCAGGGCACTCTGGTCCGGCCTTCGGCTGGCGACACGCACCGTGTACCCGGCCTGCGCCAGACACTGCACAACATACTGGCCGACAAAGCCATTCCCGCCCAGCACGGCCGCAGTCTTGTTCCCACTCATGCCCGCATTCCCTTGCTTCAGTCTTTTGCGCTTCACGCAATCCATGCACTGTGTTGCATTCGCCCCCAACAGGCCAGAGGAGGGGCCGACACAAATTCGTCAAAAAAAATCATTTTACCTGTTGACGGTAGCATATGTGCGGGGTAAATGCCTCTTCACCAGCCCGGAACACTCCGGGTTGCCATTTGAGCCCAGATGGCGGAATTGGTAGACGCGCAGGTTTCAGGTACCTGTGACCGAAAGGTTGTGGAAGTTCGAGTCTTCTTCTGGGCACCAAATTCTCCCCCGGGAATTTGTCAAGCAAAGCAGCCCCCGCAAGGGGGCTTCTGCTTTTCTGGCCTCCCGCTTTACTTTCCCCTTCTTCAAAAATCCTGATGCTCCGGGCGTGAGCCGCCAGTAATTTGGCCGCAGGCTATTTCTGCCGTTCCCTGCAACAGCACACGCCCAAAAACGCTCCTAGCCTGCCAGCCCCGCACCAGCAGAGGCAAAATACAGGTTAACGGCATGGCACATGGCCCCTGCCACCATGGCTCTGTGCCCGGCCTGCCGTAGTGCGGCCTCATCCAGCCGGTTGGACATAAAGCCCATTTCCACCAGAACCGAGGGAATCTGTGCGGATTTAAGCACCGCAAACGCGGCATGACGGTGCGGATGCGTTAAAAGCTGCACGCGGGACTGAAAAGCCGATACCACCGCCTGCGCCATATGCGAGGACCCCTTACGGGTTTCCTCCGTTACCAGACTGGCCAGAATACGCTGCACTTCGGGCGAGGCCCCGTGCACCATGGGACCACCAAACCGGTCCGCACTATTTTCTGTACGGGCCAGATCCGCCGTCTGGCTGTCCGATGCCCCGTGGGCATGGGTGTACACGCTCGCCCCACGCACGCTGGCATCGTGCAGCGCATCGGCGTGCATGGACACAAAGAGAGAGGCCCCGTGCTGCTGGGCCATGTCCACCCGCCCGTCCAGCGGAATAAAATGGTCACTCGAACGCGTAAGGGCCACACGGTAGCGCCCCGTTGCCAGCAACTGCCGTGCAAGCTCCTGCGCTGCGGCCTCTGCCACGTGCTTTTCATAGGTGCCGGAAAAACCAATAGCTCCAGGGTCCTTGCCCCCATGCCCCGGGTCCAGCATGACCAGCGGCTTGGGGGGCTGGGCAAGGCCGACCACGGCAGGTGCGTGCACAGCAGTAGCGTGGGACGCCGTACGCGCGCGCGCCGGGGCACTGAGCAGAACACCAGCTCCAACCACCCCGCCAGCCACATTGGTCAGGAAGGTTCTGCGTGGCACGGACAGGCTCTGGGGTACAGGGAGCAGCAGGTGCGTGTCCGACCAAACATGGTCCGGCCTGTGCGGTGCCATCAAGCGTGCCTTTATCCTTGAGTTGTCTGCTCAACACTGTGCCCGAAAAATGGCAAAAAAATAACCACTCATTTACACCCCAAAGCCTTTGTTACGAATAGCTTGCAGTCTTGCTGTATTTGGGTCATGCTTAATGTGCATGGCATCTGGGCATTAGTGTACCTGCCGTGCGCCCTGCCTGTAGCTTTTCGGGCGTTGTGTCTGCGCGGCATGCCCCGCCACCACCCAACACCGGAAAGCCGAGCAAAGTGATGATTGAAGGATACACGACCATAGCTCGCCCCATTGCCCTGAGTATCTCGGCCAGACCACAGGCACCAGCATGCCTGCCGGGGACTGGCGCGCGGCTGTCAGCGGACGTTGGGTGCACCTTCGGTTTTCCATTTCACGCCTGTTTATACCCGCTGGAAGCGCCCCTGCTCCGTGCTGCGCCATGTTGGCAAAAGCACCGCTCAGGCTGGCCACCAGCGCACCGGAGTTTTTCTTTTTATGTCAAAGCGGATGCTGATCGACGCAACACACGCGGAAGAAACGCGTGTTGTTGTCATGGACGGAAATAGACTTGAAGATTACGATGTTGAATCTGCTTCAAAAAAGCAGCTTAAAGGCAATATCTACCTCGCTCGCGTTATTCGCGTAGAACCCAGCCTGCAGGCCGCCTTTGTGGAATATGGCGGCAACCGGCACGGTTTTCTCGCCTTTAGCGAAATTCATCCGGATTACTACCAGATTCCGGTTGCCGACCGTGAAAAACTTCTGGCCCTTCAGGCGGAAGAAGAAACACTGCTCGACGACTCTGATGAGGACGAAGCCACCGCCCACAACGCGGACGCCGAAGCGGATGAAACCTCCAGCACCGCCGATCATGACGGGGCCGAAGGGGATGAAGACCGGCAGGAAACGCCCGAATACGTCAGCGGTGAAACCGATACGGGTGAGGAAGCGCTTATCCAGAAGCGGATTGCCCGCTTCCTGCGCAACTACCGCATTCAGGAAGTTATCCGCCGCCGTCAGGTTCTGCTGGTGCAGGTCGTCAAGGAAGAACGTGGCAACAAGGGTGCAGCGCTCACCACCTACGTCTCGCTCGCTGGCCGTTACTGCGTGCTCATGCCCAACGCGCTGCGTGGGGGCGGTGTTTCCCGCAAGATTACATCCGTGGCCGACCGCCGCCGCCTGCGCGATATTGTAAGCAGCCTGAACCTGCCGCGCGGCATGGCCATGATCGTCCGCACTGCTGGTGCCCAGCGCCCCGGCCCCGAAATTACGCGTGACTGCGAGTACCTGCTCCATCTGTGGGACGACATTCGCGAACATACGCTCCAGTCCATGGCCCCCGCTCTGATTTATGAGGAAGCCAGTCTGGTCAAACGCGCCATCCGCGATGTGTACACGCGCGATGTCAGCGAGATTGTGGTGGACGGTGAAAGCGGATGGAAAGCCGCGCGCGACTTCATGCGCATGCTCATGCCCCAGCATGCAGAAAAAGTCCGTCTATGGAGCAAGGAACACCAGCCGCTCTTTACCCACTACAATGTGGAAGGGCATCTGGACGCCATGTTCTCCCCCGTGGTGGCGCTGCGCTCGGGTGGGTATCTGGTCATCAACCAGACCGAAGCACTCGTCGCCATTGACGTGAACTCCGGCAAGGCCACCAGCCAGCGGAACATTGAAGAAACCGCCTTCCGCACCAATCAGGAAGCCGCGGACGAGGTGGCCCGCCAGCTCCGCCTGCGCGATCTGGCCGGGTTGATTGTCATTGACTTTATTGACATGGAATCCCGCCGCCACAACGCCACCATCGAACGCCGCCTGAAGGACGCCCTGCGCCACGACCGCGCCCGTATCCAGATCGGCTCCATATCGCATTTTGGCCTGCTGGAAATGTCCCGCCAGAGGCTGCGTCCTTCTGTGGCGGAAGCGGCCTTTACGGTCTGCCCGCACTGCAACGGCACCGGCATGACCCGCAGCGTGGAAAGCTCCGCCCTGCATGTGCTGCGCTCCGTGGAAGAAGAAGGCGCACGCCGCCGTGCTGGCGCCATTACGGTGCATGTGGCGGCTGAAATTGCCTTCTACATCCTCAACAACAAACGCGACTGGCTGGCCAATATTGAGCAGCGCCACCAGATGGACGTGCTGTTCTCCCCCGACAACACACTCCCCGCGCCGGAAATCCGCATCGAACGCCGCTCCCCACCCCGCCCCATGGCGGCAGTACAGCAGCAGGCACTACCTCCGGTCGAAAATGTGGATGTGGACGTGGATGCGGACATTCCCACACCTGCACCCGCGGCTCTCCCCTCCAGCGCCACCCCCGACACGGCAGAAACCGCCAGCGGGGATGAAGAACCACGCCGCCGTCGCCGTCGCCGTCGCCGCCGTGGCGGGAATGGCAACGCCAATGCACAGGGGCAGAATGGCGCTCCCGCTTCCACCCAAGCGGACGCGGAAGACACCGACGAGCCAGCAGCGGCTGAGTCCACCCCCGCTCCGCAGCAGGGCACGGATGGGCAGCACCTTGTTCCCGGCCGCCGCCGCACTCGTCACTCCCGCGTGCAGCGTCAGGCTCCCGAATCGGGGTCAGAACAGCGCGTGGCCATAGAGGAAGGCCCAGCCCCACGCCCGCAACGCGCGGTCTGGACCGGGCCAACCCCTGCCAACCCGTTTGGTGATGGACCGGATATTTTTGAACTGCTGGAAAACAGTGCGCAGGCCCGCCCTGCTCCCGCAGCCAGAGAACCCAGCCGTAAGGATATGGTGGCCGAAGCCGCACCTGCCCCGCAGGCAGATGCGCAGGTTGATGAGCAGGAAGCGCCCAGAAAGCCCGGCCGCCGCCGCCCTACGCGCAAACCGGCCGTAGCCAGAGCCAACGCGCCGGGCGCGGACACGGCGGACGCACCGGCGGAACCCAAAGCGCCGACCTCAGCGGTCGATGCGGGTGAAGCCACCGAAGCCGCGCCCCAAAAACCGGCCCGCCGCCGCGCACCACGCGGCAGAACCGCTGCCGCAGGCACGGAAGCCGAAACGGTGCAGGATACCCCTGCCGCACAGGGCGCGGAGGAAGAGGCCCCAAAAAAGCCGACCCGCCGCCGCACCACGCGCAAAACCAGCGCAGAGGCCGCACCGCAGGCTGACGCCACGACCGCCCCTGCAACAGAGGAAAAAGCCGAACCTCTGGTGCAGCCGATCGTGATTGAGGACAGCCCGCCCGCTACCCGCCGCCGTACCGGGTGGTGGAAGCGCTAAAACCCGCACTGTCTTTTCCGGGTGGAGGAACGTCTTCCACCCGGAAAACAGGCTGCCGGTTTTTCTTCCCGGCCACCTTGTGCTAGGAGAGCAGGCCGCATTTTATTGCCTTGCCTGCCGGAGTTTGCATGAACCAGCCCTTTCCAGACCCCCAGACCGCCAACGCGCTCGGTGCGGGCCATGACGGGCAGATGGTTCTGGCCCTGCCCAAGGGCCGTATTCTCAAGGCCGTAACCCCCCTTATGGCGGGTACCGGCATGGCCCCTTCGGCCGATTGCCTTGGCGATAGCAGCCGTAAGCTGCGTTTTTCCACCGAAGACCCCGGCGTGGACATCGTGCGCGTTCGCTCGTTTGACGTAGCCACCTTTGTTGCCGCAGGCGGCGCGCAGGTTGGCATTTGCGGCTCTGACGTGCTGATGGAATTTGACTACCCCGAAATTTATGCACCGCTGGACCTTGGCATAGGGGCGTGCCGCATTGCCGTGGCCCAGCCAGCCCACCTGCCGCATGACCCGCAGGAATGGGCGCGCTGGTCGGAAGTTCGGGTGGCGACCAAATACCCCGCCATTACCCGCCGCTTTTTTGCCGCACGCGGTATTAACGCCACCATTGTGCACCTGCACGGTGCGATGGAACTGGCCCCCATGCTTGGCCTGTCCCGCCTGATTGTGGATCTGGTGGACACCGGCTCCACACTGCGGGCCAACGGGCTGAAAGAAGTTGAAACCATTGCGCAGGTTTCCAGCCGCCTGATTATCAACCGCACGGCGCTCAAAACCCGCCCTGACCAGATTGACTGCATTCTCTCCCGCTTCCGCACGGCGCTTGCGGGCACCACAACCGCTGCAAAATAATGTGTAAGGCAGATCGGATTCCATGAAACGGCTTAATACGCGTGATGCCGGTTTTGAGAGCGCCTTCAACGCGCTGCTGACCAACCGGGAAGAACAGGGGCAGGAAGTTACAACCCCCGTGGCCAATATTCTGGCCTCCGTGCGCAAGGAAGGCGACACCGCCCTGTGCGCCCTGACCGAACGCTTTGACCGCCTGCCCGTAACCCCGGCCACACTGGCCTTTACAGCGCAGGAAATTGCCGAAGCCACGGCACAGGTCAGCCCCGAACTGCTTGAGGCACTGGACGTGGCGGCCCGGCGGATTGAAAGCTTCCACCAAAAGCAGCTTCCATCCGACATGCGCTACACGGATGCCGAGGGCATGACCCTGGGCATGCGCTGGATTCCGCTGGATGCGGCGGGGCTGTATGTGCCCGGTGGCAAGGCGGCTTATCCCTCCTCCGTGCTGATGAACGCCATTCCCGCCAAGGTAGCCGGGGTCAGTCGGCTGGCCATGTGTGTGCCAACGCCTGACGGGGTGATCAACCCGCTGGTGCTCGCCGCAGCCGCACGCGCAGGCGTGACCGAAATCTACCGGGTAGGTGGCGCACAGGCCGTTGGGGCCATGGCTTACGGCACCCAGACCATCCGCCCCGTTGACCGCATTGTTGGCCCCGGCAACGCCTATGTGGCCGAAGCCAAGCGGCAGGTCTTTGGCCATGTGGGGATTGATAGCATTGCAGGACCGTCCGATGTGGTGGTCATTGCCGATTCGGGGTCCGACCCGCGTGTGATCGCACTCGACCTGCTAGCGCAGGCCGAGCATGACGAACTTGCACAGGCCACCCTGATTACCCCCGATTCAGCTTTTGCCGACAAGGTCATTGCGGCTGTGGATGCAGAACTTAAGGTTCTCTCCCGCACGGCCATTGCCAGTGCAAGCTGGGCCCGTAACGGGGCTGTGCTGATCACGCGCGATCTGCTGGAAGCCGTGGAACTGGCCAACCGTCTGGCACCCGAACATCTGGAACTGATGGTGGATGACCCCGAGGCCCTTTTTGTCCATGTCCGGCACGCGGGAGCCGCATTCCTTGGCCGTTTCTGCCCAGAAGCGGTAGGCGATTACGTGGGGGGACCAAACCATGTTCTGCCCACATCACGCACCGCGCGCTTTGCCTCCGGCCTGTCGATTTACGACTTCATGAAGCGCACCACTTTCCTTTCCGGCGGGCCGGATGCCCTGCGCCGGATTGGCCCTTCCGCCGTGGCTCTGGCCCATGCCGAAGGGCTGCAAGCCCACGCCTTTAGCGTTTCTGCCCGGCTGGATGCCCTGGCAGAGCACACACCTAATGCTTGACCGCCAAGCGCCCCTCAACCATATCTGCTGACCAAACTCCCGTCAGTTTCAACATACACGAAGGATGCAATGTCTAAAGAAGACATGATCGAATTTAGCGGCACAGTCACCGAACTGCTGCCTAATGCCATGTTCCGCGTAAAGCTGGACAACGAACACGTTATTCTCGCCCATACCAGCGGCAAGATGCGCAAGAACCGCATTCGCGTTCTGGCGGGTGACCGGGTGAATGTGGAAATGACCCCTTATGACCTGTCCAAAGGTCGTATCACCTTCCGCTTCAAGTAAGCATGACTTCCTCCGGGCAGACACAGGCGGGGCAGACTACAGCCCCTCTACTGGTTCTTGCGTCCGCCTCCCCCCGCCGTATTGCGTTGCTGGAACAGATCGGGCTTGTGCCCGACCGCGTTCTGCCTGCCAATATTGACGAAACACCCACAAAGGGTGAAACGCCAAGGGCCTATGCCCAGCGCGTGGCCACCGAAAAAGCCAGATGCGTTGCCGCAACGCTGGAAGACCCTGCTCTGGTACTGGCAGCCGATACGGTGGTGGCCCTTGGCCGACGTATTCTGCCCAAGGCCGAAGACCGGGAGAGTGCGCGCTTCTGTCTGGAGCGTCTCTCTGGCAGGCGGCACACCGTGCTGACCTGCGTTGTGGTTGCCCCCACAGCCAGTTGGCCCCTTGGGCGGCATGGCACACGGCTGGTGGAAACCGCCGTAACATTCTCACGCCTGACACCCTACCAGATTGATGCCCTGCTGGATGCGGGGGACTGGTCTGGCAAAGCGGGCGGATATGCCCTGCAAGGCCATGCGGCAGGTTTTATCCGGGCTCTGTCCGGGAGTGCCTCGGGCGTTATTGGCCTCCCGTTGTTTGAAACAGGCCAACTCCTGCGCGGCCAACCCGGTAGCTGGCTAGCGTGAGCCTGTTCCTGCGCATTGCCACCTTCCCCGGCGAAATGCGCATTGCCGTTACCAGAAACGACACGTTGCTGGATTTTGCGCTCTGGCGCCCCGCTGCCCCGGACATGGTGGGCAGCGTGTACCACGCCCGCATAGAAGCCCTGACCCCAGCCATGGGGGGCGCTTTTGTTGCACTTGGTGGTAACCAGAGCGGTTTTTTACCCTTGCAGAACAACGCCCCTAAACTAACGGAAGGGCAGGCCGTCACGGTGGAGGTCAGCCGTGCCGCGCAGGGTGGCAAGGGCCTGCGCCTGCGCCTGCTGGCCGCTGATGTGGCCTCGGAGCAAAAGGGGCTTGTAACCCCCGGCCCCACACCACTGGCCCGGCTGGCAGCTTTGTGGCCTACTGCCGCTGTGGTGGTGGACAGCCCGGCAGCAGCAGCTCTTATTCCACCCGCACTCCGTGACCGGCGTGAACCGGGTTTTGCCCCCTACCCCGACTCCATAGCCGCAGCCTGTGATGCGCTGGAGGAACCGCTTGTTGCCCTGCCCGGTGGCATGGAAGCGACCATAACCCCCACCCCGGCCCTGATCGCGATTGATATGGACGCGCCCCCCGCACAAACGGGCCATACCAAACAGACCGCGCAGTTTGCTGCCAACCGCGACGCCCTGCCCGCGCTTATGCGCCAGATCCGGCTACGCAACCTGTCTGGTGCCATTCTGATAGACCCGGCAGGCCTTGCCACCCGCAAGCGCCACGCCTTGCTGGAGCCGGTTAATGCCGCACTCAAGCCAGACCCGCTTAACCCGCGCTGCCTGGGCATTACTGCCCTTGGGCTGATAGAAATTGTGCGTGCCCGTATTTACCCTTCCCTGCCCGAGTTGCTGAACAGCCCGCACGGCCGCGCGCTGCGGGTGCTCCGGCATATTCTGGTGCATGCCCCTCAGACAACGCAGATAACGGGTGGAGCAGGCATTATCCGCGCACTGGAGCAGGACCCCGAAGCCGTGGCCGACTGCGCACGCCAGCTTGGCCACAAACTGAGCCTGCACACAAACCACGCCCTGCCCGATTTGACATGGACTGTTCAGGAATCCTGATGAGCAAAGCCGCCAAATGCCCGATCTGCGGGCAACCCAGCACCCCTGACTACCGCCCTTTCTGCTCCCGCCGCTGTGCGGATGTGGACCTTGGCCGCTGGTTTGGCGGCAACTATCGCATCCCCGGCGAACCTGTGCAGGAAACGGATGGTGAAAAACCTGAAATAAATGATGAAACATGACTTGATCTCAACAGCGAGCTGAGATAAATCCTCTCTCACGCCGCAAGGCTGCGGTGCCCAAGTAGCTCAGTTGGTAGAGCATGCGACTGAAAATCGCAGTGTCACTGGTTCGATCCCGGTCTTGGGCACCATTATAACGCAGTAAGCTGCATCTCCCATGACAATTTGATGTAATTTGCGTTTATCGCTCTTTGTGCATGTTTGCATTTTCACACCCGCCTACAAGGGCACTGCGACAGTTGGAACAACACTGGCTCCTGTTGGTTGCCATTTCCTTACTCATTTCCAGAGCGATGGAAGCAACTTCAACAGCAAGAAACCCAAGTGTTCGTTCAATAGTAGACACTCTTCCCGCCCGGTTGAGAGTGGCATCTGTCTGGCTTCTCCTGAGTGCTGCCTCCCAATGCGGAAACTGCATTCGTAAGACTTGTTCATCATTACACTGAGGGGAAGTCTGCGTGTTCGGGTCACTGCGCTGTAGGGCAGCCCACAGGCAACAGCGTGCGCCGAGACCGCTGGACTCCACGCTATCGCTGCCCCCAAGCCAGAAACGACTATATTCCCATGTCCCGGGACCGCCATGCCAGCGCCTTCGGCCGCCCCAAGCAAAGTACGACCGTAATTGGCCTTCCAGTTGGCTTCGTCAAATATTGTGACTAAACTCTGATAACTTCTTATTTAATAAATGATTTTTCGAATTTCCTATTGACTTTTTATTCTTGGATTTTATTGATTTTATCTAGAAAATTAACAAATGACTGTATGTCGGTTTCCCACGTTGATATTTTTTGATCATCTTCATTGGTAAACCTTAAATCTCCCAAATCAGCCTCATTAGAAATTATTTTATCCAATGGATGTTGATCAGCAAGAATCATCTTATTTTGCAAATAAACAATATCGTCTTGTAAATAACACGGCCAAGACATAAAGAAATTAGATGTGTTCGGATTATGAACATCAACAAGAAAGTAAGATTTTTTCTTCTTTAAAAGTAATTCGGCTGCATGCCGCCATTGCTTCTGGTAAGAAGCCTTATCGAAAAAAGTTGTATTCGAAAAAAACCTTTCATTGAAATCATTGATGATTATTTTCCCCCAGTACCCGTCTTCATCATAGAAATTACCACTTTTTTCTAAAAACAGGTCAAACATGACTAGCCCTTTATCGGGTTGAGTGAAAAATCGAATACATCTGATTTCTTGTCTTTTCTGTCAGACATGCTTCATCCGCTCCCCACGTTATGAGCGTCACTCTTTCTTGTAATATATTGTCTTCCATTTCAAAATTCTGTCTGCACTCCATAAATTGCATAGCAGGTTCTGTTCCACTTTGCTGTGGTGCATCTCCACTGATTGCGCCCCACTATACCAACCAGAGAATTCGCACAGAAGCATGCCATCATTGCTTAAAACAACAATGGCACGTTCCATTTTTCTTCCAGAAAACTGTGTTCTGTTTGAGTGATCCAGCCCAGCCCCTGCATGTCATCCAGCATCCACGCCACGTTCCCTGCCTCTGTATGACTATGGATGTAATGTGTTTTTTCCGTAAAGTCTTCGCCATTCAAGGTTTTAAGGGTTGCGGCTTCGGGCAGGTTTAATCCTTTCTCTTCCAGCGGTGCGGCCAGGTCATGTGCAACAGTCTGTCTGTTTTCCGCATTGCGCAAAAAAATCATGGCATCGTTCAGCGCGTTGATAATTGCTTTGCAGACATCCTGATTTTGAGACGTGCCTTGTGGCACAACAAACTGCTTTTCAATATGACGCGGCATAACGGTTTGAGAACCACCGGCCAGAAAAGCAAGGTTTTGCAGGCATGCTTCTGTCCCCCATGGTGGACCGACACACCCGCCATCTATGGAGCCATTCATCAGGGCGCTGATAATATCAGGTGGGGGCATGACCTGAATTTCAATATCCTGCTCCATGTTCACCCCTATGGATAGCAGGAACCGCTTGAGGATAAGAAAATGGGTTGAATACATATGCACAACAGAAAGCTTTGGACGGCGGCCGATTGTAGCGCGCCATGTCTCAAAGGCCTCACGCCCCTTATCCCCCGTGGGCCACTGGCCCATCAGCGGGTTGGTGCCACGCAGTATAACAGTGTTGCCGCCATAGCTTAACGTCGCAAGGGGCTTGAGTGCTGGCATATGCCCACGCCTACCCAAAGAGGTCATCATGGCCAGTGGCGCAAACATAATGGCTGCATCCAGTGTTTTCCAGACCAGACCATCTGCGATATTGGCCCATGAGGGAGAAACCACCAGTTCTGTCCTAAGCCCGTATTGTGCAAACAGGCCCGCATTATGGGCAAGCATAACGGGCGCACTATCAGACAGGCGCAGCAACCCGATACGGAGAGGTCTGGTCATGGTGTGTCGCTTTTCTGCTGCGCGGCGAGGTACTGTGTGGCCACAGTGACAATACGCTGGGATGTTTGCATCGCCCGCCCTCGGAACCAGCGATATGCCTGTGTTTCATTTGTTTTTTCATTTTTCATGAACAGCTTTTTGGCCTGATCAATAATCCTGCGCTCTTCAATTTCCTGCTGTGCGGCGCTGAGTTCCGCCCGTGTGCGCTGAAAACGCTCATAGAGCGCAATGGCTGCACGAAGCAGCGGCTTAACATCGTCCGGGGGGGCATCCAGAACATTGTAGGAGCATACCCCTGTATCAAACGCGGTTTCCATAAGGCCTACATCGTCCTCATCCACAAACAGGGCAATGGGCCGTTCCAGTGCTGGAACAGACAGTGCGCGCACGCTATCCAGCGCATCACGGTCTGCGCGGGCCATGTCCACAAGCACAACATCGGGGTAGTACTGGTGCACGGCTTCTATCAGGTTCATGCCAACAGGAACGGACTGTACATCAAGCGACGGGTCCGCACGCAGCGTATCGGACAAGGCCTTTGCCCGTCCGGGGTTTTCATCGGCAACCAGCACCTTGATGGGGGTGCGCATGGGGGATGGGGCAGGATATTTATCCATTAATAAATATCTCGCAGGTAGCGGCCCCCTCTGGTTAGCCCGGCAACATAATCATCTGCCTGGCTTGCTGGCATGGCCCCATGCCGTGCCACAATACGGCGCAATGCGGCATCCACATCACGCGCCATACGCGCCGCATCTCCACAGATATAAAGGAAAGCCCCGGCCTGCAACCAGTTCCATAGCTCTGCCCCGGCTTCCTCCATCCTGTCCTGCACATATATCCGCTTGGGTTGATCGCGCGAAAACGCGGTATCAAGCCGTGTCAGGCACCCGGTATGTGCAAAGTGGGCCAGTTCCTCCTGATAGTAAAACCCTTCCTGAGCGTGCCGTTCGCCAAAAAACAGCCAGTTGCGCCCTGTTGCGCCAAGGGCTTCACGCTCCTGCAAAAACCCGCGGAATGGCGCAATACCCGTGCCGGGGCCGATCATGATCACATCCGTCCCGCCATCTGCGGGAAGATGGAAATGCGTTGTGGGCTGGACAAAAACCGGCACATCGGCCCCTGCTGGCAACCCGGCAAGCCAGTTTGTGCACACACCGGGCCACGGATCGTTATTAACGCCAACAGTCAGTTCCACCACCCGCCCCGACACGAGCGGGGAGGAAGCTGTGGAATAAAGCCGGGGCTGCATCCTGCGGAACAGGGCGGGCACGTCCTGTGCCGCAACATCAAGGCGGGCCGCCTGCAACAGTTCGGGCAGATAGCCGCCTTCGGTCCGGCCCAGTGCGTGCAGCATTGCCGGGTTGGGGCGTGCCAGATCAAAATGGCGCAACAGGGCATCGTGCAGCCCAACGGTGCCTGCGCCTTTTAGGGTCACGGGAGTGTCCGCAGGCAGGCCCAGTGCCGCCAGAGCGGTTTTGACAACCTCCACGGCATTGCAGGGCCATATCCCCAGCGCATCTCCGGGCTTCCAGTCCAGACCGCTCCTGCCCAGGTCCAGACCAATACGACGTGTATCCTTGCTGGCAGCGCCCTGACACAAGCGTTCATTCAGCGCAAGGCGGGCAATAACCGGCGCATCCCTTGTGCCAACTCTGGGCTCGGGCTGCGTGGGGATGGATGCGGCCTCCCCTCCGGGGGGTAGGGGCACTGGAGGTGTTGTGCTGTCCAGCACAGCCAGAAGCTGGCCACGCCAGACTTCTACCGTGTCCTCAAAATCCGGCTCGCAATCCACGCGGTCCATGATCATACAGGCACCCAGTTCCCGCAGGCGGCCATCCAGCGCACAGCCAAACCCGCAGAAACTGGCATAGGAGGAATCCCCCAACGCCAGAACCGCGCAGGAGAGGCCAGTCAGTGCCTCCTTACGCGCACGCAGGGTGTCCCAGAATGGGGTTGCACAATCGGGGGGGTCACCATCCCCAAAAGTGGAGACAACAAAAATCGCCTTCCCCTGCCCGAGGTCCGCATCCTTGCAGTGATCGAGACAGGCAAGTTCCACCGTATATCCAGCCTCCCGCAGCCAGACAGCCACGGTAGAGGCCAGCGCTTCCGCCCGACCAGTCTGCGATGCCCACCAAACCCGGATGCTCTGCCGCACGGCAAGAACATTCGGGGGAAGAGGCTGGGCACACCCCTCCCCCACACGGCTGAACAGGCCCGCCAGCAGGCCGTTTACATAACTCCGCGCCTCCACAGGCAGGGGGGCGGATGCGGGTACATCCGGCACCAGACCGGGTTGTGGGGGCACCATACGCAACCCTTCCAGAAAACCTTTCAGCCATATTC
This sequence comes from Acetobacter lovaniensis, assembly GCF_014207635.1. Lineage (GTDB taxonomy): Bacteria > Pseudomonadota > Alphaproteobacteria > Acetobacterales > Acetobacteraceae > Acetobacter > Acetobacter lovaniensis. The sequence goes on from NZ_JACHIE010000002.1 coordinate 166,612, forward strand.
TGGCCTGTTCGGGCAAATCTGGCTGAAGGGCTGGATCATCAAGGGAGAAATGGCGCATCAGGGTATCAAGCGGCATAGGGGCACTTCCTTCTTCCTGACGGGGGGCTGGGAGCGGCAACACATCTGGCGCAACCCGCTCCAGCTTAACGGCACAGAGCTTGAAGCCGGGCTGGAGGGAGAGCGGGTCCACATCATCCGACGTAACTGCATTGACGGCCATGTCCGGGCCAAAGCGGTCATTCCAGTGGAATGGGGCAAAGCACTGCCCCGCCCCCACGCGCTGGCTGATTTGAACAGGCAGAACAATGTGCCCACGGCGGGACGTCACCCTGACACGATCATCCGCCTGCAACCCAAGTAACTGTGCATCCTGTACCGAAACCTCCACAAATGGGCCGGGGTTCAGGCGGTTCAGGCTGGCAACACGGCCTGTTTTGGTCAGGGTATGCCACTGGTGTTGCAGTCGGCCACTGTTGAGCACAAAGGGGAACTGCTCATCTGGCCATTCCTGCGGGCGCATCCACGGGCGCGCGTAAAAAATCGCACGCCCATCGGGGGTGGGGAAAACCGGCAGCACCTGCCCGGCCGGTACGTAGCGCACCGGGTGGCGGGCCTGTGTATCCCCCACAGGGGCAGGCCACTGCACCGGGCCCTGACGCAGGCGCTCATAACTCACTCCGGCGCAGTCATAGCCGGTTTTGGGGTTTGTAAAACGGCTGAGTTCTGCAAACACTTCGGAGGATGAGGTAAAGGAAAAACCCTGCTCAAACCCCATGGCGCACGCAACGCGGGCAATAAGCTCCCAGTCGGCCAGTGCTTCCCCCGGCGGAGCAACCGCTTTTTGCGCCAAGGTCATGGTCCGGTCGGAATTCACCTGCACGCCATCCGCTTCTGCCCAAAGGGCGGCTGGAAGCAGACTATCGGCAAATCCTGTGGTTTCACTATCTGCAAAGGCATCCTGCACAACCACGTAATCCGCTTTTTCCAATGCCCGTATGACATGGCCGCGATTGGCAACAGTAGCCACAGGGTTGGTGCAGATAATCCAGCAGGCTTTTATGCGGCCTTCTTCCATGGCCTCAAACATGGCAATGGCGCCATTGCCCCCTACATCCCGCAGGGTGCCGGGGGGGAGCTTCCACTGCGCCTCCACAAACGCGCGGTCTTCCGCCACCAGCGCGCTGCGCTGCCCCGGCAGCCCCGGCCCCATATAGCCCATTTCGCGCCCACCCATGGCGTTGGGCTGGCCGGTCAGGGAAAACGGGCCGCAACCGGGCCTGCACAGCGTGCCTGTGGCAAGGTGCAGGTTGCATAGCGCATTGGTGTTCCATGTTCCCGCAACACTCTGGTTCAGACCCATGGTCCACAGGCTCATCCAGTCCCCGGCCTGAGCAATCCAGCGGGCGGCGGTCATAATATCCGCAACAGGCAGGCCTGTTATTTCGGCAACAGTGCTGGGCGCATACTCTGCCAGAAAAGCAGGCATGGCGTCCCACCCACGGGTTGCCTGCGCGATAAACTGTTTGTCGATGTCTCCATTTTCAACAAGAATATGCAAAAGACCGTTCAGCAGGGCCAGGTCTGTTCCCGGGCGGATGGGCAGGTACAGGTCCGCTTTTTCCGCCGTTGCCGTTTTGCGTGGGTCCACCACAATCAGCTTTGCCCCGGCTCTTTTCCGCTCCATCAGACGCAGGAACAGGATCGGGTGGCAATCGGCCATGTTGGACCCGATAACAAAAAACAGGTTGGTGGAGTCCATATCCTCATAACTGCCCGGTGGTGCGTCTGCCCCGAACGAGAGCTTGTAGCCCGTGCCTGCCGCTGCCATGCACAGGCGGGAATTGGATTCCATATACTGGCTGCCAACATACCCCTTTGCCAGTTTGTTAATGAGGTACTGTGCCTCCAGAGACATCTGGCCGGACACATAAAACGCAAGTGCGTCCGGCCCATGTGTATCCAGAATACTGCGTAACCTTGCCGCCGTTGTGCCAATAGCCTGTTCAAGCGGAACCGCCACGGCATCCGCTCCACGTTGCGGGCGCAACAAGGCCGTTTTTAAACGTTCCTGCGCGTATACAGGCTTATCGCAGGAAGCGCCTTTGGTGCATAAACGACCGGCATTGGCAGGGTGCGTGGCATCACCCCGCACCTTTGCAATTTTTCCATCCTTGACATCCAGAATAATCCCGCACCCAACGCCACAGTACGGGCAGGCAGAGCGGAAGGCAGAATCAGGCATGGCCACGTCAGGCAGGTGTCAGTTCAGGCGTGCCCTGACCGGCGCGCACCCTGATCTGCACCTTGCCGTCCACCAGCCGTGCATCCCATGTGCGCAGCCGGACAGACGCATCCTCCAGACACTGGCCATCTTCCAGACGGAAGTGCTGCTTGTACAGTGGTGAGGCCACAACCCGCTGCCCCTTGATCTCCCCTATCAGCCCACGGCCAATAATGTTGGCATGCGAAAACGGGTCATGGTTATCCAGCGCATACACACAGGCAGGCTCGGCCTGCGTGGCCGGAACATAGAACAGGGCAACCTGATTGCCCTCGCACCATGCGACCACACCGGATTTTTCCACAAGGTCCGTTTGCGCGCACAGTTCCGTCCATGCCTGCGGACCTGCAAGGCTCCCTGCTTCGGGCAGGTTGGCAGCGGGCCGGACCTGATCGCGCTCGGCCACGGTGCGAATGTTGGGGTCTGGGCGGGCATCGTTTACAAATGTGCGGAAGCGCTTGAGTTTATCCTTGTCACTCAGTGCGTCCCGCCATTCGCAATGGTAGCGGTCCACCACCAGTTGCATCTGACGTTCCAGCTCTTCGGCAATGCCAAGACTGTCGTTGATGATCACGTCCTTGAGGTAATCCAGCCCGCCTTCCAGATTTTCACGCCAGACAGAGGTCCGCTGGAGTTTATCGGCCGTGCGGATATAGAACATGAGAAAACGATCTATATATTTTATCAGAGTTTCTGAATCGATGTCGGTTGCAAACAGTTCCGCATGGCGCGGCCGCATACCGCCATTACCGCAGACATAAAGGTTCCAGCCGTTTTCTGTGGCGATAACCCCCACATCCTTGCTCTGTGCCTCCGCACATTCACGCGTGCAGCCAGAAACCGCAAACTTGAGTTTGTGGGGCGAGCGTAACCCCTTGTAGCGGTTTTCCAGATCAAGGGCCTTGCCCACACTATCCTGCACGCCGTAACGGCACCATGTGCTCCCCACGCATGATTTTACGGTGCGGGTGGATTTGCCGTAAGCCTGCCCCGTTTCAAACCCTGCATCGAGCAGTTCTGTCCAGATTTCTGGCAACTGGTGCAGTTGCGCGCCAAACAGGTCGATCCTCTGCCCACCAGTAATTTTGGTGTAGAGATCATATTTTTTTGCAACCTGACCAAGCACGATCAGCTTGTCCGGTGTAATTTCCCCACCGGCTATGCGTGGCACAACCGAGTAGGTGCCGTTCTTTTGCATATTGGCCATGAACGTGTCGTTCGTGTCCTGCAGGGGAATATACAGCGGGTCGGTTATGGGCTTGTTCCAGGCCGAAGCAAGAATGGACCCAACCGCAGGTTTGCAGATGTCGCACCCCAGACCGCCATGACCATACTGCTGCATCAGCTCTTCAAATGTCTGGATACCGTGCACCCGGACCAGAGAATACAGCTCCTGCCGAGTATGGGAAAAATGCTCGCACAGGCTGCGATCAACCGTAATGCCCCGGCTTTCCAGCTCCGTTTCAAAAACACTTTTCAAAAGGGCGGCACACCCGCCGCACCCTGTGCTGGCTTTTGTGGTCTGCTTGAGTTCCCCCAGATCGGTGCACCCGGCATCTATTGTTGCGCAGATCGCCCCTTTGGTCACGTTATGGCATGAGCAGACCATGGCCGTATCGGGCAGGGCATCGGCCCCAAGCAGTTCCGCCCCTTCCCCACGCGGGAGAATCAGTACTGCCGGGTCGGCCGGAGGTTTGATCGCATTCTGCACGTACTGGAGAATGGTGTCGTAATACGAATTATCGCCCACCAGCACGGCACCCAGAACACGGGTGCCATCACCAGACAGCACGAGCCGCCTGTAAGTGCCATCTGCCTCGCCAATAAAGCGGTAGCTCCTGCTCCCCGGCGTTGCCCCGTAGGCATCGCCAATGGAGCCTACATCCACGCCCTGCAATTTGAGCTTGGTGGACATGTCCGCCCCGGTAAACGCGGCCTCCTCGCCTGCCAGAATGGCCGCAACGGTGCGGGCCATGGCATAACCGGGCGCAACCAGACCAAAAACCTGCCCCTGCCAGGAGGCACATTCCCCAATGGCAAAAATGGCCGGGTCTGACGTACGGCAGCTCTGGTCAATAACAATTCCGCCGCGCGCCTGCACCTCCAGCCCGCACTCACGCCCAAGCTGGTCCTGTGCGCAAATACCAGCAGAAAACACCACCATATCGGTTTCCAGAAACGTATCGTCTGCAAAAATCAGGCGGTGTCGGCTGGTCTGACCCGGTACAATCTGCTTTGTGACATGGGATGTGCGCACATCTATCCCCAATGCCTCAATCCGGCATTTGAGCGCATCCCCGCCTTCCTTATCCAGCTGAGCGGGCATAAGATGCCCCCCAAGCTGGATAACGCTTGTATGCAAGCCCAGTATTCTCAGGGCGTTGGCGGCCTCCAGCCCAAGCAGGCCACCCCCGATAACCGTACCGTGCCGCGCCCCCTGTGCTGCTGCGCGGATAAGGTCCAGATCTTCCAGATTACGGTAAACAAGCCCAGCCGTACCGGTGTTGCCGGGCACCGGGGGCACAAAGGGGGTGGAACCGGTTGCCAGAATCAGGGTTGTGTACTGCAAAGCACCTTCTGCACTGTGTACGGTCTGCGCCTGCCGGTCGATGCGGTTTACGCGCACCCCACGGTGCAGGGTAATGCCGTGTGCCGCGTGAAAATCTTCCGCATGCAGGCGCAGGGCCAGTGCATCCTGCCCGGTCATGTATTCGGTCAGGTGCACGCGGTCATATGCATCGTGCAGTTCCTCGCCAAATACATGGATGGCACAATTTTCATTCAGGCCGTGCATGACAAGCTGTTCCGCACAGTAGTGCCCCACCATGCCATTGCCGATGATAACGATAGTGCCGGAAATGGCCATGGTCAGTAACTCCTCGCAATTTGGGAACAGGGGATGGCAACGCGGGCGCACCTATGCACGCATGACTGCCCAGAAGCGTGCAACCGCCCCCGCAGGAGACTTGCGCACAGGGGAAGATAATGCACGTTACAAAAAACAGAATGTGAAAAACGCTGCACCATTATGGAACGGTTCCTGCGTTTGCACTGTGTGCAAACACGCCTTGCTCAGGCCAAGGAGCCGCCGTTGACCCCTGAACAACTCGCCGTTAACCCGTTACCACCGCCGCTGACGGTAACTGTTATGGGATGCTTCCAATTAGTTCCCTACACGAAATAAAATCAATAGGGAACCACAGATCACAACAGGGCAGACCCTCACCCACATCGTTCCGGCACATGGACCTAGAACTTGAACTCCATGGTCTGCATGTAAAACATGCCGCTTTTTGCTCCGGCCTCACGCATGCCGTGGGATGAGGCAAAGCCTGCGATATCATGTGTCCAGGTAAAATGCGGGGCAAAGCTCCATGCAACCTGCACCTGAGGAGAAACACCAACAAAGCCCCCATGCAGGTTATTCCGCCAGGCATAGGTCTTGCCTGTTCCATACACGGCATCCTGCGTGCTCTCACGCCAGAAGGCGGGAACATGAAGCCTCAGGCGCAGATTTGGCTTTGGTGCGGCTGTAATCACTGGACCGACCCCCACAAGGTTCTGGGAGGTCAGGGCGAGTGTGACGTCGTTATAGTAAGGCAGTGCGACATAAGGTGTTACAAAAGTCCCGACCGCGCCATTTTTGCTGTTATAATTACCACCGGAAAACACATCCCCCTGAATCCCGAAAGATGGTTTACCCAGAAGGTTTTTTGCACTCCAGCTAATACTGCCGTTAACCGCGAACGCGCGGACAGGGCGGGTTTGCGCGCTCTCCTGCGCGGGACGAAACTGCCCACCCTGAAAAACCCCGGTCAGATTAACATCAAACGGACCGGCATTCCCCCACAGACGCCCGCCTATATTATCCCGGCGGGTGGAGCCTGCTTCCGTCTTGCCTGCCTGAGCAAGAGGCAGGGCCGCATTGGCACCGTTAAACAGGTAGCCAAGAAAAAACACATCGGCAAAAAGCTGGCTCTTCTGCTTCATAAAAGAAAATGATGGCAGTGCCGTGGATGTGTAGGCCCCATACATGCGGGCATTATAACTTGTGCCATCCGCAAATACATCAACCGGCGTTTTATTGGTCTGCATGAAGTCAAACAGGTCAACACGGAAGGACTTCCACACCGCGTAGCCACGCACGCCGTCCCATGTCTGCTGCACGTTGGGCAGGTCACGGGCTGACTGCATGGAAACCGGTGCATCCACAAACACCTGCCGCCCGCCGATAACCCCCATGCCGGCCCCCAGCAACCGCCCCTTTACCTCCAGAATCCCTTGCTGAAGGTCCAGCCGCTCGCGCTGTGTGCCTGCCTGATACCCGTAGTAATTGGAACCCCCGGCCACACCCCACAAAAACTCGGCATAGGCGCGCACATGTTCACCAAGATGCAGGTCTGCACCATACATGTTGCGCAACAGCACGCGGCTGGAATTGGTTTTGCCTGCTGTACCCATCATGGGCTGGTTTTCAAATATATAGCGTAGCCGTTCCTCTCCACTCAGGGAGAGCCAGATACTACCTGTATTATTCAGGCGTATGTATTTAAGACGATTGAACCAGTCCTTGTTTCTTTTTGCCAGCGGAACATTTGCAAGATCGCTCCAGTCCTCCGCCCAGCGGACCTACCCATAGCCTGCCATTGTTCCAAAGCCGCTGGCTGCCTGCTTGCCTGCGTTGAACACCCCCCAATCCTGTGTATGCGGGATACGCTCCGCAGCTTTTACGGGTTTGGGGGTGTTTTTTTTCTCTACCGCCATAATGGTCTGGCGCGCACTCGGGGCGGTATCCTGTGCTGGAACACTGACTGTCTGCGCCAAAGCGGGGTGTATCCCCACAGTGCCCAGCAGCACAGCCGCATGAACCGAGATTGGCCAGCTCTGAAAAAGGACGCACCTGAGGTGCTTACAATTCTTGTTCATGGTCACGTCTTATAATCCATAGCTAAAAGGGAAATCAGGAAATTGCGGAAAAGCCGGTCGTGTCAGTCCCCTGTGCGCCCGCTGGTTTGTTCCAGCTTCTGCGGCAGATGGATACACAGACAAGCGCCACCAGAGCAATACCGGCAAAAGCCAGAAACCCCAGACTATAAGACCCCGTGGCCTGCCGTGCGGCACCCAGCGAAGATGCCAGGTAAAACCCGCCAACCCCACCGCTCATGCCGACCAGCCCGGTCAATATACCCACCTGTTGCGCAAAACGTGTGGGAACCAGTTGAAAAACGGCACCATTTCCCAGACCCAGCACCAGCATGCCCACAAAAAAAGCGGGAAACGCCAGCCAGATCGTAGGCAGTCCAAAACCGATCAGGCCAAAAATAACGGTTGCCGCCCCGTAGAGTATGCATAGCGCGCGCTCGCCCCCAATACGGTCTGCCAGCGCGCCACCCAGCGGGCGGATAAAAGAACCTGCAAACACAACCAGCGCGGTGCAGCTCCCCGCCACTGCGGGGGAAAGACCATACTGGTCATTAAAATAGATGGTCAGGAAGGAGGCCAGCCCGACAAAGCCGCCAAATGTTACGCCGTAAAAGAACATCAGTGCCCAGCAATCGGCTTTTTTCAAAACCGGGAGCCATGCCACAAGGCCGGCACTCGGGTGGCGGGGCGGTTCTTTGGCAAGGTAGATAAAGGCACACAGCACAAGAACAAGCGGCAGCGTGGCCAGCCCGAACACGTTGGTCCAGCCATAAAGGGCCGCAAGCCCGGGCGCGAACAGGGAGGCAAGTGCCGTGCCGGAATTACCAGCCCCGGCAATACCCAGCGCCGTACCCTGATACTGCGGAGGGTACCAGCCCGATGCCAGCGGCAGCGCCACCGCAAAGGAAGCCCCGGCCACACCCAGAACAAAAGCCACCGGGAACAGGCCGATATAACTGTGTGGTGCCAGCATCCATGTTGCCGCAAGACCGGCAATAACAAAGGACTGCATGCCTATGGCAACGCGGCGCGGGCCATAATGGTCAACCAGTGCGCCAGCAACAACCCGCAACAAGGCCCCTGCGAGCACTGGCATGGCCACCAGCAGCCCTTTCTGGGCGGAATTCAGGTGCAGATCATGCGATATGGCTATGCCCAGTGGTCCAAGCAGCACCCAGACCATGAACGACACATCAAAATATAGAAAAGCGGCAAGAAGAGTGCGGGGATTACCAGCTTTGAGGAAACCTCTATCCATAATACCTATACCTAGTGCCGGACTGAACGTCAGACACGCCCACTATGGGCAAGAAGGCCATCATTGGCCCCCAATGTAGATATCATCATGACCTTATGGATCGGATGCCTGCGTTGACATCTACCCTATCTGTTTCAAGGATGACGTCATGTTATTCCGATGTCAAAATGTTTTTATGCGCAGACTGCCCTTCGCTGACCACTGTTCGGTTTTTGCCACACCGAAGGCGCATGTCTGACAAAACTGCAACTTTTCCGCATAGTCTGGAAGGGCCATAGAAGAGTCTGGGAATAATGCGTGTCCTGCACTCTGTTTTTCTACGAAAGTTCACCCTGTGCAATCCTGCGCAACCTGCTTGCATCACGCACAGCCAGCATCTGGCGTGAGCGGGCAAGGAGCCCCGCTTTCTCCCACGCGGTCAGCACGCGGCTGGCGGTATGAAGCGTTGTGCCAGCCAGTTCCGCCACATCCCTGCGGCGTAGGGGCACACAGATCACACCGGTCTCAGCCTGCACGGCACCACTCTGCTCAACCAGCATGAGCAGGGCATGGGCAATGCGCTGTTCTGCACTCTGGGTTGCCATTTCACGCAGGCGATTTTGAACATTGGCAAGCCGCTGCCCGACCATGCCGATAATGTTGATCGCAATTTGCGGGTGGTTCATGGTCAGCGCCAGAAAATCCGCTTTTGACCAGCTTGCAATATGCGAAGGCATCGCTGTTTCAGCGTCCGCCGGGTAATACCCTTCGGTAAACAGCGCGACGGTGCCAAACATTTCCCCCGGCGCAATCATGCGCATCAGTGCCTGCGCGCCATCGCTCCCGATCTGGCGGATACGCACAGCCCCCACAAGCACCGCATAGGCACGCTGCGCCTGCGCCCCCTGCGTGAGAACACTGACCCCACCCGGTAAAACATCAACCCGCGCCAAAGAGATAACATGCGCCTTGACCCCGGACGGCAGTCCCTTCACCAGATCAAGTGCGCAAATGGCCTTGGCCGTATCCTCTGGACGCGTTTTTTGCTCAGACATGCCATGACCTTTACACCCCTTATGCCGCGCAGGGTATTCCTGCCATGCGCACGATCAGAACAGTGACCAGCCATGACTGCCTGCCACGGCACCAAAAATGGTCACAAGACCCAGCACCAGCAGTACAGCATGCACGCGTTGCAGGACGGCAAAAGCAGCCTCCGGGTCGCGCTTTGCCCAGACGTTAAAATGCCGGTGGAGAACAAGAGGCTCCGCAACAAACAGAACAAGGGCAAAAACCAGCCACAGCCCCACCATAGCGTGCATCCACCAGAAACCGGGTTCAGAAAAACGGGACCAGAGGTCCATTTTCATGACCATAAAAAGCCCGCTCAGCCCGACAAGCACCACAGCACTGCGCGCCTGCCACACAAAACGGCGCTCAAAAGCCTGAAAAGCCGCAAGTCTGTCAGGCCCGAACACACCATGACGCAGGGCAGGCAAAGCCGCTGTGGTGGCCATTGAGACCCCGCCAATCCAGATCACGACCCCAATCACATGCAGTGCTCGGGCGATTGCCAGCTCGTCCATCCATTCCTCCTTGGGAAAGTTGCCATTTTTATCAGTCAAACCGCATTTCTAGTGCATTCTTGCCCTGCCGGGTTTGCGCTGGCGCAACCTTTCTGCCAGTCGCATCAGATAGAATATGCTCAACACCCAGTTAAGGAGGCCCATGTCATGAGCAGACCGCCACTGAACGAAGACGGGCTGACGATGCTTGTCGAAGCCTTTTACACGCGTGTCCGGGCCGATCCTGACCTCGGCCCCATTTTTGAAGATGTCGTGACCGACTGGCCGGAGCACCTGCAGACACTAACGGCTTTCTGGTCTTCCGTCATGCTGGGTACCGGGCGCTACAAAGGCCAGCCAGTACCGGCGCATATGCAGTTCCGTGACAGGATCACGCCAGAACTGTTCGATCGGTGGCTGGCCCTGTGGCGCGAGACCACATCCACACACATGCCAGCAGATGTTGCCGCCACTCTTCAGGACAAGGCGGCCAACATTGCCAGAAGTCTGCAATTTGCCCTCTCTTTTTACGCCAGACGTGCTGTACCCCAACACAACACAGTGCCCTGACGCAAAACACTTCAGAAAAGTCACGCCCATGACCGAAGTCGAGCCATATCGTTCCACACCCGTGTTCGATCAGGACACGCTGCCTGCCGCCTTGCGCACGCGCCATAATACCAGAGCAGGTGTGTGGGGAGTGATCCGGGTGCTTGAAGGAGCCCTGAAGCTCACTTACCTCGACCCGCCATCCGAACTCCTGCTGACACCACTCACCCCCGGTCTGATCCTGCCGCAGCAGCCACATTTTGTGACACCCGTCGGCACCATGACAATGAGAGTGGATTTTTACGATCAGTCACCACCCGATGCTCTTTTTTCCCGCCCCGTTCACATATGAGCAACTCCGCTCATACGCGTCATGCTCCACCCGCTCCGCGCGGCTCTGCGCGGCTCTGGCCACCGGCTGCCCTACGGCACCCATTCTACAGAATTGCTTGTTCTATCACCATCTTTCAGGTTTTATTCCTAAAGATGCAGGCGCATATGGGTGCGCAGATCATTACACCGCCTGGCATACTGGGACGCCTTGGATGCCGTGAAATAATTGATCAGAAACGCACCCAGCAGGGAGCCGAACGAAATGACGGTCAGCAGTTCCCCTGTAAACAGGATGGGGGCATCATAATGCAGGGCGGAATACCACAGCAGCCCTATGCTCAGCACCGCGCCACAAAACCCGAGTACGCCGGTTGATTTGAGCAAGGAGTCCTCAACACTTTCAAACGCCGATGTCTCCCGCCACAGGTCGAACAGCTTGCGGTCCACATCATCCACGGCGGCGGCGTGTTCCTTGATTTCGGCTTCGGTACGCTTATTGGGGTTTTTACGATGAATATCGAGTTCCTGCCGCGCCTTGGCAAACACGCGCCGCCGCTCCTTGATGGCGGGCAGGCTGATGTCCACAAAGCTGAGAATAGCCACGTTAAGACCAGCCGATAACTGCACAACGGCCTGAAAATCGCCCCATGTCACACTCATTTTCTGGCACCTTACCCCTGGCTCACCTGCTGATCGGGCTTCTTTTTATAAAGCAGGGTGCGGGAAATAAAGGGGGAGTGCGGGCATGTCCGTCATGCCCGCACCCCTACCACACCATCCCCTATGGCAACGGTGCGGTCTGGTACAACGAAACACGCAGCCCCCCATGGGGCACGGGGGCTTCGGGCGGCAAAAATGGCAGGCCGGTCCCGTGGGCAAGTTTTGCCTCGGTCGTGACAATAGCCACACGCCAGCCCGGAAAATGCGCCAGCATGGTCTGCCCAAACGCACTGTAAAGGGGGAGCAGGCTCTGCTTGTCCCCGATGCGGGTGCCATAGGGTGGGTTGGCAATAACCAGCCCCGCAGGCCCCGGTGGTGGCCGCAGGGCGCTGATTGGGGTCTGTGCAAAGGTTATGTAGTCCTGCACACCCGCGCGTTCGGCGTTGGCGCGGCTCATGGTTATGGCGCCCGCATCCCGGTCGCTCCCATAAAAATGGACCGACGGTGTGCGTTCGCTTTTAACCGCGCGCATCTGCTGCCATGCCTGCGCATCAAAGGTCGCCAGTTGTTCAAAGGCAAAATGGCGCGCCCGGCCGGGGTTAAGGCGGGCGGCAATTTCGGCGGCCTCAATCACAAACGTACCCGAGCCACACATGGGGTCCAGCACTGGCTCCTGCCCGTTATAGCCACACTGGCGCAGGAACAGGGCCGCCATTGTCTCCCGCAGGGGGGCGCGGTTAATCGCCTGTTTGTAGCCGCGCCTGTGCAGCAGATCGCCCGATGTATCCACGCTTATGGTGCAGATATTCTGCTCAATCCGCGCACGCACCAGCACCGGCGCGTCATCCGCCTGTGTGGCACCCAGCGTCTGGGTAATGGCTTTGCCTATGCGTTCAGCCGCAGCACCGGCATGGTACACGCGTGAGCCCGCACAGCTTGCCTCCACCCGAAAGGGCACATCCGGGCGCAGAACGTCCTGCCACGCAACCTGCCGCGCGCGCCGGTCGAGCTGGGACAGATGCAGAGCAGGAAAAGACGCTATGCGCGCCAGAACCCGGCTGCTCCCACGCACCCACAGGTTTGCGCGCCAGACCTCCGGCCACCCGCCGCGGATAACAACCCCGCCGGGCACGGCCACGGGCTGCCTGAACCCTTTAAGCCGCACCTCCGCGCACAACACGGATTCCAGCCCCGGCACGGTGGCTAAAAAGATCTCAAAGTCCTTGTCTTTCGTCATGACGCCTGAATGACAGGAAGCCAGCCCAACGGCAACTTTATCCTTGCCCCATCCGTACGCGGGTCTGTGCGCAAGGGGAGTTGAGATACGGTCAAACCCGTGTATAATTATTGCGCAACCGAACGATTGAGCAGGAGCTTTTCATGAAAAAAACCATTCTGGCTGTGCTGGCAGCGACTGCGGGCCTGTCTGGCCTTGCAGGGAACGCACACGCAGCAGCCGATGGTGCGCAACTGTTCGCAACACACTGCGCCATGTGCCACCAGAGCACCGGCAGCGGCGTGCCCGGGCAGTTCCCTCCGCTTAAAGGCCGTATCAACCAGATTGCAGCCACCCCCGAGGGCAAAACCTACGTCATTCACGTCATGCTCAACGGTCTGGCAGGCAGCCTGAAGGTTGGTGGCATGTCCTATATGGGCTACATGCCCTCCATGGCCGCCATGTCGGATGATGATCTTGCAGCACTGCTGAGCTATGTTTCCGCCCTGTCGGGCGATGCCTCCGCCCCGGCCTTTACTGCGGACGAAATCAAGAACGCACGGGCAACCCCCTTCCAGCCGGGCCAGATTCTGGAAGAACGCAATACGCTTAACGCCGCCCACCCGCTGCCATAAGCCGCTGCCCCATTGCGGGCAGACCACAAAAAAAGCCTCCCGCAGCACTGTGCGGGAGGCTTTTTTTGTTGCCCCCGGCCCGTTCAGGCACCGGGGGTGCAAAATGGTTTACTGGGCCGTGTAACCACCATCAATCACCAGTTCGCTCCCGGTCATGAACTTGGATTCGTCAGACGCCAGATACAGAATACCGTAAGCAATATCGTCCGGTTCACCCAGATGACCAAGCGGGTGCAGGTCCACCAGCTTCTGGCGTGCGTCTGCTGCATCCTTGGTCAGCCCCTGCACCATGGGGGTCCAGATATAGCCCGGATGCACGGAATTGACCCGAATCCTGTAGCCCGACTTGGCACAGTGCAATGCGGCGGATTTGGTAAACAGGCGCACGCCGCCCTTGCTGGCGTTATAGGCTGCAAGGGTGGGGTCGCCGACCAGCCCTTCAATGGAGGACAGGTTGATAATGGACCCGCCCCCCGCTTTTTTCATGGCTTCAACCGCATATTTGGTGCCAAGGAACACACCATTGAGGTTGATGGACTGCACACGCTGCCAGTCTTCCAGGCTCGTGCTTTCCACCGTGCCATTATAGGCGATACCGGCATTGTTGACCGCAATATCCAGTTTGCCAAAAGTCTGCTCGGCCAGATTTACGGCATTCTGCCAGTCCGCTTCCTGCGTAACGTTGAGTTTGACAAAAAGGGCCTCGCCCCCGGCGGCCTTGATTTCGGCTACCGTGTTGTGCCCCGCTTCTTCCTGCAAATCGGCGACGACAACCCTGGCACCTTCCTTGGCCAGCAGAATTGCGGTGGCCTTGCCAATACCGTTGGCGGCCCCTGTCACAATGGCGACTTTTCCTGCTACGCGGGTCATGTATCTGCTCCATGGTTTGTTCTGTCCTGTCATGACAAACGCAAACCGAAGCCTTTGGCCTTGATGCCCGTCAAAAAAATTATTTTCTTCACCATATTTTCAAAAAATCAGGCTTTTACCCTTCACTCCCCGGGTAAGTCAGGCACAAGACCAGTACGGACCTTGTTCATATCCCGCTTTTTTGCGCGTTCCATGCCGCCAGTGCCCGTGCGCGCGCCACGCCATGGTCCACAATGGGGCTGGGGTAGCCGGTCGGCTGCAACAGGGTTGCCTGCCATGGGGTATGAATATCCGGACCATGCAGCCCCGCCAGTTCGGGCACCCATGTCCGGATATACACCCCATCGGGGTCGAATTTCTGCGATTGCAGGATGGGGTTCATAATCCGGAAAAAAGGTGCCGATTCCACCCCGGTCCCGGCATTCCATTGCCAGTTCATAGGGTTGCTTGCGGGGTCATGATCCACCAGCGTATGGGCAAACCAGCGTTCGCCCTCGCGCCAGTCAATCAGCAGGTGTTTGACCAGAAAGGACGCCACAACCATACGCACCCGGTTGTGCATAAGACCTGTCTGCCAGAGCTGACGCATGCCCGCATCAACCAGCGGGTAACCCGTGCGCCCCTTTTGCCAGCATTCCAGCCCCTTAGGGTCTACCCGCCATGGCATTGTATCAAACTCGGGCCTGAGGTTGCGTGTGCTCATATCCGGGTGTTCCCATAGCAAGGACCACGCAAATTCCCGCCACCCGATTTCGGAGAGAAATTTAGCCCCTCCATCCTGCGCATCTGCCGCCGCCACGGCGTGCCAGATCTGTGCGGGTGTTATCTGGCCCGTGCGCAAAAAGGGAGAAAGCTCGGACGTTGCATCCCTGCTGGGAAAATCCCTGTCCTGTGCATAGTTTTGCAGGGCATGGGCCATAAAGTCATGCAGTTGCGCATACGCGTCCTGCTCGGCAAAAGCATGGTAGGGCTGCATGGCCTCCGCCCAGCCCGGCAGGTTCTGCACCGCGGCATCGGGCAATATCTGTGCGTCTGGCAAAGCCGTGCATGGTGCAAACGCCATACTTGGGGGAACCGGCAAGGGGGCCGGGTAATGGGCCGTAGCACTGGCCGCACGCCAGAATGCACCAAAGACCTGAAAAGGCTGCCCGGCCTTGCTCCGCACGGTCCATGGCTCATGCAGCAGGCTGCCCGGCGTACTGTGCACCACCACACCCATCTGTTTAAGCTGGGCCTTGAGCCGGGTATCCGTCGCTTTACCCGCCGGGTCGTAACGACGGTTCCAGAACACCTGCGTACACCCGCCTTCACGCACCAGATCAGGCAGAATCTGCTCCGCCTGCCCCACAAACAGATGCAGGCGGCCACCATATGCGCGCAAGGCATGGTCCAGCGCCTGCACACTCCGGGTCTGCCACCAGTCCAGAGCCGTTGTGCAGGCCGCGCCAGCAGGGCGCACATATACACACCACAGGGGCTGGCCGCTCCGCACGGCGTTGGTCAGGGCAAGGTTGTCGGCCAGTCGCAGGTCATCGCGGAACCAGACCACAACGGGGGGTAGGCTGGTCTTACCCACACCGGCACCTGCTGCGTACATGGTGACCGCGTTAGTTCACCGGACCATCGGACAGACGCACAAGCACCTTGACCGGGTTGCCGTTATCATCTGGTCCTACGTAAAAATCACGC
The DNA here is from genome assembly GCF_014207635.1 of Acetobacter lovaniensis. Taxonomy (GTDB): domain Bacteria; phylum Pseudomonadota; class Alphaproteobacteria; order Acetobacterales; family Acetobacteraceae; genus Acetobacter; species Acetobacter lovaniensis. Next base: position 182,570 of record NZ_JACHIE010000002.1, read on the forward strand.
CATGTGTTGCGCGTAAAGATCCATGTTTTGGCAAGGTTAACCCCAAGGGCGCTGCTTTTGCACGGCGGGCTGCCATCCCCCGGCTGACTGTTGGCACACTGGGCACCGCCCCCGTTAGTAGGCAGGTACACATTGGTCTCCAGCGTTGCCGTGCGACCATTCAGGCGGATTGTGCCCTCCACCCCGACTTTTTTACTGACCTCCAGCGGCGCCCCCCCCTGCGGCGGTGCGCCCTGCACCACAACATCGGAAAAATTGGCAGGATTAACCGAGCACACCTCAGACGCCGCAGTGCTGATTGTGTGTTCCACATCGTTCACGGTCACCACCACATGCACATCAATAATGTAAACCGGGCCGGACACACACAATGTGCTCTCACCATCATTGGCGGCATAGGGCGATCGGGGCACAGAAGCCGCCTGGGCGCTGACGGCAGGCAGGAACGCAGCGACTGATGCAATAAACAGGCAGGATGCCACAACAAAAAGTTTCCGCTTCATCACCACTGCCGCGCCCTTTATCCACCGTTTGTAAAAAAGCTGTCCTGAATACCACGCGCAATCTGGCATGAATGGCCGAGAATAAACAGTCTGTCCGCGCGCGAGAAGCACTTACCCGCAGCATAAACAGGGGAGAACAGCCCGGATGGGTCTAACCCAAAACGGGAAAGTGTCTAACCCGGCCTATAAACCGCAGTTTCTGGCTATTTTTACAGGGAAATGGTGGACCCGACGCGATTCGAACGCGTGACCTTTGCCTTCGGAGGGCAACGCTCTATCCAGCTGAGCTACGGGTCCGTTGGCCCATCTCCTAACCTAAAGCGGGGGGCGTTGCCAAGCCTTTATCTTTCATATCCGCCCGAACAGGCCAGCACCGGCAGAATAACCCCTGCAAGGCGCCACCACAGAACTTAGGGAGGAACAACACCATCCAGTCTGGCAGGCAGGAACCATGCCGGGCTGCGCCCACCCAGCCCACTGGCGCCCTGCTCCTGCGCCAGCCATACGGCGGCGGTTATATCGCCCCCCGATGGCAAAAAACGTTCTGGCTGGTTGATCCAGCTGGCAATATCCCCCTGCGCCCGCGCGCCGCGCCGGTCACGCAGCAGCAGGTGGTGCCCTCCGGTTATCAGGTCCAGCCGGGCTGACGGCGGCAGTTTCCCCCATGCCTGCGCCATGGCCTGCGGAGGCACAAACTGGTCCTGATCTCCATACAGGCACAAGACGGGGCCACGCACCTCTGGTGCCGCACCCGCTGCGCTGCGCATGAGGGCCACCAGCCCGCGCAGGGCTTCCAGCCGGGTCTGGCGCAGGGTGAGCGGGTCATAATACAGGCGGATAAGGGCTGCGGGGTTGTCGCTGGCCACAACATGCACCGGCAGTTCGTGCCCCGTTACAAAACGCTTGGGAAAAAATGTGGCTAGAACATCCAGAGGAATATCCGCCCCCACTCCAAGGTCCCACACAGCGGGGGCCAGCAGTATGGTCCCCGCGACCTTGGGAGCATCCGGGCCGGACATGAGCAGCATCAGCACAGCGCCCCCCATGCTCTCCCCCATAAGGTAAAGCGGCACGTTGGGGTGGGTCTGGCGGGTCTGTGCTTCCTCCTCACGCGCATCGGCAACCAGTTGGGCACTTCCTGCCCAGCCCCCACGCAGGGGAGCCGCCCCAAAGCCACGTATGTCGGGGGCGACAAGCGTAATCCCCTGCGCTGCCAGAGCCGGGGCGGAAGACTCCCATGCGTCCCTGCTGTCATTAAACCCATGCAGGGCCAGCACAACCGCGCGTTCACGCCCATGGGCCTGCCACACCCGCACGGGTATGGCCGCACCATCGTGCAGGGTCATCACCCCATCAGGCGGAACAAGGCGGGCAGCGGCGGCATACCGGGGGGGAGGAACAGGTGCGGGGGGTGGCACACTGGCGCAGCCTCCAAGCAGAGTCAGCCCACATGCGAACAGGGGCAAAGCCCTGCTCCAGCGCCGAAGCACGCCTTTGCTCACGCGTATGGGAAAAGATGCCTGCTGCACAACCACGGCTACAATGCGTATCATCCTCCCAGACTTTGCGCCACACCCGTACCTGCCAACCTGATACGAGGCTTTTTGAATCCATGCTTATCCAACCGGCAAACCCCATCCCCCGCCCCCGTCTGGGGCATGTGGAAACCATTCTGGTCGATCAGCGCAAAATTGCCTGCGATGGCGGGCTGGGCCAGTTGGGCCATCCGCGCGTCTGGCTCAGGATCGGTGGGCACCAGACGGTGTGTCCCTACTGCTCACGCCTGTTTGTGCTCCAGCCCGGTGCAGCAGCCGACTCCGGGCATTAATCCGGCGGCGGGCACACGATCCATTTCCCACACAGCCAGGCTTTGCGTATGCTGGCCCTCTGGACCCATACCTGTGCTGAAAGCTGACGTTGATGCGCCGCTCTGCCACCCACCCTCCTGCCCCCAAGGTTGCGTGCTCCGCACCAGCGGCTGCCAGCACGCATGCACCCCGTCCCCTGTTTTTGCGTGGTTCTGAACGGGTGGCACGGCTGGCGGGAGGACTGGCGGGAGGACTGGCAACGGGGCTGGCTGGACTACTGGGGGTAGCACTGGCCTGCACCGGCAGCCTGCCCCATGCCGCACAGGCTGCGCAGAGTGCGCCTGTGGTCAGTGCCCACAGCACCGCCACCCTGATTACGGACGCCAGCACCGCCAGCGCCACTGCCCCGCTCCATGTTGCCCTGCGCCTGCAACTCAGGCCCGGATGGCACACATACTGGCTCAACCCCGGAGATGCGGGGGACCCTGCCAGCCTGAGCGTCACCGCATCGGGCGCATTACAGGGCACCGCCCAGACCATTATCTGGCCCACCCCCCAGCGCATAAGGGATGCCTCCCTTATGTCCTACGCCTATACGGGGGATGTTGTGCTGCCGGTTACGCTGCACCTGCAATCCAGCACGGCAGACGTCCATGGCTGGACAACCCTGAACGCGCAGGCAAGCTGGCTTGTATGCGAGCAGTCCTGCATTCCCGAAGACGGTACGTTTACCCTGACCCTGCCCACAGGGGCTCCGCTGGCCTCTGCTCAGGCATCTCTTTTTGTGCAGGCGGCCCAGCATACGCCTGTGCCTTCCCCCTACCCGGTTACAGTCAGCCCTGACGGTGTCCTGCATGTGCTGGCACCCGGCCTGAACCGGCAATCCGTGGGGAATGCGTGGTTCATGCCCCAAGAACGCGGGCAGATTGCCGAAGCCGCACCACAGGCCCTGACATTTGATGCCAATGGGCTGTCCCTCCGCCTTGAACCCACAACAGGTTTTGCCAGCAACAGGCCTCTGGCGGGTATTCTGGTCCTGCAGGCACCAGACGGAGCCGAACGCGCCCTGAGCATACAGGCCACCCCACAGGCGGAGGCACCAGCCCCGGCACAGACCGCTGCCTTGGGTGGAATGCCACGCGCAATACCGGCGGCAACTCCACCATCAGGCACACCCCAACCCACCCCCACACTGCCCGAAGAGCAAGGTGCCGCCAGTCAGGCCAGCCCCGCCCCCGACACAGCCGCCCCTACAGGTAACGCACTGGCTGAGGGTGGCAACACAACGGGCGACCTGCTCCGCTTTATCGTACTGGGGTTACTGGGCGGGCTGGTGCTGAACCTGATGCCCTGTGTTTTTCCCATTCTGGCGATGAAGGCGCTGGCCGTGGCCCGTATGGGCCAAAGCGAGCGCAAGCACCAAAAACAGAGTGCCATAGCGTACGCTGCCGGGGTTATTGCAGGTTTTACAGCCCTTGGCGCACTGGTCATGGCGCTGCGGGTTGGGGGGAGTGCTACGGGTTGGGGGTTCCAGTTCCAGTCCACCGTGTTTGTGAGCATGATCACCTGGCTGCTGTTTGCCATGGCGCTCAACCTGCTGGATGTATTTGCCTTTCTCCCCCCCGCTCTGGGCAATGCCGCCCCCCGCCAACACGGGCTTGCGCATGATGTGCTGACCGGCCTGCTGGCTGTGGTTGTGGCCTCCCCCTGCACGGCCCCGTTCATGGGGGTTGCCATTGCTGGAGCCCTTGCAGGCCCGCCGCTTACCGGGCTGGTGGTGTTTGCGGCCCTTGGCGTTGGGCTGGCAGCCCCCTACGTGCTGCTGGCCTTTAGCCCCGCACTGGCCAGCCACCTGCCGCGCCCCGGTGCATGGATGGACTATTTACGCCAGTTTCTGGCCTTCCCCCTGCTCGGGACCTGCGTGTGGCTGCTCTGGGTTGCCACGGTAGAGGGAGGCGCCACAACAGTATTGCTGCTGTGTTCGGGCATGGTGTGTCTGGCGTTTGCTGCATGGGTGTATGGCATTGCCCAAAAGCGCCAGCGCCACATGGGCCACAGCCGGAGTTGCACGGCCCTGTATGGTGTGGCCCTGCTGGGGCTGCTGGGGGCCATGGCGCTGCTCCCTGCCCTGCAACAGCAGGCGGCACAGCAGCCCGGCACGGTGCAGGCTTTACCCAGCGGGACAGAGGCTTTTTCGCAAAAGCGGCTGGACGCCCTGCATGCCGCCGGTAAACCCGTGTTTGTGGATATGACAGCGGCATGGTGCATTACCTGCCTAGTGAACGAGCGCGTGGCCCTGAACACCGATGCCACAAAAGCCGCCATGACCCGCTACGGCGTAACGGTCCTGCGCGGGGACTGGACCCGGCGAGACCCGGCCATAACGGCTTTTCTGCACGCGCATGGGCGCGACGGTGTGCCGTTTTATCTGTTTGTGCCCGCACAGGGTGATGCCGTGGTGCTCCCCCAGATTCTGACACAGGGACTGGTGCTCCGCACCATAACCCCCAAACCCTGAGAGCGGCGGCACGGCTCCGGCCTGCACCAAGCCCCTGCCAGCAAAGCTGCGGAAGGCTTAATGCGTGGTGGAGGAAAACAGGTTGATGACCACCACACCGGCCAGAATAAGCGCGATGCCTGCAATGGCCGGGGCATCAAGCGTCTGTTTTAAAAACACCGCGCCAATAACCGAGATCAGCACAATGCCAACGCCCGACCACAAGGCGTACACAACGCCTGCAGGCAGGGTTTTGAGCGGGATGGACAGGAAGTAAAACGCACACCCATAAGCCAGCAGGCTGATGGTCGCAGGCAGCCAGCGCGCAAACCCCTGAGACGCGGCAAGACAGGCCGTGCCAATCACTTCCGCCACAATGGCAATGCCCAACAGCAGCAGGGGTTTATGGGTCATCCCCACAAACCCGAAGCAGGGGTGGCACGCCAGACGTTATGCAATGCGCTCAAGACCACCCATATAGGGGCGCAGAACCTCCGGCACGGTTATGGACCCATCCTCGTTCTGGTAGTTTTCCATCACGGCAATTAAGGTACGCCCTACAGCCAGCCCGGAGCCATTGAGGGTATGCACAAACGCGGGGGCGCTACCGGCCTGCGCACGGTAGCGTGCATTCATGCGGCGGGCCTGAAAGTCGCGCGTGTTGGAGCATGACGAAATCTCGCGCCAGGCGTCCTGCCCCGGCAGCCAGGCTTCAAGGTCAAACGTCTTGGCCGCGCCAAACCCCGTATCCCCCGCGCACAGCAGCATGCGACGGTAGGAAATGTTCAGTTTTTCCAGCACTACCTCTGCACAGCGGGTCATGCGCTCGTGTTCGGCGTCACTCTCCTCCGGCGTGGTCACGCTGACCATTTCCACTTTTTCAAACTGGTGCTGGCGCAGCATGCCGCGCACGTCCCGCCCGGAGGCCCCGGCCTCGCTACGGAAGCACTGGCTGAGTGCGGTCAGGCGCATGGGCAGGGCGGAGCCATCCACAATATCCCCCGCGACCGAAGCACTCAGCGGCACTTCGGCTGTGGGAATAAGCCAGCGACCATCCTCCGTTCTAAAGGACTGGTCGGCAAACTTGGGCAGCTTGTCGGTGCCGTACATGGCATCATCATTCACCAGCACGGGCACCTGTGTTTCCGTGTAGCCATGCTCCGTGGTGTGCAGGTCGAGCATGAACTGGCCCAGAGCGCGCTCCAGCCGTGCCAGTGCGCCACGCAGCACCACAAAGCGCGAGCCCGAAAGCTTGGCCGCCGTGGCAAAATCCATCTGGCCCAGAGCCTCGCCCAACTCAAAATGCTGTTTGGGGGCAAAAGCAAAGTCGGGTCTGGTGCCCCATGTCTGCACCACCACATTTGCGGTTTCATCCGGGCCATCAGGCACGCTCGGGTCCAGCCGGTTGGGCAGGGTGGCCAGCAGGCTGGTGGTCTGGTTGCCCAGAGTGTCCACCGTCTCCTTCAGCCCTTCCATGTCCGTGCGCAGGCAAGCGCCCTCGGCTTCCAGCCCGGCTGTGTCTCCCCCTGTGCGTTTGAGGGTGCCTATCTCCCGCGCAAGGGTTTTGCTGCGGGTCTGCTTGTCCTGCAAAAGGGTCTGGGCCTGCCGTTTTTCCTCATCCCATGCAAGAAGCTGCGCAGAGACGGGGGCCATGCCCCGGCGCGCCAGATCTGCATCAAACGCCGTGGGGTCGGCTCTTAGGGCGCGGATGTCATGCATGGATCAGGGAACCTCCTGCTCGGGGTTGGTCGTATCCGCCAGCGGCCGTTTAGGCTCGATCAGGCGGGCACACAGAATGGAAATTTCGTAAAGCAACACCAGCGGCACAGCCAGACCGAACTGGGTAATGGGGTCGGGCGGCATAAAAATGGCCCCAAGCACAAACGCGCCTACAATGGCGTAGCGGCGGAACTTGCGCAGCATGGCGGAGGTCACAATACCCACACGGGCAAGCAGGCTGAGCACCACCGGCAGTTCGAATGCAATGCCAAACGCCATGATCATCTTCATGACCAGAGACAGATATTCCGACACCTTGGCCTGAAGTTCGATCTGTACCTGATCGCCCCCCGCACCCGGCGTCTGGAACGACACAAAAAACCGCCATGCCACAGGGAAAATAAAGTAATACGCCAGCGCTGCCCCGGCCACGAACAGCACAGGCGTTGCGATTAGGAACGGCGCAAAAGCCCGTTTTTCCGAGCGGTAAAGCCCCGGCGCAATAAACATCCACGCCTGTATGGCCACGATGGGAAAAGACAAAAACGCCGCCCCGAACAGGGCCACCCGGATATAGGTAAAAAACGCCTCGTACAGTGCGGTATAAATCAGATGGGGCTGTTCCCCCCGCTGGCGCATGATCTCGCCTAACGGACGGGCCAGAAAGAGGTAAATATCACCCGCGTAATGATAGCACAGGGCAAAGCACACAATAAACGCCGCCCCCGACCACAGCAGGCGGCGGCGCAGCTCCAGCAGATGCTCCAGCAGAGGCATGGGCTGATCGTGGATCGGGTCTTCCTGATGAGGGGCGTTATCGCTCATACCTGCGGGTCCGTTGTCGTGCTGGCGGGTCCATGTGCTGCCGTAACGGCCTGCGTTCTATTCTCTGCCTCTTCCTCCGCTGGCTCCGCGCCCGCTGGTGCGGGCTGCTCTGGCGTGGAGGGTGATGCAACGGTCTGCTCCGTACCACCGGGCTGGTCCTCCAGCCCGGCAATAACGCCGGGGGCCACGCTATGGCCTGCATGCATAAGCCGCACGGGAGGGAGGATGGCAGGTGGATGCAGCCGGTCCTGCTCACGCAGGATGCGGCGCACGATAATGGGGGGCAGTTCGGGAGGGGCACTGTCCACCTGCCGGTCCTGCACACTCTCCTGCCATGCCGGGGCGGAGCCGTAGTGCTCATGGCCCATAGGCGTGGTGGCGTAGTCCGCTGTTGCGGGGGCGGGGCTTGCCGAGCGGGGTATGGCATCCAGCGCTCTGGGGCCGGAGGGGACAAAACGCTCGGTTACCGGCGGGGCGGATACAGCCCTGTTCAGGCTGCCATCGCCATCCAGCGCCTTCATGATCCGGCCACGCACGTTCAGGTTTTTCAGGTCCCGCACATGCCCGCTCACCTCGGACAGGTCAGCCTCGCGCACCACCTCATCAAGCTGGGACTGGAACTCGCTGGCCAGCGCACGGGCTTTTTTAATGCCTTTTGCAAGCCCGCGAATAGCAACCGGCAGGTCCTTGGGGCCAATAACAACCAGAGCCACCGCGCCGATCAGGGCGAATTCCGACCATGCAAAATCAAACATACCAAGCCCCGTTCACGCCCACCCCATGCACCCCACAACATAGTCCTGCAACACAGTCAGGGCGTGCATCTCTATCACGGACCATCGGGGGCGGGAACCGCAACCTGTGCAACCTGCTCATCTGCCGTGCCGGGTGCAGGCCGAACTTCTGTCTCTTCCCCGGCCTGCTCCGGGGTATCACCCGGAGAGTGCGCGCCCTCATCAGACTCCTGCCCCGCGGCCTGAAACGCCATAGCCGACTGAGGCAGCCCGCCCTCCCCCGGATTTTGGGGCACATCTACCATAAGCTCCTCACGCCGTGGCATGTCGGAGAGTGCACGCAGGCCAAAATGGCGCAGAAAATCAGCCGTGGTGCCCCACAGGACCGGCCTGCCCGGTACCTCCTTGCGACCACGCGGGGCAATCAGTTCCGCTTCGATCAGGGTATCAAGCACATTCTGCCCAAGGCTTACGCCTCGAATTTCTTCTATTTCCACACGGGTGCAGGGCTGGTGGTAGGCAATAATGGCCAGTGTTTCCATCACCGCGCGGGGCAGCCGCCTTGGCCGCTCCAGCACGCGGGTTAACAGTGGCGCCAGATCGGGGGCGGTACGGAACTGCCAGCCACCGGCTACTTCTACGGGGAACACGCCCCTGCCCTCGTAACGGCGGCACAGTTCGGCCAGAACGGCCGCCACAAAAGCCCCCAGGTCTTCCTCCTCCGTGGGCATGATCTGCCTGCCTTCCAGCAGGTCTGCCAGACGGCGGGCACTCACGGGTTCGGTCGAGGCAAAAATAAGGGCTTCGGCCAGCCTTACGGCCTCATCCGGCACAGTCAGGGGGGCGGGGGTGGTCATGCGTCCTGCTTCTTTTCTCTGATGTGCCTATCTCTGGTGTGCCCAGGCGTGGCGTCCTCTGCGGGGATGGGGTCTTCCTCCGCTTCGGGCTGCGGGTCTGTGGTCTCTGCCTGCTCATGCGGGCGGAGCATGATCTGGCCAAAGATTTCATCCTGCCGCAGTTCAAGCCGCCCGGTCTTGGCCAGTTCCAGCCCTGCGATCAGGGTACCAGCCATGGCGGCGCGGCGCTGGCGCAAGGCATCCTCCCCCTCCGCCTGACCGGGCAGGCTGTCGGGCAGAAAAGCGTCCAGCGTGCTCCAGCCCGGTGGGGTTTCACCCAGCAGGCGGGTCAGCCTGCTCAGCGCATCCTGCACAGTCCAGAACCGGATCGTGCGGGGAGCGTAAATCCGCCTGCGTGCGGTGCGCCTGACACAGGCAAGGTAAGCCCGCATAAGCTGGGCCATATCCAGCGCCAGACCGGAACGGTCCACCTCCACCAGACTTTCGGGCAGGCCACGGGCAAACACATCACGCCCAAGGCGGGGCCGCACATCCAGCCAGCGGGCCAGCTCGCCCATACAGGCCAGTTCTATCAGCCTTTCCTGCAACAGTTCGGCGGCTTCCTCCCCCTCCATGGCCAGTTCATCATCGGCAGGGAGCAGCAGGCGGGATTTGAGCCATGCCAGCCACGCGGCCATAACCAGCCAGTCCGCCGCCAGTTCCAGCCGGACACGGCGGGCATTTTCCACCACAGCCAGATACTGTTCGACCAGTTGCAGGATGGAAATCCGGGCGAGATCCACCTTTTGCGCCCGCGCCAGATCGAGCAGAAGGTCCATTGGCCCTTCAAACCCCTCCAGCCGCAAAAGCGGTACACGCGGCACGTGGTCCTGCACCGCATCATGCGGTGCAGTGGTTTGCAGGTCTGCCGGTTGATGGGCAGGAGGGGACTGTGTGCCCTCCCCTGCCGGATGCACAGTCTGGGTTTGCATCAGGCGTTCCACAGGTGGCGTCAGGGACGCACCACCATGCAGGCCATACCACGCTCACGCACCGAAGAGCAGAAATCCTTTGCATCCGCCACGGCACCAAAGCCCAGCACGCGCAGACGGTAGAACGTGGCGTTATTCTGCTCGGTGCGGACAAAAGCGGGGGTCACACCGCCAAACAGGGTTGGGTAACGGGTTTTAAGCCGTGCCCATTCCTTCTGGGCTTCTGCCTCGGTTTGCAGGGCTGCCAGTTGGACCTGATATTTGCCCCCTGCCGTGCCACGTGGAACGGTTGCGGCTTTTTTGGCAGCGGGTTTGGCGACAGGAGCAGCCTCTTCCTCCCCATCGGAAGCATCATCCGTGGGGACGGGCGCTTCCTTGAGTGCTTCGGGGGCTGCGGCCTCGGCTGCGGGAGCTGCCGTCCCCTGCGCGGGCAAGGTAGCGGAGGGCACGGGTTTAAGGGCCGCACCATCGGCCTGCGCGCCCCCCTGCGCCACGGGTCCGGGCGCTGGAGCGGCAGAGGCAGGAGCAGGAGCAGGAGCAGCCGGAGCTGTCGCACCCGCTGCCGGAGTGGTCCCCGCACTATCTCCCGTTATGGGGGCGGTGGCCCCGGCGGGGGAGGCAGGGGCTGGCTGACCACCATACTGGGCGGCAAGCGCTGCGGGGTTGGGCTGCTCCGGTGCTGGCACGGGGTGCCCCTGCGGGTTTGCCTCCGCATCGGGCAGGGCCAGCGTATCAAGCTGCATACCACCCGGATCAACCGGCTTGGTGCGCATGGCAACCGGGGGTGGCCCCATCACGGGAATACCGCTCTGGTGGTGGCCCAGCACCGCCCAGCCGCCAATACCCAGCACCAGCAGCCCACCCAGCCCGGCAGCACCGTAGGCCAGCCGCCGTGTGCCGGACTCACTGCCCAGAAAGCTGGTGAACAGATCCATCAGCCTGCTGCCTGTTGCCGAGCCCGTGGCGGGTCTGTCGTCATAATCCATGCTCATGCGCTCACGCGCACGGCTGATCCGTTCTTCCACCGTAGAGCTGGGGCGGTCATCCTCACTCATCAGCGCATTTCCTCCACCGGGTCCACACCCATCACCGCAAGGCCGGAGCGGATAACCGCCGCCGTAGCCGCCACAAGGGCCAGACGCGCACGCGTGGCTTCCACCGCACCGGCCTGCAGGAACCTCAGGGACGCATCATCACGCCCACGGTTCCACAACGCATGAAAATCACCCGCCAGTTCGGCCAGATAGAACGCAATACGGTGCGGCTCCCGCGCAAAGGCCGCGGATTCCACCATACGCGGCCATTCAGCCAGACGGCGCACCAGAGCCATTTCCGCGTCCGAGGTCAGGCTGTCCAGCGTGGCGGTGGCAAGGGCTGCGTTGTCCACTGCGCCATAAGCCCCTTCTTCTGCGGCACTGCGCAGCACGGAGCGGCAGCGGGCATGAGCATACTGCACATAAAACACGGGGTTATCGCGCTGCTGGGCCACCACAAGGTCCAGATCAAACTCCATCTGGGCATCGCTCTTGCGGGTGAGCATGGTAAAGCGCACGGCGTCACGCCCGACTTCGTCAATCAGGTCCCGCAGGGTAACGAACGTGCCTGCACGCTTGGACATTTTGACCGGCTGACCATCACGCAGAATATGCACGATCTGGCACAGCAGCACTTCCAGCGGTACGGTATCCCCCGTAAGGGCCTTTACGGCGGCCTTCATGCGTTTGACGTAACCGCCATGGTCCGCACCCCACACGTCAATCATGACCTGTGCGCCACGGGCGACCTTGTCCATGTGGTAGCCAATATCGTTGGCAAAGTAGGTGTTGGTGCCATCCGACTTGCGTAGCGGGCGGTCCACATCATCCCCAAAGCCGGTGGAGCGGAACAGGAGCTGTTCGCGCTCCTCCCAGTCTTCTGGCAGCTTGCCTTTTGGGGGCTCCAGCACACCGTTATACAACAGGTCGGCCTTGGCCAACTGGTCTATGGCGGCATCGGTTACGCCACGGGCCAGCACATCGGCCTCGGACGAAAACACATCGTGGTGCACGCCAAGGGCTGCGAGGTCTTCCTTGATCGCGCCCAGCATATGGGTCACGGCAAAGCCGCGCACGGTTTCCAGCCATGTTGCGGCCGGGGCTGGCAGGGGTGCTCCGTCCACGTCCACTTCGGCCAGCTTGTTGCCAAACTCCGCTGCCAGTGCCTCACCCACAGGAATAAGGTACTCGCCCTGATATTGCAGGCCACCGGGGGCAAGGGCCGAAAAATCGTCCTGCGTCACTTTGGTGCCCAGCACCTGCAGGTAGCGCCAGTACGCCGCCCATGCCAGCGCCTTGACCTGATTCCCCGCATCGTTGATGTAGAATTCCTTGGTCACGTCAAACCCGGCCTTGGCCATAAGATTGGCCAGTGCATCGCCCACCACGGCACCACGGCAATGGCCGACATGCATGGGGCCGGTGGGGTTGGCGGATACGTATTCCACATTCACCCGCACCCCCTTGCCTGCTGTGGACTGGCCATAGGCCTCACCCACAGTCAGCACCACGGGCAGCACTGCCCGCAGCACGGCGGGTTGCAGGGTGATGTTGACAAAACCCGGCCCGGCGGCCGCCACGGCGGCAATGCCTTCCACCTTTTGCAGGGCGCTGACCAGATCAGCCGCAATATCGGCCGGTTTGCGGCGCGCAGCCTTGGCCAGCAGCAGGGCGGCGTTTGTTGCCATGTCCCCGTGCGCGGGGTCACGTGTGGGGGTCAGTTCCACACGGGCCAGCGTTTCCTCCGCCACGTCGGGCAACAGTTCGCGCACAACGGCCAGAACATGATGACGGTAACGCTGGAAAACACACTCGGACATAGACGACTCAACCCCGTAATTGGTGCAGCAAACGCGTTTATCAGCCTGCAACGGCCAGGTCCGTCAACCGCCTATGTTCTTCCATGGCGTATCGATCGGTCATGGAAGCCACGTAATCCGCCACGGTGCGGTGCACGGCTGCCTTATCTTTATCCCCCACACGCTGCTGCCATTCGGCTGGCAACAGGTTGGGCGACTCCGTAAGGGTGGAAAACAGCTCCCCCGTGACGTGGCGGGCCTTGTGGGTCATGCGGTTGACCCGCCAGTGCCTGTACAGCTTGGCAAACAGGAACTTGCGGATCCCCTTATTGGCCTCATCCATGGCGGGGCCAAAGGCCACAACGGGCGCACTGGCGGCACGAATATCCTCAACACTGCGCGGGGCCAGATCAGCCAGCCGCGCGCGTGTGCACACCAGCACATCGGTCACCAGAGCATGAATGACACGGCGCACCATTTCGTGCCGGATACGCTGGTGGGTGCGGGTGTCGGTTTTTGGCAGGTCTGCCGCCAGTGCGCGGGCTTCGGCCAGAGCCTGCCCGACCAGTGGCACATCCACCAGATCATCCAGCGACAGCAGACCGGACTTTACGCCATCATCCAGATCATGCCCGTGGTAGGCAATGTCATCCGCCAGAGCGGCCACCTGTGCCTCGGCCGAGGCATAATCGTCCAGTTCCAGCGGGAACAGCGCATCCACCTCCGCCAGTCTGGCGGATGGCCTGCGCACGGGGCCATTGTGCTTGGCCAGCCCTTCCAGCGTCTCCCATGTCAGGTTCAGGCCATCAAACGCCAGATAGCGCCGCTCCAGCAGCATGACCTGCCGCAGCGCCTGCGCGTTATGGTCAAACCCGCCATACTCCTGCATGCGCGCGGCAAGTGCGTCCTCCCCCGCATGGCCAAAAGGGGTGTGGCCAAGGTCATGCGCCAAGGCCACGGCCTCGGTCAGGTCCTCATCCAGCCGCAGGTAGCGGGCCATGGAGCGGGCCACCTGCGCCACTTCCAGAGAATGGGTCAGCCGTGTGCGGAAAAAATCGCCCTCGTGGTTGATGAACACCTGCGTTTTATACTGCAAACGCCTGAATCCGGAGGAATGCACCACCCTGTCCCGGTCGCGCTGCCAGGGGGAGCGGGTCAGGGATTCGGGCTCCGCGTGCAGGCGCCTGCCACGCCCCTCGCCGGGCTGCACGGCATAGGGCATCAACTCATCGCGTTGTGTGGCTTGCAGCATTCCGCACCTCCTGACCTGTCCGGGCGGCACAATGCCCACGAACCATGCCCCCTGATCTTAGGCTATTGGAGGAAAGTTGACCATTGGACGCGTCTTGCCCCTTCAAACCTGCACGCGGGCGGATTATCTATGGGGGTATGATACAGCCAGCCCCCATTTTTTCCGTCTCCGACTCCGCTGCCAACCGCATTGCCAGCGTTATCGCCAAAAAACAGGCCAGTGCCACCAGCGGGCAGGAAGCCCCGGTTGCCCTGCGCGTAGCGGTGGAAGCAGGGGGGTGCAACGGGTTCCAGTATCAGTTCATCCTCACCCCGCCCGGCGGGCTGGCCGCTGATGACGTGCGCATAGAAAAAAACGGCGCACTGGTGGTTGTGGACCCGACAAGTCTGGACCTGCTGGCCGGGGCGGAGCTGATGTTTGAGGACAAGCTGATGGGGGCACATTTTGCCGTGGCCAACCCCAATGCGGCGTCCTCCTGCGGGTGCGGCACGAGCTTTTCCCTCGCATGAAAATCGCGACATGGAACATCAACTCGGTGCGTCTGCGGCAGGATCTGGTGCTGGACTGGCTGGCGCGCGAACAGCCCGATGTGCTGATGTTGCAGGAAATCAAATGCGAGACGCATCTGTTCCCCTCCGAGGTTTTTGCACAGGCAGGCTACCGCAGCGCCGTTGTGGGGCAGAAATCCTATAACGGCGTAGCCACACTGGTCCGTGGGGATTTTACGGTCACAACCGAGCATCTGCCCGGCTTTACCGACCCTGCCGCCCGGTATGTGGAGGTTTGCACCCAAGGGCTGGTGCTGGGCAACCTGTACCTGCCCAATGGCAATTCCGGCGCGGAGCAGGGGTACGCCTCCAAGCTGGAGTTTCTGGCAGCACTCACCGCGCGCGCACAGGGTTTTTTGCAGCAGGATACGGACTTTGTGCTGGCGGGGGATTACAACATCTGCCCCACCCCCGAGGACTGCGCCCCCGGTGCACTAGCCCCGGAGGACGCCCTTGTGCGTCCGCAAAGCCGGGCAGCATGGCGGCAACTGCGCTGGCTGGGCCTGACCGACGCCCTGCGCGCCCTGCACCCCCACGGTGCGGCCTATACGTTCTGGGACTATCAGGCCGGAGCATGGCCACGGGACAGCGGGTTGCGGATCGACCACATGCTGCTCTCCCCCCGTGTGGCCGAACGCCTGCAAACAGCACAGCCCGACCGGGAGGAACGCGGCAAGGAGCGCCCGTCCGACCACGTGCCGCTTATTGTCACGCTGGAAAATGGCGCCCACACACCCGGCTAGGCCCACAGGTCCAACGGGCAACCCTGCCGCGGGTGCCCACCTGCCCTGCACCATCCGCCCCGCCTGTCTGGCGGATGCCCCGCACCTGCCAGCACTGGAGCGCGACGCCGCACAGGCCTTTGCCACCATACCGGGACTGGCCTGGCTGGCCGGGGGTGATGTGCTCCCCCTTGCCGAACATACCGCCAGCATAGCAGCACAAGCCTGCTGGGTTGCGGCCAGTGCTGCGGGGCCGCTGCTGGGGTTTGTCACAGCACGCCCTTACGGGCCGGACCTGCATATTCAGGAAATGTCGGTCACGCGGGCGGCACAGGGCCAGGGGCTGGGCCGCCGCCTGCTGCACGCCGTGTGCATAGAAGCACAGAAGCGGGGATTGCTGCGCGTAACACTCACCACGTTTGTCAACGTGCCATGGAACGCGCCATTCTATGCCTCGGCCGGGTTTTGCCATGTCCCCCCTGCGGCACTGGACGCACGGCTGGCCAGCATACTGGCGCATGAGCACGCCACCGGCCTTGCCGCAATACCCCGCTGCGCCATGCAGTATGCTGTCCCTGCAACGGCTGAATATGTTTCAAAATGAAACAGTTGCGCCGCTCAAAGCGGGCATGCGCCATCACACTGCCGTGATAAGGCCGTGCCTTCCCCCCTTATGGCGGTACCAGCCCTTGCACGTTTGTTTTTTTTCATCACACTAACCATGCTCTGACGCACCGCACGTACCTGCGATGTGTGGCTGCGTTTTGTGCACACCACACCCAATGCCAAGGAGAAACATCATGGCCTGGAACGCACCGAAAGTGACGGAAATTCCGTTGGGCGCAGAAATCAACAGCTATGTCTGCGGTCAGAAAAAATAAGAGAGGGCATGCCCTCTCTCAGCCGTCAGGCGGGTTGGTGCCTCACCGGCTTTCCCCCTGACGGCTTTTTTGTTTAGAAAGCGTCGTATGCTTGATATTGTCGTCCTTGGCGCAGCCGCTGGTGGCGGTTTTCCGCAATGGAACTCCAACGCCCCTGCCTGCCGCCGCGCCCGCGCGGGTGACCCCGCAGCCCCCGCCCGCACACAGGCCTCCATAGCTGTTAGCGGGAATGGCACGTCGTGGTACGTGCTGAATGCCTCCCCCGACCTGCGGACCCAGATCAACCAGACCCCCGACCTGCACCCGCGCACCGGCCTGCGCTCCACCCCCATTGCCGGGGTTGTGCTGACCAGTGGGGAAATTGACGCCATTACCGGCCTGCTCACCCTGCGCGAGCGGCAGGCGTTTGAGCTGTATGCAACGCAGCCGGTGCTGGACCAGCTGGACGCCAACCCCATTTTTACAGCGCTCGACCGCACACTGGTGCCCCGTCTGCCCATGGTGCTTGATCGCCCGATTGCTCTGGACCCACCGGGCTTTTGCATCACCCCGTTTTCCGTTCCCGGCAAAGTCCCCCTTTATGCCGAAAAAGCGGAAAACCCGGCCGAAATCATGACGAATGGTGAAACCATCGGGTTGGAAATAACCGATGGTACCGCCCGCGCCCTGTTCATTCCCGGCTGCGCGATGATGACGGATGAACTGCGCGCCCACATTCAGGGAGCCGACGCCGTATTTTTTGACGGCACGCTCTGGACGGATGATGAAATGGTGCGCGCGGGCCTTGGCAGCAAAACCGGCCACCGCATGGGCCATATGTCCCTCGCCGATCAGCCCGATGGCACGTTCTGCGCTTTTGCGGATTTGAATGTGACCCGCAAAATCCTCATCCACATCAACAATTCCAACCCTGTTCTGCTGGCCGACAGCACCGAGCGCCAGCAGGCCGAAGCCGCGGGCTGGGAAGTGGCCTTTGATGGCATGAAGGTAAGATTATGACAGACCGTATTCTCACCCCCGATGAACTGGAAGCCGCCCTGCGCGCCATTGGCGCCGAGCGCTACCACAACCTGCACCCCTTCCACCGTGCCTTGCACGACGGCAGGCTGAACAAAGGGCAGGTGCAGGCATGGGCGCTGAACCGCTATTACTATCAGGCCAGTATTCCCGCCAAGGATGCTTCCCTGCTGGCCCGCCTGCCCACCACGGAACTGCGGCGTGAATGGCGGCGCAGGCTGGAAGACCATGATGGCACACAGCCCGGCACGGGCGGTGTTGCCCGCTGGCTCAAACTGACCGATGGCCTCGGGCTGGACCGTGCGTATGTGGAATCACTCGAAGGGCTGCTGCCCGGCACGCGCTTTGCCGTGGAAGCCTATGTGCAGTTCGTGCGGGAACGCTCCATTCTGGAAGCCATTGCCTCTTCCCTGACCGAGCTGTTCTCCCCCACCATTATCAGCGAGCGGGTTGCGGGCATGCTCGGCAACTACGATTTTGTCACCGAGGAAACACTCGCCTACTTCAAGCCCCGGCTCACGCAGGCCCCGCAGGATTCCGCCTTTGCGCTGGCCTATGTGCGCGAGCACGCCCGTACGGCAGAGCAGCAGACAGCGGTGCTCAACGCGCTCAGGTTCAAATGCAACGTGCTGTGGTCCATGCTGGACGCACTGGATTACGCCTATGTGGTTCCCGGACATGTTCCCCCCGGTGCATTCCGCCCAGGCCCGCAGGCATGACCGAGGCCACTGGCCCAACCTTATGCGAGACGACCGTGCCACGCTTTGCGCGTGGCACCCGCCTGCACTATGACCGCGTGCGGGAGGTCTGGTTTATTCAGGCCCCCGAGCGCGCTTTTCATGCCGATGCCATTGCCGCCGAAGTGCTGCAACTGGTGGATGGCGCGCGCCCGCTCCACACCATTATAGACCTGCTGGCCGAAAAATTTGCCGCCCCCCGCGCCGTTATTGCGCAGGACGTTCTGGCCATGGTGGCAGAACTGGCCACAAAGCAGGTGCTGCTGCCCGCATGAGTGCGCCCCCTCCCCCCATGAGCCTGCTGGCGGAGCTTACCCACCGCTGCCCCCTGCAATGCCCCTACTGTTCCAACCCGCTTATGCTCGACCCCAGAACGCAGGAACTGAGCACCACGGAATGGCAGCGTGTGCTGGACGAGGCGGCGCTGATGGGCGTGTTGCAGGTGCATTTTTCTGGCGGGGAGCCAATGGCTCGCCCCGACCTGCCAGAACTTGTGCGCCACGCAGCACAGGCTGGCCTGTATTCCAACCTGATCACCTCTGGCGTACTGATCCGCCAGGACACACTGCGCGCTCTGGCCGATGCGGGGCTGGACCATATCCAGCTCTCTTTTCAGGACGTGGACCCCGCCAGCGCGGACCGCATTGCCAACATGGCAGGCGCACACGCCAAAAAGCTGGAAGCAGCACGCCTGATTACCGCAGAGGGTCTGCCGCTCACGCTCAATTTTGTCATCCATCGCCAGAATGCAGAGCGTGTGCCCGCCATGCTGGAACTGGCCGAACAGCTTGGCGCCAGACGGGTGGAAATTGCCCATACCCAGTATTATGGCTGGGGCCTGCTCAACCGCGATGCTCTCCTGCCCGACCGTGCCCAGATAGAGGCCACGACCGAAGCCGTAGCCGCAGCCCGCACCCGGCTGGCAGGGCGCATGAGCATAGATTTTGTCACCCCCGATTATTACGAGGACCGGCCCAAACCCTGCATGGGCGGCTGGGGCCAGCGTTTTTTAAACATTACCCCCACAGGCAAGGTGCTCCCCTGCCACGCGGCGGAAACCATTCCCGACATCACCTTCCCCAATGTGCGCGAGGCAGGTCTTGCCGCCATATGGGAGGATTCCCCCATTTTTAACCTGTTCCGCGGCACGGAATGGATGCCCGAGCCCTGCCAGTCCTGCGCGTTCAAGGAGGAAGACTGGGGGGGCTGCCGCTGTCAGGCACTGGCGCTGGCTGGCAAGGCGGATGCGGCAGACCCGGTCTGCCACAAGGCCCCCGATCACAAACAGGTCACGCAGGCTATTGCCCAGCGCCCCCAAACGCCGCCCCCCTTCCGCTACAGGCGCTTCGGGAACGCCTGAAGCAAAAAGGGTTTTTACAAAACCTGCCACCACCTGACCTAAACAGCACCATAGCCACCACATGCAGGCTCAGGATATGCGAACGAATTGCATCGCAGCCGCACTTATGGCTAAGAGGCACCAGTAACCCGCTCGGACCCGAGCACCCCACCATTTGCCCGGGCCGCATGGCCCCACACCCCGGCCAAGGCGACCAACCCCATGCACCACCCAGCCGCACAGCATAACCTTGGCAAAGGCATTGCCTGCGGTGTTGGGGCGGGCGCGTTATGGGGGCTGGTTTTTCTGGCCCCCGAGCTGATCCGCAACTTCAGCGCGCTGGAAATGGCCTGTGGCCGCTACGTGCTGTACGGCCTGTTTGCCGCCCTTATGGTTGCACCACGCTGGCAGGTGCTCAGCCATACCGTAAGCCTGCGCACATGGTGGACGCTGAGCTGGCTCTCCTTTGCGGGGAATACGGCTTATTATGTGCTACTCTCAAGTGCTGTCAAAAACGGGGGCATTACCAGCACCACTCTTGTGATCGGCTTTTTGCCCGTGCTGGTGACACTGGTTGGCAGCCGCGACAAGGACGCCCTGCCCCTGCGCCAGCTTTTACCTTCCATCCTGCTATGCCTGACCGGGGCTGCGTGCATTGGCTGGCAGGCCATGCATACGCATGCCCATTCTGTGGCCCGCGCGCCTTTTCTGGGCTTGCTCTGCGCTGTAGCGGCCCTTGGCTCATGGACACTTTATGCCGTGGGAAATAGCCGCGCGCTCGTGCGCCAGCGGCATTTTTCCGCCCATGACTGGAACCTGCTGACCGGGCTTGCCACTGGCGCCCAGAATGTGATCCTGCTCCCCCTTGCCCTTCTGCTGGACAGCACAGCCCACGGGCTGGAGCAGTGGCGCAACTTTGCACTGGTGAGTGCGGGCGTTGCCCTGCTGGCCTCCATTGCAGGCAACGCGCTATGGAACAGAATGAACCAGCTCCTCCCGCTGACACTGGTGGGGCAGATGATTCTGTTCGAAACCCTGTTTTCCCTCTGCTACGGCTTCATATGGGAGCGGCGGCTCCCCAGCGGGATGGAAACACTGGCCTTTGGCTGTGTGGTGCTGAGCGTATTGCTGTGTGTACGCGCCCACCGCAAACCGGCAACCCCCGCGTAACTCCGTGCTGCCTCCGCTTTTTGCCTGCCGGGCCAACGCGCACCCCAGTCTGCTTTTCCCCTGCTATTTCTATTACCTGGCGCATGTATTAGGTTGCGCCGCATTGTAACCACGGGGGGATGACCATGAGCGACGAACACAAATGCCCGCAATGCGGCTGTGAACATATTTATCAGGATGGCGAACTGTGGGTCTGCCCCGAATGCGCACATGAATGGAACGAATTCTCCGCCGGTGCAGCGGATGCGGAGGCAGGCGGTTCTGGCGTTATCCATGATGCCAACGGCAACGTTCTGGCTGACGGAGACACCATTACAGTCACCAAGGACCTGAAGGTCAAAGGGTCTTCTCTGGTGGTGAAAAGCGGCACCAAGGTCAAGAACATCAAACTGGTCGATGGCACGGACGGCCACAATATTGCGTGCAAAATAAGCGGCATCGGGGCCATGAACCTGAAGTCGGAATTTGTAAAAAAATCCTGACCTTCTGCGCAAGACCTTCAATCATCCTCTACCGGCCTGGAAGCACCGGATGCCATATGAGGTATCTGAAGGACCATACAGCACAGAAGTATGCCGCGCCTACGCACTGGCCGGGCCAATGTCTTGCTGCGTTTTGCGCCTATGCCCAAAACAAAACAGCCTGCCCTTATGGGGCAGGCTGCATGTAAACCACGACAGGCAAAAAGCTCAGACGGCTTTTTTACCGTTGGCCTTGAAAATACCCGATGTAAATTCCCACACCCGACCCACATTGCGGATCACCTTGGCAATGGCGGGGGTTGTGGTCGGGCGCAGCAGGCGCGGGTCATACCCGGCAAAGCGCCGGTCATCTTCTTCCAGACACAGTTCCATAAAGTCCGGCAGGCTGATCTGGATGTTGGTCACTTCCTTGGTGCCGGTTACGGTAAAGTTGTTGTCCTGCGTATGGACCTGCCCGCTATCGTCCACCGTGCGGGCAAGGCTCATGCGTTCGTAGGCCAGAAAGCCCCAGACAGCCCATACTTTTGCCTCAAAGAACGGGCGACGCCACCACGGCATAACCGCGCGATACCAGGCCAGCCAGTTGGCAAAGAGCAGGATATGGCGGCATTCTTCCTGCATGATCGGCTCGAACGTGTCGGTCAGGGCTTCGGGGAAATAGCCCGAACGCTTGGCCAGTTCGAACATGCCAAACGCAAAAAAGCTGTCCACGCATTCCGAAAAACCGGTGACCAGATAGGCCCATTCCACGTCCTTCGGCTCCACATACGGGGGCTCGGGGGCCATGGGAATGTTGTAGGCCGCCACCATTTTGGCCAGCACTTCCTTATGCCGGTTTTCTTCCCACGCATTGCGCGAGATGGCGTCCTTGACATCAGGATCGGTAACAAGGCGGGCATAGGCGGCCATGCGCAGGCGGGCCTTGCCTTCGGTCTGCACGGCAATATCCCAGATGGGCAGGGAGGTCACGCGGTGCAGGGTTTCGGGGTCGAGCTTGGGCCAGTCAATGACAGATGGCTTGTACGGGTTGAACGTGTCGCGGAACATGGCCGCGAGGGCACGCTTGTGCTCTTCCGAACCCGGTTTGAGCGGCCCGCGAATGGGGCTCAGCCAATGCCGCGCGCGGAAATCCGCTTCGACCACAGCCTCGGCATTAGGGGGTGCTGGAAGGTCATCCATACTTTCCGGCAGATGGGAGTAAATATCGCTCAGAGAACCCATGTGAGGAACCCGTTATCTGGGGACCTCCCCTTTTTGCAACCGGCCCTGACTGGCTGGAACGTCGGAAGGTCCAATAAACCTGAAACATGCCGCCATCCCCATTGCCGGGAATGGCGACGACGCCTCCGTGTTAGTGCAGATCAGCCAGCTTAGAAATGATCTTGGTCACTAAACCGTACTCTATCGCTTCTTTTGCGGACATCCAGTAGTTGCGGTCCGTGTCCTTGACGACCTTTTCGTAAGGCTGGCCCGTTTCACGCGCAAAAAGATGGTTCAGGCGCTCGCGCATTTTAATGATCTCGCGCGCTTCGATATCAATATCGGTTGCCGGGCCACGCACGCCACCCATGGGCTGGTGCAGCAGAAAACGCGTGTTGGGCAGGCAGAATCGGCGGTCCTTGTGACCTGCGGCAAAAATAAGCGCGCCAGCAGAAGCCACCCAGCCCGTGCCGATCATGTTGACCGGAGCAATCGAATCGACAAAGCGGATCATGTCATGGATCGTGTCGCCACTTTCCACGTGCCCGCCGGGGGAGTTGACGTACACATCAATCGGCTTGTCGGATTCACCGGCCAGTGCAAGCAGGCGGCCAGTTACGTCGCGCGCGACCTTGTCGTTTATCCCGCCAAAAATAAGCACCTTACGCTGCTTGAACAGCTTGTGCTCCAGTTCGCCCTGCGGGGCGCCAGAGGACTTGCCTTCCTCTTTTTCGGGGATTTCCGGGGTTTCCGGTTCATCGTCCAGCCTGATGGCGTTACGGGAGAAGATGCCCGTCATTGCTGTCTCCGCACATTGTTCCGTATCAGTGTTCATTCCCTTATCCTGCGCTGCCCGAACGTGCCTGCCAAGGGGCAATCATGCGCTCTCTCGCCACGGGGGAGGGAAAAGGGTAAGGTGCGGGACAATTTTATATCAGGTTTTTCGGAGCATTCCCCCCGCCATGCAGCAGCCCCCTCTGGAGCAGAAGCCGACCAGCCGGACCCACGCCCCCCGGCCAGACCGCTTTTTGCAGGCTGCCAGCATGGCTGCTCTTGTCGCACTGGGTGGCACACTGAGCGCCTGCCAGCACCGCGACGCCATAGATACGGCTCTGGACTGGTCACGCGGCATGCGCGGCGGAGCCATTGCCGCGCAACGCCCCCCACCACCCGGGCGCTACGACCCCTACCCCAAAGTGGGCCTGACCCCGACGGATGTGCCCGAAGTGCCCTCCCCCGATGCGCGCGCCCTGTTAAGCGAACAGCTGACCCGCGACCGCAACCTGACCTACCGGACCGTGGCCGCCAACGGGACCATGATCCCCAACATTCCGCCCCCCCCCAATGCAGGCGGCAGAACCAGTGCGCAAAAGGCCCAGCCGACCCTGCCCGCAGGCGTAAGCGGCGCGATTATGGATGCAGCCGACAGCGCCCCCCAGCCCGTGCGCGCCCCCCTGCGTTCGGCCGTATCCAGCCTGCCAGCAGGCACCGTGGCCTCCTCCCCCGCGCCGGAGGAAGCCGAGGCGGAAGTGGCCATGCCCGAAGTGCACAAAAAAGCGGATATTCCCGAATTACGCCCCGACCAGATTCCGCAGATACCTCAAACCCCGCCCACGGCCCCCAGCTTCCCCGGTTTTGATGTCCCAACGGATGCAAACCTGCCCGATGCCGTACGCCCCAACTATGACCTGACCGATATAAAAGGGACGGCCTTCCATTTTGTGCCCCAGTCCGACCAGCTATCCAGCGGGCAGGACGCGGCGCTGGCCAGAATTGTGCAGAAATGGCCAAACGGCCCCCTGACCATTCGCGGGTTTGGTGATGCCGCATCCATGAGCCCGCAGGATCAGGCCGACGCCGTGCGCCTTGGCCTGCTGCGGGCCCAGCGCCTTGCGGTGGAACTGAGCAGGCTGGGTATTCCCTCCAGCGCCATAACCGTGCGCGGCGATGCCTTTGGCACGGGGGCAAAGGTGGTTACCCCGCCCTGATCCCCCGCGCATACCCCTTCTGCTCCGCCCGGCATGCGGTAAAAACGCGCCCTCACGGTGGTTTTGCATCCAGAGGAGTTGCCTGTTCCATTCAGGCGATTACTATGCTCACTCCCTTCATCCTACAGGGGCTATGTTCCCTGTCCTTTCAGAGCACCCAAAGTCCATGACCGAAGAGTTCCATCGCATCCGCCGCCTGCCGCCCTATGTGTTCGCCTCTGTCAATCAGGCCAAGGCAGCAGCGCGCGCACGGGGCGAGGATATTATCGACCTTGGCATGGGCAACCCCGATACCCCCACCCCGCCCCATATTGTCAGCAAGCTGATTGAAACGGTGAACGACCCACGCTCGCACCGTTACTCGGTCAGCCGTGGCATTCCCGGCCTGCGCAAGGCCGTGGCGGGGTATTATGACCGGCGCTTCAACGTCAAACTCAACCCCGACAGCGAAGTGATTGTTACCCTTGGCTCCAAGGAAGGGCTGGCCAATCTGGCCTCCGCCATAACCAGCCCGGGGGACACCATTCTGGTGCCCAACCCGTCCTACCCCATTCACCAGTTCGGGTTTATTATTGCGGGCGCGTCCGTACGCTCTATCCCCGCCACCCCGAACGAGGACATGCTGCGCGCACTGGACCGTGCGGTGCGCCACTCCGTGCCCAAGCCCACGGCGCTGATTGTCAACTTCCCCTCCAACCCCACGGCGTATCTGGCTGATCTGGATTTTTACAAGGAACTGGTCGCCTTTGCCCGGCGTGAGGAAATCTGGATTCTGTCCGACCTTGCCTATGCCGAAATCTATTTTGGCGATCTGGTGCCTCCCTCCATTCTGGCCGTGCCGGGGGCGCGTGACATTGCGGTGGAATTTACCTCGCTGTCCAAGACCTATTCCATGGCTGGCTGGCGCGTGGGCTTTGCCGCAGGCAACGAACGGCTGATTTCCGCACTCACCCGCATTAAGTCCTATCTGGACTACGGGGCGTTCACCCCCATTCAGGTCGCAGCCGTAACCGCGTTGAACGGCCCGCAGGACTGCGTGGCCGACCTGCGCAACCTGTATAAGGAACGGCGCGACGTGCTGATCAAGGGCCTGCATTCCGCCGGATGGGACGTCCCCTCCCCCGAAGGGTCCATGTTTGCATGGGCTCCCATTCCCGAACCCTTCCGCGAGATGGGGAGTGTTGCCTTCTCCAAACTCCTGCTGGAAGAAGCCGGTGTTGCCGTAGCACCGGGCCTTGGGTTTGGTGAATATGGTGATGACCACGTCCGTATCGGGCTGGTGGAAAACACCCACCGCCTGCGGCAGGCCCTGCGCTCCATCAAGGGCTTCATGGCCGCCCATGGCGTCAAGGCCCCTCCCTCCTCCAACCCAGCCTCAAAACCGGAGTCTGTTACACCGTGACATCCTGTTCCTCTTCTTCTCCTCTTCGTCTTGGCATTGCCGGGCTCGGCACGGTTGGCGCGGGCGTTATCAAACTGCTGCGGGCCAATGCGGACCTGCTGAGCACACGGGCTGGCCGCCCGCTGGAGGTTGTGGCCGTTAGCGCGCGCGAGCGCACGCGCGACCGTGGGGTGGATGTGTCCGCCCTGCGCTGGTACGACAACGCCGCCGATCTGGTAAACGACCCCGATGTGGACGTGGTGGTGGAACTGATTGGCGGGGCAGAAGGCACCGCCCGTACGCTGGTCGAAGCAGCTCTTAAGGCTGGCAAACCTGTGGTTACCGCCAACAAGGCGCTACTGGCCCTGCATGGCTCCACCCTTGCCCGCCTGAGTGCTGACAACAACGCCCCCCTGCTGTTTGAAGCAGCGGTTGCTGGCGGTATTCCCGCCATTAAAACCGTGCGCGAAGGACTGGCAGCGGACCGCCTGCTGCGCGTGGGCGGTATTCTTAACGGCACCTGCAACTACATCCTCACCGTCATGCGCGAGACGGGCAAGGATTTTGCAACCGTGCTCAAGGACGCGCAGGACCTCGGCTACGCCGAAGCCGACCCCTCCACCGATGTGGACGGGCTGGACGCAGCCCACAAACTGACCATTCTGGCGGGTCTGGCCTTTGGTCAGCCCGTAGCGTTTGACAGTGTGCATGTAGAGGGCATCCGCCGCATTGGTGCGGTGGACCAGAGTTTTGCCCGCGCCCTTGGCTACCGGATCAAGCTGCTGGGTCTTGCCAGCATGACCGATGCCGGGCTGCACGCCCGCGTAACCCCCTGCCTTGTGCCCCAGCAGGCGCCGCTGGCGCAGGTGGATGGCGTCTTTAACGCCGTGGTGGCGGAAGGCGAGTTTGTTGGCCGGATCATGATCGAAGGACGCGGGGCCGGTGCTGGCCCCACGGCCAGTGCGGTCACGGCGGATCTGGTGGATATTGCCCGTGGCAACACCATTGCCGTGTGGGGCGTGCAGACCAGCACCCAGCCCCCGCTGCGGGCCTGCCCCATTTCCAGCGGGGAAGGTGCCTTCTACCTGCGCCTGATGGTGGAAGACCGCCCCGGCGTTATTGCCGACATTACCGCCATCCTGCGTGATTGTGGCGTATCGCTGCGCAGCATGCTCCAGCACCCGGCGGAAAATGACAGCACGCCTTATGTTCCCCTTGTTCTGGTCACACATCGGACATCCGAGGCGGCTATGCAGGACGCCGTCACCCGGATTGACGCTTTGACTGTTGTGACAGACTCCACAGTTGTGATCCGGATCGAGGCTGCCTGAAGCAACCCGCCAGCCCCGCCCGATCAATTGTGTAATTAAGGATCCCGCTTTCTCATGTCTGATTCTATTGGCCCCTCTCCTTTCGTTGTTTCCGACCGCAATCTGGCTCTTGAGCTGGTGCGCGTGACCGAAGCGGCGGCCCTTGCCTCTGCCCGCTGGACGGGCCGCGGCCGTAAGAACGATGCAGACGGTGCCGCGGTGGAAGCCATGCGCATTGCCTTTGACACCGTGGCCATTGATGGCACCGTGGTCATTGGCGAGGGCGAAATGGACGAAGCGCCCATGCTCTATATTGGCGAGAAAGTGGGCTCCGGCGGCCCGGCCATGGACATTGCCGTGGACCCGCTGGAAGGCACCAACCTGTGCGCAAAGGACATGCCAAACGCCATTACGGTGGTGGCACTGGCCGAACGCGGCAACTTCCTGCACGCACCCGATGTGTACATGGACAAGATTGTGGTTGGCCCCAACCTGCCCGCAGGTGTGGTGGACCTTGAAAACACGATTGAAACCAACCTGAAGAACCTTGCCAAAGCCAGAGGCAAAAGCGTGCAGGACCTGCTGCTGTGCACGCTCGACCGCGAACGGCACGAGGAAATGATTGCCCGCGCCCGTGCAGCCGGTGCCCGTGTGCGCCTGCTGAGCGATGGCGACGTAGCCGGTGGCATTGCTGCCTGCCTCGATAGCAGTCAGGTCGATATTTACGTCGGCTCCGGCGGTGCGCCCGAAGGGGTGCTGACCGCCGCCGCCGTGCGCTGCGTGGAAGGCCAGATGCAGGGCCGCCTGCTGTTTGAAGATGATGCCCAGCGCGAACGCGCCCAGAAGATGAACCCCGGCAAAAACCCCGACCGCAAGCTGGACCTGCATGATATGGCAGCAGGCTCGGTGCTGTTCTCGGCCACTGGGGTCACCACCGGTGCGCTGCTGCGCGGCGTGCGGCAGTACCCGCATCAGGCGGTGACGCACTCGCTGGTCATGCGTTCCAAATCTGGCACGTCCCGCTTTATTGAAGGGCACCACAACTTCAAAACCAAAACATGGACGCCGCAATAACAGGCGTTTTTTAACCCCATGCTCTCGACCGCATCACCAGAGGGGGCGCACGCCCCCACCCCGGCCGCAACACCAGCCGTGCTCAATGTGGAGCACAGCGTGAACGCACGACGCTGGTCCTGGCGGGAGGGAGCAGACAACCCGACCACCAACCGGCTGGGGGCCGCACTGGCCCAGCAGCTTGGCATACCCGAAATTGTGGGCCGCCTGCTAGCCATGCGCGGAGTCAGCCCCGAGCATGCACCGCATTTTCTGGCCCCCACCCTGCGCGCCCTTATGCCCGACCCGTCCTGCCTGACGGATATGGACAAAGCCGCCGCCCGCATGGCGCAGGCCGTACAGGCGGGGGAAACCATAGGTATTTTTGGCGATTATGACGTGGACGGCGCATGCGCCAGTGCCGTGCTGGCCGCTTTTTTTGAACAGCTTGGCTGCTCCGTACTCACCCATATTCCCGACCGCATGACCGAAGGGTATGGCCCCAACCTGCCAGCACTTGAGGCCCTGGTGGCCCAGGGCGCCAAACTGCTGGTCTGTGTGGACTGTGGCACAGCCTCTGCCGATATTCTGAACCAGCTTGCAGGCAAGGTCGATGTGGTGGTGCTGGACCACCACAAGTCGGAAGATGCCCTGCCAGCCATTCTGGCCACGGTTAACCCCAACCGGGCGGACTGCTCATCGGGTCTTGGGCATATCTGCGCTGCGGCACTGAGTTTTCTGGCCACTGTTGCGACCAGACGCACCCTGCGCGAGAACGGTTTTTTTAACGCAAACCACCCCCAGCCCGACCTGCGCCCCCTGCTGGACCTTGTTGCGCTGGCCACGGTGTGTGACGTCATGCCCCTGCAAGGGGTCAACCGCCTGTTTGTGGCCGAGGGGCTAAAGGTTATGGCGGCCCGGCAGCGTGTAGGGGTTGCCGCCCTGCTTGAAATTGCAGGTGTCAGCAAAGCGCCTGATGCGTTTTCGTGCGGGTTTGCGCTGGGGCCGCGCATTAATGCGGGCGGACGCATAGCCGAAGCCGCACTTGGCCTGCGCCTGCTCCGCTGCCCGGATGTGCATGAAGCAAAGCAGATGGCCGAGCGGCTGGACGCCGTCAACCGCCGCAGGCAGGATGTGGAAGCCGATATTCTGGACCGCGCCATGGAGCAGGCCGCAGAGCAGAAGGACGCTGGCCACGGCGTTATTCTGCTCGCTGGCAAGGACTGGCACCCCGGCGTCGTGGGGATTGTGGCAGGGCGCATAAAAGAACGCTTCAACCGCCCCGCTCTTGTTGGCGCGCAGCAGGAGGACGGAAGTATAAAAGGCTCTGGCCGCTCGGTTGCCGGGCTGGACCTTGGTACGGTCATTATTGCCGCACGTCAGGCCGGGCTGCTTAAAACGGGGGGCGGGCACGCCATGGCTGCGGGCTTCTCGCTCCATGCAGACAGGCTGGCGGAGTTCCACTCTTTTCTCGATACCCGCCTGCCACAGGCGGCGGAACTGCCGCCCACCGTGGACCTGACCATAGATGCCGTTGTGGCCGTAACCGGGGCCACGGCAGAACTGGCGACCGACATGGCAGCCCTGGCCCCCTTTGGCGCAGGCAACCCCGAACCACTGATTGCACTGCCCAATGTGCATATTGTCCGCACCGACCGCATAGGGCGGGACAGCAACACCCTGCGGGTGCTGATCCGCGCCAGCAATGGCAGCAGGCTCAAGGCACTTCTGTTCAAGGCGGATAACAACCCGCTCGCCGTTGTGCTGGAGGATGCAACGCGCCCCGCCCTGCATCTGGCAGGCTACCTGCGGGCAGAAAGCTGGAACGGGCGCACGGACGCCACATTTTTTGTTCAGGACGTCGCCCGCGCCTGAGCGGCCCTCCCCTGTGCTGGCACAGGGTGACACAGGGTGACACACCACGCACCAGACATAATGACACCAGATACGGCTTGTGGCTTGTGGCTTGTGGCTTGTGGCTTGTGGCTTGTGGCTTGTGGCTTGTGGCTTGTGGCTTGTGGCTTGTGGCTTGTGGCTTGTGGCTTGTGGCCCCACATGCCCCCCGCATTACTGTGTGTAAAGCGGGTGCGAACACCACAGGGGGGATTATTCCCCCTGTGCGGCGCTGCGACGGGCTGCGATTTCCTGCTTCATGGCGTCCTGCACTTTTTCGAACGCGCGCACTTCAATCTGGCGCACCCGCTCGCGGGAAATGCCGTAGTCATGGGCGAGTTCTTCCAGCGTTGCCGGGTCATCCTTGAGGCGACGTTCGGTAAAGATGCGGCGTTCACGCTCGTTCAGGGTTTCGAGTGCTGTGGCAAGCAGTGCCTTGCGACCCGACATTTCCTCATTTTCGGCGTAAACTTCTTCCTGATTAACCTGATCGTCCACCAGACGGTCCTGCCACTCACTTTCCTGATCCGCTTTAAGCGGGGCGTTCAGGCTGTGGTCAGGTGCCGCCATGCGGCGGTTCATGTCCACCACATCCTGCTCGGACACACCAAGGGATGTGGCGATCTTGTTGACCTGTTCGGGCTGGAGGTCACCATCATCAATCGCCTGCATCTGCCCTTTAAGGCGGCGCAGGTTGAAGAACAGCTTTTTCTGGGCCGCCGTTGTGCCCATTTTGACCAGGGACCAGCTATGCAGGATGTATTCCTGAATGGCAGCGCGGATCCACCACATGGCGTAAGTAGCCAGCCGGAAGCCTTTTTCGGGGTCAAAGCGGCGTACGGCCTGCATCATCCCCACATTGCCTTCGCTGATCAGTTCATTGATCGGCAGACCATAACCCCGGTAGCCCATGGCAATCTTGGCAACCAGACGCAGGTGGGATGTCACCAGCCGATGGGCTGCCTTGACATCCCCCTGATCGCGCCATTTGCGTGAAAGGGTGAGTTCTTCTTCTGGCGTAAGCAGGGGATATTTGCGAATTTCCTGAAGGTACCTTGAAAGATTGCCTTCAGGCCCAACATCAATGACGGAAGCCATGATTTGAGTACTCCTTCCTGAGATGGAAACTCCCTCGGATGCATTTGGTTCCTGTTCCGTTAACAGGTGCATCCAGACTTGCAGCGGCGAGTCCCATTACCCGATGGAAAATTACGACGGCCCTTGCATCTACCCTCGACATGAGCAGCAGAGACCAAAGACCCCTTCCCGCTTTACGGAAAAGTGAGCGGTATGAACCCAGAAGGTGCGCCTGAAAAATACACCCTGTCAAGAAAACAGGTGTGGATGGTAGCAAAACTGCCACAGTTAGAAGACCATAGCGGTCCCCTTTAACGCAGACTCGGAGCGGCCCTGCGCCATTACGAATCGCTCAGGGCCTGTTCCAGTTCCTGCATGTCGAGCGGCATTGGAGTTTCAAACAGCAGGTGTTCGCCCGTTCTGGGGTGGGTAAAGCCCAGCCGCGCCGCATGGAGCGCCTGACGGGGGAAGTCCAGCCCGGCTCCCTTGCCCGCCGGGGACAGGCCGCGGGCCGCGGCAGGCACGCGCCGCAGGTAGAGCGGGTCCCCCATAAGCGGGTGGCCATTGGCCGAAAAATGCACCCGGATCTGGTGCGTGCGCCCGGTTGCCAGCTTGCACGCGACAAGGGCGGCCGAAGCACTGAACACCCTGAGCGTGCGGTAATGGGTCAAGGCCCATTTGCCACCATGGGTAACCTGCGCCATGCGTTTGCGGTCGCGCTTGTCGCGGCCTATTGCGCCTTCATAATCCCCCTCCGCAGGGGTGGGTACCCCCCAGCAGAACGCCAGATAGGCACGGTCTATGCGGCGGGCGGCAAAATCATCCGAGAGCGCCAGATGCGCTTTTTCCGTTTTGGCAACCACCATAACGCCCGACGTATCCTTATCCAGCCGGTGTACAATGCCGGGGCGGCGCTCCCCGCCAATGCCCTTAAGGCTATCGCCGCAATGGGCGATCAGGCCGTTGACCAGCGTCCCCGTCTCGTTCCCCGGTGCGGGGTGGACCACCAGCCCGGCGGGCTTGTCCAGCACGATCAGGTCGTCATCTTCATACAGGATGTTAAAATCCATGGCCTCGCCCTGCGGGGTGGCGGGGGCTGCGGCGGGCAGGTCCAGCACCACCACCATTCCTGCCCGGACCGGCGTGGCAGGTTCACGCAGCACCACGCCATTGCACAGGAGGTTCCCGCCCTCGATCAGCCCTTTAATACGTGAGCGCGAAGGGGCTCCGGGGCAGGTGGATAAAAACCGGTCCACCCGCTCGCCCGCCTGCGCGGCCTCCACCGTAAAGGCCAGCGTGGTGCCGTGGGTAGGGGCCAGGCCGGGCGCGGCTTCGCCTTGAGGGGGAACTGTGTGTGCCAAACCCGTTTGTCTCATTCACGCTTACTGGGTGGAATTGCGTGTACAAAGCCTGCTTGCAGGCCGTGCGTCAAGCAGCAGGATAAACCACCAGCCCTGCCTGCGGCATGGTCTGCGCATCTTTTGGTGTGTCCATACGCCGTGCCCCCTTGCCCTGCGCCATATACGGCGGAATAGTGTGCGGGTATGACCCACTACCCCGCCATTGCCCGCTCCTACCAGACCGCCCTGCGCCACCGCAGCCTTGTACTGGCCGGGCTTGTAGGCGTGCTGGCCTTGTCTGTCCTGCTGGATTGCGCGATGGGGCCAGCCGAGCTTTCCCCCACAACAATACTCCATGCCATTTTTGCCCCTGCCGGAGTGGATGAGCAGACAAGCCTGATTATCTGGCAGATCCGCCTGCCCTACGCGCTTATGGCGGCCTGCGTGGGGGCTGCACTGGGGCTGGCAGGGGCGGAAATGCAGACAATTCTGGCCAACCCGCTGGCCAGCCCGTTTACGCTGGGCCTGTCCGCCGCCGGGGCGTTTGGCGCATCCCTTGCCATTGTGCTGGGCTGGCACGTAGCACATGTGCCCGACATGTGGCTGACCGCGGGGAGCGCTTTTGTCTGCGCGGCCCTGTCTGTATGGATTCTGGACATGCTGGTACGGCTGCGCCAGGGCGGTACGGGCACGGTTATCCTGTGCGGGGTGGCACTCGTGTTTTCGTTTCAGGCGTTGGTTGCCCTCATGCAGTTTGTGGCGAACGAGGACACCCTGCAAAATCTGGTGTTCTGGACCCTTGGCAGTCTGACCCGCGCAACATGGGGCACGCTTGGCCTGCTGGCCGGGGCTCTGGCCTGTATCCTGCCATTTTCGCTCCGGGCCGCATGGCCACTTACCACCCTGCGTATGGGGGAGGACCGGGCCGCAAGCCTTGGGGTGGATGTGCCGCGCCTGCGCCGCGCGGCCTTGCTGCGCATAAGCCTTTTATGCGCGCTGGCCGTAGCCTTTGTGGGAGTTATTGGCTTTATCGGGCTGGTGGCCCCCCATATCGCCCGCCGCCTTGTGGGGGAGGACCACCGATTTTACCTGCCTGCCAGCCTGTTGAGCGGGGCGTTCATTCTCTCCCTCGCAGCCCTTGTCGCGCGGGTGCTGGTGCCCGGGGTTGTGGTGCCAACAGGTATTGTAACCGCTCTGGTGGGCATACCGTTTTTTCTGGTCATTGTGCTGCGCCGTGGGGAAGGGTTGCCATGACTGCCCCTGTGCCAGCCGGGCTGACACTGCATAACCTGACTGTGCGTTACGGGCGCAAATCCGTACTCTCTGAACTGGATGCAGGGCCGTTCCCCCACGGGGCGGTCTGTGCCGTTCTTGGCCCCAATGGCAGCGGCAAATCCACCCTGCTGCGCGCTACAGGGGGGCTCCTGCACGCCACAGGCACACTCATGCTGGATGGGGTGGACCTTACCCCCCTGCCCCGGGCCCAACGGGCGCAGCACTGCCTGTACCTGCCCCAGACCCTGCCAGAGCCCGTGCGCCTGAGCGTGCTGGATGCCATGCTGGCCGCCCGCCACGCCATAGGCAGGCAGGGCAACACCAGCACGGCAGCGGACATAGACGCCGCCATGGCCTGTCTGGCCGATGTGGGCATTGCCCAGCTTGCCACGCGAAGCCTGCATGAACTCTCCGGCGGGCAGCGCCAGCTTGCTGGGCTGGCGCAGGCCCTTGGCCGCAAACCCCGCGCCCTGCTGCTGGATGAACCCCTGAGCGCGCTTGACCCGTACTACCAGCAGACCGTTATGGCCCTGATCCGGCGTGAGACCGCACAGCGTAATCTGATCACCCTGATTGTGCTGCATGACCTGAACATGGCACTCAACCAGTGCGATCTGGCCTGCCTTTTGCACAATGGCCATATTCTGGCCTACGGCCCTCCGGCGGAAGTTTTAACCCCCGAACACCTGCGCACCGTGTACCGGATTGATGCACGGGTGGATACAGGGCGGGACGGGCAACGCTTCATCAGCACCGCAGGTGTGGTGTAACGCCCCTTACGTGCCACAATAGGTATAGGGTACCACCTCGTCAGGTGTGGGTGGTGCTGTGTAGCCTTCCATGCCCGGCTGCTCCACATAAGGGGTGGCCAGCACGCTCAGCATTTCCCTGAATGGTGCGTAATCGTGCTGTTTTACGGCGGCCTGAATCATGGCCTCCACCTTGTGGTTGCGTGGAATATAGCACGGGTTGACCTGCTGCATGGCGCTGGCACGGGCGGCATAGTCCGCACTCCCCTGCTGCGCCACACGGGCGCGCCAGCGGGCCAGCCACGGGCTGGTACTGGCAGGCAGCCCGGCTGGCAGGCCGGGACCGCGCAAAGCCTCTTCATGACTGAGAGCGCGGAAGGTGTTGGTCATGTCCATCTTTTCCGCCTCCATGTGGTCCAGCAGGGTTTTGAACAGGGTTTCATCCCCCTCATCATCCCCCACCAGCCCCAGCTTTGCGCGCATGCCAGCAAAATAGGCTGCATGAAAATGCAGATGGAACGCCTCCAGCGCCTGCTGGGCCAGACTGATGGCCTGCCCATCCTCCTCCGCCAGCAGAGGGAGCAGGGCCTCGGCAAAACGGGTCAGGTTCCACAGGGCTATGGTCGGCTGGTTGGTATAGGCGTAACGGCCACGCTTATCTATGAAGCTGAACACGGTGGCCGGGTTGTAGGTGTCCATAAAGGCGCAGGGGCCGTAATCTATGGTCTCGCCCGATATGGCCATGTTGTCGGTGTTCATGACCCCATGAATAAAGCCGACCAGCATCCACTGCGCCACAAGGGCCGCCTGCGCCGCCACCACAGCCTGTAGCAGCGCCACATAGGGCTGCGCGTCCTGTGCCGCCTGCGGGTAAAGACGGGCAATGGCGAAATCGGCCAGAGCGCGCAGGCCCTGCGTGTCCTGCCGGGCGGCAAAGAACTGGAACGTACCAACGCGGATATGGCTGCGCGCCACACGGGCCACAATGGCACCGGGCAAGGGTGTTTCACGGTAAACGCGCTCACCCGTTGTCACGGCGGCCAGCGCGCGGGTGGTGGGGATGCCAAGGGCTGCCATGCTCTCGCTCAACAGGTATTCGCGCAGGACAGGACCAAGGGCGGCCCGGCCATCCCCACTGCGTGAATAGGCTGTGGGGCCGGAGCCTTTGAGTGCAATTTCGCGCATATGCCCGTTGCGGTCCTCAACCTCCCCCAGAAGCAGGGCGCGGCCATCCCCCAGCTGAGGGGAAAAATGGCCGAACTGGTGCCCCGCATACACGGTTGCCAGCGGGTCCATGCCCTGTGGTATCTGGTTGCCTGCCAGCATGGCCAACCCTTGTGGCCCGGCCAGCCATGCCGCATCCAGCCCCAGTTCTGCGGCCAGTGGCATGTTCAGGGCAATCAGCTCAGGCCGGGCAACCGGGGTGGGCTGCGTGCGGGTATAAAAGCTGGAGGGCAGCGTTGCATAACCCTGCCGGATAGAAGAATGAGGCATTGTTACACCACCTTGCAAAAAAGCTCTGACACTCTGGCGCGGGGCTCCAGCCCTGCCGCAGCCGCACAACACACAGGAGCGGACCACATACGCCATGGTTTGCACCTGTCTGGCACAGACACGGCGAACATGATAGGAAAGAGCTTAACCGGGCCACCGGAAGGCTGCCTTATGGCATGCCTGAAGCAACAGAATGAACCCGTACAATCGGAGCAACCAGGCCCCTGGTCCCCACACCAGCGCCGCGGAAAACGCGAGAACAGCATGACCACCGTAGCCGACAACATTGCCTTCAAGATCACCCGCAAAACGGATGGCACCCCCGCCGCCGAGCGTGAAAGCCTGGTCGCCAACCCCGGTTTTGGCCGCGCTTTTACCGATCACATGGCTGTTGTTACCTATACGGAAGGCAAAGGCTGGCATTCGGCCGAAATTCTGCCCCGCCAGCCGCTCATGCTCGACCCCGCCGCCTCCGTACTGCACTATGCGCAGGAAATCTTTGAAGGCATGAAGGCTTACCGCGCCCCCAATGGCGGCGTGCAGCTCTTCCGCCCCGAAGCCAATGCCCGCCGGTTCCAGAAATCGGCCGAACGCATGGCCATGGCCGAACTGCCCGAAGACCTGTTTCTGGAAGCCGTGACCCAGCTGGTCAAAATCGATCAGGACTGGGTTCCCGCACCCGAGGTGGGCACGCTTTACATCCGCCCCTTCATGATTGCGACGGAAGCAGCCCTTGGGGTCAAGCCTGCCTCCGAGTTCAAGTTCATTGTCAT
Organism: Acetobacter lovaniensis; assembly: GCF_014207635.1. Lineage (GTDB taxonomy): Bacteria > Pseudomonadota > Alphaproteobacteria > Acetobacterales > Acetobacteraceae > Acetobacter > Acetobacter lovaniensis. Next base: position 218,998 of record NZ_JACHIE010000002.1, read on the forward strand.
TGCCTGTGCGGCGGGGGAATACTTCTCCAAGGATGCCGGTCCGGTTTCGGTCTGGGTGGAAACGGAAACCGTGCGCGCCTCCCGCGGGGGCACGGGCACAGCCAAATGCGGCGGCAACTACGCCGCCAGCCTGACCGCACAGATGGAAGGCAAGCACCACGGCTGCCAGCAGGTTCTGTTTCTGGACGCGGAAGAACGCCGCTGGCTGGAAGAAATGGGCGGCATGAACGTGATGATGGTGTTTGAAGACGGCACCCTGCTGACCCCCCCGCTGGAAGGCGGCACCATTCTGCACGGCATTACGCGTGACAGCCTGCTGACACTGGCGCGCGATGCGGGGCTGAATGTCAAGGAAGAGCGCTACGCGCTTGACCAGCTTTTTGCCGATGCCAAATCCGGCAGACTCAAGGAAGTGTTCGCCTGCGGCACGGCGGCTGTTGTGTCCCCCATCGGGGCGTTCAAGAGCAAGACGGATAGCTGCACCATCAACAACAATCAGGTGGGTGACGTCACGGCAAAGCTGCGCCAGAAGCTGTGCGACATCCAGTTTGGCCGCGCGGCTGACCCACATAACTGGATCAGCACCGTAGCGTAAGGCCACCTCAGGGCACCCTGCTCAGACACCCCGGTCTTTGCCGGGGTGTTTTTGTCCAGCCCCCCGGCAGAGATGCTGGACAGACCGGCCCAAGCGGCATATCCCCAGAACATGCTTGCTTTTTTACCCGCCCTCCCCTGCACACGGTTCCCCCAGCCATGACCAACACGCCGCATCTGGTTCTTGTGGATGGCAGCGGCTTTATTTTCCGCGCTTTTCATGCCCTCCCCCCCATGACCAACCCCGAAGGGGTGCCGGTCAATGCGGTTTATGGCTTTACCAACATGCTGGCCCGCCTGCTGCGCGACCATGTGGGCACGCATCTGGCCGTGCTGTTTGATGCAAGCCGCCAGACCTTCCGCTCCGAAATTTACCCCCAGTACAAGGCTCACCGCCCCGAACCACCGGAGGACCTGCGCCCCCAGTTCAGCCTGATCCGGGATGCCACGCAGGCTTTTAACGTCCCCGGCATAGAACTGCCGGGCTGGGAGGCGGACGACCTGATTGCCTCTTACGCAGTGGCCGTGCGCAAAATGGGGGGCACCTGCACCATTATTTCCTCCGACAAGGATCTGATGCAGCTTGTGGGGCAAGGCGTGTGCATGCTTGACCCCATCAAGCAGACCCCCATAGGCCCGGTGGAAGTGGAAACCAAGTTTGGTGTCCCGCCCGAAAAAGTGGTGGATGTGCAGGCCCTTATGGGCGACCCGACGGATAACGTGCCCGGCGTGCCCGGCATTGGCCCCAAGACGGCCTCTGCCCTGATTAACGAATTCGGCACGCTGGAAAACGTGCTGGCCAGCGCCCCGGACATGAAAAAATCCAAAAAGCGGGACATGCTGATCGAGCATGCACAGGCGGCCCGCCTTTCGCTCCAGCTGGTCACACTGGCAACGGACGTACCCCTGCCCGTACCGTTAGAGGAACTGGCCACGCGCGAGCCGGACACGCTGGTACTGGCCGACTGGCTGGACAGCATGGGCTTCCGCTCCGTCATGTCCCGCATGGGTATGGGCAGCCCGGCTGGCGCACATGCCCACCGCGCCGCCCGTGCCTCCGCCCATGCCAGCGCAAACGGGCAGGACACCCCCAACCCGGCCCAGACAGCCCCGGCCCAATCCACCGGCCCGGCCGACCTGCTGAGCACGCCCTATGCGGAGTACGAAACCGTGCGTACCGCCGAGGCCCTGCAAAAATGGGTCAGCATGGCGCAGGAAGCAGGTGTATGCGCCGTGGATACGGAAACCGACGGGCTGGACCCGCTGGCCGCCAGCATGCTCGGCTTTTCCCTTGCCACCGCGCCCGGCAAAGCCTGTTACGTGCCCGTGCGGCACGAGGGCACGCTGGAAGCCCTGACCGGCGAACAGCTTGACGCCACACAGGCGCTGAATCTGCTGCGCCCGCTGCTGGAGGACAGGAGTGTTCTCAAGGTCTTCCAGAACGCCAAGTTCGACCTGCTGGTGCTGGACCACGCAGGCATAGACCACACCAGCATTGCGCCGGTGGATGACACAATGCTGATCTCCTACAGCCAGTCTGCCGGGCTGCATGGGCAGGGCATGGATGAGTTGTCTGCCCTGCACCTCAACCACACGCCCATAACGTATGACAGCGTAACCGGCACGGGCCGTAACCGTATTCCCTTTGCCATGGTGCCGGTGGAAAAAGCCACCACCTACGCCGCCGAGGACGCAGACGTCACCCTGCGCCTGTGGCATGTGCTGCACCCCACCTTGCGCACCAACAAGGCTCTGGCCCTGTACGAGCAGGTGGAGCGCCCTCTGGTGCAGGTGCTTGCTACCATGGAAAAAAACGGCATTGCAGTGGACCGCGCGGAACTGACCCGCCTTTCCGCCGATTTTGAAAGCCGCATGAAAAACATGGAACAGGGCATTTACGCCGCGGCTGGCCGGGAGTTCAACATTGCCTCCCCCCGCCAGCTTGGTGAAATCCTGTTTGATGAAATGGGACTCAAGGGCGGCAAACGCGGCAAGGCCGGGGCGTGGAGTACGGATTCCTCCGTATTGCAGGACCTCGCCGATCAGGGCCACGACCTGCCGGTACGCGTGCTGGAATGGCGGCAGCTTGCCAAGCTCAAATCCACCTATACGGATGCCCTGCTCAAGCTGACCAGCAAGGAAAGCCGGGTCCATACCTCGTTCCAGATGGCCATTACCACCACGGGCCGCCTGTCCTCCTCCGACCCGAACCTCCAGAACATTCCTGTCCGCACGGAGGAAGGCACACGCATCCGTCAGGCATTTGTGGCCCCGGCCGGGCGCAGGCTGATCTCGGCCGACTATTCCCAGATCGAACTGCGGCTGCTGGCCGATGTGGCCAACATTCCCACCCTGCGTGAAGCCTTTGAACTGGGGCAGGACATTCACGCCCGCACGGCCTCCGAAGTGTTCAACATCCCGCTCGAAGGCATGGACGCCCTGACCCGCCGCCGCGCCAAAGCCATTAACTTTGGGATTATTTACGGCATTTCCGCCTTTGGGCTGGGCAAGCAGCTTGGCATTCCCGCAGGGGAGGCCAAAAGCTACATAGATGCCTATTTTGCCCGTTACCCCGGCATCCGGGATTACATGGAGCAGATCAAGGCCGAAGCCCGCACCAACGGCTATGTCATGACCCCGTTTGGCAGACGCTGCTATGTACCGGGCATTCATGAAAAAAGTGCCGTGCGCCGCCAGTATGCGGAGCGGCAGGCCATTAACGCCCCCCTTCAGGGTGGTGCTGCGGACATTATCAAGCGCGCCATGGTGCGCCTGCCCGAAGCGCTGAAGGCCGCAGGGCTGGACAGCGCACGCATGCTGCTACAGGTCCATGACGAACTGCTGTTTGAAGTGGATGCAGAGCAGGCCAGTGCCGTGGCCGAAAAAGCCAAGGCCATTATGGAAGCAGCGGCACAGCTCAAGGTGCCGCTGGTAGTAGAAACAGGCATTGCCCAGAACTGGGCGGAGGCACACTGACCCATGACACCCGCAGGAAAACGCATTGCCCTGATCAGTGTGGGTATTCTGGCTCTTGCCGGGGGCGGTAGCCTGCTGGCCACCAAGCTGGCACTCAGGCACAGCATTACCCTTAATTCCTACGGTAACCCCGTTGGGGGCTCCTTCCGCCTGATGGACGCCACAACCGGCACCATGACGGACAAGAGCTTTCAGGGCCGGTGGATGCTGGTGCTGTTCGGGGCGACCCATTGCGGGCAGGACGCATGCACCCCTGCCCTACAGGCCATGTCCGCCGCCATGGATGAGGTTGATCCGGGCAAGCGCAAGATGGTTATTGTTTTTGTCAGTCTGGACCCCGACCGGGACGATGCCGAGCGCCTGCGCCAGTATGGCGAGAGCATAAGCCCCCGCGTGGTGGCTGGCACGGCAGCCCCTTTTGCTCTGGCTGATCTGGCGAAGGAATACCATGCACCGGTTGAAAAAATGAGTGACCCGGAATGGGATTATGCCATGCGCATGTCCCCCCTGTTTGTGGTCATGGACCCGCAGACACGCTACCGGGGCACCATAGATGCGCAGGCTGACAAAGCCAGTATGACCGCAAACCTGCGCCAGATCATGGCGGCGGATGCTCCGGCCCCCTGATCAGGCTCCCCCGCCTTAACTTCTGTTCTGTGTTCCTGCAGGTCTGTTCCGTCGCCCCATGCCGCTATCCCCCTCCGCCATAAGTGCTTCGGCGCGCTTTTATACCTCCCTGCTGGTAACAGGAGGGGTTTTTGTGGTGCTGGACGCAGGGGCGTTCGTGCTGCGCCATACCATGCCCGAAGGGGCACGCCGCAGGCGTGTGGCCCGGCGCTGGCTGTGCACCATGGCCAAGATGGCCGTAAGCTACCTGCATGCCGCCGGTATTCTGGACTGTGACATGGCGGAAGTGGCGGCCATTGCCCAGCGCCGGAACCTTGTACTGGTTGCCAACCACCCTTCCCGGCTGGACTGCCTGCTGCTGGCCGCGGCCATGCCGCATATGGTGTGCGTGACCAAAGCCTCCATATGGGAGCGGGGCGTGCTGGGCAGCACTCTGCGCACCGCAGGCTATGTGCGGCACGATACGTTGCTCAGGATTATTGGCCCGGCATCCCAGGCATTGCATGAAGACTGCCAGCTTCTGCTGTTCCCCGAAGGAACACGCTCCCGCGCTGGCGCAGAGCCCGGCCCGGTGCAGCCCGGCTTTGCCGCCATTGCCCAGCGCACACGCTCGGACGTGCAGGTGGTGCTGATAGAAACACCATCACCCTATCTGTCACAGGGCTGGCCGTTTTTAAAACGCCCTCCCCTGCCCATGCGCTACAGTATAAAGCTTGGACCGCATTTTGCCGCCCCCAAACGGGACGAGGCCAGCGGGCGGGCCCTGATTGAAGCCGTGGACAACTGCTTCAGGTCCTCCCCGCAGGGCGGGGAGGGTTTTTGAACACGCCTAGTAGATTTCTGGAATAATCATGTTTCCAGGTGTAGGCAGGCGTTCATAGTCCGCATGATGCACACGCGGGGGTAGGGCGACCTCGGGGTGAGACACAGGCTGGTAAGGCACCTGTGCCAGAAGATGGTTGATGCAGTTCAGCCGTGCGCGCTTTTTATCCACCGCCTGCACAACCCACCACGGGGCCTCGGCAATGCTGGAGCGCTCGAGCATGGTTTCCTTGGCTTTGGTGTAGGATTCCCACCGGCGGCGGCTCTCCAGATCCATCGGGCTGAGCTTCCACTGCTTAAGCGGGTCTTCTATTCTGGCACGGAAGCGGGCTTCCTGCTCATCATCCGTGATGGAGAACCAGTATTTGACAAGCTGGATGCCACTGCGCACCAGCATGCGCTCAAACTCTGGCACGGAGCGGAAGAACTCCTCGTATTCCTCATCCGAGCAGAACCCCATGACCCGTTCCACACCAGCACGGTTGTACCAGCTACGATCAAACAGAACGATCTCGCCCGCAGCGGGAAGCTGGGCTACGTAACGCTGGAAGTACCACTGTGTTTTTTCGCGGTCTGTGGGAGCGGGCAGCGCAGCCACACGGCAGATGCGCGGGTTGAGCCGCTGGGTAATGCGCTTGATCGCCCCACCCTTGCCTGCGGCATCGCGCCCTTCAAACAGCACCACCAGACGGTGGCCTGTTTCCTTCACCCAGTCCTGCAAACGCACCAGTTCGCCCTGCAGGCGGACCAGCTCGCTAAAATAGGTGTGGCGGAAGCCGCGGTCAGACACGGAGGCCTCACCCCCCAGTCCCTCTTCCTGCAATTCGAGTTCGATCTCTTCATCCAGATCGTCAATGATCTCCTGCCGGATACGCTCGCGTTCACGCTCGGCGGCAGAAAGGCTGTTCACATTGGCATCAGACATGATCTTGCCTTCGCAGTTTGGCAGAAACAGTGTCTGGCGTGGTGCATAACCACGCCAGAGCGGCGGTTTTTTAGAAAATGTGGCGGAACACCACATACAGCACGCCACTGATCAGCATGGCGGCAGGCAGGGTGGTAATCCATGCCATGCCCATGGCACGCAGGGTGCCCCACTGCAAGCCACCACCACCGGCAGCCATTGTGCCAGCCACACCGCTGGAGAGGATATGCGTGGTGGAAACCGGCAGGCCATACCCTTCGGCCAGACCAATGGTGCCCATGGCCACGAACTCGGCGGAAGCACCCTGAGCGTAGGTCAGGTGGCTTTTGCCAATTTTTTCACCCACGGTCACAACAATGCGCTTCCAGCCGACCATGGTGCCAAGACCCAGAGCAACGGCCACCGCAATTTTAACCCACACAGGAATAAAGCGTGTGCCTGCGTTAAGCTGCTTCATGAACTTGGCGAGTTCGCTGTCTTCTTCCGCGCTAAAGCTTGTTCCCTTGCCCATGTTGTGAATGGCTTCCGCCACCAGATACATGTCGGTACGCACGTTGGGTACGGTTGCTGCGGGGATTTCGTGCAAGGAGTGGTACCCACTTACGGCCTGCGCAATATCAGCCGACAGGACGGAGAGTGCGGCATACACTTCTGGGCGGGCTACGGATTTGACGCGCAGCGCATCTGTTACCTGCGCGCGGGCTTCTTCCGCCGTGGGCTGCCTGAGCATGGGCTGGGCATGCACGTCAAACACATGGGCGGCCTGCTGTGCGGTTTCCACAAAGCCGGGCATCATGCTGTCAGGCATGGCGCGGTTCAGGGCGTAGGCGGTAGGCGCAGCACCAATCAGGATCAGCATGATCAGGCCCATGCCCTTCTGCCCGTCATTGCTGCCGTGGAAGAAGGAAACGCCCGTGCAGGTGCCAATCAGTAGACCACGGATCCACAGAGGAGGCGGGGCATCGCCTTCAGGCGCACGGTAGAGGGCGGCATTGCGCACCACCACCCGCAGCACCATGAACAGGCCCGCGGCAAGAATAAAGCCACACAGGGGGCTGAACAGCAGGGCGGAAAACACCTTTTTAACCTGCATCCAGTCCACGCCATACAGCGCGCTGCCAGAAGGCGACATAAGCTGATTTGCAAGACCCACACCCAGAATGGAGCCAACCAGAGCGTGGGACGAACTGTTGGGAATACCCAGCGCCCATGTAGCCAGATTCCACACAATGGCGGACAGCAGCAGGGCAAAGATCATGGCATGGCCAGCACCACTGCCCACCTGCAGGATCAGTTCCACCGGCAGCAGCGTTACAACACTATACGCCACCGCCCCCGATGAGGTCAGAACCCCAAGCAGGTTCCACATACCAGACCAGACTACCGCAACCAGTGGCGGCAGGCTGTTGGTGTAAATAACAGTGGCGACCGCATTGGCCGTATCGTGAAAACCGTTTACGAATTCAAAGCCCAGAGCAATAAGCAACGCCAGAGCCAGCAGGGCGAAGGCCCCGGTTGCTATGCCACTGGTACCAACAGCGTGCAGGTCAGCCAGCACGCTGTAACCAACAAACGCCAGAGCTGCTGCAATCACTCCCAAAAAGAACATGCGGAAAGCCTGATGCTCCCCTTTACGCATATTCGGACGTCCTCCAACCGGAGAACTCAGCATTGTATCTGACATGAAAGCACCCTGCGCAGAAAAAGATGAGCGCAAGATAAAACTCTTTTTATTCAGGTTGCGTTAAGAAATTGTGAAACAAAAATCCCTTTCCCATCAACTCTATAATCTAAATATCACCCCTATTGGTGCAGTATTGAAACAAATTCAGCGCTCATCCTGCGCAATCCATTTTGTTTCCTGCGGGGGGTGCCATTGGGCCAGCCCGTCCAGCAGGTCTTCGGGTGTCTGGCCAACCTGCAAAATGGCTCTGTGCGCGGGTTTAAGAAAACCTTCCGCCACCACGTGGTCCAGAAACGTGCCGAGCGTGCTGTAAAACCCGTTGACATTCAACACACCGCAGGGTTTGGCGTGGTTGCCAAGCTGGGTCCATGTCCAGACCTCGAACAGTTCCTCCAGAGTGCCAATGCCGCCGGGCAGGGCAATAAAGGCGTCGGACATATCCGCCATAAGGGCTTTGCGCTCGTGCATGGACCCTACAATCCGCAGGTCCTCCAGCCCGTTATGCGCCACCTCCCGCGCGACCAGTGCCTGCGGGATAACGCCCGTAACCTGCCCGCCACCAGCCAGCACGGCATTGGCCACAGCCCCCATAAGCCCGACCGAAGCCCCCCCATACACCAGCCCTATGCCGCGCCGGGCCATAAGCAGGCCAAGCTGCTCTGCCGCATGCCGGTAAGCAGGCCCACGCCCGGCACTGGAACCACAAAAAACACAAATCCGTCGCACGACCGCTTATTCCCCCCGTAAACCCCGGTGCATGATGCGCCCATTCCGCCCGCGCACGCACAGGTGCGGGGGCGAACATACAACAGTGTCGTTTTTTTCATGCCCCGGATAAGGGGACAACCCTTTCCAAACTGCAACAAGTGGGAGTAGCCTACCCCCTGCTTACACCGAGAGGCTTGATATAACAGAATAACTTTTCGCCAACGCCCATTGCGGACGCCAAAACAAAAACAATAAAAACAGAAAGATAACCAGCGTGCTTCCCTCTACTGCTCCCCTTTCCAGTTCACACCAGCGGTTCCTTTATCTTCAGGTTCTCGTAGCCGTGGCGGCAGGTATTCTTGTCGGCGCCCTGTTCCCCTCCGTTGCAACGTTGCTCAAACCGTTGGGAGACGGGTTTGTCAAACTGATCAAAATGGTCATTGCGCCAGTTATCTTCCTGACTGTCAGCACCGGCATCGCAGGCATGGCGGACCTTAAACAGACCGGCCGCGTGGCGGGTAAGGCCATGCTGTATTTCCTGTGCTTTTCCACGCTGGCACTGGCTGTGGGCATGGTGGTGGCCAATATCGTGCGCCCCGGCGCTGGCATGCACATCCACCCGCAAAGTCTGGACAGCGCCTCTGTTGAGCAGTTTGTGCAGGCAGCGCACGGCCATTCCTTTACCGACTTCCTGCTCCAGATCATTCCCTCCACCACGGCGGGGGCTTTTACCTCGGGCGAGATCCTGCAGGTACTTCTGGTCGCCATTCTGTTTGGCATCAGCATGGCGCAGATGGGTCAGGCGGGGGAAACTGTGCTGAACCTGTTCCGCAGCCTGACGGAAATGGTGTTTGGCGTGGTCCGGCTGGTTATGTATCTGGCACCAGTGGGCGCATTCGGGGCCATGGCATTTACCGTGGGCAAGTTTGGCCTTGGCTCCATTGTGCATCTGCTCGGGCTGGTGCTGACCTTTTATTTTACCGCAGGCGTGTTTGTGCTGGTTATTCTGGGTATTGTTGCCCGGCTGGCGGGCTTCAGCATTCTGCGGCTTCTGGTGTTCCTCAAGGAAGAACTGCTGATTGTGCTGGGTACCAGCTCGTCCGAATCAGCCCTGCCGGGGCTTATCAGCAAGCTTGAGCAGGCCGGGTGCAAGCCGGGCATTGTGGGGCTGGTGGTGCCTATGGGCTATTCCTTCAACCTTGATGGCACCAATATCTACATGACCCTTGCAGCCCTGTTTATTGCGCAGGCAACAGACGTGCATCTGGGTTTTGGTGAACAGCTTGCCCTGCTGCTTGTGGCTATGGTCAGCTCCAAGGGAGCTGCGGGGGTTACAGGGGCAGGCTTTATTACACTGGCGGCCACCCTGTCCGTTGTACCAAGTGTGCCGGTGGGGGGTATGGCGCTCATACTGGGGATTGACCGGTTTATGTCCGAGTGCCGCTCGCTCACCAACCTTGTGGGCAACGCCGTGGCGACCATTGTCGTAGCCCGGTGGGAAAACGCACTAGATACGGAGCAGCTCAATAAAACCCTGCATGCCTCCCCGAAGGGCATGCCTTCCGCCTGACCGCACGACCGCACGGCCTCCCTCCCAACGGAAGGCTTCTACAGGCTGGGAAAAACTGGCAGGGATAGCACATGGCGACGCGGAACTGACACGCCGCCAGCACCGGTCAGGCCGATGCGCCGGGGGGAACGCCTGCGTTGCCGGATGGGGCTGACTGGTAAAATACCTGTATGGGCAGCCCTACACCCCTTGCGCACAACCCCGCAGCAAGCTGGTTGTGCCGCGCCACCAGCCCGTGCAGGTCCAGCCGGGCAAAATATCCGTCCTGTATCAGAACATTCCCGTTAACCATGCTCATGGAAACCTGCGTGGGGGAGCAGAACACAAGGGCTGCCACCGGGTCGGTCTGGGCACCGGCATGGGCCAGACCGCGCACATCAAACGCAACAATATCCGCCGCCATGCCCACGGCAATCTGGCCAATATCATCCCGCCCCAGCACGGCCGCACCACCCCGCGTGGCAAGGGCCAGTGCATCCCGCGCGCTCATCATCCCCGGTGTTTGCGGGGTTTCGGGGAGCAGGCGGGAGAGCAGCATGGCCTGCCGTGTCTCACCCAGCAGGCTGGCCCCATCGTTGGAGGCGGAGCCATCCACCCCCAGCCCCACACGCACACCCGCTGCCTGCATCTGCCGCACCGGGGCGATCCCCGATGCCAGCCGCATGTTGGAACACGGGCAATGCGCGACACCTGTTTGCGTGCGGCCAAAACGGGCCATGCCATCCGCGTCCAGCTTTACACAGTGCGCGTGCCAGACATCGGCCCCGACCCAGCCCAGTGCTTCGGCATATTCTGCCGGGGTCTGGCCAAAGCGCTCGCGGCTGTAGCTGACATCATGCTCATTTTCGGCCAGATGCGTGTGCAGCATGGTGCCTGTGGCACGGGCCAGCATTGCCATGTCCCGCATAAGCTCCCGGCTGACCGAAAAAGGCGAGCACGGTGCGCCCGCGACCCGCAGCATGGCAAGGGGTTCGGGGTCATGGTAGGTTTCGATCAGGCGTTGCGTGTCGCGCAGAATATCGGCCTCACGCTCCACCAGCGCATCGGGTGGCAGGCCACCCTTGCTCTCCCCCACGCTCATGGCACCACGGCAGGCATGGAAGCGCATGCCCATGGCAAAGGCGGCTTCTATCTGGTCATCCAGCCTGCACCCGTTGGGAAAGATGTAGAGATGGTCACTGGTTGTGGTGCAGCCTGAAAGCAGCAGTTCCGCCATGGCCGTGCGGGTGGAGACCTGCACCATCTCCGGTGTAAGCCCCGCCCAGATGGGGTAGAGCGTCTTAAGCCAGCCAAACAGGGAGGCATCCTGTGCCTGCGGAATAACCCGTGTGAGCGACTGGTACATATGGTGGTGGGTGTTCACCATACCCGGCAGCACCACATGGCCCTGCAGGTCTATAACGTGGTCAGCGCCGGGCGGGGGCGCAACCTGCCCCCCACCCAGCGCCACAATCTGCCGCCCTTCTACCAGAACCCACCCGTTTTCCAGTTCGGTGCGTGCGTCATCCATACACACCAGTCTGGTTATGTTTGTGAGCAAAGTGCGGCGTGGCATGCAAACTCCTGTAACGCCCGGCAGAACCGGGCGTGTTGCTGGCGGATACCTTAGAAGGACGTGGACACGGAACCTACCATGGTAAAGCGTGGCTCCACCATGAAGGAGTTGCCATAACCCAATCCACCCGTGCTGCTACCGCTGCCGCTCCACACCGGGTGCGAGTTCAGGTCACTCCCCCGGTAAACAGCCCCCATGGCCCCCGTGCGGACGATAGACCCGGTCAGGTTGGTAAAGTTCAGCTTGAACGTAGGCGATTTGAGGAAACCAAACGGCTTGAAGTGATAGCCGAGCGAGAGCGTGTTGGTCACATACCCCGGAATACGCTGGTCGTCGGCAATGCTGACAGACTGCGGGCCGGTATAGTGCACGGAACCGTTCGCAAAAAACCCTTTATAGGTATAGGTCAGACCAAAGTTTGCCATAACCCGCGGGGCCATGATGGCCTGCGTGCCCTTGGAGTGGATCATCGTATTGTCGTTGGGATCATACACGTTGCTATCCTGCGTAGCGTGCAGATACTCGACCGACGCATACGGGCTGAAGCCATGGTAGGACGTGCCCGCGATCATGAAGTCGAACCCGCGCATGGTCTGGCCACCGATGGACATGGGTTTGAACTGGTTCATCCCCATATACTGGTCCACAATACGGTTTGTAACGTTGTAGTTGAAGAAGGACATATCAACCATAACGTATTTGTTGTGGTAGCGGTAACCCAATTCTTCCTTGATGGAATACTGGTTTTTGGGAATGGGTGTCCCCGCGTACAGCCAGCCCAGATCGGTGGCACTTGGCTGACGGTAATCCCCCTCCGCGTTCACGTAAATCTGGTTGTTCTCGTTAATCTGGTAGCTGATGGACAGCTGAGGCAGAGGCTCGGTTGTATTCGCGCCCGAGTTGGAGCCGGTCGGGTGGTTTGTATTCCCCATCCAGCCATTATTCCAGGTGTTGGACATGACAAACTTGAACCCGGCATTGATCAGCAGGCGGTTGTTCAGGTAGCGCGACTGGTTCTGGATAAACAGCGAGTGCAGTTCATACCCTGCGGTCTGGCCGAAAGTGGAACCAACCAAATGTGCAGACGCAGTAGGGCCAGAGGCTGCCCCATTGGCCAGAGTTGTTGCGGTTGGGTAGGACTGAATGGTCTGGTTGTTTTCGTACCAGTAACCAAAGCTCAGGTGGTTGTGCTTATCAATATCATACCCAAGTTTGGCGACCACACCGACCTGTCGCGCCTCATTTTCCAAAAAGTAGTTGGTCATGTTGGTACCAGATGGCACGGCCTGACCCGTTGACGCATAGTTCCCGCCTACGAGGCTATTTGTCACAGGGTTTGTATAACCGGCCACCCCACCGGGGGAGGCATCCCAACCCTGCCCGAAGCTGAAATAGGGCTGGATGTCGAATGTCAGCTTTTTGGGCAGAACAATATGCACGGGAGCGGTCAGGAAAATCTCGTTCCAGTGGTCGTTATTGTTGCGCCAGTAATTGACATCCTGCGGGTTGGCAGAGCGGCCATAGCCTTGGCCCGTGTGCTTGTATTGGGAGAACTGCTCCGCGGTCGGGTAGTTGTCGATCACGAAATCTTCGGAGTTCCATGACAGGAACAGATGGGCGTTGGACCCGTTGTCCCAGTCCTTGCGCACGCCAAAATCGATATGTTTGCGCTGGTTGCTGCCTGCGCCCATCCAGCTCCGGTCATGCGTGTTGGAGAACGAGAAAAAGCTCTTGATCCCGGTCCTGCCGATCTCGCCGGATTCCAGACGGATGAACTCGCGCGAGAGGTTGTTGGTGCCGTAGGAAAAATCGACCATGCCGCCCATTTTTTCGGACGGCAGATGCGTGCGCGAGTTCAAGACCCCACCTGCGGCGGACATCACCGGCAGGTCACGCGCGGCACTGCCGGGGGTGACGCTGACTTCATCCAGATTTTCCGAATCAATGTCTTCGGTCAGGTATTTGGCAGCTGCGGCCGGTGCACCATCCACCATGAGCGCCATATCAAGGTCTGTCAGCCCGCGTGACTGGATGGACCCGCCCTGCATCCCCGATGCATCGGGGGTCATGACGTTCAGGCTGGGCAGGTTCTTGACCAGATCAAGCGGTGTGGAGGTGGGGCTGCGCATATTGATGTAGTCTTTGGTCACAGTCTGCACCGCATGAGGGGCCACTTCCAGACGCATCATGCCACCACCGCCTGAGCGGGCCGTACGGTTGGATGCAACCGATACTTCCTCTGCGCCACCAGCCTGCACCGATTTGTTGGCTGGCACGGCATGGGCATGCCGGGCCGATACCCTGGCGGCCGGAGCATGCCCTGCCTTGCCAGCAACCGGCACGCTCTGGCCAGCCGTGGCGGCAAAAGTCTGCCCCACACCCTGCACGCTGGCGCAGAGACCGGCAACACAGGCCAGACAGGTCAAGGTCGCAAGGCGCTGCCGATAGGTCAGGGATGAACCGACAGAACGGCGAGGGAGAAAAAATCGGGAAGGCATGGTGAAGTCTCCCAAAAGCAGAAGCTGGAGCAGGGATAAAAGCGGCGGGTCAGGCATTATCGCGGCGTGTTCCCCAGCCGGTTACCTCAGGCGGGGGATGTTCCGAAACGCTGCCCATGAACGATACGATTCCGATATATAATTGCGAGTTCCCTTTCTCACAAAATAAAAAAAAGCACTTTCTCATTGCTTTTTTCAGCACGGGGGCCGCGCTCAATTTTGCAACGCGAAATTGCCTTTTTTGCTTTTGGGAGAACGGACCAAATCCGTCTATGATTACCAGACCACGCCAGCAGCTCTGGCAAAACCCGATCAGGCATTTGCATACCAAGGACAGAACCAATCACCCAGACCCCGCCCTTCCCCCAAGGCCCGGCAGAGGCCAGCAAAAAGGACTCCCGTCCGGTCAACCGGTGTGACCACCTTGGCGCACACCCTTTTTCCGACACGCAGGACGGTCTTTTTCGGGCTTACCTGTCCCCTGCCCATGCCGCCACCTGCAAACAGGTTACCCTGTGGATGCACGAGGCAGGCATGACCACCCGCACGGATGCGGCAGGCAACCTGATCGGCCGTTACGAAGGGCAGGCCCCCGGTGCCCCAGCACTCCTTATCGGCTCACATCTGGACAGCGTGCGTAATGCGGGCCGTTATGACGGCACGCTGGGTGTCATGCTGGGCATAGAGGTCGTGGCCCATCTGGCCGCTCAGGGTGAACGCCTGCCTTTTGCCATCGAGGTCATCGGGTTTGGGGATGAGGAAGGCTCGCGCTTCCCTACCTCCATGCTTACGTCACGCGCGGTGGCAGGCACGCTTGACGCCCTCCCCCTTGACACGGTGGATGCCAGCGGCACCACCTTGCATGATGTTCTGCGCCAGAATGGTCTGGACCCCGCCCGCTACCTTGAAGCAGCCTACAGACCCGAACAGGTTGTCGCTTATCTGGAAGCCCATATAGAGCAGGGTCCCGTGCTGGAAACCGCCGGGCTGGGTGTTGGCGTGGTCACGGCCATTGCCGCGCAATACCGCTTCAAGGTGAGCATACAGGGTGTGGCGGGCCACGCCGGCACCATGCCCATGTCCTTGCGGAAGGATGCGCTGGCCGCAGCCGCACAGGCCATGGTGGCCATCGAACGCATTGGTGCAAATGGCCCGCCCGATCTGGTGGCAACCGTTGGCCAGTTGCATGTCGGCCCCGGTGCCAGCAACGTTGTGCCCGGCCAGACCACCTTCAGTCTGGATATCCGCGCAGGCACAGCGCAGGTGCGCGACCAGGCCACCACCCGGATTTGCGAAGCCTTGCAGAACATTGCAGACGAACGCGGCGTGGACCTGAGCATTGAACTCCAGAACGACCTGCCCGCCACCCCCTGCAACCCCGCACTAACGGCCTGCCTTGCGGCATCCGTCACCCGCATAACCGGGCAGGCGGCGCACCATCTGGTCAGCGGTGCGGGGCATGATGCCATGGTCATGGCGGCCCTGACCCCGGTGTGCATGCTGTTCCTGCGCTGCCATCAGGGAATCAGCCACAACCCCGCAGAAGCCGTGCGGCATGATGATGCCCATACGGCTTTTCTGGTCATGCTGGATTTCATACGCGCATTTGCCACCACAACCGCACACAAACCAACGGAGTTTTCTGCATGAGTTCCACGTTTTTCCGGCAGATTGACCCACCCCAGCGGATGTTGATGGGCCCCGGCCCCATTAACGCGCATCCGCGTGTGCTGCGCGCCATGTCGGCTGACATGCTGGGCCAGTTTGACCCGGAAATGACAGAGTACATGAACGAAACCATGGCTCTGTACCGTCAGATTTTCATGACACGGAACCAGTGGACCTTTCTGGTGGACGGCACGGCCCGCGCAGGGATTGAGGCGGCTCTGGTCTCCCTTGTGGAACCGGGCGATAAAATCCTGCTGGTGCGGGCCGGGCGTTTTGGCCTGCTGCTTTCCGAAATTGCAGAGCGCATCGGGGCGGAAATCTGCGCACTCGACCTGCCATGGGGGCAGGTAGCCACGCTGGAACAGATTGAAGACGCACTGAAAACCCACAAACCGGAAGTGTTCGCCTGCATTCATGGTGATACCTCCACCACCATGGCCCAGCCCCTGGAAGGGGTTGGAGAACTCTGCCGCAAATACAACGTGCTTTCTTACACGGATGTTACCGCAACGCTGGGCGGCATGGCCATTAACACGGATGTGTGGGGGATTGATGTAGTCTCCGGCGGGTTGCAGAAATGCATGGGCGGGCCCCCCGGCTCCGCCCCCATAACCGTGTCGGACCGGGCGGCGGAACACATTATGGCCCGCCGCCATGTGGAAGCAGGAATCCGGGCCGAAGGCACGGCCAATGGCAACCGGGCACGCATTTTGTCCAACTACTTCGATCTGGCCATGGTCATGGATTACTGGTCGGAAAAACGCCTCAACCACCATACCGAGGCCACGACCATGCTCTACGGCGCGCGAGAAGCCGCCCGCATTGTGCTCGAAGAAGGTCTGGATGCCCGCTTTGCCCGCCACGCACAGGCCAGTGCATGCCTGATTGCGGGGCTGCGCGCCATGAACCTGCGCATTTTTGGGGATGATGCCCACCGCATGACCAACGTAACCGGTGTGTGGATCCCCGATGGTGTGGATGGCGAGGCCATACGCACCCGCATGCGCGATGATTTTGGCATAGAAATTGGCACGGCCTTTGGCCCACTGGCAGGCCGTATCTGGCGCATTGGCACCATGGGGTACAATGCCGTCAAACATAAGGTGCTGTTAACTCTTGGCGCGCTGGAAGCCTGCCTTGCTGCACAGGGCCACACCCTGCCCCGTGGTGCGGCCGTGGACGCCGCACTGGCCGAATGGCCATAACCCCAAGGCCACCCGCAAAAGGACGGCACGCGCATGACATTGGATGACGCCCAGACCATCCTCGCACTCACGCACTGCTCGGACCAGTACGAACGCGCACTGGCCGAAAACGATGTGGCCGCGCTGGACGCCCTGTTCTGGCAGGGGCCACAGACCGTGCGCTACGGTGTGGGGGAAAACCTTTACGGCGCGGAAGAAATTGCCGCCTTCCGCCGCAACCGCACAGGTGGCTCGCCCCCGCGCACCATGTTGCGCCGCGCCATAACCCCCATTGGCACTCAGGCGGGGGTTGTCAGTCTGGAATTCCGCCGCATCGGCTCCACCCGCACGGGTCGGCAGATGCAGACATGGATCAACACGCCCGATGGCTGGAAAATTCTGGCGGCCCATGTATCCATCATGGCCGAACAGCCAGAAACCGAACGCCCCACACTGTAAGGAAAGGAGCATGCCATGACCACGCCTCCCTTCTCTGATGAGGTTCTTGTCGCTGCCCGTGCGCAGGCCATGGATCTTGACCTCCCCCCGGCCTGTATTGCTGGCGTGATTGTCAACACCCGCCTATTGCAGAACTATGCAGCCCTTGTAAGGGATTTTCCACTCCCCGACACATGCGAACCAGCGGGAGACTACACACCATGACCCGCTTTGCAAGCGCACTGGGTATTGCGCAGGACATCCGCACAGGCAAACGCAGTGCGGCCTCCGTCATGCAGTCGGTGCTGGCTACCATCAACCAGCATGATGCCGCCATTCACAGCGTAACCCACCTGTTTGCACAGCAGGCCATGGAGCAGGCTCAGGCAGTGGATGCCCTGCTGGCCCGCAAAAAACCCCTGCCCCCGCTGGCCGGTGTGCCTTTTGGGGTCAAGGACCTGTTTGACATTCAGGGCCATGTCACCACCGCAGGTTCCATTGTGCTGCGCAATACTCCCCCCGCCACGCAGGATGCCACCATTGTGGCCCGCCTGCGCGCAGCCGGAGCCATTGCCGTTGCCACACTCAACATGGATGAATTTGCCTACGGTTTTGCAACCGACAACGCCCATTACGGCATAACCCGCAACCCGCACGATACAAGCCGTATGGCCGGTGGGTCCTCCGGCGGGTCGGCGGCCGCTGTTGCTGCCGGTTTTTTACCGCTCACACTGGGGACAGACACCAACGGGTCCATCCGTGTACCGGCATCATTATGCGGGGTATGGGGGTTAAAACCCACATTCGGCCGCCTCCCGCGGGAGGGGGCCTATCCTTTTTCCGCCAGTCTGGACGTAGTGGGGCATTTTGCCGGAACGCTGGATGACCTTATGGCCGCCTTTTACATCATGGCGGACACACCAGCCGAACCCGAACCCCAGACCCTGCGCGCCGCATGCCTTGGCGGCTGGTTTGCGCAGAACCTCAGTCCCGCCCTTGCTGCGGCCATAGGCCGGGTCTGCCAGCATCTTGGTCTGTCAGGCAGTGTGGAACTGCCACAGATACCAACTGCCCGGGCTGCATCCTTCCTGATTACAGCGGCAGAAGGTGGCACGCTTCACCTGCCCCGCCTGCGCGCAGCGGCGGAGGAATACGACCCCGCAACCCGCGACCGGCTTCTGGCTGGCGCCATGCTGCCTTCCAGCACCTATGTGCAGGCACAACGCTTCCGCCGCTGGTTCCGCCGGCAGGTGCATGCCATGTTTGAAGAGGTGGATGTGCTGATTGCTCCTGCCGTTATGTGCGAAGCCCCCCGACTGGATGACCCCACCATCATGGTTGACGGCAAACCGGCCTCCGCCCGTGCCAATCTGGGCCTGTACACACAGCCTATCAGCCTGCCCGGCCTGCCCGTACTCTGCCTGCCGCTCAGGAACACCGGTACCCTGCCTCTGGGCCTGCAACTGGTAGCGGCTCCCGGGCGCGAGGCGGCCCTGTTCAGTCTGGCACGCAAGCTGGAACAGGCTGGTCTGGCCGGACGCTGCCCTCTTGAGGCGCAACAGGCTGCGTAAAAAACACAACTCCATCCCCAGACCCGTTATCAACCGCGCACCGGCAGCAACACCGTGCCCCCAACGGATAAACCCTTGCGTTGTTATTATGACCAAAAGACTATCCGTTAACCTGAGCAACTCTTGGAGACGCAAAAATTAATTTGCATAATCTGGTAAAATTACTCAGCCATCATCCATATAATATATATAAATCAATGATTTGGTAGAAAAATCAAGCTTCTCTCTATTGAGAAACGTTTGAGAAAGTGCCGGATTTTTACTCCGGCAGAAAACGTAGGTGTCTTAGTGGCTGTTATGAAAGTCCATTACCGGCCAAAAACCTTGAGTCATACTAACGTCATTTACCGAATAAATGGCAGTTAGCTGCGCTCATAAAAACAACCTGGTTGAGTCTTAACTCAACCAGGTTGTTTTTCATTTAGTCGATGGGAGTAGCCAACCCCTCTTGCTGGCCTCATTTTGCAACCATTCAATGATACCTCTAAGTGTTTAGTCTCAGGATTTGCTGGTGTAATATTTTCACATGAGTGGAAGGAAGCCTTATGGGACAGATACGTCACAGGAGCGCTACGACCACGCACGCCATGCGAGCGGCAATACAATGATCACAGGCTTCGCTCACGGCACTGAGTGAGGAGTTCGGGATCAACCCGAAAACGGTAGCAAAGTGGCGGCGACGCCAGAGTGTTGAGAATCTGTAGACTGGTCCCAGAGAGCCGCGCTCAACTGTCCTGTCCGAGACGGACGAAGCGATGATCATGGCTTTTCGTTGGCACACTTTACTGCCTCTGGATGATGACCTTGATGCTTTGCAGGCCAGTTCCCGCATCTGACATGCTCAGCGCCGCATTGCTGTCTTCAGCGTCAGGAAATTTCACGCCTACCTGACATTGAAGGGGACAAACTGACGCGACAGCGCTTCAAACCCTATCCGATCGGGTTCTTCACATTGATATTGCCGAAGTTCAGACTGCCGAAAAAAAGCTTTACCTTTTCGTCACCATAGACCGCACAAGCAAGTTTGCAGTGACGCAACCAGAGGACAAAGCCAACAGACGAACGGCCTGAAAATTTCCCGAATATCTTCTGCGCATCGTTCCCTATCGGATACGGACCATGCTGACCTACAACGGCATCCAGTTCGCCGAGCAACTCCGCAACCAAGACGCGACTTGGTCAGGTTCCATGCGTTTCGACATGATCTGCGAAGCCAACGGGATCAAGCATAGCCTGACAAAGCCCAATCATCCCTGAACCAACGGGCAGGTCGAGCGGATGAAGCGTACGATCAAGGAAGCAATCGCCCAATGTTTCCATTACGACAATCACGAGCAGTTGAGGACGCACCCCAATGACTTCATCGCGACCTATAACTTCGCGCGAAGGCTCAAGACCCTGAACGGTCTTATACTCCACGAATACATCTGCAAAACCCGGACTTCAGAACCAGAAAAATTCATCATCAATCCAAGCCATCAAATCCCGGGACTAAACAATTAGCCAGCATTCCCTGAAACAATCAGGAACAGCCATTCAGGGTCAGCGCAAGACAAAATATATTTATCTGTATACTACAAACCGGTTGTCTTTATTTGAACCAGCCCCCCACACACACAGATCTTCCAATTAAACTATTTTAATTTCCAACGGCTTAGCAGATTCAGGCGCAATAACAGTTTTCACCGCCGTGCCCACACTCCATATGTTACAAAATTACACCAAAGCCTTGGTCAGTTGTGGCACCACATCGAACAGGTCTCCCTCAATCGCATAATCCGCAATCTGGAAAATGGGAGCATCTGGGTCTTTATTAACAGCCACAATTACGCGGCTATCCTTCATGCCAGCCAGATGCTGAATGGCACCGGAAATGCCAAAGGCCAGATACAGTTCCGGCGCAACAATTTTACCTGTTTGGCCAATCTGATAGTCATTCGGCACAAACCCAGCATCCACTGCAGCACGCGATGCGCCAATGGCGGCCCCCAATGCGTCGGCCAATGGTTCAAGAATTTTAAATTTCTCTTCGCTTTGCAAACCTCGTCCACCAGAAACTACAACCCGAGCGGTTTCCAGATCCGGACGTTCTGAAACTGATAGATGTATTGCAATAAATGTGGAAACCACAGATTCCGGCACAGAAGCAGCAACCTCAATAACAGCTGCCTCTCCTGTAAACGGTGCGGCGTCAAACGCGGCACTCCGAACCGTCAGAACCTTTTTCTTGTCACGGGATTGCACTGTTGCCAGAGCATTCCCTGCATAAATGGGACGAACAAACGTATTGGCATTCACAATACAAATAACATCCGGTATAGGCTGCACATCCAGCAGTGCCGCAACACGCGGCAATACATTTTTGCCGAGTGTGCCAGCAGAAGACAAAATATAATCATAACCAGCAGCAAGAGAGACAATAAGGGCAGCCAGAGGCTCTGCCAACTCATGAGCATAACATGGGTCTGTCGCGTGCAGAACTTTGGAAATTCCCCCAATGCTGGCTGCGGCTTGAGCAACGGCATGTCCCCCTGTTACCAGCACATGGACATCACCCAACCGAGTTGCAGCCGTTACGGCACTAAGCGCCGCTTTTTTTATCTGACCATCTTCATGGTCTAGCAATACCAGAGAAGTCATTGTCAGATCACCTTTTGTTCATAGCGGAGGTGTTCGACCAGTTCACTTACCGAGCCTACCCTAACACCAGCAGAACGCGACGGTGGAGCCGTCACAGAAACAATGCTCAAGCGAGATGCAACATCCACCCCAAGGCTTCCGACATCAAGTGTTTCAAGCGGTTTTTTCCGCGCCTTCATAATATTAGGCAATGAGGCATAGCGTGGCTCGTTCAAGCGCAGATCCGCCGTAATAACGGCTGGAAGCCTGAGAGAAATCTCTTGCGTGCCCCCATCAATTTCTCGGCTGACATGGACCTGACCCGCAACCATATCTACCTTACCCGCAAACGTGCCCTGCCCCCAACCCAACAAACCAGCGAGCATCTGACCGGTTGCATTCATGTCATCATCAATGGCCTGTTTGCCAAGAATAACCATGCCGGGTTTTTCTCTCGCAACAAGAACCTTGAGCAGCTTGGCAATACCCAGTGGTTCGAGGTTTTCTTCAGAAAGCACAAGAATAGAACGGTCCGCACCCATTGCCATAGCAGTCCGGAGGGTATCCTGCGCCTGCTGCACGCCAATGGATACCGCCACAACCTCCGTCGCAACTCCTTTTTCCTTCAGACGCACAGCTTCTTCCACTGCAATTTCATCAAAAGGATTCATGGACATCTTGATGCCTTCGGTTTCCACACCGCTGCCATCAGTCTTCACTCGAGGCTTTATATTGTAATCTACAACCCTTTTAACCGGGACTAGAATTTTCATGATATTTTTTTCTTTTGTGAGTCACTGATACGCCCCATGATATATGCCCCCGCTGTAACAGGAGCATAATGAGACGCTTGTGTTTCAGGCAAACCCAGATCGTGCGGGTCAATAATCGCACCAAAATCAGGATCGTAAAATGTAGCTATGGAAAAGCGCTCTTTTCCTGATTTGTTTAAAACACGATGCATGTTTGACCGGTACCGATCATTGGACCAGCGACACAACAGATCACCAATATTAATAACTAAAGTACCAGGAATTGGCACCGCAGACACCCATTCGTTCTGTAAGTTCTGCACCTCCAGACCACCGGTATCATCCTGCCACAATAATGTAATGCACCCATAATCAGTATGGGGCGCAACGCCATAGGTTATACTTTCGGATTCAGGGCACGCTTCCGCAGGCGGGTACCAGATTGCCTGAGTCCGCTGCAATGGATAATGATATTTTTTTTCGAAAAAACTGCTGTCCAAATTCAAGGAATTTGCAACTGCTTTCAAAAGTACCTGACCACATGCACCAACTGCCTTATAATACTCTAAAAATGCCTCCCGAAAAGCCGGACGGCCTTCTGGCCAGATATTGGGACCTTGCAACTCGTTTTGTGGTAGCGATTGTCCAGATGCAGGAGGAAATTCAGGACCAATCTGGTAAAATTCCTTACAATCCGGATGATCCGCACCGTACATAATGGTACGGTTGAGAGCATTAAACCCACGCACTGCCTGCTTGGGCCGGTAGCGGTCTTTTTCAGAAAGCGGAAGATGGAAAAAATCCAACGCCTGCTTTTTTAACTCTGTTATACAGTTCTCAGAAATTCCATGATTTTTTATATAACAAAATCCAGATGACACAAACGCATCATGAATCTGCTTTCCCACCAAGACATCATCGCCTTCACGGGCTGGAGCAAGATCAATAACGGGAATAAAGTTATCTTGCGTCATGTTCTTATCTTATCCCTTTTCTTGAACATAGAACTCTCAGAATTTTATGTTCTTATGTAATATAAGGAGCTTTCTTCTTCCATCGGTTCCAGAACAGTGTTCTGCACAGTTTCAGATGTGCAATACCAAACTGCTCCTGCCGTAACAGAGTGTTCCACACCTCCTGAGCACATGATCCAGCGTCCTGTTGAAGGAAACAAAAAATAATTATTTTTTGTTTGACCAGTGTTCCGGATAGAAAATCTTTTTTGATGCAGAACAAAATCCTCTTTCTGCTCTGCATGTCCTGAATGGCGAAGCATCAGATTCAGGGCCCGCACAGCCCCACTCGGACATGACGACAACACCTCGTCCTCCCCGGCAAACACATACGGCTCGCAAAATGCTTCAAGCGTATGGCACCATGCTCCGGTCTTTTCACGCAGGACAAGTGCGCCCCTGCCAAGAAGTGCGATGGAACGTTGCCAGCCAGCAAAAGCAGAAAATGGCGCATCGTACAAAAGATCGGCAACACTCAGCCGCCACGCAGGCAAAGTGTGCGTGTTATCCTCTGCGATAATCCGCGTTACACCCTGACCATTGCGCCACGGCATAGCGGTTACATGTGTAAAAAGACGCCGCTGCCACATCAGTTAACCGGGTCCGGCAGCATTTTACCGGGATTAAGAATATTGTTGGGATCAAAGCTCGCTTTAAGCATCCGCATAACATCCAGCGCATCACGCCCATGCTCGCGTTCCATAAACTCCTTTTTGCCCAAGCCAACACCATGTTCACCGCTACACGCCCCGCCAAGAGAAAGCGCACGACCAACTATTTTACGATCCAGCTCAAGCGCACGCTCCAGCCCATCGTCTTCAGGAGGCACAAGAATAACCGTATGGAAATTCCCATCCCCCACATGGCCCACAATCGGCGCAATAAGACCGGATTCCTCAATATCGTGCTTGCAACCAGCAATTAGTTCTGTCAACGCGGAAACAGGTACAACCGCATCTGTTGCAATGCCACGATGGTGAGGACGGTAAGCAAGACAAGCCCAAAACACATTATGTCGCGCCTTCCACAGTTCGTTCCGTTCTTCTGGGTTATTGCTCCACATAAACCCCTTGCCATTATTGTCAGCAACAATTGCCTCCATCGTTTCCACCTGCTCACGCACAGCAGCAGGAGCACCATGGAATTCAAAAAACATGGTTGGCAAAACTTCATAACCAGTCAACTTAGAATACTGGATACAGGCATCCATCTGCACTTCATCCAGCAACTCCATCCGCCCGATCGGAAGACCGATTTGCATAGTGGTCACGGCTGTATTAACGGCATCTTCCAGTCGGTCAAACTGGCAGACCGCCGTGGCTATGGCTTCTGGCAATCCGTGCAGACGTAGCTGCACTTCCGTAATAATACCAAGAGTGCCTTCCGAACCAACAAACAGGCGTGTCAGGTCATAACCCGTTGCAGATTTGCGCACACGTCCACCTGTACGAACAATACGCCCATCTGCCAGAACAACCGTAAGGCCGAGTGCATTTTCCCGCATGGTGCCATACCGCACAGCAGCCGTACCTGATGCACGCGTGGCGCACATGCCGCCAAGCGTTGACTCGCCTCCTGGATCAACCGAAAAGAACAGCCCCGTATCGCGCAGGTAAGCGTTCAACGCGTGCCGCGTAACACCTGCCTCCACCCGACAATCCAAGTCCTCTGCATTAAGCTCGACAATCCGTGTCATGCGGGAAAGATCAAGGCTAATCCCCTGCTCGCTCGGCGTAACATGCCCTTCCAGTGAGGTGCCACCGCCAAACGCCACCACAGGCACGCCATGCTGATTACACGTCCGCAAGACTGCAGAAACCTCTTGCGTGCTTTCCGCAAAAATGACTGCACCGGGCAAACATGCTGGCTGCCACCCCTCACCATGCGCATGATGGTCACGCATGGCCTCGCTGCGGGAAATACGGTCCCCAAACATTTCAGCCAAATCGTTTAAAGCATGTTCAAGCGCAGCCATAACTAACTTTCCTGATCAGAAAACGAGCAACCTGTTGGATTACAGAACTAAATCAGCCAGAGCCCGCAGCATTATGTTATTTTCCTCAGGCAAACCGATGCTTATGCGAATCCAGTTTTCAAAACCTGCTTCCTTCCAGGGCTTTATGATAATGCCCCGCTCCAATAATGCCGTGGACAGCTTGTCAGCCAGCATGGGAGTACGAACAAAAACAAAATTCGTCCATGTAGGAGCAACAAACAGTCCTTGCGTAACAAGAAGCTGCACCACCCGTTCTCTTTCTGCAACGGTTTTGCTTACACAGTCCTGCATATATGCGGTATCGGCCAGTGCGGCACATGCAGCCACCTGCGCAGGCATGTTGGTATTGAATGGATCACGCACACTATCCAACGTAGCCGTAACATCAGCCGAAGATGTCAAAGCATAACCAATACGCAAAGCCGCCAGACCATACGCCTTTGAGAAAGTGCGCAGAATAATCCACGGCCGCGCCTGTTTTTCCAAAATAGCGCGCGCATCAGGATAATCTGGGTCTTGTTCCGCATATTCCCGGTAGGCTTCGTCCACCACAATCAACGTGTCAGGCGGGCATGCTTCTATCAGCGCGCGCAGAGCCTCACCCGTCATCATGCATCCGACCGGATTGGAGGGATTGGCGAACATGAGAAGTTTGGTGGGCTGATGCACCGCCGCCAGCATTGCTGCATAATCAAACGTAGCTTCAGCAGTAATAGGTACTGCATCAACTACAGCCCCCATCATGCGTGGACAAATCTCGTGCAGACCGAAAGCGGGCCTAACAGTAACAACCCGATCTCGGGGAGAAAGATAGGCCTCGGCAATCATCCGAATAATCTGCTCGGACCCGTTGCCAACCAGAACGCGATCATGCGCAATGCCACAGGTCTTAGCAATATCGGAGCGCAATGTTGCGGCTCCGGCATCGGGATAACGCCCCAAACGACCCATCAGCACATCCCATCCGGATTTTACCAGATCAGAAGGCCCATATGGATTTTCATTACTACCAAGTTTGACAATATTTTTAAGGCCATAGCGCCGCTGGACTTCCTCTTCTGAAAGACCAGAATTATAGCGCGGCAACCCGGAGACCTCTGGTCGACATAATGGCTGCCGAGCCAATAGCGAAAGAGCCACAGTGTCTGACATCGTGAAGAAACCTCCTGCCTAACGTGGTAGGCCTCATTAATGTATAGACATGTTATGGCTGTAAAGAGCAAAAATCTGCCATTCTCCAATTCAATGACTGATTTCATCACTACTCATCGCAAAAATGACAGAAAACCGGGAAAATATTACACTGTCAAAACGACAATGAAAAAGTCTTAATATACCAGCAAAGTCTGCATTCCCGGCAAAGTCTCCAGCGCGTCGCACGTCAGCACGTTTCTGCTTGACCGTCAGTGTACATACAACGTATGGTTTTGATATCGGAACGTAAGGAAAAAATGCTTATGGCACTTCCTATATCTCCACCCATATTAGACGAAATGACGGTTCGTACTTTTCAGGCCGAGGGTGTAACCATTGTACGTGGCGCCTTTACTGACTGGATAGAACCTTTGCGCGCGGGTCTGGCTGCTACCATGGCTGCTCCTAGCCCTTTGGAGCGCTCCTACCACCCGGAAGGGTCTGCTCCTTTTTTTCAGGATCTATGCAACTGGCAACGCATTCGTCAGTTCCGGGACTTTGTTGAAAAATCCTCGGCTGCCCAGATCGCTGCACAGCTTATGGAATCGCAGGAAGTCCGCTTTTTCCATGACCATGAACTTGTCAAAGAACCCGGCACGACCCTGGTTACACCCTGGCACCAGGACAGTCCGTATTATTGTGTGACAGGCGACAAAACACTCAGCCTGTGGATTCCTCTGGACCCTGTCTCCAAGGCACAATGTCTGGAATGTGTTGCAGGCTCACACCTATGGGGTGTCACCCATCGTCCTCGTCGCTTTGATGGTTCACGTCTTTATGAGAATGATACAATGCCCGAAATGCCGGATATTGATACAGACCGTGATGCCTATGCCATTCGGAGTTGGGATATGGCGCCAGGCGACGCCATCGCATTTGACTTTCGCATGATTCATGGCGCACCCGCTACTACTGACAGCACGCAAAGACGACGCGTCTTTTCAGCCCGATGGGTAGGAGACAACGCACGCTTTGCAGACCGTGCCGGCAAAGGGTCTCCTCCATTTTCGCATGTTGTCCTGAAAGAGGGAGACCTTTTGGATGGTCCAGACTTTCCCTTGATTTACAAAGCTATTTCCTAATCAATACGAGGAGGAGGGATTGGCATGAAAAACTATTATCTTTTTTTGCCCCGTATCCTTCTTCTTGCGGGTTGCATGGCGTTCACCTCCGTGATGTGCGCCCCCGCACAAGCGGATTGCCTGGATGACATTCATAAAGCGGGTGTTCTTACGGCAGGCAATGCCTTGTTGGGCGCGCACCCTTCCCTTTGGCAGGAAAAAGACGGCACTTATCACGGCATTGATGCCGACCTTTTGCAGGAACTGGCAAAACGTCTGGGGATTCCACACTGGCAATTTATTATTACCGAATGGACCTCTCTGATCCCCGGACTGAAAGTAGGTCGATGGGATATTGTGCTCTCTGACCAGACCATTACTGAAGAGCGCATGTTTTATGCGCATATTGCCTACTCTCACCCCTATTTTCTGCTTTATGACCGTATTATTGTGCTCGGAAACTCACCCTTGCACACTGTGGCGGATCTTAAAAATGCAACCTTAGGGTCCGTTTTAGGCACAACCGATTCCCTTACGGCGCATTCTCTGGTTGACAGAGGACTGGCTGCGAAAGTCAGTGAGTTTAATACATTTGGTGACCCCTTTGTCGCGCTCAAAAATGGCCAAATCGACGCCATTGTCGTTGATCAGGCAACATTGCAGTCTCAAAAAGAACATTTTGCAGACCTTCGCACCTTAGGACCACCACTTTTTTACGACGCCAAACCGGCGTGGAAAGAAGCACAGGCCAAAGCCCACTATAAACTCGGCAGTGAAGGTGTTGTAGTGCGCGGCAACTGCCCGCGCCTATTGGACGAGATTAACCACGCCATGGACAACATGAAGCAGGACGGCACCATCCGCACAATTTTAAAGCGCTACCATGTTTGGGAAGCGCTTGAAGACCACCTTACCCAGAACGAACAGACGGAGTAGAATAGATGTCTGTTTTTTGGTCTGAAGCACAGGAATATTTCCCATTTTTGTTAGTGGGAGCCAAAGTTACTCTTGAACTCTCTCTTATCAGCATGCTGGGAGGTATGGTTCTGGGTTTTTTAGCAGCCATTGGTCGCCTATCAGAAAGGCGTTTTATACGCTGGCCCTTGGAAGTCTATGTGGAAATATGGCGCGATACTCCGCTTATTGTACAGCTTTTACTCATTTACTTCTCACTGCCTGAATTTGGTATTGTTCTTTCTGGGTTCTGGGCGGGTGTTCTGGGCCTGACCTTAAATTTGTCAGCTTATCTTTCGGAAGTCTATCGTGCGGCCATTATGGCCGTTGACCCTGGACAAAGAGCGGCGGCAATCTCTTTGGGCATGTCACCTTTTCAAGAGTACCGCAGGCTTATTATGCCACAGGCTTTTGTCGCCTGCCTCCCCACACAGGGCGGATATTTTATTGCGCTACTCAAAGACTGCTCTTTGGTTTCCTTTATTTCGGTCAATGAACTCCTGCGTCATGCAACCATTGTCATATCCAATACATTTGACAGCATGAACATATATCTGATGGTTGCCGTAATCTACTTCTGCATGAGTTTTGCCAGTGCGCGTTGTGTCGGTTGGCTGGAACGCACCCTGACCCCTGAACGCAGAAAAACAGTGGGCGTAAAACCGATCATGTCGGAACTGGCAGAAGAGGATAACACCTTATGAGCCGTGCACCCTCTCCCGTTCTTCATCTTGAGCAGGTCTATAAATCCTATGGAGAAACGACTGTTTTACGCGGTGTTGACCTGAAGGTTTTCCAAGGTGACGCTGTTTTTCTGATCGGTCCCAGTGGCGGAGGCAAATCAACCCTCTTACGCTGCATCAATTTTCTTGAATACCCAGATGCCGGAACCATTACTGCTCTAGGGGAAAAGCTTTGCAGCCAGAACCGCACTCATTTTGAAATTGCTCCAGAAAAAACACTGCGCCATGCACGAGCCCGCATGCCCATGGTTTTTCAGCAATTCAACCTGTTCTCACATCAGACCGTGTTGGAAAATGTTATGGAAGGCCTCATAACCGTTAAAAAAATTCCACGGCTGGAGGCTATGACTTTGGCACGTACGGCACTTGACCGTGTTCACATGCTCCAAAAACAGAACAATTATCCAGATCAACTATCCGGCGGACAAAAACAACGCGTAGCGATCGCCCGTGCACTGGCCATGGACCCACCTGTTATTTTGTTTGACGAGCCAACCAGTGCGCTTGATCCAGAACTGGTCAGTGGCGTGCAGGCCATTATACAGGACCTTTCCGCGCAGGGGCTGACTTTGCTGGTAGTCACCCATGATCCCGCTTTTGTACAGTCCACAGCCCATACAGTCTGTTTTTGTGGTGATGGCTACATTCTGGAAAGCGGCACGGTGAATGATATTTATGGCAATCCTCGCAACGAGCGCGTACGTAAATTCGTTCAATCTTCAGGTATCCAGCGTGTCTGATTCTCTTGTTTTTATTTCGATAAAGAAACATGATAGCGCTCTCGTAACCATACTCCAGCAAGCAAGCGCACACTCTCAGACGCACACGGCATTCAGGACCCAAGCATGACTTTAAACCAGACCAATGCACACGCCCCTGCCAGTGCTGCAACCATAGAACAGCGCACGATTTACCCCATCCCTCATTCTGAACGCATGGGGCATCCACGTGACCTGTTTTCTGTGTGGTTTGGCACTAACACGACCATTCTTACCGTTATTACGGGAGCACTGGCGACAATCATGTTCCAGCTCCCTCTCACAGCGGCCTGCGTGGCCCTGCTCCTAGGTAATCTGGTCGGGGGCGTTTTTATGGCTCTGCATGCAGCGCAGGGACCACGTCTTGGCGTGCCACAAATGGTGCAAACATGCGGGCAGTTCGGCTCAATGGGTGCCGTTCCCATGATCTTGCTTGTTGTGTTCATCTATGTCGGATTTTCGGCTTCGAATCTTGTTGTAGGAGGAGAAGGATTTCAACTAGCCTTGCCCTGGCTAGGTTACACAGGCGGAGTGCTGGCCGTTACCATACTCTCGGCTTTTCCTGCATTCTGGGGTTACAGAACCATCCACACCATTACCAAGCTCATATCCTGGAGTTGTGGCATCGCGATTATATGGGCTCTTGTTTGCATTTTTGGTAACACGCAAGCTTATGTGCTTCTGGGCAGTTTTGGCCATACCTCATTGTCTGGCTTTATGGGGGCTGTGTCGGTTGCGGCTCTCTGGCAACTGGCTTATGCGCCTTACGTTTCCGATTATTCACGTTACCTGCCTAACAGCAAACAGGGGGCACGACATGCTTTCCACGCCACCTACTGGGGATCAGCGCTCGGCACACTTCTGCCTATGTTTCTTGGAGCCATACTCGGCATCATCACTCCAAGAGGCAATGAAGTCCTACCTACGCTCATGCAGTATCTTGGTGGGTCTGGCTCCCTGATCATGACCATGCTTGTCATTGGTATTACAGTCGCCAACGGCATGAGCATTTATTGCGGAAGCCTGTCATCACTCATGCTGCTACAAATGTTCTACCCTAAAAGTCACTTTGGCGTACGGACACGTATTGCTGTTACGGCGAGCCTGATGCTTTTTGTACTGATCCTGACTATGCTCATGACTCATGATTTTATGGAAACATATACAGATTTCCTAAATCTTCTCATGATTATCATGATCCCGTGGACCTCCATCAATCTTATTGATTACTATCTGGTGCAGCACGGTTCTTACGATGTACCGTCTTTTTTTCGGTCAGATGGAGGTTGTTATGGGTATTACAATGTTCCTGCTCTCATATGTTATGCGCTAGGCATTGCTGTCCAAATTCCTTTTGTATCCAACCATCTTTATACAGGTCCATTAGCGCTACAACTGGGGCGTACAGATATCTCCTGGGCGGTTGGTCTGGTTTTAACATCGCTGATCTATCTACTCATGACAAAAAATATCTCCCGACCACTTCATTCTGAAAATCTGTACAACAAGGTCGACAGTGATGATGATAGCACCAATGCTGGATCGTCATTCTGACACGCTCTCAAAATACCCATCGGCATGAACGGATCAATGCGCTTACGGTGAATGAGCTGCCTGATCGAGAAAAGATCAGGCAACTGGCGCGCAAGAACCGCGACCTACGGTAGATCTGTAAGATCCCGCTTAATGCCTCTACATATCCGCTGGTTCATGCCATAACATGCTCCATTGATGAAGCACCGGCGGGTATATGGTTCCGGGCCAGACAGAAAAATCCCTCTGTTCCACGTCCACAATTCAAGCATTGCCTGAACAGACGTACCACCCGCCATCATATCCTGAAACAGGGTTAGGCGTAGATTCAGCACTCTCCACCCAATGCAACTATAGTGCTTATCCATCTGACATCTGCATTAAAATTCTCTCAAAAACCACAGATAAAAAATATTTCGATTCCGTTTTAAAATTCTATTGACCTAACTCGTATGGACAACCTAGGGTTCCTACATATCTTGGTTCGCCAAAGAAACGAGTCACGAACCCAAGACGATAAAATATCTTGTCTATATCTATTTTTATCCTGCGCCTCTAGCAGCCCGGTGGAGTTCAGACGCATGAGACACAGCACCTTTTCTCTGACCAGACTTTTACTCTTCTCCTCCATGTTCATCTCTGTTGGCAGCGCAAATGCCCTGGCAGCAACATCCACAGCAACCGATAAGCCCTCCAAGGTTGTTGCAAAGCGGAAGGCCGCCCCCACGCATGAACCGGCAAGCTATCTGAGCTCCACCTCAGAACAGTTTGAGGTCACATCAAGCCATGTACCCCATGGTGCGGTTGTTACCATCGGTCAGAAGCTTTTGTCCCAAGCCCCAGCTGGAACCAATCCACTTAAAACTCTGGCGCAGTTGCCGGGTATCATGTTCCAGTCTGCCGAACCACAAGGTATTGATATTTGGTCTAACCAAGTGTTCATGCACGGTTTTCAGCAACAGCAGATCGGTATGACTCTGGATGGCATGCCATTGGGCGAACAGAGTGTACGAAACTATAATGGCCTCAACACCATTCAGGCCATTTCATCAGAAAACGTGTCGCGCATTGTCGTATCCCAGTCAGCTGGAGCGGAATCGGTTGCAGCGACCAACAACCTTGGCGGCTCGTTTGACTATGTCTCACGCGATCCCTCCCACAAACTTGGTGGCACAATAAACCAAGGCTTTGGTAGCTATGGGAATTTCCATACCTTTCTGCGTGGTGACAGTGGTGACCTGAACAGCTCAGGAACCCGCTTCTATACCTCTTACATGCGTCAGGACGGACAGATATGGAAGGGAACGGGCGACCAGTTCATGCAACAGGTCAACGCCAAATTCGTACAACCCATCGGGCAAAGCAGCAGTGTTTCCGCTTTTTTCGACTGGGCTGACCTACACCAGTTCTCTACGGCCGATGCATCGCCCGAAGTGCTGAACAACGTAGGTTATAATGTTTCCAACTACTACAATGGCAAACAGAGTGGTCTTCAGCAGGCAATCAATGCGGCGAATGGCCAATACCCGGCGGGCTTTAACAAGCTACAGGACCCTGCGGACTCTGCTTATTATGATGCCGTACTGAACACAACCGACACTTTTGGTGGCATTAAGGCGCACCTGCAACTCACCGACAAACTCACGTGGGACACAACTGCTTACGGACACGGTGAAACCAACCAGACGACATGGACAACTCCTTATTACCCCTCCCCCAACGGCTCGCCTCTTTCCGAACTGGTCAAAGAGCCGTCCATCCGACGTTTTGGTATGATTTCCCAACTGCACTACAACATTGCACATAACGAAATCAGTGGTGGCGTATGGTATGAAAACAACCACTACCAGTCACCCATGTATGCCTATTCAATGCCCAATATTGTTAACGGGCAATTGACATCACCACTGCCCGATCCTCTTGGGCATTGGTCAGACCCCTTCGCCAAAATTTATAACCAGACATACAACACCAATACCTTTACCGCTTTTGTGCAGGACACTTACCGGATTTTGCCCAATCTTGCGCTACATTTTGGCTTTAAGTCTGTTCTGGCAACAACCAATGTTGGTAACGGCTACATTAACGATGACTACTATGGCGCAGGTTCCAACATTACGAGTGGCGTTGGGCTAACAACGTCCAAACCCTTCCTGCCACACATCAGCGCCGACTGGCACTTCCTCAAACACCATGAACTGTTTTTTGATATTTCAGAAAATGTTCATACATACGCACAATCTGGCTACAAACTCTCCGCATCGCCTTTTGCGATCTCTCAAACCGCATTCGATACAGGCCGCAACTCTTTCCGTCCAGAAACGGACTGGACCTATGCTGCTGGCTACCGCTACAGCAGCCAGATCATTGGTGCCTCCGTTTACGCCTACCGCACCAACTTCAACAACCGTTTGCAGCAAGTCACATCAGGTTCCGCCGTCAATCCCATTTCCACCGTTGCCAACGTGGGTGGTGTCACCATGAACGGCGTGGACGCGGCAATTACCATCATGCCCATCAAGAACCTGTCCTTTACGAACAGTGTTAGCTACAACCATGCGACTTATGACAATGATCTGGTAGAATCTGGCACTCCCTACCAAACACGCGGCAAACAGATTATCAATTATCCGCGCTTCATGTATAAAACACGCCTGTCATATGAATGGAAAGGCCTGACAGCTTACGTGGATGCAAGCTACACGGGCAAGCGTAACTACAGCTATATTGGGGACGTCAAGGTTCCTTCATACTGGATGACCAACTTGGGCGTACAGTACAATCTGGCCAAACTGCCCGCCTTCAAAAAGTCGGTTGACTTTGTACATGACCTGACTCTCAACCTGAGTGTTACCAATATTCAGAACACCCGCTATATCGCCACCATGGGCGAAAACGGCAACCCGCTCAGCATTTCCAAAGGAGCGATGGACTTCCAGTCCATGCTGGTAGGTGCGCCGCGTATGTTCTTTGGATCAATCAGCACCAATTTCTGACCTGACTCTACTTTCGAACACGACCAAAATCCTGCCACGGTTAGCCTTGTGGCAGGATTTTTTCATATTCTGGCCAATCTGTTTTCCAACACAATAGCATGACGGCAAAGCCAGTCTTACTCTACCAACAAGAGATATAGACACGTGCCGGATAGTAACTCCCTTCATAAACACCAGTCTCGCATTGTAACCGATGGTGTTGCGCGGGTTATACAACGTGCGTTTTACGAGCGACTGGTCTAGGCTCAGGACCTATTAATTTATTGAACTGAGCGAGAGGTTGTGATTCACAGGCTTACCGATGGAGGGTGGGCCTGTGAATGATGTGTTTACGCTGTCTGAGCGCCAGATGGAGCAGATTGAGCCGTTTTTCCCTCTGGCGCACGGAGTGCCACGCGTGGATGACCGGCGTGTTCTGAGTGGGATTGTTTATGTAATCCGTAACGGTCTTCAGTGGAAAGACTCTCCGAAAGCGTATGGTTCGCACAAGACTTTGTATAATCGCTTTATCCGGTGGAGCCGCCTCGGTGTTTTTGACAGGATCTTTGTCGCCCTGACAGAACAGGCTGGCCGTTCGAAGCGTCTGATGATCGATGCAACACATCTCAAAGCACACCGGACATCGGCGTCCCCGCTCAAAAAGGGGCTTTTCCCCGCCATATCGGACGGACAAAAGGCGGCCTGAACTCAAAACTTCATGCCATGTGCGATGATCAGGGCCGACCTGTCCGCCTTCATCTGACTGCTGGACAGGTCAGTGATTTCAAAGGTGCTGATGTACTGCTGGCGGACCTGTCGGATGAGACAGAGGAAGTCATCGGTGATCGGGGATACGACCGCGGCACTCATACATTCATGTCCGCAATCCACATCGCAGCAAACTTCATCTTCTATCTTAAAGAATGAGTCCTGAGCCTAGCTCCTGCGCAGCATGGCAGGTCCGGCACTGCGCAGAGTTTCCACGCACGTTGTACCAGCAAGCGCCATAACATCACGAATTTCACCTTGCAGCCCATCAATCATCTCGGTCAGTGTGGCTTCTCCACCGGCTGCCAGCGCCCATGCCCACGGCCGCCCCAACGCGACCAGAGAACTTCCCTGCGCCAGCGCGCACACCACATCTGCCCCACGCCTGACACCACTGTCCATGACGACAGAGCAGGTTGGTCCTGAAGATGCAACAATATCTGGTAGCACGTCCAACGTAGCAGGAGATGGGTCCAGTTGACGCCCACCGTGATTGGAAACCATAACACTATCTGCTCCCACTGCCACACAGCGCGCCGCATCATCAGGATGCATGACACCTTTAACCACAAGATTGCCCCCCCATTGCGCACGCAGCCATTCCAGATCTTTCCATGTCAGGCTGGGATCAATTTGCGATGCAGCGGTTTTAGCCTGCTCCAGCAATGTTCGCCCCAACCCATATGGCTGTAAATTCCCCAAAACTGGCATGCCATGCCGCACCATATTCAAGCTCCAGCGCCATGCCCGCGCAAACGAAAGCATTTGCGCCACAGACGGGTTGGTCAGACGCCTGAATCCGTTTTTTTCATCCCGCGGTCTCAACGGTGTAATCGGGGTATCAACTGTCAGCATAAGTGTACGCACGCCACATTGCCTGGCGCGGTTTATCATATCACGTGTGATCTCACGATCACAAAAAACATAAATCTGAGCCAGGATATCCGTACCTTGCACGGCGCAGATATCCTCCAAGGATGTAATGGAAAATGTTGAAACACAAAAAGGAATTTTTTTCTTTTCTGCGGCACGCGCCGCCATAAGGTCCGCTCCGCAACGCATCATACCCGCAAACCCGACCGGAGCCAGCATAAATGGGGCCGCACAGTCATAACCCAACCAACGTGTGGCCGTAGAAACCTGCGAAACATCACGCAGGCAACGCGGCACTATGGTCCATTTTTTAAACGCATCCCTGTTGGCCTGCACACTGACTTCGCCATGCGCGCCTCCTGCCACATAATCCCGAAACAAGCGGGGCAGCATCCGTTCTGCTTTTTGTTGTAAGTTCTCTAATCCTACAAACACCATAAGCATACCTTACGTAAAAACCCCCGGGCTGGATGACCCGGGGGCATTCATCAGCCCGGCAATACACCACACTCAGGCAAGGGTACCAGCGCTTTTACACGCTCAGCCATAACGCCTTTGGTGATCAGGGCGCGCATAGCTTCAATATCTGGTGTGAAAAGCCTGTCCTGCGCAAAGAACGTAATTTTCTCACGCACGGCATCTTTTGCCGCCTGCAACGGTTGAGACGTTGCCAGCGGGGCCAGAAAGTCCAGCCCCTGCACCGCAGCCAAACATTCGATAGCGATGATGGTGCAGACATTCTCCACAATATCTTCCAGACGTCTGGCAGCAAAGGTGGCCATGCTTACATGATCTTCCTGATTGGCCGATGTTGGCAAACTGTCCACACTGGCAGGATGCGCCAATGTCTTGTTTTCCGACGCCAGAGCCGCCGCAGTGACCTGAGCAATCATAAAGCCGGAGTTCAGTCCGCTATCTTGCACCAGAAACGGCGGTAGACCACTCATCTGCGCGTCCATCAACATGGCAAGACGACGCTCAGAAATGGCCCCGATCTCAGACACGGCAATGGCAATTGTATCCGCTGCAATAGCCACGGGCTCCGCATGGAAATTACCACCCGAAATCATTTCATCCGTATCGGCAAAATGAATGGGGTTATCCGATACCGCATTTGCTTCCGTCACCAACGTTACAGCCGCATTCCGCAATGTATCCAGACATGCCCCCATAACCTGTGGCTGACACCGCAGGCAGTACGGGTCCTGCACACGTTCATCCCCCTCCCTGTGGGAATCACGGATGGGCGAGGCCTCCAGCAGGCTACGGTAAACTGCCGCCGTTTCAATCTGCCCGCGTTGACCACGCAGCACATGCAGGCGCGGGTCAAATGGTGCATCAGTGCCCCGCGCGGCATCCAGCGTCAGCCCCCCGGCAACAAGTGCTGCCTGAAACACGCGCTCTGCCTTGAACAGGCCAGACAATGCCAGCGCGGTGGAAACCTGTGTGCCATTAAGCAGCGCCAGACCTTCCTTGGGGCCCAGCACAATTGGCGTCAGCCCTGCAGCTTTCAGCGCCTCAGCACCCCTCAGCTTTTCACCCCTGTAAAAAGCGTGTCCTTCACCAATCAACACCGCACTCATATGGGCCAAAGGCGCTAGATCACCAGAAGCGCCAACAGAGCCTTTTTCTGGAATAACCGGCACAATACCGCTGTTGAGCATGGCGAGCAGAAAAGTTACGACCTCTTTACGCACACCCGAAAAACCTCTGGCCAGACCATTGGCTTTAAGCAACAGAATCAGGCGTACAACGGCTTCGCTCATGGGAGCGCCAATACCTGCGGCATGGCTAAGCACCAGATTGCGCTGAAGATCCTTGAGCCTGTCATCTGGAATGCGGGTTTTGGCCAGCTTTCCAAACCCCGTATTCACCCCGTAAACAGGCTCTCCACGCGCAACAATCCGTTCTACAGAAAGGGCAGCCTGATGCAGAACGTCCTCCGCCTCAGCGGCCAGTTCCACTTTGATGGATGTTGAGAAAAAGAAAGAACGGATTTCGGCATAAGTTAATTTGCCGGGGTGCAGAGTGAAGGATGCAGCAGTCATGTTTTAGGCTCCACGCGTAATCATTGGCAGATCAAGAGATTTTTCGTGAGCGCAAGATACGGCAATATCGTACCCGGCATCCGCGTGACGCATCACGCCTGTTGCGGGATCGTTCCACAGAACTCGTTCCAACCTGCGGGCAGCTTCTGGTGTGCCATCCGCCACAATAACCATGCCCGAATGCTGAGAAAAACCCATACCCACACCACCACCATGGTGCAGGGACACCCATGTGGCCCCAGACGCCGTGTTCAGCAGCGCATTGAGCAGGGGCCAGTCGGAGACCGTGTCGCTCCCGTCACGCATGGCTTCGGTTTCCCGGTTCGGGCTGGCAACGGAACCACTATCCAAGTGATCGCGACCAATAACGATCGGGCCTTTGAGCTCGCCGCTGGCCACCATTTCGTTAAAAGCCAGCCCCAGACGATGACGGTCACCCAGACCTACCCAGCAAATGCGCGAAGGCAGCCCCTGAAACTGGATTTTCTCACGCGCCATATCCATCCAGTTGTGCAAATGCACATCATCTGGCAGCAGTTCCTTGACCTTCTGATCGGTCTTGTAAATATCTTCCGGATCACCAGACAGTGCCGCCCAGCGGAACGGACCAATGCCACGGCAGAAAAGAGGGCGAATATAGGCAGGCACAAAGCCAGGGAAGGCAAAAGCGTCTTCCAGCCCTTCTTCAAAAGCCATCTGGCGGATGTTGTTGCCATAATCGAACGTGGGAATACCCATACGATGGAAAGCCACCATAGCTTCCACATGCTCACGCATGGACTGGCGCGCGGCCTTTTCCACGGCGACAGGGTCAGTCAGGCGTTTATGTTCAGCCTCTTCCAGCGTCCAGCCTTTAGGCAGGTAGCCATTGCGCGGGTCATGGGCCGATGTCTGGTCTGTTACCGCATCGGGGTGGATACCACGACGCACCAGTTCGGGGAACACGTCTGCCGCATTGCCCAAAAGCCCGACAGAAATAGCCTCCCCTTTTGCGCACGCATCGTTAATAAGCTCCAGAGCTTCGTCCAGCGTATCAACACGACGGTCAAGGTAGCCAGTGTCCAGACGTTTCTGAATGCGGCTCGGCTCACATTCCACAGCCAGCATGGACGCACCAGCCATGACAGCCGCCAACGGCTGCGCTCCGCTCATGCCACCCAAACCACCCGTCAGGATCCAGCGGCCCTTCAGGCTACCACCATAATACTGGCGACCCATTTCTACAAAAGTTTCGTATGTGCCTTGAACAATCCCTTGTGAACCAATGTAAATCCATGAACCGGCAGTCATCTGGCCATACATCATCAGCCCCAGACGATCGAGTTCGTTGAACTTGTCCCAATTTGCCCAATGCGGCACAATATTGGAATTGGCGATCAGCACGCGCGGCGCATCAGAATGGGTGCGAAAAACACCAACCGGCTTACCTGACTGTACAAGCAAGGTCTGATCATCTTCCAGAGCCTGCAAGCTGCGCACGATCTGGTCATAGCATTCCCAGTTACGTGCCGCACGGCCTATACCACCATAGACGACTAGCTCAGATGGGCGTTCAGCCACTTCCGGGTCCAGATTATTCATCAGCATCCGCAAGGCAGCTTCTGTCTGCCAGCTTTTAGCTGATTTTTTGGGCCCGGTTGGAGACCGAATTACGCGATCATTTGCAAGGCGATTATTGGAAACTGCGGATGCGTCACTCATTTTCAGTCCCTTGTTCGTACTTGTATATACCTTCTTTTTAGGCGTCGAACATTTTCATTGTCAATTAGCAATGTTCTAAAAAATCACCTATTTTCGTCTTATGGCTTAAAAGCCAGTGCACACCTCAAAAACTTCGCCAATGCCTGCTTTAAACGCTCGGTTTTTGCTGGGCTCAAAGGCCACGGCTCTCCTTCGCTTTCAAGATAGGTTGTCTGGGCAAGCTCCAACTGCACCGCATGAATATGCTGACCCGGCTGCCCATAATGGCGAGTCGTGTAACCACCTTTAAAACGCCCATCCAGCACATGCGTGTAATGGGGCAACGTGCCCGCTTGCGCACCCAGCGCCCGAGCGAGTTCTGGC
The DNA here is from genome assembly GCF_014207635.1 of Acetobacter lovaniensis. Taxonomy (GTDB): domain Bacteria; phylum Pseudomonadota; class Alphaproteobacteria; order Acetobacterales; family Acetobacteraceae; genus Acetobacter; species Acetobacter lovaniensis. Next base: position 259,169 of record NZ_JACHIE010000002.1, read on the forward strand.
GCGCAGGAAGCCCCCATATTTGTACCAAAGTTCAGGTCTGGCAGAACCCCTTCAAACAAACGCGGTATTTTGGAGGCGATAGAGTGACCATCCCACAGAACAGCCCACCCCCATTTCTCCTTTATACGTGTCAGCTCCTGCTCAATCCGGGCATGATACGGCCTCCAGAACAGGTCGGTTCTTTCCGCCACCTCCTGTTCATCAGGGATTTGAGCATCCTGATAAATAGGCTGACCGGAAAATGTCAGATGAGGCACAAGGCCCGTGCTTGGTCGCCCAGGATACAGAACACCATCATCGGCCCCACGGTTAAGGTCCACCACATAGCGCGAATAGTTGGCACGCAAAATACCAACACCTAAACTATTCGAAAAATCATATAATTTTTCCATATACCAGTCAGTATCTGGCAAGGTTCTCCCATGCTCGGTCATACGTTGCGCAAGGCCATCAGGCAAAAGCTGCCCGGCATGGGGTAACGTTACAAGAACTGGTGCATCACCTGGTATAAAGGAATAAACTGCTTCCATCTGACCCTGACCTTTCCTGCTTGCCATCCCTTAAATTTCAGAAAAAATTGTGCGCACGACGTTATGAAACTGCTTTGTCAGAGCCTCCTGGTGTGGATGACGGCCATCTCTGATGCGCCATTTCCCCGCGCACATTACATGCTTGACCGGCAAAGCCGGGACAGAAAACAACGCCGCATCCAAAACGGCGTCTCCCTGCAAATCAGGGAGTGGTAGACATTCTGTATCCAGCACGCATATATCAGCCCGCGCGCCTTCAATCAGCCCCCACTGCGCCAGACCACAGGACTGAGCCCCTCCAGCAAGAGCCTGCCGATAAAGCCAGCCGCCAGTTGACCCCAGTTCATCTTGCGGAAGAGAGACACAACGACTTTGCGCAGACAAACGCAGACCATATTCCAAAAGACGGAGTTCTTCTGCTGGGCTGATCAGCACATTACTATCCGACCCAATGCCAAAACGACCTTTTTGCGCCACGTACGACACCAGCGGGAAAAAACCATCACCCAGATTGGCTTCCGTAACCGGGCAAAGCCCCGCTACTGCCTGACTTTGTGCAATTTTCGTTACTTCCAAAGGTGTCAGATGCGTTGCATGCACCAGACACCACCGGGCATCGACCGGCACATGGTCAAATAGATAGTTCACCGGTCGCTGCCCCGTTGCAGCAAGGCACTGCTCCACCTCCCCGACCTGTTCTGCAATATGAATATGCACAACCCCACTCAATGCAGGGTCCTGTGTCAGCGCCATAACATCCGCCATGTCAACTGCACGCAGGGAATGTAGTCCCAGACCGGCAGAAACCAGACTATTCTGCTCACTCTGCTGCCGCACCGCCTGTATGATATCCACAATCTGTTCGGGATTCGTGGCAAACCGCTTCTGCTCTTCAAGCAACGGACATCCACCAAAGCCAGAATACATGTATAATGTTGGTAAAACTGTAATACCAATACCAGAATTCTGGGCAGACGAGGCAATGCGCAACGCCATTTCTGCTGGATTTTCATAAACATCGCCATTTTTATTATGATGCAGGTAATGAAACTCCGCAACCTGCGTGTAACCGGCACGCAGCATTTCCATATATAAAAATGCAGCAATGACTTCCATTTGGTCCGGCGTTATCCGTCCGGCCAGACGATACATAAGGTTACGCCATGTCCAGAATGTATCTGACGGGGTTTGCCTATGCTCTGCCAGACCGGCCATTCCACGCTGAAAAGCATGGGAGTGCAAACTAATCTGGGGAGGCAGCGCCACGTCCACCTTTTCTGCCCCCACAGAAGGCTCGGTATTGGCACGAACTGAGGAAAAAGTGCCATCTTCCCCCACAACTAATGAAACATTCTTGTGCCAGCCATCTGAAAGAAAAGCCTGCTTCACAAAAAGCTCGGTCATGCAGCCTTATCCATATCTGTTTGTGTTGCGCCCTACTCCCGGCTGAACCGCCAACAGCAGAGTCCTGCCTTTGTCATTTTGGAACCATAACGGATTTGACTTATTTGTATATACCTTTGTATGGTATCTCATACACAGAGAAAGCAGAATGCCATGTGGGATACACTCTGGACGGACGTTCATCTGGCCACCATGGCCCCGTCGCACATCACTCCGACAGACCCATACGGGTGCATAAAAAATGGTGCCATCGCAGCAAGTGATGGTAAAATTGTATGGGTTGGCGCAGCTATCGATCTGCCTGATTTACCCCAAAACCTTGCCAGACAAGTCCATCATATGGCTCATCAGTGGGCAACCCCGGGGTTGGTTGATGCCCATACCCATCTTGTCTATGCAGGTGATCGTAGCAACGAATTTGCACGACGCCTGGAAGGGACGAGTTACCAACAGATCGCGCGGGAAGGCGGAGGCATTAACGCCACAGTCAGCGCGACCCGTGCGGCATCGGAAGAAGCGTTGCTGGAACTGGCCATAAAACGCGCCAAACGTATGCTTGCTGGGGGCACAACAACAATTGAAATCAAATCCGGCTACGGTTTGACATTGCATGATGAGCTTAAGCTCCTGCGTGTTGGCCGTGCTTTGGAAAAACATCTTCCTGTGCGTGTGCATACGACTTTTTTAGGCGCACACGCCCTGCCACCTGAATATACCGGTCGACAGGATGCTTATGTTTCAGCTCTTGTCGAAGAGATGCTTCCTCGCATAGCTGAAGAAAAACTTGCCGATAGTGTTGATGCTTTTTGTGAAAGCATTGCATTTTCTCCTCATGAGGTAGAACGTATTTTTGAAGCTGCCACAAAACTGAACCTGCCCGTACGCATTCATGCGGATCAGATGTCGGATAGTAACAGTTGCGCGCTTGCCGCACGCTTCATGGCACTTTCAGCGGACCATGTTGAATATGCAAATGAGGGTGGCATAAAAGCGATGGCCGCAGCAGGCACGGTTGCCATGCTGCTACCTGGCGCTTTCTACTTTATCCGCGAAACCAAACTCCCCCCCATAGACCTGTTCAGAATACATAAGGTGCCAATGGGGCTTGCCACTGACTGCAACCCGGGCACATCTCCTGTTCTGGACATGACAACCGTCCTGAACATGGCTTGCACCCTTATGCGGCTGACTCCAGCCGAAGCACTGCATGGGGCAACCACTGTCGGCGCACAGGCTCTTAATATGCAAAAAGACATTGGACTGTTGCAGGAAAGCTATTCCGCTGACATAACATTCTGGCCTGTATCAGGCCCGCACGAGCTCTCTTATTGGATTGGAGGCGTAACGCCAACAGCCCGTGTTTTTAAAGGACAGATGGACTGAAACCTCAAAAAAAGGCATTGAGACACCTTAATATCTATACAGGATAAAAAAAGACCCATAATTTAAAGAGCACGCCCCTCCCGCCTAAAGGACCAGTCCATATGATGCAGACCACCACGATCGCCCGCCCCCAGTTACGTTACGAGCAGGTCAAGCAATATATTATTGACCATATCAACCGGGGAGACTGGAACGTCGGGGAGAGACTGCCATCCGAAAGTGAACTGGTTGAGACACTTGGCGTGTCGCGCATGACTGTGCACCGGGCATTGCGGGAACTCATGACCGAAGGGCTGGTCACCCGTGCGCAAGGCGTAGGGACTTTTGTAGCCAAACCTGTGCCGCGCGCCACACTTCTTGAACTCCATGACATTGCAGACGACATTATAGCCGCAGGGCATGTGCACACACAAAAACTGATTACACTCGAAGCCATAAGGGCAGATGTTGATCTCGCCATGGCGTTCGATCAACGACCTGGCGCCAAACTTTTCCATTCTGTTATTGTACATTTTGAAGATGACATCCCCCTACAAGTAGAAGAACGCTACGTTTCTCCACATTTTGTACCAGACTATCTGGAGCAGGATTTTACAAACCTGCATCCACACCGCCTGTTAACACATATTTCTCGGCCTGATGAAATGGAGCATGTTATTTTTGCCATTACACCAGACAAGCAGCTTCAACATCTTTTGGAACTGGATGAACCCACGACAGCATGCCTTCAGTTAGTACGCCGCACGTGGGTTCAGGGTAAAACCGTTATGAAAGGTATTTTTACCTACCCCGGCAACCGCTATAGTCTGGGTGGTCGTTACCAGATTTAAAACCTGTATCGCAAAAAGCCTATTTAACTGGTAAGCAAACGCCCAATGACAGTTCTCTGAATTTCGGACGATCCCTCATAAATACGCATGATCCGTGCGTCTCGCACAAACCGTTCCAATGGCAGTTCCTGCGTGTAACCATAACCACCATGCAACTGTAATGCCCGATCTGTGACAAAACTGACCATCTCACTGGCAAAAAGTTTCGCCATTGACGCAGCCATTGTAAATGGCTGCTGGCATGCCCTTAAATGAGCAGCTTGCAGTGTTAGTCCCCAAGCTGCCTCCAGCTGGCACCCCATGTCCGCAAGTGTCCATTGCACGCCTTGACGCATGTTTAATGGTTTGCCGCCCACCATACGCTCCTTTACCCACGCCGTCGTACAGACAAGCGCTGCCTGTGCAATTCCAAGACAGGTGGCGGCGACATCAAGCCGACTATTATCCAACACTTTCATGGCCAGTTTGAAACCATCACCTTCGTGACCCAACAGGTTGCTGGCAGGTACACGACAGTCCAATGTCAGAGCGTAAGCCTTACCGCCACGAATACCCATCAGATTTTCTGCCCGATCAACCACTAGACCGGCTGTATCACGTGGCACAATAAAAGCAGATATTCCCTTATGACCCAGATTTTTATCTGTTTTGGCAAAAACAATCAGTGTTCTTGCTTCCTCCGCGTTGGAAATGAATTGTTTAGCGCCCACTATTCGGTAAAAACCATCCTCGTGTATCGCATGGGTTGTTAATTCTGCAGGGTTTGAACCGCAACCGGGTTCAGTCAACGCAAATGCCGCCAATCCTTGACCTTGCGCCAAAGGAGTTAAGAACTGTTCACGTTGCGCATCACTTCCCCCTAGGAGCAAGGCATCCGTGCCCAGAAAATGCGCCCCGAGCATGGAAGCTGTTGCGGCACACCCTTGCGCAATGATACTTATGGCCAGAATGATGCTGGCAGGTTTTAACGCAACACCACCAAACTGTTCTGGGATGTTCATACCTGTCAACCCAAGCTCTGCCAAAGCGGGAAGGTGGCATGCGGCAGATAGATTATCCCTATCCAGTACAGCCGCCATTGGTGCCAGTTTTTCCTGAGAAAAACGTTCAAGCATTTCGGCTAGGATTTTATCCTCGTCTGTCAGACCAAGCCTGTTACAGAAACTCATCTCATGTCTCCTTTAAAACCCATTTTTCTTTTTAAAAATAAGTATTTTTTATAAATTAAGAGATAAACTCATGCGTATGTTCACCCAATCTGGGTGCATGTTTTAATCGAACTTGTGACAACCCACCAAAAATAGCAGGCTGACGCACAAGACACTGCGGCGACAACCGATGATCTTCCAAAGGTACAAGCATATTTCTAGATTTAACCTGTTCTGATGAAAGCGCCTGAACAACATCAAGCAATGGTCCGCACGGAACTCCTTCCGATTCAAAAATGGAAATAATATCGACCACATGGCGTAATCTAGACCATTTTTCTATATGATCCCGCAAAATGCTTTCATATTGGTTTCTTGATGAATCTGTTATAAACCGATCATCATTCAACAAGCTTTCTGCATCAATAACTTTACAAAGTTTTGAAAAGAGCTTGTTATTCAGAACTGCTAGAGAAAAATACCCATCCAACGCGGCATAACACCCAAATGGTGCTGACAAAGGATGCCTGTTGCCAACACGCACCGGCGTTTCTTCTGTAAATAGACTGGATGTTGTTGACGTGACCATTAAGGACAGCATCGAGTCAAACATGGCAAGATCAATATAGCGCCCCGCAGCATTCCGTCCGCCTTTGCGCTCGCGCTCAAACAACGCGGTTATCAGCGCCCACGCACCAAACAACCCAGCGACAACATCCGCCACAGCTTCACCCACCAGTGTGGGAGGGCCATCAGGTTGACCTGTTACACTCATAAGGCCGCACAATCCTTGTATAATCACGTCATACGCAGCTTTATTCGCCCACGGCCCTGTTTGGCCAAAACCGGAAATACTCAAAAATACAAGAGACGGATTGAGCACGCTCAACTCATCCCATCCTATACCCAGACGGGCAGCAACCCCTGGACGAAAGTTTTCAACAACAACATCTGCCGTTGTGACCAAATGCCTGACTGCTTTTTGCCCTTCTGACGTAAGCAGATCAACGACAACACTTTTTTTGCCTCTGTTAACCTGCGTAAAAAGAGCACTTTCTCCATTTTTAAACGGTGCGACATGGCGGTAATCATCACCAGCAGGTGATTCAATCTTGATAACCTCCGCTCCCATATCGGCCAGAAGAGCAGTACAATAGGGACCAGACAAGACACGACTAAAGTCTACCACCCTCACACCAGACAATGGCTGATTTGGTAAATTATTTGACATATCTTATCCTTTTTGAATTTCTCTTTCCTTGTCAGTTGACTTTAGATATCTCTGCGTATAAAACAAATAATATCTTCTTATTGTCTAGATAACTTATGATGATCTCATTTACCCTGCGACAACTGGAATACTTCCTTGCTGTAGCCGATACAGGGAGTACTGTTGCCGCCAGTCTTGCGGCCAATGTATCTCAACCGGCCATTTCCAAGGCCATTCGTGATCTTGAAGAATGTTGGGGAGAAACTTTATTCCTGCGCCTCCATTCCCGTGGTCTTATATTAACCACTGCCGGAGAGCGACGTGCGATTCTTGCACGCTCCCTCATTAAAAAGGCATCAATTTTAAATTATACAGATGGTAAAATTACACTTAATGGTCAAATAAAAATCGGACTTCTTTCTACACTATCACCATTATATGCGCCTTATATTATAAAAAAATTACAGGAATATTTTCCAAACTGCATTATATCTTTTACTGAAGGTGATATTCATGCACTGGAAAGTGGAATTACCCAAGGTCAACTAGATGCAGCTGTTCTATACGATACACCCAGCACATCAAAAGCTAAACGTCTACCCGTTATGGAACTTACACCTTACCTTTTACTCCCTGATAATCATCCTCTTTTAAAATCTGCCCACACAGAAATAAGTTTACATGATGTCGCCAATGAGCCCTATATTCTTATGGATCTTCCCCATAGTGTAGAATATTTTCTATCCATTTTTTATAATAATGACATTCAACCCCGCATAACCTATCGCAGCGGTTCCATAGAAACAGTGCGTTCTCTTGTAGCACATGGATTGGGGTATTCTATATTGACCACATCCCCCAGAGCGGCGCAATGTTACACAGGAAAAGTGGTTGTCGAAATTCCATTAAGAAATATTCGTCCACAAAAACTCTCCCTTCTTCTGCCTGACAATGAGGAAACCGGCTTACTCGGACTAACTATAAAAAATGCAATTCTGAATAATTATTAATAAATTACGAATTTTTATCATTTTTTGATATATGCGCGTAATTCAAATTACTTTATGTAGTTAAAAAATTTAAATAAATACAAGTGAACTAATAAAAGTTATATAATTTACTTGATATATTAAGTGAATTATTTTTAAATTCTTAAATTACTATAATATATTAAAGAAATTCAACAACAAAGCTCAAATCTCCTCTTGCTCCAAGTGCTATATCACCAAACAGAGACCCCAACTGGACACTGCATTCAACACCAGAAAACGAATCACAAGCCGGGTACAATGGTGTAAAAAGAAAAACAGATCGGAGTCCCACATGACAATCGTCACACTGTGACATCCTCTTGATAGTAGTGACGATTTATCAAAGGATGAAGGCTATCGAGGTGATAAGGACGAAGCTCCGGCAATTGGCGAAGATCTTATCGTCTCGGATTATGGTAATCCCCCCCTTTTTAGTGGGGTTCTGACTGAGAATTCAGGCAGCTTCTTTTAGTTTCTGGGCGGGTGTGACCCCGCCGTTCCCCATGTTGGGTCTGTCATTGTTATATGTCCAGAGCCATTGTGTTGCGACTTCCTGCACGTCCTGAATGGTTTCAAACAGAGACTGCTCAAGCCATTCCTGCCGGACAGTTCTGTTGTAGCGTTCGATATAAGCGTTCTGCTGCGGATGACCCGGTTGCGTATAGATCAGGGTAATCCCCTGCTTTTCCGCCCATGAAACCAACGTATGACTGACATATTCAAGGCCATTATCCATTCTGATAGCCGCTGGTCTGCCACGCCACTCCATAACCTGTTCCAGGCAGCGGACAACACGACAGGCCGACAGGGAAAAATCAACCTCTATCGCCAGTCCTTCACGATTGAAGTCATCCAGAATGTTCAGGAGACGAAAAGCGCGGCCATCCAAAAGCCTGTCCGCCATAAAATCCATGGACCAGACCGTGTTGGGAAGGACCGGAACCGACAGCTTTTCAGGCTTTTCGCGAACCAGACGCCTGCGGGGTTTAATCCGCAGGTTAAGTTCCAGCTCCCGATAAATCCGATAAACCCGCTTATGGTTCCAGGGCTGTCCCTGCACATTACGTAGATACAGGAAACACAGGCCAAATCCCCATCTTCTGTGAGCCTGTGTCAGTCCCGTCAGCAGATCGGCAATCCTGTCGTTCTCCTCAGCCGGTCGTGGACGATAGCGAAAGCAGGTCTCGGATATCTCAAAAATCCGACAGGCCAGCGCAATGCTGACCCCGTGATGCGCCACAGCCTGTGCGGCCAGTTCCCGGCGCTGGGCTGGCCGCTTCATTTTTTTCCCAAAGCCTCCTTCAGGATATCCGTCTGCATGCTCAGATCCGCATACATCCGCTTCAGCCGACGGTTCTCCTCTTCCAGAGCCTTCATCTGACTGATCATTGACGCATCCATGCCGCCATATTTCGCACGCCACCGGTAAAACGTGGCGTTGCTGATCCCATGCTCCCGGCACAGATCAGGAACAGAGACCCCGCCCTCAGCCTGGCGGATCACACCCATGATCTGGGCATCAGTAAAGCGATCACTCTTCATCAGAATCTCCTCATCCTTACGCTGAGAAAATTCTCATTCAAAAGCCACTCTTTTTATGGGGGGATTACCCTTGCCTTGCAATGCGGTGGATCGGATGGGTATTCGGGCATTACGGCAAACCCCGCTCTGGGGCATGCGGTCGATCTTCTGGTCGCACAGGGTGGTTCAGCCATTCTGACCGAAACTCCGGAAATTTATGGGGCGGAACACCTGTTAACCCGCAGGGCAGCACGGCGCGATATTGGCGAAAAACTCGTCAATATCATCCATGGATGGGAACAATACGCAGAGCGCGAACATGGCAGCATTGATAACAACCCCACCCCGGGCAACAAAAAAGGGGGGCTGACAACCATATTGGAAAAATCTCTGGGTGCCGTCGCAAAAAGGGGTTCCACCGCGCTACAGGGTGTTTGCCAATATGCCGAACCCATTGATGCGCGTGGGTTATTGTTCATGGATGCCCCCGGATATGACCCAATGGGCGCCACGGGCCAGATTGCCTACGGGGCAAACCTGCTGGCGTTTACAACTGGCCGAGGCTCCTGTTTTGGATCCCGCGTTGCACCTACGATCAAGATCGCAACAAACACCACCATGTATAACCGCATGCAGGATGATATGGACATCAACTGCGGGCGTATTCTGGATGGGCATTCCAGCGTGACGGACATGGGTGAAGAGATTTTCCGCTTCATTCTCCGCATGGCTTCAGGAGAGCACAGCAAGAGTGAAGCCCTCAATGTTGGTAACGAGGAAATGGTCCCATGGATGATCGGGGCCCAGATGTAATGTAAGGAGCCGTCAAAGAGTGTTTTTACGGCCATAACAGCGCAGGGAGGATGCTCTTCCCTGCGTCGTTATCCTCCGCCGGAGAAAAATGGAGTATTCCAGTCAACCAGAACGCGGCGTGAGACAGACCCGCCATTCCATTTCATTCCGTTTTCAGAATTGGCGCGTCATGTGCTCTGGAGAGTCTGACGTCTTTGCCCGCAATCTGTTCTTCCCCGATCGTGCCTGCGTCAATGCTGCACACTTGCCGCACAGAGTTGAGGGGTCAGGCACTGGCGCCCATACTGGCCCCTGCAAACCCTTCCTCCTGCTGCGCGGGATGGAGCAGTTTTTCCACCACTTCGGCGGCTACAAGAGCCGCTATCACCTCGGGGCGTTTGTCCCGCACGCCCCTATCCCCTATGGGGCAGACCAGTGCCGCAAGCTGTTCTGGAGAAATCCCCACTTCTGAAAAGGATTTTTCAAACCGCAAGCGTTTTGTGCGCGAACCGATAAGCCCAACATAGGCCAGACCGGGCTGCAGGAGCGCTGCCTCCACAATCAGCGCGTCCAGTGTGTGTTCTGGCGTTAACACCAGAACACCCGCACCGGGCTCCGCCGTTGTCAGAACATCGTCCCACGCGGCGGTCACGCGTGCTTCCACGCCTTCGGGCACATGGCCAAACTCATGCGCGCGCGGGTCCACCCAGACCAGACGCAGCGGCAAAGGGGCCAGTGCGTAGGCCAGCGCACGCCCCACATGCCCCGCCCCAAACAAAAACAGGGTTGGGCGCCGGGCGTTCTGCTGGGCAAGTTGCTGTTCAAGCTGTGCACATAACGGAGCACTCAGCACTTCCAGCCTTACGGCCACGCGGCCACCACAGCACTGGCTGACATTACTCCCCCCCAGCACTATCTGGCGCTCGCACAGTGCCTCGCCCGACTGGAGCATGGCACGGGCATGCTGCTCGCACGCCAGTTCCAGCGCGCCGCCGCCAACCGTGCCCGCCACAACGTCCTGCCCGACCAGCATGAATGCTCCCTCCTCCCTTGGGGTGGAACCGCGGGTAAGCGTTACGCGCGCCACTACCAGAGGCTGAGGTGCCTGCCGCCAAAGACCAAGTAACTGCTTAGGTGTGTACCTGCGCATGACCCACTCCACCTTGCTGGCGCAGGCGCTCGGCCACGCGCAAAATCTGTTCGGGCGTTGCCGGAGCATTCAGCCCCGGATAGGTGCGGTAGTTGTCCACACTGGCCAGCGCATCGGAAATGGCATGCAGCACCGCCAGACCATGCACAAACGGTGGTTCCCCCACCGCTTTGGAGCGGAAGATGGTTTCCTCCCGGTTGGGCACGTTTTCCATGAGTTTAACATTAAAAATACGTGGCCGGTCGGAACAGGCTGGAATCTTGTAGGTACTGGGCGCATGGGTGCGCAAACGCCCCGATGTATCCCAGAACAGTTCCTCCATGGTCAGCCAGCCCGCGCCCTGCACAAACCCGCCCTCGATCTGCCCTATATCAATATCCGGGTTAAGGGAGAGACCCGCATCGTGCAGGATGTCCACCCGCTCCATGCGGTTTTCCCCCGTAAGCAGGTCCACCACAACCTCCGCGCAGGCCGCACCGTAAGCAAAGTAATAAAACGGTCGGCCACGCCCTGTTGCACTATCCCATGAGATTTTGGGCGTTTTGTAAAACCCTGTGGAGGAGAGAGAAATACGGGCCATATACGCCGCATTGACCAGTGTGGCGAACGGCACCGTAGCCTCCCCCACCACCACACCGTCGGCTGTAAAATGCACCTGTTCGGGGGAAACCTGCCATTTGGCAGCGGCAAAGTTTACAAGCCGATCCTTGATGGTGCGCACAGCTGCCAGCACGGCCATGCCGTTCAGATCCGCACCACTGGACGCGGCGGTAGCAGAAGTATTGGGGACCTTGCCTGTCGTGGTGGCGGTAATGCGCACCCGCTCATGGGGTAGCCCGAACTCGCGCATGGCAATCTGCACCATTTTGGTATGCAGGCCCTGCCCCATTTCTGTCCCGCCATGGTTCACCTGCACCGAGCCATCGGTGTAAACATGCACCAGTGCCCCAGCCTGGTTAAAATGCGTAGCGGTAAAGGAAATACCAAACTTGACCGGCGTTAACGCAATACCACGCCGCAGGTACCGGCTTGTCTTGTTAAACTCCCTGATCTGTGCGCGGCGTTTGCGGTAGTCGCAGTCCTGCGCAAGTTGGGTCATGACCTCCCCGGCAATGGAATCCTCCACGGTCATGTGGTACGGAGTGACGTTGCGTTCGGTCGTGCCATACACATTACGCAACCGCACATCCAGCGGGTCCAGCCCGGTGGCAAAGGCAATCTGCTCCATCATCCGTTCAGCCGCAGCAGCCCCCTGCGGGCCACCAAAACCGCGAAATGCCGTGTTGGACTGCGTGTTGGTGCGCAGCGGCACCGAGCGCAGGCGTACGTCCGGGTAGTAATAGGCGTTATCGGCATGGAACAGGGCGCGGTCCGTTACCGGGCCGGACAGGTCGGCCGACCAGCCACAGCGGGCAGCCAGCTCCATATCCACCCCCAGAACACGGCCCTGCGCATCAAAACCCACGTCATAATCAATCACAAAATCATGGCGCTTGCCCGTGATCATCATATCATCATCACGGTCAAGACGGAGTTTGGCAGGGCGGCCGGTGCGCGCGGCGGCAAGGGCTGCCAGACAGGCCACAATGTTGGCCTGAGTTTCCTTCCCGCCAAAACCACCGCCCATGCGCCGGACTTCCACGGTCACAAGGTTGTTGGGGCAACCCAGCACGTGGGCCACCATGTGCTGGGTTTCGGTCGGGTGCTGGGTGGAGGAACAGATACGCATTTCCCCGTCCTCTCCGGGCCAGGCCAGCGCGGCCTGCCCTTCGAGGTAAAAATGCTCCTGCCCGCCAATGGTCAGTTGGCCTGCAAGCCTGTGCGGGGCATTGGCCAGAGCCTGAGCGGCGTTACCCCGTGTCATTTCCAGCGAGCGGCAGACCAGTGCTCCCCCTTGTGCGCGGGCCTGCTCTATGTTCAGCACTGTGGGCAGGTCCTCGTACTCCACCCGTGCCAGCACTGCGGCCTGGCGGGCTGCATGGCGGGTTTGGGCCACCACGGCAAACAAGGGCTGACCACAGAAAAACACATGGTCTTCGGCCAGCAGGGGTTCGTCCCCCGCCCCCACGGAGCTGATCTGGTTATGGTGCGCTATATCGCGCGCGCTCAACACGCAAACCACACCGGGGTAAGCCTGCACCGGCCCCAGATCCATGCTGATGATGCGCGCATGGGCGCGGCTGCTCAGGCCAAGGGCAACATGCACCGCATTGGGCGGTGTTGGCATATCATCCACATACCGCGCCTCCCCCGCTACGTGCAGATGCGCGCTCTCATGCCTGAGCGAGGAAGACGCCGCACCGGCCACCTGTGCGGGACCATGAGGTGCCGGGCCTCCGGCTTCAGCCGGTTGTGCTGCCATGGTGTAGGGGTCAACCATGCGCCACCTCCTGCCAGTTCTGTAGTGTTGGGGCGTGGTGCGGGGGGCTGTCCCTATCAGGCTCAAACAGGCGGACCAGCAGGTTGGCGGCAACCGTTGCACGGTACCACGCACTGGCGCGCATGTCTGACAGAGGGGTAAAATCCTCTTTTATGGCCGCTTGCGCTGCAAGGAGTGTCACAGGGGTACGCGTCTGCCCCGTAAGAGCAGCCTCCGCCCGGCTGGCCCGGCAGGGTATGCCCGCCATGCCGCCATAGGCCAGACGGGCCTGCTGTATGGTGCCATCCTCTGCCATAACCAGCACAAAGGCCCCCAGCACAGCAGAAATATCCTGATCAAACCGCTTGGAAACCTTGTACACTCCGCACACGCTCCCAGCAGGCAGCGGCGGAATAAGCACGCCTTCTATAAACTCGCCGGGGCGGATGTCCTGCTTGCCGTATTCGAGAAAAAACGCTTCCAACGGCACAACCCTGCGTTCAGGCCCGCAGCGCAGGTGGAGTTGCGCCCCTGCGGCCATAAAAATGGGCGGGCCATCCCCAATCGGTGACGCATTGCCGATATTGCCGCACACGGTGGCTGCATTGCGGACCTGCGTAGACCCGATACGCCGCAGCGTATCCGCAGCAGTTGGCAGATGCGCGACCAGATGGGGCATGGCCTCCGTATAGGTAACACCTGCTCCTATCCACAACGCGCCATCGGGGCGGGTGTGGATTTTGTGCAGGTCGCGGGCGGTACGCACGGCAATAATATGGGGGAGCTGGCGCAATCTTTTGGTGACCCACAAGCCAACATCGGTCCCCCCTGCCACCAGCATGGCCGCGGGGTCCTGCGCATAGGCAGTGGCCAATGCCTCCACCGTAGCAGGGAGTGTGACACGCCCCTGCGGGCTATGCAGTTCCACCGTTTTGCCATCCTGCAGGGCCTGTAGGCGCGCGCTCAGCTCCGCCGTGCGGGCACTTATGGGTTCACCATGCCGGGCGCAGTAGGCTGCGGCTTTTTTCATGGCGCGCACAATGGGGGCATACCCCGTGCAACGGCACAGATTGCCTGCCAGTGCCTCGTTTATAATCCGCTCACCATCCAGCGTGCCCTCAAGTGCCGCCAGATCCGCGCGCGTGGACAACGCAACCATGGACATGACAAACCCCGGTGTGCAGAACCCGCATTGCGATCCGTGCTCGTCCACCATGGCCTGCTGCACCGGGTGCAATGCACCATCGGGGCCACGCAGGTCCTCCACGGTCAAGAGCTGCGCGCCATCGAGCATCCACACCATGTGGATACAGGCATTCACCGCGCGCCATACCAGATGCCCCTGCTCCAGCCGCCCGACCAGAACGGTGCAGGCACCGCAATCCCCTTCGTTACAGCCTTCCTTGGTGCCGGTGCGGGCCTGCTGGTCGCGCAGCCAGTCCAGCAGGGTCAACTCCGGCGGCAGGCTGGACAGATGGTGGAGGGTATCCCCCACATAAAAGCTGATGTGCTGGCGCATGCGTGCCCTCCCGGCTTATGTTTTTATGCGCATCTGGCACAGAGTATGCGAAACGCCGATGCTTACTCGGTCTGGGCGCGGCCAGCCTGCCCAAGGGCCGCCTGAGGTTTGTCCTGCGCGCCCACAACGTTCCAGACCGGGGTTTCGAGTATGACCGTATCCTGTTCCACCGTTTGCTCGGAGGAACACAGATTGCCAAAGTTGAACACCAGATGCAGCACAATGGCAGACAGGGCACCCAATGTAATACCGCTGCCAAAAATAACCTGCATCCATGCGGGAAAATGGTCAGCAATATGGGGCTGTGCTGTTGCCAGCATGCTCAGCCCGATGCTGGTGCCCACAATAACCGTGTTGTTCAGATTATCAAAATCCACTTTGACAAGGGTCTGAATCCCCACCACAGCCACGGCGGCAAACATGGCCAGTGCGGCCCCACCCAGTACCGGCAGGGGCACACTGGCAATAATGGCGGCAAGCTTGGGCAGGCAGCCAAGCCCCATCATGATAAACGCCGCCGCCACCACAACCCAGCGGCTGGTCACCCGTGTAAGCCGCACAAGGCCCACGTTCTCGGCTATGCAGGTGTAGGGAAAGGAGTTCAGCACCCCACCAATTATGGTTGCCAGACCATCCGCACGGATCGCCCGCGTGATGTCGGCTGAGGAAATATCCTTTTTAACAATGGAGCCCGTGGCAAACACATCCCCCGTGGTTTCCAGCATGGTAATGATCATGACCACCAGCATGGACAGCACTGGCACCACATGGAAGGTAGGCATGCCAAAGTAAAAAGGCTGCGCAACGGTCACCCACGGGGCAAACAGCACGCCATCAAAACTGGCATCGCCCAGAAACCACGCGGTTAACGTGCCAGCCACCAGCCCGAACAGAACGGCAATGCTGGCCACAAACCCCTTGAACATACGCTGGATGAACAGGATGGAAACCAGCGTACCCAGACCATACGCCACATTGCGCATGTTAACCGGGTTTTGCATGACCCCGGTACCCTGCCCGTTAACAATATCATTCGCAGCCACCGGCAGCAGGGCCAGCCCGATAACCAGAATAACAGACCCCGTGACCACAGGCGGGAAAAACCTGACCAGCCTGCCAAACCACGGTGCCGCCAGAAAGGTAAAAATCCCCCCCGCAATGACCGCGCCAAAAATCTGGGGCAGCCCCTGCACGCCCCCACCTGCCGCCACGCCAATGGCGATCATGGGGGTAACGGCCACAAAGGTCACCCCCTGCAACAGCGGGAGCTTGACCCCGATATAACGCCCAAGCCCCGCGGACTGGATGAAGGAGGCAATGCCACAGGTAAACAGGTCCGCCTCGATCAGATGCTCAAGTGCGGCACGGGGCAGACCCATGGCACCCGCCAGCAGAACAGGCACAATAACGGCGGCCGCATAGAATGTGAGCACATGTTGTAGGCCATAGAAGCCAAGCTTCCAGACCGGGAGCATCTGGTCCACGGGGTGGACGGTCTGTGGCGTGTTGCTGGCAGGTTGCATGGCTTAACTCCCCCTGTAGGTCGAATAGGCGTATGGGGCGACCAGCAGGGGCACATGGGCATGCCCGCTGCCGCCAAGACCAAAGCAGATTGGCACAATATCCAGAAACGGCGGGTCCGCCAGCGGTGTGCCCTGCTGGCGGAAGTAGGCCGCGACCTCAAATTCCAGGCAGTAGGCACCGGCTTCCAGCTCAAGCGCTTTTAGCTCCGGGCAGCGGCCATCGGCATCGGTCTGCCCTGCAAACAGAACGCCTGTGGCCCCACTCAGGCGCAACGCCACCCCCACCGCCGGACGGCCGGAAACCGTGTTGAGAACATGGGTTGAAAGAGAGCTCATGCCACCACCTTATCGTGCAGACGTAATGCGGCTATTGCGTCAATCTGGCTCAAGGCCTCGGCCAGTTCGGCTTGGGGCGTACTGGCAAGCCGCTGTTCCATGGCTTGTGCAATAACCTGTTTGGCATGCCCGCCCACCTTGCGCACACAAATAACAAACGGCATGCCGAACTTGTGTGTGTACGCATCATTCAGGGCGCGAAAATGCGTGTATTCCTCAGGCGTTAACCGGTCCAGCCCTGCCCCGCCCTGCTCCTGTGCGGAGGCTGCGGTCAGCCCCGGGTCCACCCCCAGACGGTGCCCAAGCTCGGGGTGGGCACGCACAAGTGCATACTGTGCCGCCTCGGGCGCGGCACGCATGGCGGTGGAAAACGCCGCACACATGCCGCCAAGGTCTGCAAACGGGCGGCTTTTGGCTGCCTGCGCCGCAACCCATGGGGAATGTTCATACACACTCCCAAACGCCTCCACAAAAGCGGCATCGGACATGGCGTTGACCTGCGCCAGAGTGAGCATGGCGGGGGCGGTCATGCCAGAGATGGTCATGCCGGGTGCACCTTCTGCCAATGGCGGGCAATATCGGCCCGGGTTGCCACCCATACATCGGCATGGGCTGCCACATGCTCCAGAAAGCGGGCAACAGCCAGTGCCCGTCCGGGCTTGCCTGCCAGACGGCAGTGCAGGCCAACGGACATCATACGCCCCCCTTCCTGATAGAGCATGTCAAACGTGTCGCGCAGGTAATGGAAGAACTGCTCGCCCTCGGTAAAGCCGTTCAGGGCGGCAAACTTCATGTCATTCACATCCAGCGTGTACGGTACAATCAGTTGGGGTTTGCCGTAGCGCCGGTCGTAATAGGGCAGGTCATCGGCGTAGGAATCCGCATCATACAAAAAGCAGCCTTCCTCCACGACCAGACGGGCGGTATTGGGGCTGGTGCGGCCCTGATACCAGCCCAGCGGCGGAGCACCCGTAACCTGCGTGTGCAGGGCTATGGCCTCGCGCATATGGGCGCGCTCCACATCCTCTGGCACGTTCTGGTAATCTATCCAGCGCAGGCCGTGGGTTGCAATTTCCCACCCACTGGCCTGCATGGCGGCAACGGCTGCGGGGTTGCGGGCCAGCGCCATGGCAACACCAAAAACCGTAACGGGCAGGCCCGCTTTTGCAAACAGGCGGTAAAGCCGCCAGAAGCCGGCACGACTGCCGTATTCATACAGGCTTTCCATCTGCATGCAGCGCGCACCGACAATGGAGGACGTACCTACCATTTCGGACAAAAATGCCTCGGACCCGCGATCATTGTGCAGGACGCAGTTTTCCGCGCCCTCTTCGTAGTTGATCACAAACTGCACGGCTATACGCGCGCCACCGGGCCAGTGTGCATCGGGCGGGGTGGCGCCATAGCCGATCATGTCACGCGGGTATGTCTGGTTCATTTTTATCCCGTTTTACGCTTGGTTTTTTTCAGGCCTGCTCTGGCGGCGGGTCAAAGCTGGTCAGTTCATCCACGTTATAATCCAGCAGGCTTTGCAGGTGCAGGGCTCCGTCCTCCACAAACAGGCTGCGGCCTATGCAGTTGGTCAGTTTTTCCACCCCGAAGCGCATCCCGCTAATGGTTGCCCCGGCAAGCCCCATGCTGGGCATGGCAGAGAACGTAAAGTTGTAGATGCACTGCATCATGGGGGCGAGCGGGTCATTGGCTTCCAGCGGCTGGAACTGGAAGGCGTTGCTCAGGTAAGGGTGGCTGCCCAGCAGGGCGCTCTGCTCATCTGCGGGGGCTTCAAACCGGTCTTTCCACAGGGCAACGCGGCTGGCGATGCGCCCCAGTTCGGCCCGCTTGGTCAGGTCGATAATAAAGCCTGTGCCAATAATCAGGAAGTCGAACTCCATCTCGCCTTTTGGTGTGGTCACGACCACGGCCCCGTTTTCCTCCCGCACGGCGGTCCAGGGGGTGCCGGGGTGATAGGCAAAGTTGGGGTGCTTGCGGCAACGCCAGAACGTATCCTGCGGGGGCGGCTGGTTCAGGTCATAAATCTTGTACATAAAGCGCCAGCGCAGCAGGTCCGGCAGATCGGCCAGATAGCTGAGAAAGCCTGCGTTTTCCATCCAGCGATAGGGATTGACTGTGGGGATCTGCTTGCGGCGCAGGCACAGGTCCACGCTGGCAGCGCCATGTTCCAGCACGGTTGCCGCGTTATCAAACGCCGAGGCACCAGCCCCCAGCACACCAATGCGCTTGCCGCGCAGGGCTTCAAAGTCAATCTGTTCACAGGTATGGGCATAACGGCTTTTGGGCAGCCCCTCGCGGATAAAGTCGGGGACATGCCACGCCCCACCGCCTTCTATGCCGGTCGCCAGAACCACACGGCGCGCCCAGACCACATGCTCGGCCCCACCTGCGCCGGTAAAGGTCAGCCTGAGCAGCCCATCTTCCCACGCAATATCGGCCAGACGGTGTTCGTTTTTAACCGGCAGGTCCAGCACATCACGCAGCCAGAGCAGATAATCCTGCCAGTCCCGACGGGAAATCTTGTCCAGATCACGCCAGGCCTGCTCGCCGTATTTTGCCTCAAACCAGGATTGGGGGGTCAGGCTGGGAATACCAAAGTCCGGCCCGGTCACGTGCTTGGGCGTGCGCAGGGTGATCATGCGCGCAAAGGTAACCCACGGCCCTTCTTCCCCCTGTGGGGCCATGTCAAAAATACAGGTGTTGGCCACGCCGCGCCGCCGCAGGCCAAAACATGTGGCAAGCCCGCCCTGCCCACCGCCAATAATGGCCACGTCCAGCACATCCTGTCCGTTATGCTGATGGGGAATGCACCAGTTGCCCGAGGCAAACTCAATTTTGGCAAGATCGTCCCGAACACGTCTGTTTAGCTGTTCCATACCCATTTATCAGTCCACATTATGCAGATCGGGAATCCTGCGTGGTTCCTGATCGCGTCAAATAAAATCAGACTTACTGTTTCACACACGTATCGTTCTTGTATATGACTTAATTCAGCATGGTGCGTTCGCAAAAAGAGAGCAAAAGCTGATGCCCGTTTTTTCCCGCTTCCTGCGGTATTTCATGGCCGTAGCCCAGCATGGCTCTATTAGAAAAGCTTCGGACGAGTTGCATATTGCCGCATCCGCCATAGACCGGCAGGTGTTGCAGGGCGAAAAAATTCTGGGCACCCAGCTCTTTGAGCGCCTGCCATCGGGCCTGCGGCTGACCACGGCGGGGGAACTGCTCCTGACCTCCTGCCGCCGCTGGTCCCGCGACCTGAACGCCCTGCAAACCCAGCTGGATAACCTTAAAGGCCTGCGGCAGGGGAGCACGGATATTCTTATCCCCGACGCGCTGACAAAGGGTTTTCTGCCCACCCTTCTGGGCAAGCTGCGCCAGACACATCCGGGCATTATGGTGAGCGTGCATGTGCGCAAAAGCCACGATATGGGGGAACTGCTGGTTAAGGGTCACGCCGACTTCGCGCTCATGTTCAACCCCGGCCACATGCGCGAATTAACAGTACGCACCCACAAGGAAATACCACTGGGCTTTGTCTGCCTGCCCTCGCACGAGATCGCGGAAATGACCGAAGCCCGCTTCAGCCTTGCAGCGGAATACCCCATGATCATCCCGGCCCCTCCGCTGGCCCTGTGGCGACCCATTGGGGTGCTGGAGGCGGAAACGGGGGTCAAGGTCGCAACCGTGGCCAAGGCCGACAATATCCAGATGATCAAATCCATGGTGCTGGAAGGCGCGGGAGTGGGGATTCTAAGCTATCTGGATGCGTATGATGAGGTGCAGAAAGGCCAGTTGGCCTTTACCCCCATTACCAACCGCAAGCTCCCCCCGCTGACACTGGCCCTGTGCGTGGACCGCTCGCGCCAGCTTTCCACCGCCGCGCGGTTTATTATTACCGAAATTGAAAACTTTTTTGCCGAACAGTTCTAACGGCCCGAAAGCACGCCCCCAATGCCCCACACCCCGGACCGCCACGCCATAAGAGGCAGTTACGTTACCTTTTGCGCCAACCCCTTTACCACGCCCGATGCACTGGTGCTGGAAGAGGACGGGCTGATTATTATGGAACACGGGCGCATTACCCAATGCGGCCCCTACGCCACCCTGTCCCCCCTGCTGGGAGACAACACCCCCCTGACCCACTACCCCGATTGCCTGATCAGCGCGGGTTTTATAGATGCCCATGTGCATTACCCCCAGATTTCGGCCATTGCCTCCTGGGGGGAGCAGCTTCTGCCGTGGCTGGAACAGTATATTTTCCCCACCGAGGCAGAATTTGCCGATGTGGATGTCGCCCGACGGACGGCAAGGCTGTTTTTGTCCGAGCTGCTGCGTAACGGCACCACAACGGCCGCGGTGTACTGCACGGTGCACCCCCAGTCGGTCGATGCGTTTTTTGAGGAATCCGCCCGCCTTGGCACCCGCATGATCGCGGGCAAGGTGCTGATGGACCGCAACTGCCCCCCCAACCTGCAGGACACCGCCCAGAGCGGGTACGACCAGTCCGCCGCCCTTATTGCGCGCTGGCATGGCAGGGACCGCCAGCTTTATGCCGTAACCCCGCGCTTTGCCATAACCAGCACGCCAGAACAGCTTGAACTGGCGGGCACGTTATTCCAGCACACGCCGGGACTGTACATGCAGACCCATCTGGCCGAAAATCTGGACGAAATAGCCGCCGTGCGCAGCCTGTTCCCCAACCGCTCCTCCTATCTGGATGTGTACGCAAAAGCGGGGCTGGATGGGCCACGCGCCATATTTGGCCATGCCATTCACATGGCTGAGCATGACTTTGCCCACTGCCACCATTCAGGCTGTACGCTGGCCCATTGCCCGACCTCCAACCTGTTCCTCGGGAGCGGTGCCTTTGCCCTGTTTGACGCGCTCAAACCCACCCGCCCGGTGCACGTGGCACTGGGGACAGACGTTGGAGCAGGCACATCGCTCTCGCTGCTGGCCACAATGGGGGAGGCTTACAAGGTGTCACTCATGGCGGGGGATACCCGGCTTTCCGCAGCACAGGCACTCTGGCTGGCCACGGCGGGGGCTGCACGCGCCCTGCACCTGCACGACCATATTGGCCTGATAGCCCCCGGCATGGAGGCCGACCTCTGTGTTATGGACCCCGCCGCCACCCCACTTATGGCCCAGCGGAGTGCCCGCTGCACCAGTCTGGCCGAGCGCCTGTTTACCTTAATGGTTCTGGGCGATGACCGGGCCATACGCGCCACATGGGCCAATGGCCGACTGGTGCATGCACGGGCAGAGACGCAGGCGGATACAGCGGCGCATACGGGCTAGTAAGCCCCCACGCACCCATCGCTCCGGGGGTCTGCCGCCCCTTCAAACAGGCCACTGGCATGGCGCACCACGGCCCCGGCGTGGCCCATCATGCTGGTAAAGGGGGCCACGCGCTCCACCTCGTGCCCGGCCTGCTCCAGCCGGGCGATAACCCCCGCATCAAACCGGCTCTCCATTTTGAGCGAATGGCTGTGGCTGCCCCATGTGCGCCCCAGCAGCCAGCGTGGCGCGGTAATGGCCTGCTGCAAGGGCACGCCAAACATGGCGTAGCGCGTAAACAGGGCGGCCTGCGTTTGCGGCTGCCCTTCGCCCCCCATGGTGCCATAAACCATGACCCGTCCATCATCAAACCGGGCCAGTGCGGGGTTAAGGGTGTGGAATGGCTTGCGGCCGGGCACAAAGGCATTCCATGCCCCTTCCTCCAGCAGGAAAGACGCGCCACGGTTCTGCCAGAGCAGCCCGGTCTGGGGCAGGAACACACCGGAGCCGAATTCAAAATACAGGCTCTGGATCATGCTGACTGCCACCCCGTGGGAGTCCACGGCCCCCATCCAGGTTGTGTCCCCCATCTGTGCCGGTGCGGGCCAGGGCATGGCACGGTGGGGATCTATGCTGGCTGCCATGGCGTTAAAGCGGGCCGTATCATCCAGAAAACCCTGTGCGTCCTCGCTCATCCAGCGCGGGTCGCCCACATGCGCGTTCCGAAACAGGAAGGCATGCTTGGTGGCCTCGACCAGCGCATGCACATAGGCAAAGCCATCCACCTCCTGCACGTTGAGTTTTTCAAACAGTTTGAGAATGGCGAGCGAGGCCACACCCTGAGTTGGCGGGGGAGCATTAAAAACCTGTGCGCCCGCCACACGGGCATGCAGGGGGGCTGGCGTTGCCACCGCGTGGTGGGCAAAGTCCTGCGCGCGCAGGGGGCTGCCAGCGTGGGTCAGGTCCGCCAGCAGCCTGCGGCCAACATCGCCAGTGTAAAAACTATCCAGCCCGTGACGCACCAGACTTTGCAGGGTTTCGGCCAGTGCCGGGTTTTTGCGTATATCCCCCGCCTGCGGCAAGCACCCCTGTGGGGCATAGGCTGCGGCAAAAGCAGCATTGCCCAATAGTTCGACCTGTTTTTCCGCCAGCAGGGAGGCTTCACTCGTGGTCAGGGCGTAACCGTTCCGGGCGTACCAGATGGCATCTTCCAGCACCACGTCCAGCGGCAGGGCGGGCTGGAGTGCCGCACTGCGCTCAAGTGCCGCCTGCCAGCCCGAAACCGTGCCCGCCATGGTATTGGCCGCCATGCCCCCCCGCCAGGGTACGCTGGTATGGCCTGCGGCCGTGTAGTCCTGCGCACTGGCATGCAGGGCGGCGGCGCCACAGGCTTCCAGCACCTCGGTCCGGCCATCGGGGTAGGAGATCAGCCAGAACGCATCCCCCCCCATCCCGGTCATGTGCGGGTAAACCGCGCACAGGGTTGCGGCCATGGCGGTAACCGCCTCCAGCGCCGTGCCGCCTTTTTTAAGAATAGCCAGACCGCTCTGGCTGGCCAGATGATGCGGGGATGTGACCATCCCCCGGGTGGACTGAAAACTATGCAGCATGGTCTGGGCGGCTCCCGCTCTGGTATGGCCTGTATTGTACGCAGGATACCGCGCTTTTGCGCCATGCCCCATAAACAAAAAAAGCACACCCCCATTGCCGGAGTGCGAGAGCCACCCGGCACTGGCCGCCCAAGCACCCCCTTGCCCACCTTTACGCCTGACAGCACACACAAAATCTGACAACCATACCACTTTGCCCACCACCAGCAGGACCCAACGCCATGCCCCAGAACCATGCAGGCACCCGGCCAGAGCAAAGCACCACACCAGAACCGGCCGTGTACCTGGCCGGGCCGGGCGTTTTTGCGCTGGATGCCCGCGCACAGGGGGCACAACTGGTGGCGGCCTGCACGCGCGCGGGCCTGCGCGGCCTATACCCGCTGGATGCCGCACTCGACCCAAAGGTCCATGCTGGCCCCACGGCCCTTGCCGCAGCCATAGCCCGCACCAATATGGGCCTGATCCGCCAGAGCCGGGCTGTTATTGCCGATCTTTCCCCCTTCCGTGGCCCCAATGTGGATGATGGCACCGCGTTTGAAATAGGGTATGCCCACGCGCTCGGCCTGCCGGTTTTTGGCTATGCCAGCACCACCACCCCCATGGCCGCCTACCCCGAACGCGTCCTGGCCAGCGGGGAGAGCATGAGCACGGTCATGCTGGACAACCGCACAACACTGGTGGATGCCCACAATATGACAGTGGAAGATTTTGGCTTACCGGTGAACCTGATGATTGCAACGGTTCTGGCCGATTCCGGCACTGTTTTTTCCTCCGCCCAAGGGGCGATCATGGCCGCGGCGGCCCATCTGCTCACGTGAATGCGGGGGCAGGTCAGCCTGCTCCATCAGCGGTCAAGGCTGCTTCACACCGGACGTAGGAATCCTTGTCCCTGAAAAGGAACAGCACATAATAATCAAGTGCCCGCCCACGCCTGCGCGTGGTGTGGGTGTAGAATGGATACACATCCTGCACCGCCCCATACCCCGCAGGCAGCGGGTCTGATGCCATAATCGTGTTCACACGGAACAGCGGCACATAAACATGCACCGGGCCGGGATTGCGGCGCACATGCCACAACTGCCGGCGGAACTTGCGCAGACGGTCTGGCAGAATGAACACCATATTTTCTTCAATAAACCGTTCATCCGGCTGGGGGCTGCGCAGGTAGCGCGCATCGTCCGGCATGTCGCAAAAGTAAGTATAACCCTGAATAATCATACCCTGCTTTTAATCTCCCTATCCCCGGCAGAACAGGCCCCGGCCTGCACCTTATACCCCCAGTCCCCACCTGCCCCACACGCCATGGGCAAGAAAGCCGTTGTGCCCACACGCCAAAGGGCCATACTGCTTACGGTCCGCAATAGCATGAGGAGCCATGCCATGGCCCTGCCGCGTCTTCGTTCCCTTCTGGCGTCCTGCGCCTTGACCCTTGCGGCGGGCTGTGCAACGCAACCACAGCCGCTGAACACACCCGGCACAGACAACGGCGTGTATGAAGCCCGTGGGAACGAGCCATTCTGGAACTTCAGCATGGCAGCAGGCACACTGGCCCTGAGCACCCCCGATGGCCCCCGCCTGACCCGCATGATCACCCGGGCCTATACCCGTGGCGACACCCGCCATTACGAGGCCCCCGATCTGGCCGTAACCATAAGCCCCACCCCCTGCCAGGACAGCATGAGCGGGCAGATGTTCACACAAAGCGTGCGCATTACCACCAAGGAACAGACCCTTAACGGCTGCGGCGGCAACATTGTGCCCCCTACGCAACTGAATGCCGCACGCTGGGTTGCCACACAGCTTGATGGCCATACACTGCACAACGGCAATGTTCTGCCCGATGCGCACGACAGCGCCACGGACGAAAACCCCGACCCGGCGGCAGACATGTTTACCCCCACGCTGGATATTAACGACAGCGGCAAGGTATCCGGGTCAGATGGCTGCAACCGTTATGCCGGTGGCCTTGTTTTTGGCCATGATGGCAAGGTGAGCCAGTCGCCACAGGCGGGCATGAGCACGCTCATGGCCTGCCCGGGTGCGCATGGTCGTGTTTCTGTCCTGTTTTTGGACCTGTTGCACAATGTGCAGTCCTGGAGCATAGAAGAGGGAACCCTTGTGCTCCATACACGGGAGGGAAAAACCATGCGCCTCCGGCAAACTTTTTAAAGCGCTGCCACGGCATAAAATTCATATGGACCGGGTTTTGTGCCGCCTTTTTCCTGCGTATGTAAAATACACACAAACACCCCGCAAAACCGCACAAAGGAACTGGTCCATTTTTTGCCACAGTTCCAAATAAAGATTTCATACCGTCACTAAAGGTAGTTTTTAACAATAAATTTACATTTTTTGTGCAAAAGAGACTGAGTGTATTTTAAGCATAACCTTTCCCAAAGGATTCAAGGGCACGTCATGATACACCGCATTTTAAAAATCCTATCTGCTTCATCCCCTATTCTTTAAAGTACAACCATGCCCAACAGCCAACTTTCCGGGCCTTTTATTCTCACCAAAGCCAGATTTTACGATAAGTTTGTGGAGCTCACCCACGACCATAACCAAAAATTCCGCACAATTATCCATAGCATCAATCAGGAAGAACTGCTGGCCATAACCCTGCGTGCATTCAAAGGAGCACAGTTGCGGGTTGCCAGTATTCTCAGCGTTGCAAAACGCTTTGCCGACCTGAACGGTACGATTCCGTTTGAAGTCAGCGCCAATCTTTATAAGAATTTTCTCAAGGCAACAGCGCGCGATACTGGCATTTATACAAAAATTACCTTTGCGGAATACCTGTATTATTCAATCCATTATGAACAATGCAAGGAAACCTATAACGCCGAAACACTTATTCCTACCATTTACAACCCGAGCCAGCCACTCGGACGGGTGATGGGTGGGCATATTGCGCTGGAAATTGTGCTGCTGAACGTCTGCCAGGCCAATGCCCGACGCCTGAACGAGACAGAATGGCTGGACACAACTCCGGATATGGACTGCCATACCCAGATCATGCACATCCTGCTCCGCCACCAGCTTCTGACCTTTGAAGATGTGCAGGAAGAGTTTGAGCGGATTATGCTATACGCAACCGGATTTGTGCTTGATACCGTACGCACGCTCTCTTCCCGACATACCCCGCCTGCCTCCACGCCGGAGACCTGATGCAGGCAGGGCCACGCACAGGCATACCCTGCCACACCATGCAGCGGCCCTGCCCCTAAAACCGGACAGGCAGGTCATCAAGCCCGATTACAGGCGTTCTTCCCCCTGCTGGCTGGCGGGCTGCTGTGGCTGGGCGGAGCCAGGCTGGGCACTGGAGGGGGCCATTGTACTGCCCGGAGTGGTGGAATGCTCCACATCATAGGCTGTGGCTTTCTGCTCGTAGGTGCCTTTTGCGCCGGGATGTTCCTGATCGTACAGTTTGGCTTTATTCCGCGCTTCCTTACGATATTCATGCCGACGGTACATACCAGTGACACACCCGGCCGTAGCGCCCAGCATGGTATGGTTCGCCAGATGCCCGCCAACCGCACCTGCCGCGCCATATTTAAGGCACCCACCCGGTTCGGCCCGTACAACGGTTGCGCCCACTGTTGCCGCCATAAGGCTGGCCAGTCCCAGTGTCATCACGCGGTGCAGTCTCATACGCCTGTCTCTTTCCCATTCCCAAACTAGCCCTGAATTCAGAACCTGTGTTTTTCATACCTGTATCTGGTGGCGGCATTATGGCTTTTAAAGAGCCATTTTTCCATTGGACGCGCTCCAGCCCCAAAGTCCGGCGAAACCCTTGTAACCGTCAGGCGGAAGCTCCCCCGCTCAGGTGATGTTTGCAGCGTTCTGCCCTCTGGGGCACAGTGCATACCCCGCTTTTCAGCCTGAGCACACAGCAAGCCCCGCATGCCAGACGTCCCCGCCACCCCCGTAGCTGTATCCGCCCGCCGCATTCTGGTGCTTGGCATTCTGGCAGGGCACATAGATGCGCTCAGCTTTGCCCATCTGGGTGGCCTGTTCGCCTCGGCCATGACTGGCAACACCACGCATCTTTCCGCAGCACTTGCCCATGCCAACTGGCACTACGCCGTGCTGCTCGCCTGTATACTGGCCGTTTTTTTTGGCGCGGGCTTTCTGGCCAGTCTTGTGCGCCTGCTGTGGGGGGCCGCCAGTGGCGTAGGACTTATGGCGCTTTTGCTGCTGGCTGTGCAGGCGGCACAGTTTGGGGCACATGCGCGGCTGAGCGAACTTGTACTGCTCCCCACCCTTATGGCTGTTCAGGGCGAGAGCATTGCCCGCTTTTCCGGCAATGCAATCCAGACCGTGGTCATCACCAGCAACATACTCAAATGCGCATCAGCTCTGGCCAGCACTCTGGCCATGCGCTGCGGGACCAGTCGGGGACCGGCATTGCCTGCGGGGGCCATTCTGCTGCCCGGTCTTTCCTGGGTCGGATTTGCCAGCGGGGCCATGCTTGGCGCACTGGCATTGCTATGGCATGCCCCCCTGCCTTTTTTGTGGCCCCTGCCATGGCTTGCCATTCTGTATGGTGATATTGCCTCTGCAAAACCGGATAGCTGAAGCATAAACCTGCCCGCTACCGGCGATTCGGCGTCCCCTGCCGACACACTGCACAACCTGAACCAGACGCCCCTTGTCTAGGACGAGCCCCCCTGTGTTGCGTCCTCCCGGCTCATGGATGACAGGATAACAGGCATGCATTCCTGCGGTAACAACGCCCCGAGGGATGACAGCGTTGGTGTGCGCATCCCCCTTATCATGAGAGGGGTCTGAACACCCCAGACCTTCCGCGCGCCAAGATGTCGGGGACGACTTCTGGTCCGGCTTGCGCCTGCCATGCGCTTGATATTGACGGTTTTACCCATCCCCTGCATCGCACGGGCTTCACCACGCCTGAGGTGCGGATGGCCCGCACTCACGGCCCGAATCTCCTGTTCCGCCCCCACCCTCCCAGTACCCCGGCAGGCAGGCCCCGCCCGAAAATGCCACAACGCCATGCGACAGATAGCAGTTGACCCCCAAAACCAAAGGAGTAGTGTGACGCTGTCAGATTTGTGAATGAATCCGGCAGGTTCTGCACAGTAGGCATTCCGCGCCAGAACACCAGCAGCTCCTGCCTTACAGGCTACAAAAGGGTTTTTGGAATGGGCATTTATCTGTGCGTAACACTTCTGGGTCTTGACCTGATCGCTTACCTGCTCGGCGGTAACACCGCTGTCATCGGCGTTGCGCTCGTGGCGTTCCTGGTGCCGGTTGTCATTATGAGCAGCTACACGCTGACCCACATTGAAAAAGACGGCACTCCGAGCGCTCATCACTGAGCTTTGGTGGATTATCCGTTAAAAAAAACCGCCAGCCTGAACGGTCTGGCGGTTTTTTTGTATCCACTCGCCTAGTGCATGATCAGTGCGCTGAACACATCGGCCAGCAAGGGCTGAATAACGTACTGAATACCCAGCAGCACCACCATGGGGCTAAAATCGATCCCGCCCGGTGTTGGCAGCACCCGTCGGACGGGAGCCAGAACCGGCTCGGTCAACCGTTCCAGGAACATGCCAATCTTCCAGACAAGCTGGTTGCGGCTGTCCAGTATGCCAAACGCATACAGATTGACAAAAATACAGGATATAAGGAGAATCCAGCAATAAATCTCCAGTATCCGCGTCAGCACCATGAAGAGCGAAAACACAAACACGATATAAAACCAGCTCCTTAAGATTGCAGGCCCGGCAGGGGTACCCTGTGGTTATAGCCCCTACAATACAACTTGACAGAAAAATCGTAAGCCCTGTAAACCACTGCCTGACAGATCAGGCGGGGCTGTAGCTCAGATGGGAGAGCGCCTCGTTCGCAATGAGGAGGTCAGGGGTTCGATCCCCCTCAGCTCCACCAACCGCCTGAACATACTGTTGTTTTCCTCAAAAATCTTTGCTTGTTGTACATTCCCGGCTCCCGTGTTGAGACGAAGGGCGCGGCCATCGACATCATGTGGCGATCACACGCTTCCCTGGCGCATTAACCTGCCGTCAGCGCGCCCGGCTCCACAGGGCTTTCCATGCCAATGCTGCGCACACCCGCAGTTGTCGCCGTGCCTAGCAGAGCGCTTTTCAGGCTTTCCACGGCATCCCTGACGAGTTGCACAACCGCATCCCGGCCCTGATACCCCCCAAGCTCAAGTGCATTCTGGTACAAGCTCCAGACCGTGGACCAGATAATGCCCGGTGTAAGGTAGAGTGACCATTCATTATCCGCAGGCAATGCGCTTTTGATCTCCTGCAGAATCTGCGCGATTTCTTTCAGATCGAAGGAAATCGCCGTATCTTCACAGGCCTTGTTTTCAACATCCGCGGCAAGACGTGCCAGCTTCCACAAAAGTGCATCCGGTGTGCCGGGGGTGGTGTTCATGGGGAATCGCCCTCCTGATTGCTGTCTATTCGCACATGATGAACGCAGGAACAGGCTTGTAGCAACACACCACATCCCGGCGTGGTGGTCTTTCCCGCACGCTGCAAGGCGCTCTCATCCCTGCATCGGGTCTGCGCGGAGATGCTAATATATTCTTTTGTATACAGATAACTTTTCAAAAAAACCGAACACATTCTTCATCCCTCCCATTTCGGAAACAAACCAGTTCCATTACATTACAAGACCCAGACCCACCCCAAGGAGCGACCATGCTGAGCCTGAACATAAACGGACAATCCCATCAGGTGGATGTCGATCCAGACACCCCCCTCCTGTGGGTTCTGCGCGATGTTCTGGGCATGAACGCCACCAAGTTCGGCTGCGGCATAGCCCAGTGCGGTGCCTGCACCGTGCATATGGATGGCCGGGCCGTGCGGGCGTGTAACCTGCCGGTGGGGCTGATCGGGGAGCAGCACATCAGCACGCTGGAAGGGCTGAACCCCGCAGACCCCGTAACCAAAGCCGTGCAGGATGCATGGGTGGCTCTGGATGTGGTACAGTGCGGTTACTGCCAGCCGGGGCAGATCATGGCGGCCATTGCACTCCTGCGTGCAGTCCCTCACCCCACGGATGAGCAGATAGACAGCGCCATGTCGGCCAATCTGTGCCGTTGCGGCACGTATGTGCGTATTCGCGCAGCCATTCACCATGCGGCGGGAGCACTGGCATGAGCACACCAGCACCACGCCCCACACTGGCCAGCCGCAGGCAGATGCTGGGGGCCGGGGGCGCCCTTCTGCTGGCTACGTTCTGGCCCACGCCACGCCAGAGCCGGGCGCAGGGCGCGTCCGTGCCCGCAGGCATGGCCCCCGAACAGGGTCTGCTGGTAGAAAACGCACAGGGAGCCTTTGCCCCCAACGCCTATATCCGCATAGCAACGGACAACCGCATCACCCTTATTCTGCCCAATGTGGAAATGGGACAGGGCATTTACACATCCTCCGTCATGCTGATTGCCGAAGAACTGGGCATAGACATGGCGCAGGTGGAAATTGAAGCCGCTCCCCCCGGTGGCGGGGCCGAAATTACGGGCGGCTCCACCTCGGTCATGACCGAGTGGCTCCCGCTCCGGCAGGCCGGAGCCGCGGCGCGCAGCATGCTGGTACAGGCCGCAGCCACCCACTGGCAGGTGCCGGTGGCGGAGTGCACAACCCGCTCGGCCACAATTATCCACGTGCCTACAGGGCGTTCCCTGCCCTTTGGTGCGGTTGCCGCTCAGGCAGCCACGCTGCCCGTGCCACAAAAAACCACACTCAAGGACCCTGCCACCTACACCCTTCTGGGCAGGCCCCAGCACCGCATAGATAGCGCGGTCAAGGTGCAGGGCCACGCCATTTTTGGCATGGACGTACAGGTGCCGGGGCAAAAAATCGGCACCGTGGCCGCCTGCCCGGTGGTCGGTGGCACGCTTGCGGGCATGAACAAGGCCGCAGCCCTTGCCATACGGGGTGTACAGGCCGTGCTGGTCAACACGACCAACACCACCGTGTGCGTTGTAGCCGACCATTACTGGGCTGCGCGCAAGGGCCTGCGCGCGCTCAAGCCCCAATGGCACGATGGCCCCAACGCCCATGTGACGACCCAGACCATCTATGACCAGTTGCATGATGGCCTGAATGGCCCCGCCATTGTGGCCAACACAAAGGGCGATGCCCCAGCCGTTATTGCCCACGCAGCGGCCACGCATACCGCCACCTACCAGCAGCCCCTGCTGGCCCATGCCACCATGGAACCCATAAACTGCACCGCCCATGTACGCCCCGATGGATGCGACATATGGACCGGCACACAAATTGCCGACCGCGCGCGCGACACGGCGATAGAACTGACCGGCCTGCCCAAAGACAAGGTTCATGTGCACTGCCAGTATATTGGCGGGGGTTTTGGCCGCAGGCTGGAGCATGAATACGTTACCCAGTGCGTAGAGTTCGCCCGGCAGGTGCCCTACCCTCTCAAGATCATATGGAGCCGCGAGGAGGACCTGACGCACGACCGCTACCGCCCCGCCTACGTGGACCAGATGACCGCCGCACTGGACAGCAAGGGCTTTATAACCGCGCTGACCCACCGCATTGTCGGCCCCGCCGTGGTTGCCCGCTGGGACCCGCCGGAACTGACCAAGGACGGGTATGACGAAGATCTTTCCGTCGCTACCGTTATTACGCCTTACACCTACCCCGCCTACCGGCTGGAATTTGCCCGGCGTGAAGCCCCCGGCGTTGTTACCGCATGGTGGCGCGGTGTAGGCGGCACACGCGGCCTGTTTGTGGTGGAAGGTTTTATTGACGAGCTGGCCCACCGCGCAGGCGCGGACCCCGTAGCCTACCGGCGCGCCATGCTGGCCCAGAACCCCCGCGCTCTGGCCGTGCTGGACAAGGCCGCACAGGCCGCAGGCTGGAACACCCCCCTGCCACCGGGCCGCGCACGCGGTGTGGCCGTGCAGTTTGCCTTTGGCTCCTACATGGCCAGCATTGCAGAGGTGGAAATGCCCGAGCCCGATAACGTGATTATCCACCGCGTAACCGCAGTGGTGGATTGCGGGCGGGTACTCAACCCCGATCAGGTCATCTCGCAGATCGAAGGGGGGCTGATCTTTGGCTTTAGCGCGGCCCTTTATAACGAAATCACGCTCGAAGGGGGCCGTGTGCAGCAAAGCAACTTCAACACATGGCGCGTCATGCGCATGAACGAAGCGCCTTGCAAAATTGATGTCCTGCTCATGCCCAGCACGGAAGACCCCGGCGGCATTGGCGAGGTTGGCACCGCAGCCGCAGCCCCCGTTCTGGCCAACGCCATGGCAGCGGCACAGGGGCGGCGCTACCGCACATTACCACTCCTTTCCCCCCGCAATGGGGCAGACCACAAGGAGCAGGGCTGATGCGTAACCCCATGTCCTTCCCCTTTATTTCCACCTGTGTGCAGGGCACACGGGTAAAGTTCTCCCGGGTGGGTGGCGTCCTGTCTGGCGTGGTCCTTGGCGGGGCAGCCCTGCTGGCCACCACAGCACATGCCCATGCAGCGGCCTCTGCCCCCAGTGTGGAAAACGGACGCTATCTGGCCCGCGCGGCCGACTGCGAGGTCTGCCACACAGCCGAAGGCGGAACACCCTATGCAGGCGGGCGGGCCTTCAGCCTGCCGGGGGTGGGGGTTATGTACGCCCCCAACATTACGCCGGACAAAACCGCAGGTATTGGCGCATGGACCGACCAGCAGTTTGTAGATGCCGTGCGCAAAGGTATATCCCCCCACTGGAAGCACCTTTACCCCGCCATGCCCTACCCTGCCTATGCCCGCATGAGCGACGCAGAAGTGCGGGACATACGCGCCTATCTGGCGACCCTTCCACCATCTGCGCAGAAAACACCTGAAAACTCGGTCAAATTTCCGTTCTCCATCCGCGGCCTCATGGTTTTCTGGAACATGCTCAACGGCCCTGCCGCCAGCTATGCCGATGACCCGGACAAACCAGCGGAATGGAACCGTGGCCGCTATCTGGTGGAAGGTCCGGGCCATTGTGCGGACTGTCACTCCCCGCGCACACGAACCTTCGGGCTTGATAACAGCCGCGCACTGGGCGGCAATGTGGTCAATGGCTGGCGTGCATATAACCTGACATCGGACAAACAGAGCGGGCTTGGCGCGTGGAGTGATGAGGCCCTCGCCCAGTACCTTTCCACCGGCCATGCCGATGGCCATGGCACAGCGGCAGGAGACATGGCCGATGTTATTGGCCATAGCCTGCGCTACCTGAGCGCACCCGACATCCATGCCATGGTTGTGTATTTGCGCAGCATTGCCCCCCTGCACACGGCGGAAGATACGGTGGACGCCCGAACCCCCGCAGCGGGTGATGCCAGCCTGCCCCAGAGCACACGCGGCGCACGCCTGTATGCATCTGCCTGTGCCGGGTGCCACATGCCCGATGGCACGGGCCGCCAGTCCAGCTTTGGCACCATTACAGGCGCGCGCTCCCTTGGGGCGGATAATGGGCGCAACCTTGTGCAACTGCTGGTGCAGGGGAGCGGCATGCAAACCACGACAGGTGTGCAGATCATGCCGCATTTTGCCGGTGGCGGGCTGAGCGAGCGGGACCTGGCCGACATTGCCAGTTTTGTCATGACCCACTTTACCACAGCCACCCCGCACAACATGGAACAGGCAGTGCATGATGCCAGACAGGCTGAATAAACCCACATCTCCATAAAATATCCTGACAGAACAGGGTTTATACGAAAAAGACAAAAGGCTGCGGAACGTTCTGGTTCCGCAGCCTTTGCTTTAACACCCGCTCCGCAGATGGGCTTTTAGTCCATGCGCCCCTCTTCCACCCCGCCTAAACCACCACTCCCCTATCCGCGGCTGGCAGGACCACCAGAACGCCAGAACCAGAGCACTGGAAAGAGAGTTCGTCTACCAGACAGGATTTCGAAAAGACCTTTCCTCACGGACATACGGCAAAGCTACAAGGGCTGTTTTGTTACATCCTCTAGCCATCACACATTGGTGGACCCTGTGTTTTCTGGGTTGACCCGATGACGGAGAGCGTCCCGACATAGGTTGCAAGCTGGCTCTGACTATTGACATTCAGTTTACGGAATATCTCCTTGAGCTTGGTTCTTGCATATTGTTCCGATATTCCGGTTAATTCCGCCGCCGTTTTGGGAGGAGTACCCGTACCAACATATCCGGCAAAACGTGCTTCTGATCGTGTAAGATTACAATTAAGCAGTGCCTGAGAGACATCGAAGGCAACCTCACCGGGCTTGCACGCCAGAAGAAGAAGGGCAGACTGCCTGTTCAAGGCTGATCCCTTTGTATCTATTTTTGGCAGCCTTATAATTTTTACAATAATTTTTTTATTTGCCGTGCAGTTTACAGAGACAGTTTTGTCTATTTGCATATTGCTGTCGATGGAAAGAACATAATCGATAAGTGAAGACATTTGCTGCTTGTTTTCACGGTTGGTGAAAGAGAGCTTTCCGTCTTTATAAGCAAATGCCTCACCAATCAGGGCTTTGCACTTCTCGTTCATCATGACAACAGTAGCGTCGTTCCCCAGCAACGCGGCCGCACACGTCATATTGTGACATAATCCTGAAAAACCATCACGCATGAGATGATATTTTCTATTTCCGATTGAAAATGCAAGTGATCGGCAGATATGTCTGGAAATGATCTTACGAATCTCGCGCTCCTGTGGCGTTTCGTTCCGTTTTCCATAATAGCGTTGTACGGTTATTTTGGCGTTAACCAGAACAGGGTCTTTATGGATAAATGCGCTGGTGCGACCCCACTCATATTTTTTCAGGAACTCCTGATAATAAACGTCATGCGCGATCTCATGATCACTTAGAAAATCCACATCGGAAAAATCACCAATCAGATTTGTTTTATCTTCATAAAATCTATTATAGGGGCTGAGTTTATAATACGGGGATTCAATATGGAAATAGTCATTGAATACTGCATCATGCTCATCTTTATTGAGCGAGCTTAACGGCAGGCTTTCTGTTTCAGGCTCAAGAGGCACAATGGCAGTTGATGCAACATCCATGATCCTGGCAAACTCTTTCAGAACTTCTGGCCACATATTTTCATCAGTGGCGCAATAATAAATTCTTTCTATAAGAGCATTGATTTTATGAAACATGATTTAACTACTTTCCCTGCCAAATATAGAGCGACAGGTTCCTATGGTAGTTGACGGCAGACTCACCTCACCAATACGGACGATTTATTATTACAGGCAGTTCATTAGCATGAAGTCATACGGCATACAGCCTCCCATATGGGAGGGGTAATCTCATAAAATAGCTGTATATATCGTGTAACTTGGAATTTTAAATTTTTATTCATCACCTCCCATATGGGGGCTTAGGTCTGACGTTCATCCATGCAATGCAGCACGCCACATAACTTCATCTGGATGAAGGAGGTGGAAAAGTGAAAGGCAATTTGACTTCGGACGTCAGGTCAGGAAACGCCGGACTGTTCTGGCGTCTCCTGTTGCGCGGTCGCAGAGAACTGGGCCAATTCAAAGTGAATATCGCCGGAAACGAAGGCGACTCCCAGCGGCTCTGATGTTGGGCAGGCGAGATACTGTCTGGTCGCTCTCATACGCGCACGCGGCGCTTTACCTGATGACAGTGAAGCCAATACTTCCTGTAATACTTTATTAATTTTCAAAGTTTTGCAGAAAAACAGGTCATTCCGCAGTGAAGTGGCCAATTTTTCATGCAGGCACGCAAATGCGGGAAAAATGGAAATGGTTGCTATTTCGCGGAACCGGAAAAATCCGGTTGCATCCTATTGTGGTGCGGTGAAGATTGGGTTTCTGACAACTCTTTTATGCGGAGTAGCGGCTCAGGCTTTTTCTCCCGCCTATGCACAGACCGCATACCCAAACACTGTCACGTTTTCTCCTTCCGGCTCGTCCAGTTTATCGACCATTATTGCGGATACCGTCTCTGGCCCCGTGTCCGTGCTCATGAATGGTACAGGCGTACAGAGTCTGTCGGACGTGAATACCTACACAGGGGCCACCACCATCAGTAACGGCACCCTTGCCCTGATTGGCAGTGGTTCCATTGCCTCCTCCGCCGGGGTGCATAACAACGCGACACTGGATATTTCGGGGAGTACACAAAGCTCTGTATCCATTCAGTCTCTGGATGGAACGGGAAATATTGTCACTGGCAGTAACACGGATAGTCATAATTCAGATATTACCATTACAAATGGGAACAGTACATTCGGCAATACATTTTCTGGATATATTTCT
Organism: Acetobacter lovaniensis; assembly: GCF_014207635.1. Classification (GTDB taxonomy): domain Bacteria; phylum Pseudomonadota; class Alphaproteobacteria; order Acetobacterales; family Acetobacteraceae; genus Acetobacter; species Acetobacter lovaniensis. Next base: position 296,071 of record NZ_JACHIE010000002.1, read on the forward strand.
GGCAGTGGCGGTCTGCTGATTTCAGGTGGTTCGGAAACACTCACCGGGGATAATGTCTACAGCGGATCCACAGGTGTTGCATCAGGAGCCACGTTGACTGTTTCCGATGGTGCTTCCCTGGATGGCACAAACAACATCCAAAATGACGGAACAATCGTTGTTGATAATGCTTACATCACCGTTCCAGACAACACGGGAGCAAACTGGACAGGTGTTATCGCGACTGGCTTTGATAGCGGTTCCACCGCAAATATGACGTTACAAAATGGAAGTATCATTAATTCGACCTGGGGTACTTTGACAACAGGTTTTGGGTCCGGTAGTTCCGGCACCGTGACAGTCGATAACTCCAGTATCACAGAAAGTGTTGTTGTCGCCGGGGAGCATGGCAGTGGCGCCATCTCGATCCAGAACGGAGGTTCCGTGGCTGCGAACCGTGTTATACTGGGCAATCAGAGCACAGGAAGTGGCCGTCTTGCTGTAACGGGGGCTGGTTCACAATTAAACATTGGTTCTGACGGCCTGTACGTGAACGCTGATGGTTCCGGTACGATTTCCATCCAGGATGGAGGCATAATCAGTTCCGCCGGGCCTATGTCTTTCGGGGATGGCAGCACAGTTGCCTCTGGCAGCACTGGTACCCTGACCGTTGCTCAGGGAGGCACGCTGGAAGTAGGCGGCACGAATGGTATTGTCGATAACGAAGGGGCTAGTGGTCGTTATGCGTTCAATCTGGCAGGTGGCACGCTGGAGGTTGACAATACGGACCTGACAACCTCCGTAAACATGACACTGGTTGATGGCACGAACTCGACGGTTAATAGCCTGAACACGACAACCCTGTCCGGCGTCCTGTCAGGTAACGGCAGCTTGACCGCAGCAGGTGGGGGCTCGCTTGTTTTAACGGGAGCGAACACCTACACGGGAAATACGCTGGTGACCGGAAACCTGACTGTTTCTGGCGGTGGTTCCCTGAATGGCACAAACAGTATCATGGACGAAGCCGCAGTCGTTCTTGATAATGGTCACGTCACTATTCCAGCCAACACGGGAGCAAACGGGACTGGTGTTGTCGCCGTTGGGGTCAATAACAAGAACGGTAGCATGACTTTGGAAAATGGCAGCACCATTGTTTCACCAACAGGTACGCTGGCAACAGGTTGGGACGCGTCCAACAGCGGCTCGGTGACTGTAGATAATTCCAGTATCCAGGAAGGCAGTGTTGTCGTTGGAGAGGCGGGAAATGGCACTATCACGATCAAGAACGGTAGCACGGTAACCGCGGACAAGGTTGTTCTGGGCAATCAGGCTGGCACAAGTAGTGGCCTTCTTGAGGTCACCGGAACCGGGTCACAGTTAAATGCCGGTTCCGGTGGCGTGTATGTGAATGCAGGCGGGACTGGTACCATTTATGTTGATGAAGGTGGCACGCTCAACTCCGCCGGACCGATTTCTTTTGGAGATGGTTCCACCGACACATCTGGCAGTTGGGGTGTTCTGGCGGTTGGCGCGGGTAGTACAATCGCAGTTGGCGGCACAAATGGTATTGTTGATAATGAGGGAAGTGCTGGTAGTTATGCATTCTACCTGGCAGGCGGCACACTGAAGGATACGGGCTCCGACCTGACAAGCGCGGTCAATATCTCATTACTCTTTAGCTCGAACTCAACCGTTGATACGAATGGCCTGAACACGACCCTGTCCGGTGTTCTTTCTGGTGATGGCTCCAGTCTGACAAAGGCCGGTTCGGGCACACTGCTTCTGTCCGGTCAGAATACCTATACCGGGGGCACGGACATTACGGGGGGAACTCTGCTCGGAACGACTTCCAGCTTCGGTTCGGGCGGGATCGTGGATGACGCCGCGCTGGAAGTCGCGCAGGAGACATCTGGCATTCTGGAAAACCCCCTTTCAGGAAATGGGTCTTTTACGAAATCCGGATCAGGTTCAGTCGGGATCGAAGGGGATGACAGCGCCTTTACCGGAGCGACCAGTATTGTCGGGGGCACACTGGACGTAGGTGGCTCCCTGGCCAACTCGGCTGTCAGCGTCAGTAACGGCGGCACGCTGGCCGGTACGGGTACGGTCGGAAACACGCAGATTATCGCAGGGGGTATTCTTGCACCGGCCAGTAGCGGCCAGATCGGCACCATGACTGTCAATGGCAATCTGGGCATGACAGCCGGATCGACCCTCGCCATTGACGCGGCCGGAACACCCACAGGTGCAGGCCTGTCCGTGAATGGCACGTCCTATCAGCGGATGAGCAGTGATCTGGTGAATGTCATGGGAGCAGTCACCCTTTCTGGTGGAACAGTGCGCCTGAATGTGGCTGGCGCGCCGACACTGCAATATGGTCAGGCTTACCAGATTGTTTCGTCAGCGCAGGGCGTGTCCGGTCGCTATGACGGATTGACCACCAATCTGGGCAATACGTACACATTCCTGACGCCCTCTCTGGTTTATGGAGCGGAGAGTGTCGATGTCATGCAGGCCCGCAACGCTGTTACCTTCGCCTCTGTGGGGCATAGCCGTAATGAACGGACGACAGGCGGGGCGCTGGACAGCCTGCCAGCGGATAACCCCGTGGCTGATGCTGTTTCGCAGTTAGGTGCGCAGGGTGCGCGCACGGCTTTTAACGCCCTGTCGGGCGAGGTTCATGCTTCGGCCCGTACAGCGCTTATTCAGGACAGTTTCTTTGTCAGGCAGGCAGCGCTGGACCGGCTGGGTAATGCCGGGTGCGACAGCGCCTCGGCCGATGGCACCATCCGCACGGCGGACCTGCGCACCCAGCGTGATGACGGATGCCACGCGGACAGGGCCATGCTGTGGGGCGAAGCCTATGGCAGCCTTGGCCATAACGCGGGCGATGGCAACGCCGCGACCATGCAACATTCAACCGCGGGTTTTGTCATGGGGGTGGATGCGCCGGTCATGGAAACATGGCGCGTGGGGGGGCTGGTCAGCTATGGCCGCTCCATGTTTGATATCGGAACCGGGCGCGCCTCATCTGGGCATAGTAACAATGTCTCGGTTGGCGGCTATGCGGGCACACACTGGGGGCGTCTCAACCTGCGGCTGGGGGCGACCTATACGTGGGACATGCTCAGCACGAGCCGGACGGTAGCAATTCCGGGGCTGGGTGAGCGTCTGAGCAGCGGCTATCTGGGCGGCACGGCGCAAGGCTTTGGCGAACTCAGCTACAGGCTGCACGCAGGCAGAAGCATTATCGAACCTTTTGGCAATGTCGCCTATGTCAACCTGCATACCGACAGTTATCATGAACATGGCAATGCGGGGGCGGTGAACGGAAAAGCCACGGATACCGGGGTCACGTTCTCCACATTCGGTCTGCGTGTTTCTTCGGCCATACGGGTAGGAAAGCTGGTGCTGGTGCCCCACGGCATGCTGGCCTACCGCCACGCCTTCGGGCTGACGGTGCCGACCCAGCGCCAGACCTTCGCCAGCATGGGGAGCGCTGGAATGGACATTGCCGGGGTTGCCCTGTCCACCAATGCCGCAGTGCTGGATACGGGGCTGACTGCGCGCCTGACAGACCGGATTGATGTCGGGCTTTCCTATATTGGCCAATATGGCAACCAGTCCGTGGAAAGCGGCGCCAAGGCCCATGTCCGCTTTCAGTTCTGATCTTATGTGACTACCGTGTGGTCTGCTCGGAAAGGCTGGCAGACCACACGGCTGATGGGGTCTGGAGGATCAGCCTGAGGCTGCTCCCCTGCCCCTACCGCTCTTAAAACTCCTCGTATGTCGCGGGGTCCTGCCCGAAGGAGCGCCCATCGGGGCGGGCCAGAGTGGCGATGTCCTTCATGTCCTGATCCGTCAGTTCAAAATCGAACACGGACATGTTCTCCACCTGCCGCTCACGGTGCGATGCCTTGGGAATGGGCACGGAACCAACCTGCACATGCCAGCGCAGCACAATCTGGGCCGGGGTTTTGCCCAGCCGTCTGGCTATGCCTGCTATCAGCTCATCAGACAGGATTTTGCCACCCCGGCCAATCGGGCTCCAGCCTTCGGTCACAATACCGTGCTTCTGGTGGTAGGCCCGCATATCGTCCTGTGGAAAGTAGGGCGAAAGCTCGATCTGGTTGATGGTGGGCAGCACGCCTGTTTCGGCATGCAGCCTGTCCAGATGTTCAGCCAGAAAGTTGCATACGGCAATGGAGCGCACATAACCGCGCTTTTGCGCCTCGATCAGGGCCTGCCATGCCTCCACATACAGGCCCTGCTTGGGGTTGGGCCAGTGGATGAAATACTGATCATAATAATCCAGCCCGGCGCGGTAGAGGGATTCCTCAATACAGGCAAGGGCTTCATCATATTTCTGGTGGCGGCCGGGCAGTTTGGAGGCAATGCTCAATTCCTCGCGTGCGCGCCCGCTTTTGCGTATGGCCTCACCCACGGCCCCTTCGTTTTCGTAATTAAATGCACTGTCCAGCGCACGGTAGCCGACATCAAGCGCACTGAGCATGCTCTGCACGCCTGCCGCACCATTTAATTTGTATGTACCAAAAGCTATAACAGGAAAGCTCCGGCCATCGTTCAGGGTTAGTTCAGGAATGCTCACGCCTGCGTTCTCCTTGAGTATGGATGGACCCCGCGCAGTCCCCCGCACGGATTAACTTCAACACGTCTGTGTGCATGAAGGTTCCGCCATCCACAAGGCCGGAACAGGCAGGCCGGGTACGCATGGTACGCTGGCACACGGCACAAAGGACCGTGCGCCAGCACTCCTTTTACGTGCTGGCGTGGGCTGCTTTGCGGTTATGGGCGATATAGGCCTGCACCGTGTCAAACCCGCTCTCCCACGCATTAAGCAGGCTTTCAAGATGTTCACGGTTGTTCACCAGCCCGCGTGCGATCAGCACCCCCTGCTGATCGAGCAGGAAGGCGGCTGGCAGCTTGTCCACTTCCAGCGCACGGCCCAAGGCAGGGTCGTTTATGAACAGGGCGGGTGGTGTGGCGGTCTGCTGAGCAAAAAGGGTTTGTGCTGCTGCGTTATCATCCCCCGCCAGAACCAGTTCCAACTGCTCCTTGGCGCAGAAGCTGCGCGCAATGGGTATGACCTTGCGCGAGATCGGGCAGGTCGCCGACACAAACAGCAGCAGGCGGGGCATGGCCCCACCAGCCAGAGCCATGGCCTGCCCATCCAGCGTTGCAAAGGAGCCTGCGGGGGCCATATCCCCCGGCTGGGGGCCGCGTGTATTTGTCAGCGCACCCACAGGTGCGATTTCCTGAAAAAGCCTGCGCAGCCTGAGCACCATGCGATACGCCACAAAAAACGCGACACACAGCAGCAGGCTCAGCATGGCGTTTGCAAGGACTAGCGTTTGCAGGCTGGCCTGTGTCATGCCTGCGCCTTCCCCCCCGGTACGGGCATATCAGTAAGACCAGATGGCATCGCAACTGAACCAGAACATGTTGTTGGTGCCGTTATTGGCCAAATTGACGTTTGGATCATCCGTGGGAGAAACACGGTTGAACGGACGGGTGCCATTGAGCGACTTGTCCAGCCGCACTTCGGGGCGAAGGGAAAAGCTGCCGCGTGGCAGCTTGAGGAACTCCGGCCGGTAGGTCACGCCCACGGTCAGTTCCCCATACGTCGTGCCGGGCGCCTGATCGTAGGAGTAAGGCCGCCCGCGCAGTTCGTTCACGTAGGACATGGGGGAGGTATTCGCCCCCACAAGCTGGCCGTTATTGTCACGGAAGATTTCACCACGCGCGTTAAAGGTCAGCGAGGGGGAGAAATCATGGGCAAAATAGGTGGTCACGCCATACACGTCATCCTGCAAATAGTCGTCGTGGTAATAGGTGCCATTGAGCGTGATGGAGGTGGTGGTGTTCAGTTTGTACGTAGCCAGAATATCGCCGACATATTCCATTTTCTGGTTGGCCAGATTGCCAATGGCATACACGCTCTGCTGCGGGCCAAGATAGGCAATGGCCGCCACATCCAGATTGCCATCGGCCAGGCCGGTAAGCTGCACGCCAAAATACCCTTTGGGGCGTTTGTTGTTTTTGGCACCGCCAAATGTGGTGGAGTTACCCGCATTAACCCCCATGACCCAGGCAACCGTGTCGGTCATATGCCATGTGGCCAGCACGCCCACGGTTTCAAACGGCACAATATAATCGGATGAATAGTTGTAGGAATAAAAAGGACGTTCCAGCGCATCCGTCCCCTCAAAGCCCTGAATACCGTATTGCTGGCCAATCTGCAGGTCTATGCCGCCCTTGCTCAGCCAGGGAAGATGCGCATCAATATGGGCCTGTGTCGGCGCCCACTGGTATATGCCCGTCAGATTGCCATCGCCCATGCCAATGGTCGGGTTAAAGCGGGCGTCCGAACCGTACAGCACCTCGAACACAAACCCGATGCCATAACCGCCGCCGATGTCGGTCGTGGGGTGGGAGAGTGTACCCGTAATCTGGTTCAGGGTAGCCGTGTTGGCGCGGTCCACGTAGGACTGTGCCCAGTTACGGCCTGTATGTGTCCACGGGTTGCCGTTTACGCCAGCTTCGACCACAAGGTGGCCTTCCAGATCATCAAACCATGTATGGTTCTTGGAGGTTTTAAGATTAACCTCCTCCTTGTCCGCCTGTGCTTTTTCCGCAGGAGTTTCTTCCAGCACCAGCGGGCGTGCGGAATCACCGGGAATTACTTTTTCCTGCGCCAGAGCGGGCAGCGCCGCCAGTTGCATGGTCAGCCACATCCCAACGGGCAAAGGGCGGCGAAGAAACATTCTTTTTTTGCTCCACAGATCAGAACCAAATTATTCAGTAAAACCCGGCCGGACAAGAGTAACAGGTCGCACCGGATACAGGCTGGATAAGAAGCAACCCGAAGTCACTTTAAGTTTTCATGTCATCCACCAGACCTGCCACAACCCGGGCCTGCTCCCTGTTGCCGCACCACCACAGGGAATACGCCGCACTCACCCTTTGCCGGGTGTATGCGCGCAGGCCGCAAGCGAGCGTTCGAGCACATGCGCACGCAGGCTCATGAAGTCCGGCCCAGAAAGCGGATGCGCACGCCATGTGTGCACCTCCGCTGCCGTGTAGGGCCTGAAGCTGGGCGGTGTGCTGGCCCCACCCAGTGTGATCAGCACAAAATTCATGACATCCGCCAGGGTCTGGTCATCACGGATCAGGGACATAGACACACCTGGCACACGCACCAGATAGGACCGCCCCTCCTCCGTGCAGGCAAAACTGCCGACAGTGTTGCGCAGCATGGGCACAAAGGTCGGGCCGGATATGCCCTCAATCCCGTGGCACCCACCACAATGCGAAACATACACAGACTGCGTATGGCTCAGGGCCGTTGCACCCGGCACGGCGTCTGGCACCGCATGGGCGCGCACGGCACCGGCCATAAGGGCCAGCACCGTAACGCAGGCAGGCAGAACACAACGCAACAACGCCATGCGCATGCTCAGGAAGCTTTCCCGACCACGGCGGCGGTAGAGCAGTTGTACATTTCCGACGTCCCTGTGCCAAAGCACCAGATGATGTCGTTATTGGCCATGGGGCGGTAGGAGGGCTGGTCCCCGTCCGTGCCAAGGCAGGTTACTTCGTTACACGAATCCTGACCACAGCAGTCGCGGTAGGCAATCATGTAGGAATTGCCATCCTGCGGGTTGTAGCAGCTCCCGATCCACGATGTGGGGGACGGAGCCGTGCCGGGCGGGCAGCTATGAACCCCACCGCCACAGGACGTGCACAGGTTGCCGTCAATGGCGCAATAACGCCAGTAATCGCATGCATTGGCATCCTTGACCTGCGCCTTGGCGCCAAAAGGGGTCGGAGCCTTGGAGGCAGCCTTGCCCGCAGCAGGCGCTGCTGCCGAAGCCCGGCTGACCGGCAGCAGCGGGAACAGCGGCACAGCCGCCGCAAGCCCGCCCAGACGGGCCACCACACCACGGCGGGACGTACGCCCCGCAAAGTGGCGCAGCACGGATTCAGTCATACGGTCGAACAGGGAGACATCCTGTTCCGTTTTTTGAGTGTGTTCAGAAGGCAACATGCGCATTCGCTCCTGTATCGGCTGACGCTGCGGAGTGTGTGGGGGCCACGCCATCCAACACCCCTTCAATCTGCCGCCGCGTATTAACTAGGTCTTTGGCCAGTATGGTGCCGCGCTCATCAAGCAGTACCACCGCTGGCATACGGTTGATTTGAAGAACCAGAGCCAGTTCAACCCCGGTTATAAGTGGAACACCCTGCATTTCTGGCCGGGCCAGTTGCATGGCTTTCAGTTCGGGCTCGGGGCCATCCCCTACAAACACAAGGTCCAGCCCACGTTCGGCAGCAATCTGGCGCGCAATGGGGGAGACACGCTTGCATACAGGGCACTCCGCCGCCACAAACAGCAGAAGCTGCCTGCGACCTGCGGGAAGAACATCCCCCACGGTAAAGGGCTGGCCGTCCAGCGTATGCAGGATCAGGCGCGGGACCACCTGCCCAACGTCCAGTCCGGGCTTGACCTCCTGATTACCCAGCGGTGCCAGCCGCTCGTGCAGCACACCAATCTGGCGGGCCAGTGCAACCAGCACAACGGCCAGCACAAGCACCAGAACAACCAGAACAGCCTGCCAGAGACACAACAGCATAATCATGCGCCGTGCTCCTGCATGCCGGACCCGGGCACATGCACCGGAGGCAATACCTGCATGGCCTGCCACAGCAGATACAGGCACACGCCCCCTGCAACACCCTGCCCCCACAGTACGGGAGCAACCCCATCCCCAAAGGCAAGGCCCAGACAGGGCACAAGAGCCAGCATGGCACAGGCCAGAGTACGCAGGACAACTGCCCAGGAGAGCTTTTGACCAGCCACCCCCGGTGTGCACCCGCACGACAGGTCCTTACGGCCGCGCAACACATTCACGCCCATGGCGCAGGCAAACACGACCAGAAGCACCGCAGCAACAATGCTGCCAGCACCTGCCCCAATACCGGAAAACAGCAGAACAGAGACCCCGATTTCGGCTACAGCCAGTGCCCAGGCCGCACTTTCGTACGACCATGCGGGCAACAGGCGGTAAGCGGCAAGCGTGCCCAAAAACGTGTCATGCGCCCGCAGTTTGGCAATACCGGCCACCATAAACAGGGCACCAATACCACCAGCACACAAAGCCGCTACCAGCTGCCCTGCCTCAGCACACCATGCAGGCACCAGAAAGAACGAAGCCTGCAGGCTCATCCTTCACCCGGCGCAACCGTGAAAATCAGAGACGTACCAAGTCCCTTCATGGTCCGCAACAGCTTGCCGGTGCGGGCGTCGGAGATGAAGAAGTCGCCACTGTCATCCGTAGTAAACATCAGCGGACTTGCATCCTGCGTGACACCGACCATGGTGCTGGCCACCTTGAGCGGCATACGGCGAATACGCTTGTGCGTGTCTGTATTGTACACCCAGACTTCCGCCCCCGCATCCTTGTGGGTCCAGAACGTACCACGGTGCATGAGAACATACAGTTCATGCGTATCTTTATGCAGGGCGGACATCTGCCACCCACCCGGACGCCAGGTGACCTCAAACGGTGCGGTGGCATCGGATGCCGGTTTGAGCCCGGCTCCTTCCTGCAAGGACCATGCAGGCTGCACAACGCTATTGGCGGACAGGATGGTTGGATAAACCTTGCCGCTATAACTGATGAAATACGTAGCACCGTCTTTGGCGACACTGGGGCTCTGTTCAAAAATGCCATCTTTGTCAGGTGCAAAGAACGCAGCACTATGGGTCACACTGGCCTTGCCATCCGCTTCGACGCTGACATTGCTCAGAGTCCCATCACCACACAGGGAGGAAAAACCGGCATTGCCCCACGCATACGCAAGGGCGCAGCCGGGAATTTCCACCGTATGGGTAACCTTGTGTTCCTTTGTGTCCACCACCTGCACCGCGTTGGCGGGGCTCATCTGGTACACATAAACCCGTGCGCCATCGGCACTGATGGCCATGTCGTTCCGCTTGGGGGTCACCAGCGCACGGGAGGGCAGTTTTTCATCCGCAGTCAGCTTGAGTGTCTGGGAATCGTATTCGGCCAGAAGGTCGTTGCGTGCGCCACGGTTGCCGCGCTCCCATGTGGTTTCACCCACATAAAAATGGCTGGCATCGGGGCTGAGCACCATGTTGGGGTTGTAGGCAGCCTGCACCATACCCAGCAGGACACCACGATCGGCGTCCACCACATCAACACGGCCATCCTTGTTATGGGTGTAAACCGCGTCTTCCACCAGAATGGTGTGGGGGCTGTAAGGTTTTAGGGTGACCACGTCGCTCTGCTCGGTTTGCAGGACGGGTTCGGCGGCCTGAACGGTGGCTGCTGAAAAAAAGGCCGCACTGCCAAGAAGCAGGCCAAGCCATGATTTGCGGGGGCTAAGAAGGGACATGCAGACCTGTTTTTCTCTCGTTTTCCTTCAGGGTTTTCATATCATAGTCGTTACTGTTGCCTTTTCAACACAAAACTTGCACACACATGTCAACAACCCGACACAACCGGAAACCGCCTGTGGAAATCCGGTGGTTGATTTTAAAAATTCCCTTCTTTTTTAAAAAATCGTTGCAAAAGCCACCGCGCGGCAACCCCGTGGGAACCCTTGGCGTGCCAGACCACGGCAAGGGGCACCAGACGGTTGCCTGCATCAAATTGTTGCTCCAGCACCACAATGTCTGGTGCGGCGGGGGATGCCGCCAGAACATGGTCGGACACAAAGGCCCAGCCTATGCCGTGGCGCACCAGTTCCAGAATGACCCAGTGGCTTTCCACCCACCAGACCTCCCCCGCCAGACGCAGGTAATGCCGCTCGCGCTCCTGCCCACGGGCAGCAACCAGAATCTGGCGGTAGCGTTTGAGGTCCTCCCACGCTACGGGACCACCCTGTGCCAACGGGTGGTTACGCCCGCAGACCAGCTTGAGCGGTACCCGCCCTATGGTGCGGAAGGCCAGTTCGGGCGGCATGCGGTGCTGCTGCCACATCACCCCAAGCTGGGCGGTACCATCACGCACCAACTGGCCGACATCCTCCATGAGTGGAAACAGGATTTCCATTTCCACATGCGGAAAAACCTGCGCAAATTCTGCAAAGACCGGGCCAAGGGCATGCTCGGGATACAATTCGTCTATAGCGACAACCAGCTTGTTCTCCACCCCGCTTTCCAAAGAGCGGGCAACACCAATCAGGTGCTCACGCCGCTCCAGCACCACGCGGGCTTCGCGCAGCAGGCGCTCACCATCCACGCTCAGCACGGGGGTGCGCCCCGTGCGCACAAACAGAACCACCCCAAGGTCCACCTCCAGATTGGCCACATGCGTACTAATGGCCGACTGGGCACGCCCCAGCGCCCGCGCCGCCGCGGAAAAAGACCCGGCATCCACCGTGGCCACAAAGGCTTCAAGCTGTTCGAGAGAAACGTTCATCCATCTGTTTTTCTGATAGGTTCCATCTTTCCTTTCCTATCAGGCTCGATAGATTGCCGCTATGTCAATGTCCCCTTCCAGCCAGCCCCCGGCCCTGAGCGCGGCAGGGCGACCTGCACCCCCTGTGGTTCCCATGCGTTCGGGCATGGACCGCCTGCGCCATGTTCTGCTGTTCGAACTTATCGCACTCGCCATTACCATTCCGGCAGGCAGCACCCTGTTTGGCCTGCACGAATCCGCAATGGGCATGATTGGCCTTGGCAGCGCCATAACCGCCATGGTGTGGAACTACCTGTACAATCTGATTTTTGACCGGGTCATGACCCATCTTTACCGCACAACGCACAAAACCATGCGCGGGCGGCTGGTGCATACCATACTGTTCGAAGCCGGGCTGCAGGTGGCCCTTGTGCCGGGGATTGCCCTGTACACCCATGCCCCGCTGATGGAGACATTCTCGCTCTCGCTCTCCCTTGCGCTGTTTTATCTGGTTTACGCTTTTGTCTTCAACATGGCGTATGACCGGGCCTTCCCCCTCCCCCACCAGAGCCTGTCCACAATCAACGTAACCAAGTCATAGCGCACGCGAAACAGACGAAGACGTCTTGAGCGACTGACCCACCCCTATGCCTGCGGGTGGACTTTGTGCATGCGGTTCGCTATCGGCCACGCTTCAACCTCACGCTGTGGTCGTGCGGAGCAACAGGCTGCGCATGGATGTTCTTCGGGTAAAAACGATATGCACAGTCATGAATCCCTGAAACCCGGAAGATCACGATAAAATTTCAGAACTATACAGATAATATTCATATTGATAATCTATCAATATTAACTAATTACAATGAATTGTGCGATGCAATAGATCAGAATCTCCAGAAAGGAGACTCCGATGATAAAAGTATTCAGCCACAACCAGCGTCATATTCATTGCCAAACGTACACACAAATGCTTCAGGCTCGTGCTATTGTTTTTGGAGACCGCCTGAAATGGGACGTTAATGTCGTCGATGGGAAAGAAGAAGACGAATACGATAGAGAACATAATCCTCTTTATTTTGTAGCCGAGAGACCTGACGGTTCCCACGCAACATCCATGCGTATTATTCCAACCACGGGACCGACTATGTTGCGTGACAAATTTCATTCCTTTTTTCCAGACTGCCCGGATATTTATAGTTCAACAATATGGGAAAGCACCCGTTACTGTGCAACACTACAGCCGGGTGAGTTACACTATACAGGAGAATTGGCGCGTTCTCTTTGTCAGACATGCCTGGAAAACGGCATAACGCATCTTACAGGTATTTTTTTTCGACCAATGCTACGGATCTATGAACGCGCAGGCTGGCCACCTGAACCCATTATGAGCGCCAACCTCGAAGGGAAGATGATTACACTGGCAACGTTTGATGTTTCACAGGCACGTCTTGAAGAAATTAATAAAAAGTTTGCATTGGCAGCTTAAAATCTTATATGCCAGCCAAGAACACCTTGGCTGGCCTTATCGCAATGGTTCCTGATACACATAATGCACTGCTTCCCTTAGGGGATACTCTTCTCGAACGCATCCAGTCATGCGAAAGCATTTCCACGATGCAGGAACTGGCATTTGAGATCAGGGATAACAGTGGCGCAGCCCACCTGACCTATCACTTTCTTTCCAACCCCTGGGTAAGGGAAGGCGGAGAACTGGGGGTCACGACATATCCACTCTCCTGGCAAATTCTGTATACCGACAAAAATCTCGTTCACTCAGATCCGGTGGTTCGTACTGCATTAAGCAGCGCGCTTCCGTTTTTATGGTCAGAAATCAAGTTACTTTCCCACAAAGAAAAGCGGGTCATGCAACTTTTTTACCAACAGAATCTGGGTAAAGATGGAATGTCCATTCCGTTGAGAGGGCTACGTGGCGAAGTCGGCCTCCTGACCATAACCAGTCGTAATATCAATGACTTCGGACAGGAACGACGGAGAGTTTATGCCGCGACATTTGCCCAGATTGGGGCTTACATGCATGAGTGGTTTGCCAACTATGCGGGTCGGCGGGAGCCTTTGACGCCTCCCCGGCTATCCGTTCGTGAACGAGAATGCCTCGCTTATCATGGCGAAGGTTTAATGACGCAGGAAGTTTCGTTCAGGCTGAATATCTCTGAAGCAACAGTAAGACTGTACCTTGCCACGGCCCGGCATAAACTTTGTGCACAGACAACCTGTGGAGCCGTGGCGAAAGCAATCAAATTCGGGCTGATATGATTTTAACCTGTTTATAGATTTTATCAAATACAGATGACACCCCGGACAGGACATTGATTGACTCAATACAACCATAAAAAAAGAGTTGGTTTATAACATTTTTACTTTCACGTCCTCCGGGGCACAGGATGCCAGATACATCATACTCCAGATTCACGGATAGCATACACGTCCAGCTGGCAATACAGTTTGCCGCAAGATATTCCCCAACCTGAAACCCAAGCGATGTATTTGCCGTATTATCATTATACGAAGCAATATTAAGATCAGAATACGAAACTTTATTATTATCATACAATGCGCTGGCATAAAGTAATTGCCCTGTACTAATTGTTCCAATCCCGAGATCCGGGCTTAATTGAACAATACAGCCAGCTACTGCACCCGCATCCGGGGGTGAAATTTTACCCACTTCGTACATTACGGCAGTTGCAAGCTTGAGTGCAAATGCCCCTCTACGATTAGTATCATGATAAATCATATCTATAAAATGTCTGCGACCGGCGATATCTGTATTTCCAACAACAGATGCAAGAACCTCAATGGATTCAAGAAGAAAAGGCCGGATAATTTCTGTATAAATATCTTTCTCAATATCAAACTGGGGATGTAACTGAGCGCTCATCGATATTCTCTCTACAGAAATACTGAATAAATATATAATTTTTATACTGTTAAGGCATCCCATTCAAAATGACCTATCGATATTGATAGGTCGTCAGACGATCGAAAGTGGTTTAAAAATAAAATTTGTTTCCGTACTGTTCTCATTGCCCCCTGTTTCGAGCAGACATTGCGAGAACACGTGACAGATGTCTTAACAGAAGATGCTGAAATGTTCTCATTATCGTCATTTCTGTGAAGAAAATTCCTCAAAGACGTTCATTCACAAACGATGCAGGGTTCTGGTATTGACTAATCCTATAAAATTGGAATTTACTTAAATTCATTTACAAATTATTGTATATGAAATTTGACTTGTGAAATTACACTTTTATTCTTGTTTTTTATTTGTAGTGCCTCAGTTTTCGCTCATACAACTCCAACTGCAAAACATTACGAACACACAGTGCGTAGTGGATATACTTCGACGAATTAAAAAGTATGGGATGATGCTAACAAAGGTGAGTATTATAGATATTTCGATGACAATGCTGAAAAAACTTAATTTTTCAAGAACTATAAATCCTGAAAAATAAAAACAGGAACAAGAAGTAAATACGATATCAAAAAATAGCGCAAAAATATTTGGAGATCTCAATATATTTTTAATTATTCTAAAATTATATGAAGATTATTTTGGATTGTGGTTAAATGGGGAACTCTGTTATGTTGTGAATGGATGTGTTCTGGGAGAATTTAAAGGAGGCGTCTCTTTACGCGATGCATGGAGTATATTGCTTGATATAATTCAGAAAAAGAAAAATAGAATTAATCTTGAGATATACGAAATGGATTATGAAACCATTTTTTCAATTATAAATGACGCCATTTATTCTAATGATTTCAGAATATATAATATCATTGAAGAGAAAAAATTTGCTGCCGACTTTAGTGTTTTAATAAATGTAAAGTCAATGCTTGATTGGACAATATATTGTGTCTCTGATGGGAATATGAACAAATTAGTCTATAAAAAACACAACTGTCACAAAGTTCATGGTGTTTTAATGCCCGATAACCTTGTGGAGAAAACATTGAATGATACTTTTTTATATTTAGATTTTTTATACAATTCTGAGTTGAGTAAAAATCAGAAAAATATTCCCTAATGAATGATAAAAATTTTTAACATCACGACAGTTCAAAAAACCGAAGGATGCCTGATGTCGGGCGCGCGGAATGATGCTTTCCGTGTAACATTTTCGGCCGCTGTTTTCCATTCCCAGCGCTTTCAGCCGACTGTATCTTCCCCGATCTGCCTTTCCTTTAAAAGGGTTCCATTTTTGGAAGGCAAGTCAATATGCCTGCCCATTTTCCCCAAATCACTGTCTTCCCACTTACATGTACGGCTTATGGGAAAACCCACACTGTAAACCGCCTCGATGCGATAACGTCGCATTGCCTCCACAGTATCATTTTAATGAATACATAGCCCACCAATCTGGAGGGGGCGCAGGACTGCTGCTTGAGGGGCACCACCAGTGTTGCGTTCAGGTTCTGGCCTGATATCGGGAGAAACCCGGCACACCTTTCATATGGCATTGAACCGGTCAAACAGCGGACGGTCCGTCTTCCACCCATCCGAACAGACCGCAGCTCTGTCCATATCTGCTCGGAGCAGTTCAAAACATAGTCCTGAGAAAAATGCTGCAAGCTGATCGCCAAAACCACTCAGCCGCGTCAGATGCTCCTCTGTGGCGGCATGGCTGGCGCATCGCCCGTGCGATTATTTTTCTGGTCCATATCAAGGCCGCCATGCACGGAAACTATTGCGACTAATTATCATTTATGGTTCAGTAAGGTCAGACTCGTAACCATGAGGTGCAAAGTAATGGTTGTCTGCTCCTGCAACCTGCTGACTCATAAAGATGTTGAAGCCGCCGTGGCTGATGGCGCAAACCATCCGCGCGAGATTTATGCCGCCCGTGGGTGCAAGGCCCAGTGCGGCAACTGCGTTAAAGGCGTTGTGTGCCTGCTGCGCGAGGCCAAGATGAGGCACATGCAGCAGGCTGAACTGGCCGCCCACGCCGCCCGCCAGCAGAGCGTGGCCATGGCTGCTTCTGCCTGAACACCTGCCAGCCGGGCCTGTCCCGGCCTTTTTACCGCGCTTGCACTCTCCTCCGGCTTCTGGCACCGAAGCAGGTATGAGCGATCCAGTTTTTGTACTTGGCGGCGGTGCATGGGGCACTGCACTGGCCCTGCATGCTGCCCGCACCGGAGCACAGGTGCATTTATGGGCACGTAACGCGCAAACCCTGCCCAACGGGGCGATGCCGCGCCTGCCGGACTACCCGCTCCCCCCGACCGTTCACCCCTGCTCCACATTGCCACAGGTTACGCCGCGCTGTGTGATGGTCGCTGTGCCCACGCAGTATCTGGCCTCTGTTCTACCCCTGCTACCTTCTGGTGTTGCTGCCATTTTGTGCTGCAAGGGCATAGAACGCCAGACACTGGCTTTTCCGCTGGACATTCTCGCACGGGAACGGGCAGATGTACCCGGTGCCGTGCTGTGTGGCCCCAATTTTGCGCGCGAGATTGCCGCTGGCCTGCCTGCGGCCGCCGTACTGGCTGCCCCGGACGCCACACGCGCGCAAAACCTGAGCACGCAGCTTTCCACCCCCCTGTTCCGCCTTTACGCCAGCACGGACTGCGTGGGAGTGCAGCTTGGGGCAGCAGCCAAAAACGTGATTGCCGTAGCCTCGGGCGTGACCATAGGTGCGGGTCTGGGCGAAAATGCACGCGCAGCCCTGATCACCCGTGGACTGGCCGAAATAACCCGGCTGGCCACAGCCCTTGGCGGGCAGGCCGCAACACTGGCGGGCCTTGCAGGGCTGGGGGATCTGCTGCTGACCTGCACGGGTGCATCCTCGCGTAATTATCAGATGGGGCTTGCCCTTGGGCAGGGCATGAGTACGCAAACCGCCCTGAACAGCCTGCCCGGCGTGGCCGAGGGGGTAACAACGGCTGCCGCCCTGCAAAGCCTTGCCCGCACCCATGGGGTGGAAACCCCCATAACCGACTGCATTGCCGCTTTTATGGAAGGGCGGATCACCCTGCCGCAGGCTACGCACAGCCTGCTCAGCCGCCCGCTTAAAAGCGAGGCGTAACATCCCCTGAACCTGCAAACAGCAAACAGCAAACAGCAAACAGCAAACAGCAAACAGCAAACAGCAAACAGCAAACAGCAAACAGCAAACAGGTTACGGCAGACCACACAACTGGCACTGCCTGCACTCCGCCTTTGTCACGTTCGTGTGAGGTCTGGAGTCTTTACCCGTGTGGGGTTGTATCCCTTCATTCACTTTCCACGTTTGATGCAGAGGTGGGGGAACACCCCGCACCGCAGACTGACATTTATTGGAAAGGCTGGCATTCCCATGACCAAACCCAATGCTTCAGAACGTCACATCAAGGAATATCTTGGCACGCCCACAGACCTGAAGGCCGAAAAGGTCAGGGCTGTGGCCGCAGGTCTGGCCGAGGTTCTGGCGGATGTATTCGCCCTTTACATCAAAACCAAGAACTTTCACTGGCATATGAGTGGCCGCCACTTCCGCGATTACCACCTGCTGCTGGACGAGCAGAGCCAGCAGATTTTTGCCATGACCGACCCTCTGGCCGAGCGCGCACGCAAGATTGGCGGCACCACGCTGCACTCCGTTGGGGAAATCAGCCGCAAAACGACCATTCTGGATAACGATGCCCTGTACGTCACCCCCGAGGACATGCTGGCCGAACTGCGCGAAGACAACCTGACACTGACCAAACGCCTGCGCGCGGTGCATGACATCTGTGATGATGCCCACGACGTTGCCACCGCCAGCCTGCTGGAAAACTGGATTGATGAAACAGAACGCCGCACATGGTTCCTGTTTGAAACCACCCGTCCGGTTTTTGGCAAAAACGACTGACGCCCGCAGAAGCTAACTCCCCCACGCCCCCAGTCCCACGCAGGTCATGCGGGGCAATACCGGGCAGGCTGGAGCAGGGTTTACTCCCTACCCCGGCCCTTGCCCGGCTTTAGTGCGCCGGGTGTGCCGCAGGTGCGGGGGCTGCGGCCTTAACCCCTTTTTCCGTGCAGTAGCGGGCATAATATTCATCCGCCATGCGCCGCAGGGCCGCGCCTATGGCGGCGTACTGGTACTCGTTCAGATTGGCGAGCGAGGCCCGGGCCGATGGACGTTTAACGGCAAAGCCATCACCGGGCAGCAGCACCACGCCAGTTTCCTCCGCAATGCGGAACAGGATGGTCTGGTAGTCCACCTTGGTCATCAACCACCGGGCAAAGCGGCGGCCATAAAGCTGCGTGACCACATTGGCCAGATCAATCAGCGTGTAATAGTGGGTACTGCCATCATCATCCGGCGCTTTTACGCCCAGATCGCGGTACAGCGCCAGTTCGCGCCGGTGTAGCAGGCGTTTGAGCGCGTTTTTATACGCATCCCGCCCATCCATAAGGGCAAACAGGGCAAACAGCACCATCTGCACCTGCTGGGGAGTGGACAGGCCCGCCGTGTGGTTAAGGGCCACGGTGCGGCTATCGGCCACCAGCCGGTCAATAAACTTCAGGCCACGCACGTCGGGGGTGAGCGAGGCGTAGCGCTTGTCCAGTTCCTGTTTTTCGGCTTCGGGCAGGGCTGCCAGCGCATGGTCCAGCACGTTGTTCTGGTGCATGGCCACAACACCAAGCCGCCAGCCCGTGGAACCGAAATACTTGGAGAAGGAATAAACCAGCACCGTATTGTACGGGCAAATGGCGTAAATGGACCGGAAATCATCGGCAAAAGTGCCGTACACATCATCGGTGACAATAATCAGGTCCGGGCGTTTTTTGACAATTTCGGCAATGCGGGCAAGCCCTGCATCGCTCATACGGACCGATGGCGGGTTGCTGGGGTTCACCACCAGAAAAATCTTGACCGAAGGATCAAGCAGTTTGTCCAGTTCCTCTGGCGGGTACTGCCACCCGGCTTCGGGGTCGGCATTGATGGCCACTTCCTGCAACTGGTAGTCCCGCAGTTCCGGGATTTCCACGTACGGGGTAAAGACCGGCATGCCAATGGCGGCCTTGTCCCCCGGCCGGATCAGCCCGTTCTCCCGCAGGGAGGCAAAAATATAGCTGATGGCAGCCGTCCCCCCTTCCAGCGCAAACAGGTCTGTCGTGCTTTCGGGCATGGTGCCGCCTGCCATTTCGTGCAGCAGGTAGTGGCGCACCACCTGTTCGGCATAGCGGAGCATGCGGGGCGGGGTCGGGTAGTCGCACCCCAGAATACCCGCCGTGGCTTCGAGCAGAAACGCATCGGCTGGCAGGCCCATCTGGTCGCGCACATAGGACAGGGCGCGACGCAGGAAGGCCACACCGGGCACATCCTTGTTGGCTGCCAGAAATGCCTCAAACCGTGCCTCCATCCCTGCGCGGCGGGGCATACCCCCCACCCCTTCAGCCATATAGGAGAATGTGAGAGCAGAATCGGCTGCGGCAAACATGCCAAGCTGAAAAAAGCCCTGCCGGGGCAGGGTCGCCAGAAAGTTGGGATTGCCGCGCCCTGCATCCAGCATGGCCCGCTGCGCCCGCCCCGAGGCCAGCCGGATGAGCTGGTCCTTGAGTTCAAACGGGCTGAGGTGCCGGTATTTCTGAAAATCGTCGGCTGGGCTGGACATCCCGTGTTTCCTTCAAGCGGATATTCTTGTTGCGTGGAATGTGCATGCACACAAGCGGGAAAACCACCCCAAAAAACGCAGATCGCACCTGTTTTGTCCTGTTTTTTACCCTTTTATGCCAAAAAGATGCGCTGTCAGACCTGCTCTTCCTCCGGCAGGGGAGCGGTCAGGTGGTCGATCACCGCCAGCAGCACGGCGGTAATGGGGGAGGCAAAGGCAAAACCCCACATCCCCAGAAAAGCACCAAATATGGTCTGGGAGAGAATGGTCAGCGCAGGCGGCATGCTGACCGCCCTTTTCTGAATGAAGGGGGACATCACATACCCTTCAAACGCCTGAATAAAGGCATACAGCCCCGCCACCATAAGGGCTTCACGCGGGCTGATGGACAGGGCGATCAGCACGGCAGGCACAGCCCCGATAAACGTCCCCAGATAGGGAATGAAGTTGGCCGTACCCGCAACCAGCCCGAGCGGAAAAGCAAGCGGCATGCCCAGCAGGGACAGGCCACCCCATGTCAGCACGCCCACCACGGTCATATCCAGCAACTGCCCTGCAACCCAGGCGGACAGCACATGGGCTGTTGTGCGGATCAGCTCACGCGCGGTGCCGCGGTAGCGCGTGGGCACCAGCCGCAGCAGGCCATTGGCATACAGGTGGGGGGAGAGCGCAAAATATACCCCCGCAATCACAATAACCACCAGCGTACCTGCCGACCCGAAGGTGGAGGTCAGCACATTGGTCATGGACCCAGCAAAGTCCATCCCACTCGTCCCCTCCGACCCAAGAGGGCCGGATGTCTGGTTGCCGCCCAGAAAGCGGGGAATATGGTTAAGCACCGAATGTCCAACCGGATTCTCATCCAGAGTGGCATGCAGGGCATCACGTTCATGGGTCAGGGCCGCGTACAGGTGGGAAAGCTGGGTTACCAGCTCGGGGCCGGACACATGCACAACAAACGAAACACCCCCCACAAGGGCGGCAAGGAACAGCACCACCGCCACCCACTGCCGTATGGGCAGCACCCGGCAGATCAACCGTGCAGCACCATGCAGGACCACCGCCACAAGGGCTGCGGCAAACACCACCATAACCACAGCCCCACCAGCGTAAATGAACAGCCCCACGCACAGGGCCGCCACCACGGCTATGGCAAGCTGGTAAAAACGGCGCAGGATACGCCCCAGTTTCTGCACGTTCAGGGCCAGAAGAGCTATCTGCTCCGCGCTGGCGGTCCCTGCCGTATGCGCAAGGGGGGTGGGGGACAACCTTTTGTTCGCACTGGTCTGGCCGGGCTGGTCTGGTGCGGAGGCCTGTTCGCCCTCAAACATCTGCTGTTCCACTGGGGTTATTTCCTGACATGATCGTGCGCCACGTGGTATGTGTGTTTTGTGTGTGGCGGAAAAAGGCGGCCGCAACACCCCCTTTTCTTGCAACACATTCTTGCGTCGCACGGAAAGACCTCGAAATAAAAACACGACACGGGTATAAAACCGCCACATTGCAGATGTGTTGTCCTCCCCCTGCCCTACACCAGCTAACACAAAGCGGATAATCGTTGTCTGAGCCCCCAGCCCCCCGTTCACCCAAAGGTTACCTGAGCAAGGCCCTTACCTTTGCCACCCGTCCTCTGGACATGGCAAACCCTTGCCTGCAGGGGCGTAAACGGCGCTGTGGGCGACCCACGACCGATGTTACGGAAGACCTTGACCAGTATCTGCTGGAAATAGCGGCGGGCCTGTTTGTGCAGCATGGCTATGCGGGCACCTCCATCGACCAGATCGCCCGCAAGGCCTGCGCCAGCAAACAGACAATCTACCGCCGCTATTCCTCCAAGGAAGCGCTGTTCATAGCCGTGGTCACCAACCTGACCGGCTCGGTACTGCGAGCCATGGAAGAGACCCCCCTGACCAACCCGCTGGAGGAACTGCGCCACATCAGCCGCCTGATGCTGGATCTGACCCTCCGCCCCGATGCACTGGGCACGTACCGGATTCTCATAGCCGACGGGCACCGCCACCCTTCCCTGCAACAGCAGGCGGTGGCGGCCATTGGCCAGCCTTTTCACAATAATTTTGTGCGCCTGCTCAAAGCCGCGGAACAGAAGGGCCAGATCAACCCCGGCCATGCCACGGACACCACGGCCCGCCTGCTGACCGGCATGGTCACAGGCTGGCCAATGGAAGACAGTCTTTTTGGCCTTGATCCGCTCAAGACCGAGGAAGAGCGCGATGCTTTTTTTAGCGAAGCATGGTCTTTTTTCCTCAATGCCGTAGGGGGACGGCAGATAGCTCTGGCCCCGCAGCAGGTGCCGGGCTGAGCACAGGCGGCCTGCACGCCCCGCCGCACCGGGGCTGAGTGTTTATCCGCCGCTGCCCGTAGCACTGGGCCGGAAGTCCAGTGCAAGCCCGTTCATGCAGTACCGCAGCCCGGTAGGAGGTGGCCCGTCGTTAAAGACATGGCCCAGATGGCCCTCGCACTGCGCGCAGTGGGCCTCCTCCCTGACCATGCCGTGGCTTGTATCGCGCCGGGTGGCAACGCCCTGCGGCTCCGCCGCCCAGAAGGATGGCCACCCGCTGCCGCTCTCATACTTGGTGGTGGAGGAAAACAGCAGCGTACCACACGCCGCGCAATGGTAGGTGCCAGGGCGTTTTTCCCCGTTCAGGGGGCTGGAGCCGGGGTATTCCGTGCCATGGCCGAGCAGAATCTGCTCCTGTTCGGGGGTCAGGGGGGCACGTGGGCCACACCCGCCAGAACTGCAACTGCTGGTCATAACGGTTCCTTTCTGCCTCCAGCCGGTGCGGTGCACCAGCCACCCTGCACCGGGGCAATACCTGCCGTCCAGACTACCGCGCACAAGCCCGCCGCGCCAAGCCCTCGGCCTGTCACACTCGGGCGAGCCCGCCACGCGGGCAATGGAATAGAGACTTGCTGCCCGCGCGGGCTGTTCCTAAAGTTCGTGTGCGCCATGCCAGCCTTGCCCCGCCCTCGGGCTGGTCTGCCCGGTATGGCGTTTTCCCACCTTGGCCCTGCCCCACGGCATGAACAGGACCACACCATGAGCCTTACCGATCTGCTGGTCATGCTGGCCTATCTGGCAGCCATGCCGGTTGTGGCCCTTATGCTGGCGGGCCGCCAGTCCTCCCCCACCGCGTATCTGGAAGGGCACAGGGACCTGCCATGGTGGGCGCTGTGCCTGTCCCTTGTTGCAACGGAAACCTCTACCCTGACCGTCATCAGCGTGCCGGGCATTGCCTATGGGTCGGGCATGGTTTTTGTGGGGCTGGCCCTTGGCTACCTTGTGGGCCGGGCCATTGTTGCGTGGTGGTTCCTGCCCCTTTACCAGCAGGGGCAGATGCTCAGCGCCTATGACTGGCTGGGCCAGTGCTTTGGCCCCACCATGCAGCGGCTGGCCTCCGCCACATTCCTGACCACCCGCCTGCTGGCAGAGGCCGTGCGCCTGTTTGCAGGCATGCTCCCCCTGGCCACCATGCTGGCGGCCCTGCACATACACCTGCCCCAGCCCGTGCTGCTGGGGGGCATTATGCTGCTGACCCTGTTCTACACTGTTTGTGGCGGCCTGCGCGCAGTGGTCTGGTCAGACAGTATCCAGTTCGGTCTGTACCTGTTCGGAGCGACAGCCTGTGCACTGCTGTTATGGCATGGCGCACCCGCGGGCACATGGCACAGCCTGCAACAGGCCGGGCGGCTGCACCTGTTTGCCCATGATGCCCCGTTGCTGAACAGCCCGTTTACCCCCCTTGCCGCCCTTGCCGGGGGGGCTTTGCTCTCGGTTGCATCCCACGGTACCGACCAGCTTATGGTCCAGCGTGTGCTGGCCGCACGCAGCCTGCGGGATGCGCGGCTGGCCCTTATGGGCAGCGCGCTGGGGGTGGGCGTGCTGTTTGCCCTGCTCAGCCTGACCGGCGTGCTGCTCTGGGCGCGCAATGGCGGGCTCACACCTGCGCAGGCGGGCTATGCCAGCCCGGATGCCATTTTTCCCGCATATATTGTGCGTGACCTGCCACCGGGCCTGCGCGGGCTTATGCTGGCGGGTATTCTGGCCGCCACCATGGGCTCACTCTCGGCCACCCTGTCGGCCATGACTGCGGCCAGCGTGGGGGATTTTGCCCCCCTGTGCGCGCACGCCACACGCAGGCTGCGCTGCTCCGCGCTGGGCTTTGCCCGGCTGGTTAGCGTGGTGTGGGCCTGCGCGCTGGTGGCATGTGCGGGGCTGTTTGCCCATGCCAGCCAGTCCGCCATTCTGCTTGGCCTGTCCATTGCCGCGTGCGGGTATGGCCCCATGCTGGGCACGTTTGTTGCGGGCATGGCCATGCCCCGTGTGCAGGCGCGCACACTCGCACCTGCTTTTGCACTGAGCGTGCCATGCATGGTCTGGGCCATGCTGGCCCTGCACCCCAACGGGCACCCCCTTGCCTTTGCGTGGCTGATCGTGCTGGGCATGATGGTCCTGTTCGGGCTAGCCGGCCTGCTCCATATCATGCACCTTAGTCCGTACCCCCTGCCCGCCCGCAACCGGAGGCCAAAATCATGACCACCCAGTACACACCAAACCGGCCCCCCCGCACGGAAATGCAGGACCCGCGTTATGACGGACTGGACACATGGCCCACCGCCACCGTGCTGGAAAGCCTGCTGGAAAGCCAGCTCGCGGCCACGGCGGCAGTGCGCTCCGCCCTGACGGACATGGAGGCCGCCATTGCGCAGGCAGTGCCGCGACTGGAGCGCGGCGGGCGGCTGTTTTACGTAGGGGCAGGCACATCGGGACGGATTGGCTTGCAGGATGGTGTGGAACTGATCCCGACCTATGGCTGGCCGTCGGAGCGGCTGGTGCTGCTGCTGGCAGGTGGGGAGGCCGCCCTGTTCAGCCCCGTGGAGGGCGCTGAAGATGATGAGGACGAAGCCCAGCGCGCCATAACCCGCCACACCCCCACGGCTGATGATGTGGTGATCGGCATTGCCGCAAGCGGGAACACGCCCTACACCTGCGCAGCCCTTGCCAGCGCCCGCTTTTGCGGCAGCCTGACCATTGGCCTGTCCTGCACCCCCGCAGCCCGCCTGCTGGCCGAAACCGACATAGGTATCCTGACCGAAACCGGGCCGGAAGTCGTGGCAGGCTCCACCCGCATGAAGGCAGGCACTGCGCAGAAAATCTGCCTCAACCTGCTTTCCACCACACTTATGATCCGCCTTGGCCATACATGGCGGGGGCATATGGTGGACATGCGCATTGTCAACACCAAACTGGTGCACCGCGCACTGCGGATGATTACCCAGTTGACCGACTGCTCGGACACGCAGGCGCAGGCCGCCCTGCTCAAGGCGGATGGGTCCATCAAACTGGCTATTCTGCTGCGTCAGGGGCTGGAACCCGCACAGGGGCGTATGCTGCTCCGCCTGTGCGACGGGCACCTGCGCCGGGCACTGGACCTGCTGGCCGTGCAGGCAGCACGTGGTGTGAGCCCCACCTCCCATAACCCACCCGCACCCGAACAGATCCTGTATTAATGCCCCCGGCCCAGACCCTTCTTGCACTCGATGGCGGGGGCACCCATACCCGCGTCGCCCTGATCACGCGGGATGCCTGCCTGCTGGCTCACACCACCGGCCCCGGCTGCAACCCCTATGACCGGCCAGACTGGGCCGAACATCTGCATGCCCTGCTGCGCGCACTCCCCCATAACGGCCTGTGCGCGGCCGTACTGGGCATGGCCGGATATGACGGGGCGCGCCCTTCCTCCCACCAGCAAGTAAACGTCGCCCGCGCAGCCCTTGGGCCAGACATCCCGCTGGAACTGGAAAACGATGTGCAGACCGCCCACCGGGCTGCCTTTGCCGGAGGAGCGGGGGTTTTTGTGCTGGCGGGCACAGGCTCCGTAGCGCAGGCGCGCGCACAAGATGGGCACACCACCCGCGCAGGCGGCTGGGGCTGGCTGTTTGGAGATGAAGGGGGCGGCTACTGGATTGGCTGCCAGGCCCTTAACCACGCCGCCCGTTTTCTGGATGACCCCACAACACCCTTTGCGCCCTTTGCGTGCGCCGTGCTGCATGCGCTGGAACTGCCCAGCCACGGCCCCCACGCCTCCGATGCCCTGCGCGAGTGGCTGCGCACCCGCCCCCACCCACGCTCCGCCGTGGGAGATGTAGCCCCCATAATCCATGCACTGGCCCAGACGCATGACCCCCACGCTCTGGCCATACTGCATGCGGCGGGCACGCATCTGGCCGATCTGGCGCACACGGCCTGCCGCGGCCTTGCGCCGCCAGCCCCTGCTGCCTCCGCCACACCCCCGGCTGCACAGCCTCTGATGGGACTGCCGTGGAGCTATGGCGGGAGTGTGATGAGCAGCGCGGTCGTCCGTGCGCGCGTGAGCACACTGCTGGGCCAGCCCGCAACCCCTCCTGCCCTGCCCCCACTGGGCGGGGCCGCCCTGCGCGCGGCCCAGCTGGCAGGCTGGGAAGTGGACGCGGCATGGGTACACAGGCTTGCAACCTCACTTTCGGTGCAAAACACACAGCCATGATTGCTCACTTTTTCAAATCCATCCCGGCCAGAACACTGCTCCTGTGTGGCCTTACTCTGGCTGGGGGCACACCTTGTGTGACCATGGCGCAAAATGCGCTGGACACATCCCCCGGCACGCCCCAACTGGCTTTTGTGCGCAATAGCGTGCGCCTGCCGCTGGTCATGCCAGCACCGGCTGTTCTACAGGCATCGGGGGCTGCCTTTGCCTTACCCCAAAGCCTGACTCTGCACTGGAACAGCCCACCAACCCCGCTGTTGCTCCGGGCTGTAGAGCGGTTGCGTACCCGGCTTTGCATACTGGCAAGCAGGCCCATTATGTTCACTCAGGCTCCACCTCCACCGGGTGGACTTGTGCTGAACATCAACACCCCCAGGGACATCACATTCCCCAGCCCCACCATGCGTGAGGGCTATACGCTGGATGTTGCCCCCACCGGCATAACCCTGAATGCACAAGGAGTGGCCGGAGTGCTGCATGGCCTGACCAGCCTGAGCCAGCTTGTACGGCAGGAGCGCGATGGGCCTGTGCTGGCACAAGCCCATATTGAGGATACCCCGCGCTTTGCCTGGCGTGGGCTTATGCTGGACACCAGCAGGCACTTCATGCCCCTGCCCGACCTGCTACGCCAGCTGGACGCCATGGAAATGGTCAAGCTGAACGCGCTGCACATCCACCTGTCCGATGGTGCCGCCTTCAGGGTGGAAAGCAGGGTTTTCCCGCGCCTGCACACACTTGGCAGCCATGGGCAGTATTACACGCAGGAACAGGTTCACCAGCTTGTGCGTGAGGCTGCGGACAGGGGTATCCGTGTGGTGCCCGAGTTTGATACACCCGGCCACAGCTACGCCATGCTGCTGGCATACCCGCGCTATGCGGCCAACGCCCCGCTCAACACCACCGACCGGGCCGAGATCAACCGCGCAGCCCTGGACCCCACCAACCCGGCTACACTCAGCTTTGTAAACGCCGTGTACGCAGAAATGGCGGGCCTGTTCCCCGACCCCGTTTTTCACATCGGAGGGGACGAGGTGGTGGCAAAGCAATGGGCGCAATCCCCTCATATTGCCGCGTATATGAAGCAGCACCACATAGCCTCGGTTGCGGCCTTGCAGGCGGATTACACCCGCCACGTGGCCCACGCCCTGCGCCAGCGTGGCAAAACCGTTATGGGCTGGGATGAAGTCCAGGAAGCCGATATTCCCCCAGACACCATTATAGAAAGCTGGCGTGGCCCCGCGCATACCGCACAGGCCACGGCCGCTGGCCATGACACGGTTATTTCCGGCCCCTATTATCTGGACCGCCTGCTCCCCGCGAGCGCCTACTACACCACAGACCCGCTGGACATGCGCAAGGACGCGGCGGAGGCACAGGCAGCCGCCCAGACCACCGGCCCCAACCCGCCC
The DNA here is from genome assembly GCF_014207635.1 of Acetobacter lovaniensis. Classification (GTDB taxonomy): domain Bacteria; phylum Pseudomonadota; class Alphaproteobacteria; order Acetobacterales; family Acetobacteraceae; genus Acetobacter; species Acetobacter lovaniensis. The sequence goes on from NZ_JACHIE010000002.1 coordinate 324,049, forward strand.
GACACCCCACCAACACCCCCCACCGCCACGGCAAAGGCGGAGGACGCCCCTCCACCACCCCTGAATGACGCACAGAAAGCCCATGTGCTGGGTGCGGAGGCCGTCTTGTGGACCGAGGTTGTCTCCCCCGACATGCTGGATGCGCGCATATGGCCACGGGCAGCGGCACTGGCCGAACGGTTCTGGTCCGCGCAGGACCGGTGCGATGCCACAACCCTGTACCCCAGACTGGCCATTATGGCAGACCGGCTGGACCTGCTGGGGCTGGAAGCCCATGCCAACACTGGGCGCATGCTTGAGCGCCTGGCTCCGGGGGAGACGGAGGCCGCCGCCGTGCTGCTTCAGACGGTCTCACCCGTGCGTAATTACGCCCATAATCATGAATTTCTGCAAATCCGGCACAAACAGACCGCCACCTTGCAGCAGCTCGGCACCCCGGCGGATATTGCCAGCCCGGACAGCTTCGAGGCTGAAACCTTTAACGCCGAAGCCAGAGCCTTTATTGCCGGTCATACCGAACTGCGCCATGATCTGGAAAACAGGCTCACCCGCTGGGCCGATAATGACAGCGCCTTCGCCCGCGCGGCAGCCCATAACGCGGGGCTGACCCCGGCACTGGCGGCCTCGGCCCAACTGGCCGATCTGGCCCGTGCGGGGCTGGCCGCCCTTGGCACAGGGCGCACACTAAACTGGCGCGAAAACGCCCGTACTGCCCTTCTTGCCGCCAAAAAAGACATAGCAGCCTCGGCCAGTATCCATGTCGTGACCAATACCCCCCAGCCCGAAGGGGACCTGATCCAGCGGATCGTACCCGGGGTGGAAGTCCTGCTTGATCAGGCCATGCCCTAGGCAGCCCTGCCGCACCGAGCATGGCCTGCTGGATCAGACCTCCTTTGGCAGGCGCTGGGCGAGGGCGTGAATCACTTCTTCCTCGTAATCCAGCTCCTGCTGTAGCTTCCACTCCGTCTGGTCATTAATGTCCTGCTGGGCCACCAGTTCACGCATGGTCTGGCGCTCCGCGCGCAGAATCTGCAGGCGCAGGGCGAGTTCCATACGGGCATGTCTTATGGCGTTGCGCCTGTCGGCCCGGGCAATGCGCGGGGTAGCGTCCTCCTGCTCCAGCCGGGTCTGGTAGAGCTTGGTCAGGCGGGCAATGACCTCCATCCGGGCAGCCTCTATGGCCGCCCTGTCCTCTTCCGTTTCAGGCAGGGTTTCTATGGCAGGCATGGTTTCGGCCTTGCGCAGCAGGTCCAGTGCGGCACGCAGCAGCCGCTGGCGGGCCATGTTTTCCTCCTGCGCACTTTTATCCACCAGCTCGGCCGGGATAAACTTCAGGCACAGGGGAATAATCACGCTGGCAACCAGAAGGGAAAGAATAATAACCCCCGTAGCAATCACCACCACCGCTTCACGCGTGGGGAAGGACATTGTGCCATCCTCCCCCGTTGGCAGGGACAGCACCGCCGCCAGCGTAACCGCGCCACGCACCCCGGCAAAACTCAGCAGCAGGCTGGCGGCAAGGCCTGTAGCCTCGAACGGAACATGGTTGATCCGCGCGGAAGCCCAGCGGCAGGCAATGGACAGCCACACCCCCATAAACCGCATGACCAGCATGATGCAGTAAATCTGCACCACAAGCAGGCCCAGACGCCACATGCCCACATGCTGGGCCAGCACCAGTGTATGCGCACTTTGCAGAAGACTGGGGAGCTGCAAGCCGAGGAACAGAAAGATCAGCGCGTTAAACACGTAGCTGACCATGGTCCATACCGTGGCGGATTGCAGGCGGGTACTGGTGGAGGCATCCTCCACAATTCCTGAAAGCTTGACCACCATGCAGCCCGCAACAGCGGCCAGAATACCCGAGCACCCCATGGCTTCGGCCAGAGCATACATTAAAAATGGCAGCAGCAGCACCAGCACGATCTGGGACTGGGTCTCATCATACCCGGAGCGGGTGAGCATCTTGTTCAGGCGGGCAGCAACCCAGGCGACAATCCCTCCAATGGCCAGCCCCCCGAACGCCACCAGCAGAAACGTGCCAAACGCCTGCTGGTAGGAGAACTCGCCCGTAAGCGCATCGGCCATGGCAAAACGGAAGCAGACAAGGCCCGAGGCATCGTTAAACAGCGCCTCGCCCGACAAAAGCTGCAACAGCCGGGTAGGCACCCGCCTGCCCTTGATCAGGCTGGACACGGCAACCGTATCGGTAGGCGACAGGGCGGCCGAGAGCGTAAAGCAGACCGGCAGGCTCATGACCGGCAAAATCCAGTGAATGGCATAGCCACACAGCAGGGTGCTGAGCACCACCAGCCCAAAGGCCAGAAACAGGATTGGCCCACGCAGCTCCCCGAACTCGCGCAGGGGCATACGAAACGCATCCGCGAACAGAAGAGGCGGCAGAAACACGAACATGAACAGTTCGGGGTGCAACTGCACATGCATGCCCGCAAGCCCGGCGCACACGCCCAGAGCGATCAGAATAACGGGCTGCGGCACCTTCTGTCTGAACCGCAGTGTTATCAGGCTGCTCACAGCGGTCAGCAGTAAAAGCAGCAAAATGAATTCGATTGTCAGCATGGTGCATGCCCTTTGCGGGGCTTCATGTTTTTGTGCAAGCCATTATCAACTCACACCCGCATAAAAGACTGAGTACACCTGCCGCGCAGGCTCCTAACGCATGACGGCCTGATACTCCGCCAGCCGGGTCTGCACATCCCGCGCGATTGCAACCAGATCAGGGTTTTTGGAAAAGGCGATCTGGCTGGCAAGCACAGGCTTAATTCTGGCATGCGCGGCCGTAAAATAGCGGATGTAATGCCTGTCAAACGCCGCACCCTGCCAGCGTTGCAAGCGCTCGATCTGTTTTTGTTCGGAGCCAGATGGCCGGGCTGGCAGGGTCAGCCCATGGGCTGTGGCCACCTTGGCCAGCCGGGCCTGTAGCGCGCTCATATCCTTGGAGATACTCTCCCCCACAAGGGCAATATCGTTCCGGGCGGCATGGGTTCTGGCTATGGTGGCCATGCCAATCTGGGCAAGGTCCATGGTGTTGAGCTTTTGCACAAAAACCGCATCCGCCGCGCTGAACGGGGCGGGCTTTTCCAGAGCAGGCAGGGGCGGAACCACAGGCCGGGCGGGCGTAACATAGCCACACCCGCCCAGCAGCAGAAGCGTGAAGAGGGAGAGCGCAACCACCTTATGGCGGAACAAAAACAACATGACCGGCAGTTCTCCCTGACAGGGGCCAGAAGCGGGACGGCAAGCGCACCCAGTATTAAAAACAATGTTCGCAATACGCAAACGACAAACATCCCCTGTGAATTTTATATCCACAACAGAGACCACATCCAATAACCACAAACCTTATGATGAAAGCATATAACACGGAAAGCAAGATTGAGACGGACGCCTTGATTAGCCATACCCCCCACAGGACGAGACTGTCCTGTGCCCGGTTTATAGCAGAGGGCATGGCATATTTTACTGGTACGGTTTTATTTTACACTTGGTTTGCGCCTTGCATCAGACACACGGAACACAGTAGGCTGGGTGCGGAATGTGTGCCATGCGAGGGCATGCGCCGGGTCTGGCTCTTGGGATATGCCTTTATATGAACTGTCGTCTTTTAAACGTTCTTACCCTCTCATCCCTCTGTCTGGGGTTGAGCGGGTGCGGTTATTTTGACTCGCGTGCCGCGCATAAGGCGCAGATCACCATGATCGGTATGACATCATACGACCTGCAGGCTTGTGCCGGGCTACCCTCCGCCACAAAGCAGTTAAACGACACAACACAGATTTTTACCTATAGCGGTACACAGCCTCAGCCCAGCTATGGGGGCTCCACGCTTATTCCCGTGGGGGATATCATAACCACCATCAACCAGCTTGGCGGTGGGGGCGGCACCACCTGCTCCGCCGTGATCCGGCTGGACCATGACCGGGTGTCCGATGTGCATTACACCGGCAATAATGATGAACTGATCGGCACGGACGGTATCTGCTCCATTATTACCCGTGGCTGCTCCCGCCAGCCTGAAAGCACTATGAACAAAAACACGGGCAGCCTGCTGTTTGGCCCTGTTTCCGCCTTCCATGAACCCAAAGGCCCCAACCAGTCCACCGGGGCCACCTATTCCTCCCAGGCGGGCACGGTTGAGCTCAACTCCGACCCCAGTTCCAAAAATCCGGTTATTATCCCCCGCATGCCCTGAGCCCCTGCGCACCGGCCCGCAGCCAGAGCGGGTCAGGCCAGATGCGCTGCCAGAAGCCCTTCCAGCCATCTGGCAAAAGCCTGCAGGCGGGAAGAAAGATGCCGCCTGTGCGGGTAAAGCAGGCTCACCGGCAGAGCGGGCGCGCACCAGTGCGGCAACACCACACATAACTGTCCGCTCTGCACCAGTGCCTTCACATCATACTGCGGTACCTGAATAAGCCCCAGCCCGGCCAGACAGCAGGCAATCTGGGTTTCAGCACTGTTCACGGTCACGGGGCCGGGCAGGTCCAGCGTATGGAGGGTTCCATTTTCCTCCCACTCCCATGCCTCCACCCGCCCGTTGGCGGGGGACATGTACCGCACGGCGACATGCCCATCACGCGCCAGAGCAGCCGGAATACGGGGAACACCGTGGCGGGCAAGATAGATGGGGCTGGCTACGTTGAGCAGGCGCATCCGCCCCATGCGCCGCGCGATCAGCCCTGAATCAGGCAATGCGCCTACCCTGAGCACACAGTCCAGCCCCTCCTCCATCAGGTTTACCGGTTTGTCCGTGACCCCCAGTTCCAGTTGGATGCCCGGATGGGCGGCAACAAACTCCGGCAGGGCGGGAGCAACAATCAGCCGACCAATCCGCGCGGGCAGGTTAACCCGCAGCACCCCGCGCACATGCCCGCGCTTGCGGCGGAAGAGGTCTTCCGCCTCATCCATATCCACAACGAGCCTTACGCAGTGCTCATAAAACGCAAGCCCATCCGGAGTGGGGGTGACGGAGCGGGTGGTCCGCGCCAGCAACCGGGCCCCCACGCGCGCCTCCAGCGCCTGCACGGCGGTCGATACGGTGGAGCGTGGCTGACCCAGTGTTTCTGCCGCACGGGTGAAACTGCCCGTTTCCACCACCCGCGTAAACATGCGGCACTGATCTATACGGTCCATTGGCTTCCCCCCAGCCTTATCCCGGATTGTTCGTAAAAGCTGACAGGTCTTATCATATTCCCAAGCTTTATTGGTATTTTACAAATGATACTATACCCGGACAGAGAAAGACGGGCCCGCGCCTGTTTGCACCAGTCAAAGGAGCAACGACATGACAACACACAGCGTGACCGGCAAGACCGTTCTGATCACAGGTGGCGCCAAGAACCTTGGCGGAATGGTCGCCCGTGATCTGGCAAGGCATGGTGCCCAGACAATTGTCATTCACTATCACAGCCCCGAAACCGAGGAGGAAGCCAAGGCAACCGCGCAAGTCATACGCAACGTCGGGGCTAAAGCCTTTGTCATGCAGGCGGACCTGACCCAGACCGGAGCCATGGCGGATCTGTTTGAAAAAACCCTGCAGGCAACAGGCGGTCTGGATATAGCGATCAACACCGTCGGCAAAGTGCTCAAAAAGCCCATAGCCGACACGACCGATGAAGAATACGACGCCATGTTCGCCATCAATACAAAAGTGGCGTTCCAGTTTATCCGCGAAGCTGGCAAACACCTGAACGATAACGGCAAGCTGCTCAGCATTGTCACCTCCCTGCTTGGGGCTTACACGCCGTTTTACAGCACCTATGCCGGGGCCAAGGCGGCCGTGGAGCACTTTACCCGTGCCGCTTCCAAGGAACTGGGGGCGCGCGGTATTTCGGTCAACGCCATTGGGCCGGGCCCCATGGATACATCGTTCTTTTACGGGCAGGAGGAACCCGAAGCCGTCGCCTACCACAAGAGTGCTGCGGCACTTTCCCCCTTCAGCCAGACGGGGCTGACGGATGTGGAAGATATTGTGCCCCATGTGCGCTTTATGGTGTCCGATGGCTGGTGGATGACCGGACAGACCATTCTGGTCAATGGGGGTTACACAACAAAATAACCCTTTTACACACACTGTTTTTTGCAAACACCTCTCCTCCGCCGGCCTGCGGGGAGAGGTGTTTTTGTATGGCAGGGCGCTGTGTGGGCAGCGTTTCAGGGATGTCAGTCACGCGTTGCACAAATACAACAGAGGTTGGTCCTGTTTGCGGCACGGCGCATAATTTGATTGTTATGTTATAATATAACTAATAGCTATGCGGCCCTTGGCTCACTCCAATTCAGGCGGCATGCAATCATGACCTACCGACCCTCTGGTCTTCTCCTCTGCTCTTCTTTTTTGAGCAGCCTGCTGGCAACAGGCCATGCAGCAGCAGCCCAGACGGCCACGACCACCACGCAGGTCACAGCCACAACAACCACAGGTGCAGGCACAGGCGCGAACACGGCAAACACAGCCAAAAAGCCCGTGCGCAAAGGGGCGGAAACCGTGCAGGTTATCCCCCGCTCCACCACGCATGAGGCGGAACAGGTTATTGTAACCGCCCATCTGGACCGTGCCCGCTCCGAGCTGTCGCCCACCACGGGGGCCAGCGTGTACCATTTCAGCCGTCGGGCGCTGGAGAATATTCCCGGTGGGGATAATGCCCCGCTTAATCAGGTTCTTTTGCAGGCTCCGGGGGTTGCGCAGGACAGTTACGGCCAGATCCATGTCCGCGGTGACCATAACGAAGTGCAGTTCCGCCTTGATGGCGTGCAGCTACCCGAAGGGCTGAGTGTCTTCGGGCAGGCACTGATGACCCGCTTTGCCGATAACATGTCCCTGACCACAGGCGCGTTGCCCAGCCAGTTTGGCTTCCTGCAGGCTGCCGTGGTGGATATTACCACCAAAAACGGCACGACCAACGCAGGGGGGAACCTGTCCATTTACGGTGGGGCTCGGGATTACTTTTTCCCTTCCCTGCAATATGGTTTTCACAAAGGAAAGTGGGATTTTTTTGCCACGGCGGACTTTGTGCATGACCGCGTGGGCATAGAAAACACCACAAGCTCATTTAACGCCCCGCATGACCTGAGCAACCAGTACCACTTTTTGGGCCATGCCCGTTACACGGTGGATGAAGAGACGCGGATCAGCCTGATTGCAGGCATTTCCAACGCGGAATACCAGCTACCCAACAACCCCGGCCTAACCCCCGATAGCTGGAGCCAAAACTACACACCCCCCGCAGGGGCCACCACCAGCAGCGACAGCCTGAACGAACACCAGAAGCAGATTACCGACTTTGCCGTGCTGGCCCTGCAAAAGGAAATCGGGGCCTTTAGCCTACAGGATTCCGTTTTTACCCGCTACAGCTCCCTGCGCTACTCCCCCGACCCAACGGGGGACCTGCTCTACCTTGGCAATGCCCAGCGGGCCGCGCGCTCGGTCTTTTCCACCGGCACCCAGCACGACGTAACCTGGCGCGCAGCACGCGACCATACCGTGCGCTTCGGGTTTCAGGTTTTTGTGGAACGCAATGTTTCGAGCACGACATCAACCGTTTTCCCACAAACCAATATTGGCGGCACCCCGCCCACATACGGCCCCACCCCCTTTAATGTGTATGACAGCAGCGGCAAAACCGGCATGGTTTATGGTGTGTACGCACAGGACGAATGGCGTCCCCTGCGTAACCTGACTATCAATTACGGCCTGCGTTTTGATGGCGTGAGCGAATACACAGCCGAACACCAGTTTAGCCCACGTGTAAACCTTGTGTGGAAACCATGGAAAAACGGCACCCTGCATGCAGGGTATTCGCGCTATTTTACGCCCCCACCGTTTGAAATTGTCAGCGGGGCATCCCTTACCCATCTGTACGGCACCAGTGGCGCGCCCAATTCGCTCACAAACAGCAAAGTGCGTGCCGAGCGCGACCATTATTTTGATGCAGGGTTTGAGCAGACCATCCTGCCCGGCTGGCATATTGCCTTTGACGCCTATTACAAACTGGCCAAGAACCTGATTGATGAGGGCCAGTTTGGCGCCCCCATTATTCTGAGCGGCTTTAACTACCGCCATGGGCAGGTAAACGGGTACGAAGTCAGCACCTCCTACGACCGTGGCCCACTCTCCCTTTACGGCAATTTCGCATGGTCGCGCGCCATTGGTAAAAAAATTACCAGTGCGCAGTTCAATTTTGATCAAGACGAGCTGGACTACATCAGCAGCCGCTGGGTCCATCTGGACCATGACCAGCGCTGGACCGCATCGGCTGGGGCGGCGTACACATTTTTCCACAAAACCCGAGCTCCGCTGCGCCTGTCCGCCACACTGGTCTATGGCAGTGGCCTGCGCGCGGATGATGATGCAGATGGCATCCCCAACGGGCTTGCATTAACGCCTTATGCCACCGTTAATTTTTCTGCCGTGCAGACCATTCACAACACCTTTGGCGCGGCATGGCAGGGGGATACGCAGCTAAGGCTGGATGTGATCAATCTGGGAGACCACACCTACATGTTGCGTGATGGTTCGGGCATTGGCGTGACCGCACCCCAATACGGCCTGCGCAGAACCATACTGTGCGGTATATCCCAAGGGTTTTAACAACCGGGGCTGAAGGGGCACACCCCGTTCAGCCCTGTTTTCTGCCCCCCACCACAAACCGTCCGGCCCACAGTACCAGCAGGGCAAGCAGAGCAATGCCTGCACTCCATGCCAGAACCGCATAAGGACCGGCGGCACCCAGCACAACCCCACCACACAAAGCGCCCCCACCAATACCGGCATTAAAGCCGGTCACGCTAAAGGAGCATGCGGCCTCGCGCTCATCGGGGGCCAGTTCCATGGCGTAACTCTGGGGGGCCATGTTCATGACCGCGCCAACAATCCCCCACACGACCATATCCACCCAGACCAGACCGGGCCACCAGCCAGCCGCCACCATAACGCCGTGGCTGGCCACAAGAGCCGCCGTTGCCATACCAATCAGCCGCCCGGCGGAACAGGGCAGCCGCCCCCCCACCCAGTTGCCGCCAACCCCCGCAACGCCATACACCAGCAGCAGAACGGGAATAAGCCGTTCAGGACTATGCGGAATGGTTTGCAGGAGCGGGATGATATACGTGTAGGCCGTAAAATGCGCGATAATCACCAGCATTGTCAGCACGGCAATATAAACGAACACGGGCTGGCGGAGTAGGCGCAACAGGTCCAGCCGCCGCCGCTGGGCAGGCATGGCGGGCAACAGCATCAGAGCTGCGGCAAACACCGCCAGAGCCCCTGCCCCGCAGGTTAAAAAAGCCGCGCGCCAGCCCAGCCATTGCCCAATGGCGGACACAAGGGGAATACCCCCGGCAAATCCCACCGCAACCCCTGTAAAAGCCCAGCCCGTGGCCCGTGCCACGGGTATGTCCGGGGCCAGACGAACCGCAACCCCCGCAATAACCGACCAGAAAATACCATGCCCCAATGCCAGCATGATGCGCAGCACGGCCATAAGCGCATAATTGGTGACAAAAGCGCAGGCTACGTCCACCCCGCCAGCCAGCAGCAGCAGGCTGGCCACAAGGACCCGCCGGTCCACGCCAGAAGTCAGCAATGTTAGCGGAATAGCCGTTAACGCCACCAGCCAGGCATAGCCTGTAACCAGCAGCCCAACCTGAGCAGGGGATACATGCAGCCCCTGTGCAATATCGGTCAGCAGCCCAATGGGCATGACCTCGGTTACAAGCCATATGAACGCCCCGACCGACAGCATGACAAGACGTACCATGACAGCATAACCCGACAGAATGGAAAAGTAGGCAGACGTGCCCCTACTATGCCAGCCCCGCCTGCACAACCACGCAGAAAACCGTAGGGCCGGCACGCTCTACTCAGACACGGCAAGCCCGATACACCTGCCCATAAAAACAGGGGGTGGCGGGCATATGCCCGCCACCCCCTGCATGCACTGCATCAAAACGCTGGTGTTCAGGCCACAGGCTGAGCCGGGGCTGAAGTATCGCCCAGAGCCGCCTTGAGCCGGGCTTCTGCCTCGGGGGAGAGGGACGTCTGCAAAATACGGGCATGGCCCTTGAACTGTTGCAGATCGGCCAGAACCTTATCCGGCTGGGATTTGCGCACCAGCACAAACAGGGCAGAGGTGTTGGGGGGAATGGTGTCGCTCAGTTTGGTAATAAACCCGTCATCAATCCCGTAATCGGACATCTTGCCCGCCAGAGCGCCTGCACCGGCCCCAACGGCACTGCCAATAACAAAACCTGCCAGCGGGTTAAGGCACAGAAGCCCGACCACCGCACCCCAGAACCCGCCAGAGAACAGCCCCCAGGATGCACCCGCTTTTTCCAGATTAACGCTCTGGTGCAGACGCGCCTTGCCTGTGGCATCCCGCGTGACCACAACGGCATCTTCAAGGTCCAGCAGGTATTCCTTCTGCAGAGTGCGACATTCGCTCAGCACCTTGGCGGCGTCATCAATATGGTCAAAGCCCAGCACGATCAGATCAGACATGGTATTTCCTTGCTTTTGCGGCTTTCCCCCAAACGGGGCCAACCACGTTAACCCTGTGTCATGTAGGGAGCGGACAAGACCTTTGCCAGAGGACTGCGCACAGGAGAGCCAGATGTTTTTTATTTAACATTCCGCCCTGCAACTCTGCCGCGTTGCGGCCCGTTGCACCTGTATCTCCTTTTTTAACAACAGGAGGCTACCATGACATTCCTTAACACCGTCACCAATGCCATCACGCATGTGGGAGATTTTATTACCGGCGCCACGGGCGACAGGTCGGGCCTGATGACCGCACTGAACGAAGTGCTCGGCCCCGTCCCCCGGCCAGACATGCCCAGCAAGCTGGAAAAACGCGCGCAGGCCATGGGTATGATCAGCACCATCCGCCGCTGGCAGAGCGCGCCACACAGCCCGCCCGCAACCGAAGCTGAAGTGCGGGGATTCTTTTTGCAAGAAGAACTGGACTGGTTTTCTGAACAGACAGGCCTTTCCGACCTGGCAACCATGAAGATGATCCGCAAGATGCTGCCGCAATGCGTCAGGCTGCGGGCCATCCATGACCCGTCCCTTTTCCCGCAGCCCCCCACGGTTCAGGAATGAGCCGCCAACCCGCCTGACCTGATGTGGCAGGCACACGATGCCCCACATCAGGCACGGCCCTACTTTACCGCACCATGCGGGCACTCTGGCCCAGCGCAGCTAACAGGTGCAAAAAACCTCCTGGTCAGAGGCGTAATATCAGGGGAGTTCGCTCAGATTCCACCCGGTCTGTGCATCATGCACCGCACTGAGCGGAATGGCGTTGGGCAGGCGCACATTGGCTGGCAGGGCCATAACCGCACGCAAGGCCCGGAACAGCGCCCCGTGGGCCACCACCAGCGCCAAACCATCTGCCGCCGTGGCGCGGTTGAGCGCACGTGCGGCCCGGCTTTTAAGCTCGGCAAACGGTTCCGCCCCCGGTGGGGTGTACTGCTCGGCGATCCAGTCATCATACCAGTCGGCAATAGGCTGGCCTTCCTGCTCGCCAAAGCAGACCTCGGCCAGATCCTCATCCACGCTCAGGGGGAGTTGCGGCAGGCCGTAGGCGACCAGTTCATCCCGCACAATCTGGGCCGTGCGGTGGGCACGTTCGAGGGGGGAACACACAATGCGTGTAATGGCTCCCGCCCCTTGCGCGCGTATGGCCTGCTCGATCAGCCTGCCAGCCTCCACCGCCTGATCAATCCCGGTCTCGTTCAGCGGTACATCCGTACGCCCCTGAGAAAGACCGGCCCTGTTCCAGTCCGTCTGACCGTGCCGCAGATACCAGTATGGACGGGGGAGAAGCACGGTCATGGCACCTTCAGTCAAACAGGGACGATACGGAGCTTTCGTCCGATACGGCACGCATGGCGCGCGCCAGCAGGCCGGAAATGGTGATCTGGCGGATATTGCTGGCCGCCATGACCGGCGCTGTTGCCTGAATACTGTCTGTCAGGGTCAGCATTTCAATCGGGGACTCGGCAATACGGGGCACGGCCTGCCCGGTGAGCACACCGTGGGTAACGTATGCACCAACCGATGCCGCACCCTGCTGGGCAATGGCGCGGGCTGCGTTGCACAGTGACCCACCGCTATCCACAATATCATCTACCAGCAGGCAGTGACGCCCCTTGACGTCGCCAATCACGTTCATGACCTCGGACACGCCTGCGCGCTCACGCCGCTTGTCAATAATGGCCAGATCGGTGTTCAGGCGCTGGGCAAGCTGGCGCGCGCGCACCACCCCACCCACATCGGGGGAGACAATCATAAGGTCGCGGTCACCGTACTGGGCGCGAATGTCGCGCACAAACAGGGGGGCTGCGTACAGATTGTCCACCGGAATATCAAAAAAGCCCTGAATCTGCATGGCGTGCAGGTCCAGTGTCAGCACACGGCTGGCCCCTGCTTCCACCAGCAGGTTGGCAACCAGCTTGGCGCTGATGGGCGTACGGGGGCCGGATTTGCGGTCCTGACGGGCATACCCGAAATACGGAATAACTGCCGTGATCCGTTTGGCCGACCCGCGACGCAGGGCGTCCAGCATGATCAGCAGTTCCATCAGGTTGTCATTCGTGGGCGTGCAGGTGCTCTGGATGACAAAAACATCCTCACCGCGCACGTTTTCATGAATTTCAACAAACACTTCCATGTCCGCAAAGCGGCGCACGGTTACGTTACACAGGGGCAGGTTCAGCTCTGCTGCAACGGCCTGGGCCAGTGGCAGGTTGCTATTACAGGCGACGATTTTCATGACAAGGACGGTTCCCGGCCTCAGCTGTTACACGAATTAGGAAGGAAGACTGCAGCGAGGGGGGGTTTAGCAACCGCGCGCCCCATTGTCATCCACCCTTCGGCCTGCCTGATGCGTCCGGCGTGCAGGCGTGGCCTAAAAGCCGCGCCTCTCCGCCCTGTCCATGATCCTTAACTTGCGCAAATCCGCCCTTTTCTCTAAGGGGGAGCGTTGCGGTCGGGCCGGGTAGCGGCCTGAGTTCCGGACAGCCAACCCCCACGAATGGGCTCACCCGGCAGGTGCAGCCCTTACCCCTCTGATGCCAAACACCCTGCTACTGGCTGTTTACCGTCACCGAGGTCTTGCCCATCCCTCCTGCACGCACGTGTTCCCACGCCAGCCAGCCCCCGGCAGGCCGCCGCAGGCCCCGTGCTGGTAGGGCATGTCTTCACGTCACTTTTAGCATACCTGATATGTGTAAAACGCATACATTCCCCGGCAATTCACGGGCTGGCAAATGCCTGTTCGGGCACATGCCCGCATCCCCCGCATCTGTGGCCCCACGGGACTCACGCCCCCACGGCACAGATCAGCCGTGCCATGCGGTTTAATCCACGAACAGGTTATTCGCAGCACAGCCCGGACGTGACATACTATGCGCCGTCCATTCGCCCGAGCGTGCCCATACGCAAGGAGCAGCCCCAACGGAGCCCGCATGACCCGGCCACCCTCGTCCGGAAGCCGCCATAAAGCCTGTTTCACAACAGGCAGCATCATGCGGCACGTGCTGGTCATGGCCGGGACGGGGGCCATCGGACTTATGGCCGTGTTTGCGGTTGATATGCTCAACATGGTGTATATCAGCCACCTCAACAGCACCGCCATGACCGCGGCCATCGGCTTTGCCAGTGCTGTTATTGGCCTGCAGATTGCCATTTCCATCGGCCTGACCATTGGCATAAGTGCTGCCACCGCGCGGGAGATCGGGGCCGGACGGCATGAGGAAGCCCGCTGCCTTGCCACCTCCGCCATGATTGTCATGACCGTGGTTACGGGGATTCTCGGCCTTGCCACGGCCATGGAGGCCGCCCCCATCCTCAGCCTGTTTGGCGCACGGGGGCCAACCCTGACCGAAGCCACAGCCTACCTGCGTATTCTCAGCGTTGCCCTGCCCCTGATCTGCATTGGCATGGGCTGCTCGGCCCTTATGCGGGTGGTGGGAGACGCCAAAGGCTCCATGCATATTACCCTTATGGGGGCCGTGGTGGCGGCGGTGCTGGACCCACTGTTTATTTTCGGCCTGCATGAAGGGCTTATGGGGGCTGCTATCAGCACCACCTTCTCCCGCATTGTGGTCGCCGGAGCCGGGCTGCGTGGCGCCCTGCGGCACAGCATGCTGGCCCGCCCCTGCCTGCACCGCATTGTGCCCGACACCCGCCGGGTGGCTGGCATATCGCTCCCCGCTATCCTGACCAATCTGGCAACACCCGCAGGGGGGGTGTACGTCACACGCGCCATGTCCGGTTTCGGGCTGGAGGCCGTGGCGGGGCAGGCCTCGATCGAGCGCATGGTGCCAGTGCTGTTCTCGCTTGTGTTTGCACTGACCGGCTCGGTCGGCCCGATCATGGGCCAGAATGTGGGCGCAGGCCGCCCCGACCGCGTGTGCCAGACCCTGACCGCCGCCCTTAAACTGGTGGTGCTCAGCGTGGGTCTGACGTGGGTCGCACTCTACTTTGCGCAGGACCTGATTATCGCCATGTACAACGCACATGGTGATGCCGCAGCACTTCTGCACCTGTTCTGCACATGGACCATTGGCAGCTACCTGTTTGTTGGCATGCTGTTTGTCGCCAACGCCGCGTTCAACAACCTTGGCTTTCCCCTGTATTCCACCGCGTTCAACTGGGGGCGGGCAACGCTGGGCACCATTCCGTTTGTTCTGCTATGCGCGCATTATGGCCCGCAGGGGGTCCAGGTGGGGCAGGCCATGGGTGCGGTGCTGTTTGGATCATTTGCGGTCTTGACTGCATTCCGTGTCACGCAAACACTCACATTGTCTCCCGCGTCGCACCCTCCGGCGCAGGATATGCGGAGCACGCCAGTTTCTGACGTGCCAACCACCAGTGCAGAAGCCGCCATGGCGGAACTGGACGAAGTGGAAAGTGCCTCCGACCTTTAACCGAGGGGACAGGAATACGCACATGTCCAAGCTGACCACGCAAGAACGCAATGCCCTGCCCGATAGCGCCTTTGCCCTACCCGGCCGCCGTTACCCCATACCAGACGCCACCCATGCAAGGGATGCCCTTGCCCGCGCGAGCGAAATGCTGCATCGGGGCAACCTGACACAGGCCGAATACGACCTGATCCACAGCAAGGCCGAAGCCGTGCTGCGCCAAGAACGACTGTAACGGACCTGAATGCTCGATAAACTCTACGCCCGCGTTCTGCGGCATGCCGCCAGCCCCCACGCGCCTTTATGGCTGGCGGCACTGGCTTTTGCAGAAGCCAGCTTTTTCCCCCTCCCGCCGGAAACGCTGCTTGTCCCCATGGTGCTGGCACAAAAGGACAAGGCATGGCGGTACGCCGCCATCTGCACCGTGGCCAGTGTGGCCGGTGGCCTGCTGGGCTGGCTGATTGGCGCGCTGCTGCTGGATACGCTGGCAAAACCCATTGTGCATTTTTACCATGCCGAACACACACTGGTCTCCTTGCAGGAAAAATTCCGCCAGTGGGGGGTATGGATCATTCTGTTCAAGGGGCTGACCCCCATCCCCTACAAGTTTGTGACCATTGCCAGCGGCATGGCGCATTTTGCCATTCTACCCTTTATGTGCGCGAGCCTTGTAACCCGTGGCGTGCGTTTTGCGCTGGTGGCGGGCCTGCTGCGCCGCTTTGGCCCAAGCATTCAGGATTTTCTGGAAACCCGCCTGCCGCTGGTTACTGGCGTATTCGCCCTTGCCCTGCTTGGCGGCTTTTTGGCGCTGCGCTACCTGTAACCCCTTAACGGGACCATACGGTCCCCTGCGGCGCACAAGGCTGGCGCGCTCTGGCATGCCTTGCGCTCCACCCCCTGCTCGCGCAGGGAGAAAGACCCGGTTTTTTAACACCCCATCCACACCACCAGAACCAACGCGGGAGGCACATCAGGCATGGCAACTCAGATTGCGGTCATTACAGGAGCAGGTTCGGGCATTGGCCGTGCAGCAGCCCGCGCACTGGGGCGAGCAGGGTTTGATGTCGCCCTGCTGGGGCGTGACAGGGAACGCCTGGACGCCACAGCCCGGAATCTGGCCCAGCATTCCGTCCGCTCCCTTGTCATCAGCGTGGACGTGGCCGACGCACAGGCCGTGCAGGACGCCGCCAACCGGGTTGAAAGCGAACTCGGCCCCATTTCTGTCTGGGCCAACTGCGCGGGGGCCACTGTTGTCGGTCAGGTTGCAGCCCTGAATGCACAGGATATCGCCCGGGCCACACAAGTTACCTACCTTGGCAGCGTTAACGGCACACTGGCGGCCCTGAGCGTTATGCGGCGCAGGGGACAGGGGGCGATTATCAACCTCGATCTGGCCCCCACCCTGCGTGACCTGCCCCTACAGGCGGCAGAAAACGGCTCCCGCGCGGCCCTGCGCGGCTTTTGCAGCAGCCTGCGCACGGAACTGCGGCATGATGCGGACCATATCCGCATTGTTATGGTGGACCTGCCCGCCATTAACACCCCGCATTATGGCTGGACCCGCAACCTGACCGGCAAACGGCTCAAACCCTTCGGCCCGGTTTACGAACCAGAAGTTGCGGCAGAGGCCATCTGCCGCGCGGCCTTTACCACCAGCCGCTCCATTTCCATCGGCTGGGCCAACAGCTTTGCCGCTCTCTGGCGTCTGGCTGGCCGTAGCTGCCGTGAGGCCCGGCTGGCCAGCCACGGCTACAAGGCCCAGATGAGCCATGACTGGGCCGAGGGCATCCAGCCAGATGACCTGTACAACCCGGTACCCGGCGCTTACGGCGCAGAAGGTCCGTTTGAAGCCAAGGCCCGCAGGCTGAACAGCCCGTTTACGGTTTTTGTTTCATCCAGTCTGCGGGCCAGCCTGTTTGGTGCGCTCGCAGCCATGGGGCTGAGTGCGGCATACAACCACATACGCCGGAGCCGTAAACCCTGATTTTACACCGTCGGGGTCTTTAAGCCCCTGCCCCCCCCTGTGCATCATGTCACTGGACCAGAAGCGCACAGGGGGAGGAAGCTGAGTTGTGAAAAATATCTTCTTTATAAGGGATTTTACTTTTTTACTCAGGCCCGTAACCTGCTTTCCTCCACATCAGCCGCGGAAGCCGCGACAAGCGCCCCCTCCATGTGGACCTGAATGATCAGCAGTCCGATCGCCCCCTCTTTTACGCCTTTGAGCGGCAGTTCGGCATAACCCGTGGTCCAGCGGCCCGCTCCATTGGCCTCCAGACCATGCCAGCCGGCCCATGTCGCTCCCTCCGCCCGCAAATGGCTCAGCTGCGGCACGTGGCGGCTGCCACTAAACAGGGTTATGCTCCCTACTCTTACCCCAAGAGTACGCCTGTCATCGGTATAAGAGCCCGAAGCGGCTACGGGCTGGGAGGTGCGCGAGGTCAGGAAAACTTTTTTCACGCCAACAGGCAGCATGTAAAAACATCTGTCCCCCTCACGCCGCAGCAGCCTGATGCGCTGACCCAGATCCGTAACCAGAAACAGGTCAGGGTCCTTGCTCAACTCCGGCACTGTCACAAATGGCCTGCACCCCGGCACACCGGGAGCCCGTACGCGTAACTGGGCAAAAATGGCTGCCAGTGCGCCCCGCTCCACCTGTGGGGATGGCAGAACCTCCTTCTCCCATGCATGAGGAGCCGCATGGCCCACGCGCACGACCCCACCGGCCCATGCGTCCACCTGACCTGCCTCCTGCGCCAGATAAAACTCGGCTGGCACACCATTGGCGACAAGAACAGCATGTGTTTCTGTTTGCATAAGAATGTAATTATAGCTGGTAATACTGTGGTCATAAAAAATACTGCCACCATTCACCAGCAGGCGCACGGGTACAAAGCGCCCGTTATACAGTACGGTATGCCGGGGGGTTAGCAGCAGGTCCCGATCCGGCAGATTCTGCCCCAGCGCATGACGCAAAATGCGGATGGGGTAACCCGCCTCATCCTCCGGGTGGCCGGGGCGGGCCTGCACATGCCCATGCGCAACCCATAGCAGCCGCTGGGTTGTCATGCCGCCCTTGCTCCACACATCCACAAGACTACCGGCCTGCAACGCTTCCACCTCGGTTGGAGCATTTGCGATATGGATGTCCGTGCCTTCAATAAAGCAGGCTCTGGTGCGGGTCTGGTCTTTTTCGGCAGTAATGCGTAGCGGGCAGTGCGTGTCCGCCACATGGTATTCCCCGGCTTCCAGCACGGCACCCTGAGCCAGTTCCACCATAAAGCGCCCGACTTCCTCCCGACCCCGACCGTACAGAACAACACTGCGGCAACGGTGGTCCGCGCTGATATGACAGGTGACGACAGGCTGGGCGATATGGCGGACCTCGATCATGGTCTGCTCGGGGTTGTAATCCATGATCGCGGTCCCAGACAGGTCAAACGGTGCATAATCCGCATTGACCACCACAGTACCGCCCCCAGGCCCAAAACGCACCGTAGCCCCGCACAGCACGTCGGCCAGCCCTGCCCCGCAGGAGAACACACCGCCATAGGCAATGCTCAGTTCCGCCCCGTCCAGTGTCGCGTTGGGTTCCGTGGCGACAAACATGGCGTACCCACCCGCCACACAGACCCGCAAGCCCGCAGGCGCACCAAGGGCCACGCCCAGCAGGGCATTGCCACCAATATAAAACGCGCTGCCCGATGGGGCATGCCCGGTGGCGGGAGCAATGCCAAACGTGGCGTACACGCCCGGTGGCACAATATAGGTTCCACCCGCAGGGGCTGGTACGGCGCCGGGTTGCCAGCATGTGCCCAGAAACACATTTCCGTTGCCCTGACCGCCGAAAATGGCGGGATGAATGACCCCGGCATAAATCCGCGCACCATCGGGACCGGTCATGGCCACATGATAACCATCACGCACCCCCAGAAAACCCTGATGGTCCGTAATGACGCAGGTTACGCCATTGGTATTGACATAATGCACCATCGCCAACGCCCCTCCCTTGCAAGATACCCCGAAGAAGAAGGCTTACTGGTCGAGTTATAAAAAAGGGTTAATAAATTTTTATAGGCTCTCTGCGTTGACGATAAATTAACTCCACAGACGGGCTATACCAGTCCGCCACCCCATACCCACCATGCGGAGTGCGCATCTTCCAGCCTGTCTGCCGCCTGCCGTGCGGCCTGCGGTGTGGCAAACAGCCCGAAGCATGTTGCGCCGGACCCGCTCATGCGCGCCATAAGGCAGCCCTCCTGCCCGCCAATATCAGCCAGAACATGGCCAACAGGGGGGCAGACAGCACAGGCGGCCTCTTCCAGACTGTTCCCCTGCTGTTTGAGAAACGCCACAACATCGGCAATATCGGCCCACTTCTCGGGCAGGGGAGCGCGCGGCAGAAAAGCCCCATCCCGGCGACGGAACACCTCGGGGGTGGAAACAGCCTGCCCGCAATTCACCAGAACCATTCCGCATTCGGGCAGGTGGGCGGCGGGGGTCAGGTTTTCACCTATCCCCTCCATCCGCATTGTCTGGCTCAGCAGGCAGACAGGCACATCCGCGCCCAGTGTCTGGGCCAGCGCAAGCAGATCTGCGCGGCTGGCCTGCACGTTCCATGCCCGGTCCAGCAGGCGCAGGGCAGCAGCCGCATCGGCCGAGCCTCCACCAATGCCAGAGGCTACGGGCAGCTTTTTTTCCAGCACCAGTGTCCCGCCCGGCAGCCGGGTCTGTCCGCCGCGCAACCCCTGCAGGGCATGGGCGGCACGAAGCACAAGGTTGTCCGCCCCCGTGGAGGCAGCATCCAGCACACGGCCAAAACGGCCGGTAACATGCAGGCTCAGCGGTTCGGGGCCGGGCTGGTAATGCAGTACATCGCCCGCCCCGGCAAACACCACCAGACTGTCCAGCAGGTGGTACCCATCTGCCCGGCGGCCGGTAACATGCAGATACAGGTTAACCTTGGCGGGAGCTGCCTCTGTAAATGCAAAGGTGGAGACATCCAGTGCTGCAACGGTCACGGCGTGTGCTTTCCTTGTTCCTGAACGGATTGTACGGCAGCGGGTTGCGCGGCGGCATCCGGTTGTGGCGCGGGGTTATCCGGCCCGGCTGGAGCCATGAGGGGAGGAACACCCGCTTTTAGCAAAGCCGCACGGATAAGGCTCTCATCCGCAGGGCTGGGATGCAGCCCCAGCGCCATGTTCCACTGGTCAACGGCTTCGGTCCTGCGGCCCACGCGCCAGTAGGCCTCGCCCAGATGGTAGTTGACCTCCGGGTCCTCCGGTGTCTGCTCGGCGGCTTTTTCCAGCAGGGGAATCCCTCCGACCAGATCGCCCTGCTCCACACGCACCCAGCCCAGACTGTCTGTTATGGCGGCATCCTGATCATCCAGCGCATGGGCCTTGCGCAAAAGCTGCTCGGCTTCGGCCAGGTCTTCATGCTGTTCGACCATGCCGTAACCCAGAAAATTGAGTAAAAGCGGCTCATCCGGAGCATAGGCCAGTGCAGCGCGGGTATCATTTTTGGCAGCGGCCCAGTCCCCGGCCTCATGGTAGGCCATGCCGCGCAGGAACAGAAGCGTCCAGTCCGGGCTTTTCTGCACGTTCGCCAGATCAATCGCACGGGTATAGGCGGCTATGGCGGCCTTCCAGTCCTTGGTCTGGCTGAACGCGTTGCCCAGAGAACGCTCTATGATAATCTGGCCCGGCACCTGCTGGGCGAGGTGCTGGAGGAGCGGTATGGCCTCGGCCGGGTGGTCATTGGTGGTTTCCAGCACCGCAAGGCGCAGGGTCGCCACCATGGCCAGCGGGTCCTGCGGGGAAACGCGCACCAGCGTTTCCCGCGCGGCGGCAAAATGGTGCTCGTCGTCCTGAATTTCCGCCAGCATCAGACGGGCATCAGCCAGCGTTGGGTCCATGGCCAGCGCAAAACCCAGCATCAGGCGCGCGGCCTCATTAAACTGGAACAGGTTGAGCGCACCGCCCTCCCCTTCCATTCCCTGCTGGGCCTGCTCACGTGCCTGCTGGCGGAGCAGAAAAGCCGTTAACACATAGGCCCGGGCGATTCCCTCCCGCGCGGACGTAACAGGGTAATGGGCGATCTCCGCCTGCAGGGCAGGACCAGCCAGCCCCAGAATGGAGTCTGTCGCCACCAGCTTCCGAATAACGGCCCGAGCCTTGTCCTGCTGGCCATGGTTCCACAGCCACGCTGCCTGAGAGCGGGTCAGGAGCATGTCGTAGCCGGGCATGGCCTTCTGCGTCTGCACGAAAAGGGTCTCGGCCCGGTCGGACTGGCCCGCTACCTGCGCAATCAGGGCCGCATGCAGGGTATAAAACGGCGACAGAACAGAGCCAGGCACATGGAGCAGGCTCTCTATCGCCTCATCCGCATGGCCCTGCGCCTGCTGGCACCACGCCAGCAGCAGCGGCACGATCAGGCGGGCCATGGGGTCGTCTCCCGCACGGTGATAATACTGCACGGCCTCTGTCCAGTCCCCCCGCACCGCAGCGTCATCGCCCAGAACAAGGGCGGAGATCACACTCCTGTCCTTTGGCGTTTTATCCGCAATCCGGGCCAGTTCCACGGCCTGCGGTGCTCCCACCATCACGCTCCGCACAAAAGCCTGACGCAGCAGGTCCACATCGGTCGGGTCTGCCTGCAATGCCTTGCGGAAGGCCTGTGCCGCCTCAAGGTCATCCCCCAGACGCACAGCCACGATTCCGCGCAGATAGGCTTCCGAATCGACATACCCGCGTCCGGCCTGCACGGTGGGTCCGGTTTCATGACGTAAACCCTGCGCAGGGCCAGACACCGCCGCCAACGCAGGCGACGCCAGCATGGTGGCAGATAGCAGGAAAACCGTAGGCATAAGACGACAAAACAGCATAAGAACCCTATTCAGGCTGAGACGGCAGCACCGGGTTGCCGCGGCTGGCGGCCTGCATCTGCCAGCATAGCAAATGAGGAACGACATGAACGGCTGGCTTAGTCTCTACCGCGCTCATGCCAAACCGCCAAACCATCCGCTTCATATTCTGCTCCACGCCCTGACTGTGATAGGGGGAAGGTAATGCACGATGCTCTCTCCCTCCTCCGCCTCTATACCGAATGGGGGGTGGATACCGCCGTAACCGACAACGCCACCGACCACCGCCTGAGCGGGGCTGGCGCGCACCCTCCGCCACGCCTGCCCAACCCCGGAAAACCCCGCCCGAGCGCGCCTGCCGTGCAGACTCCGGCCATGGTAGCGCCTCTCACCCCACGGCAAAACCCCACCCCTGCTGCGGGAATCGAGGGGGGGATGACCAGTCTGGGCGAGGCCATAGCCCTTGCCCGGCAGGTTGCCGCGCAGGCAAACACCCCCGATGCCCTGCGCACGGCCATGGAGCAGTTTGATGCATGCTCCCTGCGCGGCACGGCCATGCACACACTCATACCCTCAGGACCGGCCAACGCCCCGCTCATGCTGATCGGGGAGGCTCCTGATGCGGATGAGGACCGGAGCGGCCATGTTTTTTCCGGCCTGTGCGGCACCTTGCTGGACACATTGCTGGACCCGCTGCCACTGAAACGCAGCCAGTTGACCCTTGCCACCGCCCTGCCGTGGCGCCCCCCCGGCGGCCGCCCCCCATCGGATGCGGAACAGCGCATCTGCCTGCCCTTCCTGCACCGTGCGATCACCCTGTTTGCCCCCCGCCGCCTTGTGCTGTGCGGTCGCCTGCCCGCCACCATGCTGCTCGGCGGGGACACTCCCGCCGCCCGCCGCGAATGGGGCATGCTGGCCCTGCCCGGTCTGGGTGACATTCCTGTTCTGGCCATGCGCCACCCGCTCCAGCTCCGCGCCTCCCCCACTGCCCGGCGGGAAATATGGCAAACGCTGATGCTGGTGATGAAAACACTACGGGACACGCCATGAAGCAACCGTGGGGACAGCCGTAATAACCCCGCATTTACCCCAAAGAATTATAGTATGAAATAACACCCGATACCTTTGGAAAACAAAGAACTCCACCCCGAAAACCCGTTGCGTTACGCTAAAGCGTGCTCTGGTTTCTCCAGCACGCCAACCAATGTTTACAAAGAGTAAACTTGCTTTCTGCGCGCAAAAAGCCTAGACCCCGCCAGCCATGCGAGCGATAGGTCAAATTCCTCATCAGATCGCGGCAAAAGCCTTTTTGGCTGGAGCCGCTCTTTTGGCCAGCGCTTCCGTCAGCACGACGAGAGCCCATGCCAGTTCCCCGGACCACGGGGTGGAACCGCACAGTGAAGAGCTGGCGATGGTTCTGCCGCGCCGGGCTTTTCCGGAAGGCGATGATCTTGTTCTACCCAGACCACTGCCGCAGGATGTAGCAACCAACATCCGCGCCATTTTCCGCCTCCAGCGCATGGGGGCGTTTGCCGAGGCGATCAACAGCACCACCCACCTGACCGACTCACTGCTGCTCGGCGAGGTGGAGGCAGACCGCTACCTCAACCCAAGCTACCACCCCAGTGCGACCGAACTGCGCAACTGGCTCAAGCAATACACAACCTATGCGGATGCTCCGGCCGTCTGGGCGCGGCTTGCCGCCCTGCCCGAACGGGGCGGCCCCATGCCTGCAGCGCCTTCCACCGAGCATCTGGCCCCCGAACATGCCGCCCTTGCGGCAGGGCCGTTGCAGGAGTTCACCCGCAACCCCCTGCTGGACCGCACCCTGCGTGAACGCACGACATGGGGGCTCAAGGGTGTGCATAGTGCTTTGCACCTGATCAGCATCACACCGGGCATGACCCCCGCCTACGCCGCCCAGTTACAGGCCGAAACCGCACAGGCCATGCTGGCCGCGGGTGAGACCGATCTGGCGCTGGACATCAGCCGCACAGCCAACACCGTATCCCACGGGCGCAATGCGCTGGCGGGCTATGTGGCCGGGCTGGCCCTGTGGCAGAAGCGGGATTACGCACAGGCCGGACAGTTTTTTGAACGGGCCTCCCACGCACCGCGCGCCACGCCGGAAATGCGGGCCGCAAACGCCTTCTGGGCTGCGCGGACGCACGAAAAGGCCAATAATCCCCACAGCCAGCATCTGTGGCTCCAGCATGCCGCCACCTTCCCCCGCACATTCTACGGGCTTCTGGCGAACACCATGCTGCGCACGATGGGCACCCCCCACAAGCTGAGCGAGCACCACGGCCTTGCCAGCTTTGCCCCGCTGGAAAGCACGGGGGGCACCAGCCAGAGCACGGCCTCCGCTCCGGTGCTGACCGAAATTGACATAGAAGCCGTGGGCAATACCGAGGTCGGTCGCCGCGTATTTGCCCTGCTTCAGGTCGGGGAGCCGGAAATGGCGGAAAACGCCATGCGCCGCGCATGGCCCGGCCTGCATGACGTCACACTTGCCCGGTCCTTCCAACTGGTGGCCGGGGCCGCGGGGCTGCACGACCTTGCGCGCGAAATGGAGGATTCCCTGCAAAGTCAGGCTTCCTCCGCGCAGAGCCTGGACGATACGCCTCTGCCGCAACTACGGCCACGCAATGGCTTTACCATGGACCCGGCCCTTGTTTACGCACTGGCCCGTGTGGAATCCAATTTTGATGCCCGCGCCGTATCGGGGGCTGGAGCCCACGGGCTTATGCAGATCCGCCCCATAACGGCCGATTTTGTAACCAGCGCCTCCACCACCACGCCCAACCACAGGTTTGAGCACTCGGCTTCCGCCCTGTATGACCCCAGCCTCAATCTGGAAATCGGGCAGCGTTACGTGCAGTATCTGGCCAAGCTGACCCAGCAGGCCAACCATACCGAAGCGCGTGGCGGGGACATCATCCGCCTGCTGGCCAGCTACAATGCAGGCCCCAACGCGCTGGCCCACTGGGAAAATGTGGCAGCATCCTCGGACGACCCGCTGATGTTCATGGAACTGCTCCCCAATCAGGAAACCCGGAACTACGTCCACCAGACCCTGACCTATCTATGGCGCTACGCCGCCAAAATGAAGCTGCCAGCGCCCTCCCTGAGTGCTCTGGCACACGGCACATGGCCTGACTTTGCGGATGAGACCGCACTAGCCAGCACAGTCCACTAACGCCACACCACCGTGGGGATGCAGTACGCCAAAGGGGCGCTGGCATAAACCAGCGCCCCTTTGGCGTACCTGAGCACCCCTGTTCCCCCAGCACATTACCGGCACCATGCGGGCACACACCCTGCCCCCTGATGGATGCCTTTTGCAGCAGACAGAGGCGGGAAGAGCTTTCCTTCTGGCGCTCCCTCAGTTTTCCGCCAGTGCCTGACGGCTGGCGCGCACGCGGGCCACACGGCGGCCCTCCACTTCCAGCACCTCAAACAGCCAGCCATCATAGGCGACCTTATCCCCCGCCGCAGGCACACGCCGCAGCAGGGCCAGCAGCAGGCCACCCAGCGTATGGTAGCTGCCTTCCTCCGGTAAAGAGCGCAGGCCCAGCATGTCCTTGATCTCATCCACCGAGGCAGTCCCTTCAAGGCTGATGACCGCATCGGGCGCAGGCACGTTGGCTGCATGGTGGCTGGACTGGGGCTGCTCGTGCGAGGTTTCCCCCACAATGGCGTCAAACAGGTCCGCCGGGGTCACGATCCCTTCAAACGCCCCGTATTCGTCCAGTACGAAGGCCATGCCCAGATTGATGCTGCGCATACGCGCCAGCATGTCCAGCGCGGAAATACTGTCCGGCACCACCACCATCGGCCGCATGCCCGCCTCTATGGAAACAGGCATGCCCTCAAGCACCCGGTCCAGCACGTCCTTGGCCAGAATAACGCCCACGGGGTTGTCCACCCCACCTTCGCACACCACAATGCGGGCGTAGCTGGTCTGCTTGAGCACCTGCACCAGTGCTTCACGCCCGGCGTGACGGTCTATCCAGCACAGTTCGTTTCTGGGCGTCATAATAGCCCGTACAGGCCGGTCTGCCAGCCGCAGGAGCCGCTCGATCATGCTGCGCTCCTCATGCTCCAGCACGCCCAGACGCGCTCCTTCGGCTATGTAGGCCTTGAGTTCCTCTTCCGTCAGGCTCTGGTTGACCGCATCACTCGCCCCCATCAGACGCAGCACCATGTTGGAAGAAGCCCGCAGCAGCATGACCACCGGACCCGTGACCCTGGCCAGCAGTTCCAGCGGCATGGCCAGACGGGCGGCCATTTTTTCCGGCTCACGCAGGGCAAGCTGCTTGGGCACCAGTTCCCCCAGCACCAGCATGATGGCGGTAATGAAAACCACCACCACAACCATGGAAAGCTGCGGGGCAAAGGGTTTGAGAAGGGCAAAACGCTCCAGAATGGGGGTCAGGTGCGCCTCGATCTGCACACCGCCAAACGTGCCTTCCAGAATGGAGACAAGCGTCATGCCCACCTGCACCGTGGGCAGGAAGATCTGCGGGTCCTCGGCCAGACGCATGGCCCGGTCCGCACCGCGCACCCCCTTCTCCTGTAACTGTGCCAGACGCGGCTTGCGCACGGAAATAAGGGCGAGTTCACCCATGGCGAACACGGCGTTGAGGAAAACCAGAAAGAAAATAACAAGAATGGAAAGTGCCATGGATAAAACCAACACGCCTTTATGCTGTAGCGGGCTTTGCGCAACAGAAGCCCCACGCACACGATAAGGGATGATCCCGCGGGAGACCAGCACCGAACATGTGACCCGCCCTCCGGCCATATCCATGCAGCATGTGTATGCCTGCCCACCGGATAAAGCGGACCAAATCGGTATTCTTTTTGCGGCGGGCATAAAAAAACGGCTCCCGAAGGAGCCGTTTTCTGTCTCGCCTAACCGATTCGCTCAGGGCAGAATCAGTCTGCGGCACTGCTTTCTGCGGGTTCAGCAGCCTTGGGGGCCTCGTCATTCGCACCTTCGGTACGCACGACCTTAACCCGGGGAGCCTTGGCGGGCTTGCGCGCCGCAATGGCTTCCATCTGCTCTTCCACCTGCTTGGAAAACACGTACTGGGCTGGACGCTGGTTGGCCAGAGAGATTTCCGGCACCATCGGCTTTTCGGTTTCGGGGCCGAACAGCGCGACCTTGGCAATGTGCCAGGGGCGGCGAACGGCATCCATAACAGCGGTGGATTCATAACCGGAATGCACCATGCAGTCGGCGCATTTTTCGTAGTTACCGGTGCCGTAATCGTCCCACTTGGTGTCGTCCATCAGCTCACGGAAGGACTTGGCGTAGCCTTCACCCAGCAGGTAGCACGGGCGCTGCCAGCCAAACACGTTACGCAGGGGCTTGCCCCACGGCGTGCAGTGGTACTGCTCGTTACCGGCAAGGAAGTTGAGGAAGAGCGGAGACTGCGTAAACCGCCACTTCTTGCCCTTGCCCAGACGGAACACATCACGGAAGAGCTGCTTGGTTTTCTGCCGGTTGAGGAAGTGCGCCTGATCGGGTGCACGCTCGTAGGCATAGCCCGGTGCGGTCATGATCCCGTCCACACCCATGGCCATCACTTCATCAAAGAAGTTGGCCATACGCTGGGGGTCCGCCCCATCGAACACGGTGCAGTTGATGGACACGCGGAAACCGCGCGCCTTGGCCTTTTTAATGGCGGCAACCGCGCGCTCATACACCCCGTCCTGACAGACGGAGGCATCGTGCATGGTCTTGTCGCCATCCAGATGCACATCCCACGAGAAGAAGGGGGATGGTTCGTAATCATCCATCTTCTTTTCAAGAAGCAGGGCGTTCGTGCACAGATAGACGTACTTCTTGCGCGCGATCAGCCCACGGATGATTTCGGGCATTTCCTTGTGCAGCAGCGGTTCCCCGCCAGCTACGGCAATCACTGGCGCGCCTGCTTCCGCATCCGCATCCAGACATTCCTGCACGGTCATGCGCTGGTTGAGAATAGCCGCCGGGTAATCGATTTTTCCGCAGCCTGCACAGGCCAGATTGCAGCGAAAAAGCGGCTCAAGCATGAGCACCAGCGGATAGCGCTTGCGCCCCGTAATATGCTGTTTGACAACGTAACTGCCGACCCTGACGGCCTGCATTATCGGTACGGCCATAAACCCCCGCTTTGGCGCATCCACTTAACGCCTGTATCGTGACTGGTAGTAAGACAAGTCAGTATTGAGTATGTCCATAAAGCGCGCGACCAGACCTGCTGCCTGCCAGACCTGCTACTCCACCCGTAGACTGTCAGAAGGAGCAACAGGCGCGGAACATGTATAGCCACGCGTGTATGAGGTATTCGCCTGCATATAGGTGGCCTCGTTTGTCAAGCTCAAGTCTTTTTCACGGCCTGTTGCAAAAAAGACACAATCAGCAGCGAGTTTTGTTTCCGTGCTTGCGTTCTTTCACAAAACATTAAACCAAACCCCATTGGTTCGCGATGTCTGTCGGCATGTTAACGCGATGTAAGGCACGCCGGAGAACAGCATACCCTGCCTGTAACAGGCAGTTATGCGCCGTTTTCCGCTAAAAAGAAGATGGAAACAATCGCATGGACAGTTCTAAAAACCAGAACGCCGCGTCACCGATTCCCACTTTTGGCCGTTTTCCTGCGCTGGATCGTGTTCGGGTTCCTGCGGACCTGCGCAACCTGTCTGTTGAGCAGCTCAAGCAGCTTGCGGACGAACTGCGGGCCGAAACCGTGGATGCGGTCTCCACCACCGGGGGGCATCTTGGGGCCTCGCTTGGTGTTGTGGAGCTGACCGTAGCCCTGCACGCGGTGTTCGACACGCCCGATGACCGGGTGATCTGGGATGTGGGCCATCAGGCTTACCCGCACAAGATTCTGACCGG